>JAQYDN010000010.1 GCA_028724185.1 Bacillota bacterium
GGGTGATCCTACGCGTAGAAAATGAGGTGATGGCATGAGTGCAAGCTACCCGCACCCGCGGGGGTGATCCCTTTCCTTTCGCAAGCGCTGCGCGGAATCCTGCAAGCTACCCGCACCCGCGGGGGTGATCCCACGTGCAAAAAAGATAGGTGTCATAGTACATTAAGCTACCCGCACCCGCGGGGGTGATCCTCGCATCCGCCTTCAACCATACGCGTTGCGTAGAAGCTACCCGCACCCGCGGGGGTGATCCCTAAATAGTAAGATTTGTTCGATGATGTTACTTAAGCTACCCGCACCCGCGGGGGTGATCCTGATTTGTACGATCCGCTCATCATCTACAAAGTAAGCTACCCGCACCCGCGGGGGTGATCCCATAATCTTCACTTGCTGCTACTTTTTTATAGAAAGCTACCCGCACCCGCGGGGGTGATCCCGTCGTATCGCTCAAATCCTCTTTTCCGCAAACAAGCTACCCGCACCCGCGGGGGTGATCCCGTAAGGCGTGCCATCGTCTTAGGCCTCATCGAAAGCTACCCGCACCCGCGGGGGTGATCCCAGATGCCTTTATTATCTATGACAACAGTATCCAAGCTACCCGCACACGCGGGGGTGATCCTAGACCACAGGAAGAAAGAGAAAAAGAAACGCGAAGCTACCCGCACACGCGGGGGTGATCCTGATCATCCAAATCTTAAGAGATGACGGAGTAAAAGCTACCCGCACACGCGGGGGTGATCCTAGTGTTTTCTCTTCGCCACGTCTCACACCTACAAGCTACCCGCACCCGCGGGGGTGATCCTGTCTTCAATTTCACCAAAGCGTTCTCTGTCAAAAGCTACTCGCACCCGCGGGGGTGATCCTTAATTAAAAGACCACTTGAATTAAAGTTATTAAAGCTACTCGCACCCGCGGGGGTGATCCCACAAACTGGATTGAGGGTATAGAAAGAAGAAACCATTAAAAAATAGAAGACTTACTAGATCAGTAAGTCTTCTACAACCAAAAAAATATAGCGGGCAGTCTTGCCACCGTCTATTTATAGTATATCTTTACAATTATTATACGGCAAGAGAAAGAAAAAAAGGGTGGATGAACAGTTAACCGATACAGAAAAGCAGAAAGAAACCGATAGACGTTGGGTAGAAAAGAACCGTAAGCATAAGCAATATTTATTGCAGAGGAGTACAGCTCGAAGTTTTATCAGGAATCGAGCCACTTCGGAAGATGTGAAGGAGTTAAAAGAGATGATCGATGAAAAAGAAAAAGTTTAAAAAAGATTCGGAAACGGGTTGACATAGTACAGGTACAAGTTACCTGCACATGTGGGGATGATTCCTGATAGAATAAAATTAAGCAAAGAAATTTTTTGAGTTACCCTCATACGCGGGATGATCCTGAATTTGACGGGACGAACGTCGACATCATCGAAAGCTATCTGTACCTGCGGGAGGGCAGTGAGCCTACGACATTATGCATAAAGGCAGATTGTATTAAAAGAAAATGTATAAAGAAAAATGAAAAGATTTATGTGATTTAATAAAGAAAGGATTGATGTTATTGGTTACGTTCAAATTAATCAGTATTCATGCCGGGTATTACTATTACGAAATTTATCCGGAGGGAAAAACAGAAGATAAAGGTTGGATTATTTTTAATCCGGAAACTAAAGAAGTTAAGGAAAAACATTATCCGGCTATGGGCAAGCAGTATTTAAACCATGCGATATCCGGCTTAACAGATAAAAATGGGAATTACAAAAAATCAGGTATGGTTGCTTGGTATTAAAAATATATTAATCATAAACGTTAGTTGTATTTTTAGTGATAGTGTTAATTTTACGATTTTTCTTATGCATTCATTCGTTTATATCCTATTGTAGAAGATATACATCAAATTAACAGTGTTATATAATGAACTGGTATATCACGACAGGAGTGTTTGTCTTTACCTGCACGCGCAGGGGTGATCCTAAAGTGAGTATACTATCGTCACGATCAAATGAAAATTACCCGCATCCGCGGGGGTGATCTGCTATTAGGAATAAAGGAAAATAAGAAAAGTTTTTATTTACGCATAAGAAATAATTTTCAAGTATCGACAAAATGTTGTAAAAATTATTTATCTGGATGGAATTGAAGATTTAACATTGACAAATAAAAACAAAGTAAGTATTCTAATATTGGTGAGTGAGAACACTAATAAACATTACTGAATTTAATAAAAAATAAACTCACGAACCAATAAAAAACAGATATTTAAGAATAATTATAAAACATAGAAAATATGAGTATCCTAAAATCTAGGTCTATCTTATAGATTTATCCACGTAAGCAAAGGATCGCAAGCAAGATAAAAAGGATTTTCATAAGTATTAAATTATCTCGAAGGAGATGCAAACAGCGCAAAGACATCGCTCCTTATTTCGCAATGAAATAATAATGAGAAAAGTCTTAAGAGAAGAAATGGGGAACCTGCATAAAATGCTGTAAGAATAAATTTCTTGTTTTTATAAAATGGTTAAATAAGTGTCCGCGTTTTATTGGAAGCATTGGTCAAATAGGTGTGCAGGGATCGATTTTACGCCGGGCAAATTTTGTTCGGCGTTTTTGTGTTGAGGGGAGGATTGTTTTCCGTAGAGTACGGACGATTTAGCGGACACAAAAAGGACCCTCGAGTTACGCGATTCGAGGGTCCTCTCCGGTTATATGATTCAGTCGTTCATTTTGATCGTATCTTTAATAAAGGTTCCGTTCTCGACTTCCGCATAGGCCTCGTCCAGTTCTTCTTCGGTATTCATGACGATGGGGCCGGGGCGCCATGCGATGGGTTCTCTAATGAGCTCGGAGATAAAGACGAGGACGGCGATTTCCGCATCGCTCGCGTTTTTAAGCGAGAGTACCTCGCCTTCGCTTAAGATGGCGGCGCGGAAGTTTTCGACGTCTTCTTCTCCGACCTTGACGCCGCCGATTAGGGTAAAGAGGGTGATCGAGGCGTCTTTTTTCACATCGAGGGTAAACGCCTTGCCCGGCTCGATGTGGACGTCGTAGTAGTCGACGGGTTGGTGCTTCGAGATAAATCCTTCGCGGCCGTCGTAGCGGCCGGCGAGCAGGCGCACGTAGCCGCCGTCGAAGGGGATCTCCTCGATTTCTTCGGAGCGGATCGGCGTGTAGGCGGGTTTTGAAAATTTCTCGTCGGCTTTTAAGTTGAGCCAAAGCTGTACGCCGAAAAGGTGCTCGACCGGGGGGAGGTTTTCCTCGTGCAGGATGCCGCTTCCCGCGGTCATCCATTGAATGCCCCCGTCCGAGATGGGGTCTTCGTTTCCGAGGGAGTCGCGGTGGACCATGGTGCCGCGATAGACGTAGGAGATGGTCTCGATGCCGCGGTGCGGGTGCATGGGAAAGCCCGCGATGTACTCGTCGGGGTTTTTAGAGTCGAAGGCGTCCAGCAGCAAGAGGGGGTCCGAGTCGTGCATGGTGTGACGGCTTAAAAAGTGTTCGAGGTGGACGCCGGCGCCGTCGATGCCGCGCTCGCCCTCTACGATGCGTTGAATGGTTCTGATCATAGTGTGTCCCTTCTGTTGCAAATAGATTGTTGGCATACCTATAATTTATTTATACTCGAGGGAATGTTTTTTAAACATCATCCGAGGACTGCGGCGAATTGATGGTTTATCTCGGCAAATTCATGGTATACATATAAAAAGGAGGAATTTCTATGTATGATAAAATCTTAGTACCTATCGACGGTTCGAGAGACTCTTATTGTGCGCTGAGGGAAGCCGAATCCTTGGCAAAGGCGTTCCATTCCAAGCTTTATATACTTACGGTGTTAACCGATACTAACGTTATAGAACATTATCCGGGTAATTTTTTGACGACGGACTTTAGACAGGCGCAAGCCGTGCGCGGGGAAAATATTTTGGAAAAGGCGAAGGATCAACTCGATTACGACGGCGAGATCGAGACGTGCTATCGCATCGGTCGCGCCGCCGAAGAGATCGTCGCAGCGGCGGAGGACCATGACGTCGATTTGATCGTCATGGGCAGCCGCGGACTGGGCGGTTTTTCCAGGACGCTGTTGGGTTCTGTCTCCGACAAGGTGTTAAATCTCGCGAAGGTTCCCGTGCTCGTCAACAAGGTGGTTTGTAAGGAATAGTTTTTATGGCGGTGCCTCGCTACGTGCGAGGCATCTTTTGTTTTAAGGGAATTATCTTTATAATAAGGATAACGACGTAGTAAGTGAGAAGGAGGAAGTATGAAGGTATTAATCTTGACGGCAGAAGAAGTGCAACAGTCGATGAACGTAAGAGATGTCATCGAGGCGGATAAGTCCGCCATGGGTTATTTTACGGGGGGAAAGACGACGATTCCGCTCAGGACGAATATCGACGTTCAAAAGGCGGGCGGTCAGGCGCTGTTTATGCCCGGCGTCATCGAAGGCGAGGACGCGCTCGGAGTCAAGATCATCGCGGTCTATCCGAAAAATGCCGAAAAGGGCTTACCCGCCGTACCCGCGACGATGGTTCTCATGGATGTCGAGACGGGCTTTGTCAAGGGGATTATGGACGGTACGGAACTTACGCGCATGCGCACGGGCGCTTTGAGCGGTGCGGCGACGGATCTCCTCGCAAAAGAGGACGCGGAAGTTTTCGTGTTGATCGGCACGGGCGGTCAGGCGAAGAGCCAACTGGAATCGGTTCTCGCGGTTCGTCCGATTAAAAAGGCGTATATCTTTAACCGCAAACAGGACAAGGCGGATGCGTTTGTCGACGCGGTGAAGGAGGATATGAGCGAGTACGGCGCCGAGCTGATCGGCATATCGAGTCTTGAAGAGGTCTTGCCCGAGGCGGATGTTATTACGACGGTCACGACGGCGACTTCTCCGGTCTTTGACGGTTCGCTCGTCAAGCCCGGATGCCACGTCAACGGCGTCGGCGCCTACACGCCCGAGATGATCGAGTTGCCTCCGGAAATCATCGAGCGCGCGGACAAGGTCTATCTCGATACGATCGACGGCGTCATGAACGAAGCGGGCGACCTCATGAAGCCCGTCGAAGACGGCGTCGTCGAGCGCGCCAAGGTCGAACACGAAATCGGCGAGGTGGTCCTCGGCAATCTTCCCGGACGGGAGAGCGACGAGGAAATTACGCTCTTTAAATCGACGGGATCCGCGGTATTCGACATCGTCGTCGCCGAGAAGGTTTATCGCATGGCGCGCGAGAAGGGAATCGGCCGAGAAATCGAGTTATAAGCGGAGATCGTGTAAGATGTGCGTAAAATCCTTGCATTTTAGTCGGATATGAGGGTATGATGAAGCGTCGGGTGATTTCTATGGAATCGTCGAGACGCTTTTAATATGGAAAGGTTGATGTATCATGAAAATATTAGAGACAGTAGGTCGCACGCCGCTTGTTCAACTCTCTTTAGGAGAAGGACGCATTTATGCGAAGTTGGAGAAAAACAACCCTGCGGCGAGCATCAAGGACCGCGTCGCCTACGGCATGGTAAAAGACGCGATCGATCGCGGCGCGCTCAAACCCGGGATGAAGATCGTCGAACCGACCTCAGGGAACACGGGGATCGCCCTCGCCTTGGTCGGCAAGCAGTTGGGCTATGAGGTTTCCATCGTCATGCCTTCTTCGATGAGCGACGAGCGTAAAAAACTGATCCGCTCCTACGGCGCCGAGTTAATTCTCGTCGAGGAGGGCGGCATGCAGGCGGCGGTTGATAAGGCGAATGAACTCGCTTCGAGCGGAGAGTACTTCATGGCCGATCAATTTTCCAATCCCGCCAACCCCAAGGTCCATGAGGAGACGACGGGTCCCGAAATTTTAGAGGAGCTGGGATCGGTATCCGCTTTTGTCGCGGGAATCGGGACCGGCGGCACGGTCACAGGCGTCGGACGCGCGCTTAAGGCGAAGGATAAAAACACCCGCATCGTAGGTATTGAGCCGGCGGAAAGTCCGCTTATTACGACGGGAAAAGCGGGCACACACAAGATCCAAGGAATCGGCGCAAACTTTATCCCCGAAAACTACGATCCGAGCGTCGTCGACGAGGTGATAACCGTAAAGGGCGACGAGGCGATCGAGATGTCGCGCCGTCTGAGTGCCGAAGAGGGACTGAGTGTCGGAATTTCCGCGGGAGCCAACGTCGTCGGCGCGTTACGGTTGGCCGAGCAATACGACGGAACGATCGTGACGGTTCTTCCCGATGCGGCGGAACGCTACATGTCGACGAAACTCTTTAAGTAAGTTATGTTCTTTTCGAAACGAAGGAAGATTGCGGAGACGATTTTGGACAAAGACCCCGCGTGCAAGAGTATGTGGGAGGCGATGTTTTGCTATCCGATGGTCGATGCGCTTCTAAGTCACGCGCGCGCCCATCGCTTGTATCTTAAAGGCCACACGTCGCTTGCGCGGTGGATTTCGCATCGCAGCCGCCGAAAGACGGGGATCGAGATTCACCCCGGGGCGACCATCGGCGAGCGCCTGTTTATCGACCACGGCATGGGAATCGTCATCGGGGAAACGGCTGTCATCGGCGACGACGTGACGATCTACCACGGCGTGACGTTGGGAGGACGCGGCCACAGCAAGACCAAGCGCCACCCGACCGTCGGCGACCGCGTCTTGCTGGGCGCGCGGGCGACGGTTCTCGGACCCATCACGATCGAAGACGACGCCAAAGTCGGTGCAGGCGCCGTGGTCCTCGATCCCGTGGGAAAACTCGAGACGGTGGTCGGCATTCCCGCCAAAGTGGTTCGCGATCGTCATTTGGAAAATTTAAATAAGCAAACTGTCTGACGAACCCGTCGAGGTCTAGAACTGCCGGCTGCCGAAGTTTTCCTCATTGTGAAAATTCGTGAAAATTCGGTGTTGTCAGTTTTCCCAATAAGTCATACAATAGTAGCCGTTGGTTAATATGCAACCTGAAGGTATAGGAGGAAACATGGCTTTATTTATTATCGGCCTGGTCATCCTCGGAGTAGGCGGCTTTTTCTACGGGAAATTCGTAGAGAAGGTGTTCGGACCCGACGATCGCGACACACCCGCGACGCGTCTCGCCGACGGAGTCGACTATGTCGAGATGCCCAAGCGCAAAAATACGCTAATCGAATTATTGAATATCGCGGGAACCGGCCCCATACTGGGACCGATTCAGGGGATTTTATTCGGTCCCATCGCATTTTTGACCATTCCCATTGTGTGCGTCATCGCCGGGGCGACCCACGATTATTTCGTCGGTATGATTTCGATGCGAAACAACGGGCACCAAGTGCCGCGCTTGATCGATCGCTACATGGGTAAAAAGGTCAACCGCGTCTACATCGTCATCGTCTGTATCCTGATGTTATTGACGGGCGTCGTCTTTATCTATACGCCCGGCGACTTGATCGTCAACGACTTGTTGGGCATGGACGTCAACGGTTCGGCGATCTGGATTACCTACGCCTGTATCTTGTTGTACTACATCGTCGCGACGCTATTTCCGATCGACAAGATCATCGGAAAAATTTACCCGATTTTCGGCGCCATCCTGATTCTTTCGGCGATCGGCATCTTTATCGGCGTCCTCACCAGCGGCGGTGCGGACATGCACAACATCACGGAAGGGGTCCTGATTTCGAAACACCCCATGGGCCAACGGTTTATCCCGATCTTCTTTATCACCGTTGCCTGCGGGATCCTGTCGGGCTTCCACGGATCTCAAGCGACGTTGATTTCGAGGACAACGAAGTCCGAATTCGAAGGCCGCGGCATCTTCTACAACTCGATGATCATCGAAGGCTTTATCGCCATGGTATGGGCGGCCGGTGCGATGATCGTCTTTAACCGCGGCGCGGCGCTCGATACGAACGCGACGCTTATGGTCGGAAATATTTCCCGGACGTTTATGGGCAAAATCGGCGGCCTCTTTGCCGTCGCGGGCGTCATCGTCCTTCCGATCACCTCGGGGGATACGGCCTTCCGCTCGTTGCGCTTGATGGTCGCGGAACAAATCAACTTCGACCAATCGACGGCGAAAAACCGCCTGTTGCTCGCGCTCATTTTGTTCATCCCGGCCGTGCTTATTCTCTTCTTCGCGAAGACGAACGCCGCCGGATTCCAAATCCTCTGGAGATACTTCGGCTTTACGAACCAATTGGTCGCCGTATTCGCCTTGGCATTGATCTCCGTGTATTTGAGAATTCACGGGAAGAACTATTTGTTGACGTTGATTCCCGGCATGTTCTACGCGTTTATCGTCTCGAGTTATATCGCAAGCGCCGATATCGGCCTGCATCTCCCGATGACGGCGGCGTATGTTATCGGAGTCGTCGTCGCGATCCTGTTTGCGATCGGCGTGACGAATGTCGCGAAGAAGCGAGGACCCGACCTCATGAAAACGGAACAGTAGATCACAAAAAAAGCACCCGCGAGGTGCTTTTTTTAATGCGCGAATAAAAAGATGCATGCACGCCAAAAGAAGTTTTTCATCTTGCAGTTTTTCATTAAAAATTATAATATAAATGGAGAAGCCCGATGTAAACGTTCTCTGACGACGGGGTTCAGGAATCCGGTGCGGGAACGAATGGTTTAGGGATACATAGCAATCACCCGGGAGGTAATCATGAAGTGTTTTTATTGTGGAGAGGATAACGAGGAGGGAGCGAGATTTTGTAAATCATGCGGAAAACCTTTATCCGACTCGGAACGCGACATCACCGCGCCGATGGCGCCCGTCGACAGCGACGCGGAGATCGAGCGGATGAATCGCGGCGGCGAGGCGTATGCGGTCGAGGAAGACGACAAGCGTTCCAAAAAGAAGATCGCCATTGTCATCATCGTCGCCGTCGTCGTCATCATCTTTGCGGTCTTCGCCTTTCAAGGAGCGCAGAGGGCGCGGATCAGAAAGTCCGCCGTGGCGGCCTTGGCGAATGAAGATTATGACAAGGCGTATGAAGAGTACAAGAAGCTTTACGAAATGACCGAAAACGAAAGCTATCGGGAAGAGGCGAACGAAGCGAAAAAACTCGCCAAGGACAAGGAGTCGTTGGAAGAGGCGAACGACGCATTAAACGACCAGGCGCTCGTGGAGGCTTTTCGCCGCTACGCGACCGTCAAGGGACACGACAACGACTTGTCGAGCGAGGCTGATGAGGGCATCGCGCGCGTCGTAACCGCTGCAGAAAGCAAGGTGCGGGCGTATAACGAGTCGCAGGAATTTCAAAAAGCGTCGGAACTCATGTCGGAATTGCTTGCAGTCGATCCCGAAAACGGGCGGCTTCTCGCTCTGAAGGAGGAGACGGTTCAAGATAAGGACAAGGCGGATCAGGTCGAAAGCGCGAAAAAAGTAGGCGCGGCCAAGCGGGAGCAGAAGGCGTCGGAAGAACAGGCGCAAGCGGCGAACAAAGCAAAGCGTGCCTCCGAGGGAAGTCGCATTCTCTATACCGTGCAACACGTCACGACGCCCTCCGCAAACGTCCGCTCGGGTCCCGGAAAGTCCTACCCCGTCATCTACGAGCTCGAATACGGCGCCGAAGTCTACGTCATCGATACGCAGTCGGATTCGGTGAGGACGTGGTGCAATATCGGCGACGGTTGGATCTCTTACAGGACACTCAACGGCGAGCTGTAATGAAAGCCGGACATAAGAAAAACGCCCCGAGGGGCGTTTTTTTGTGCGCGAAAGGATTAATTTGTGAGGGTCTTTCCGTAAGCGTCGGCCTTTAAGATGGCTTCTTTTAGGCGTCTGATGGAAATGACCTGGGAGGAGCGTTGGTACTCGATGGTTTCGGGGACGAATTGCATCATGGTGTCGAGGTCTTTTTCCTCGAGGCCGATGGCATCCAAGGTCGTCGGCAGTCCGAGCGAGCGATTGAAGCGCGCGATCTTGTCGAGTTCCTCGTCGTCTCCCGCGTAGGCGTGGAGTACCATGACGCCGAAGGCGACGACTTCGCCGTGAAGGTAGTCGCCTTCGCGCTTGATGACACAGGAACTGTCGAAGAAGACGTGGGCGAGGGAGGAATTATAGTAGTAGTCATCCTGATTGGTGAGGTTGGAGACGTATCCGGTCGAGACGAGGATGGTGAGCGCGACCTCTTCGACAGCGCGGCTGACCCGGTTGTTTTTAACGTCTTCAAGTCCCGCCTCGCCGTAGGTCAACAGCGGTTCTTCACAGGTCTTTGCGATGCCTACGCCGAGACGCGCCATGTGATCCAAGTCGTCTCCTTTCGAGGCGAAGAGGACTTCGGGTTGTTTGCTGATTCCGTCGCCGATCCCCGCCCAGAAGTAGATGTCGGGCGCCTCGGCGATGATGGAGAGGTCGATAAAGATGTCCGAGGGCGACTTCGGAAAGGCGTAGCGCAGGACGCCGCCGTCCTCGCGGTAGACCACGGCGATCGCGGTCATCGCCGCGCAATTCGAGCAGATGGTGGGGAAGGAGAAGGCGGGTTTGTCGATTTCGAGGGAGGTTACTTTCGTCGTATCGAGTGCCTTGCCTCCGCCGATGCCGAAGAGGACATCGGCGTCCAAGACAGCGGGTTCTTCGGTGAGTCGCCGGATGTTTTTCTCGGTGCATTCCGTGCCGTAGATAAATTCGCCGGTGATCTCGATATCGGTATCGCGAAGGGCGTCTTTGATCTTGGGTGCCGCGGCGGCGAGCGCGCGCTTTCCGCCGATTAAGACGACCTTTTTATACCCCTTGTCTTTGAGGACGTCGGCGAGATCGGGGTAGCCGTCGTCGGATACGTAGTAATTAGGCATGTACATAATAGAACCTCCTTGTTTTCGTCTTGATAAGAACTTGATAGCTACTATACTAAAAGACGCTTTCCGTTTCAAGCGCATCCAAAAAGCAGAGCTCAGCTCTGCTTTTCGGATCGGGACGCTTTGGCTGCCTTGTGCGGCGCCTTTTCGATCTTATCTGTTTTCGATTTTGTCTTTTTCTCCTTCGGGAGGACGTGTTTTGCGACGGTTTGGGCGAACAGATCGATGCCGAGGTCCTTGGGGTGGGTGTGGTCGGCGATAAAGAGTTCTTCGTGCTGTTTGGCGATGCCGTACCAGTCGATGAGATGGACGTGGGGCGATGCCGCCGCGGCGTCTTTAAATTTTTCGTTGACGCTGTCTTCCCACGGATCGGGGATCGAGGTGTTCATCAAATAGACCTCGTGGCCGTCACACATGGCGAGGAGTTCGTCCAAGACTTTGGAGTTGAAGTCGGAGTTGGTACCCAATTGGAACACGATGGGCGCCTCGGCGGGGAGGGCCGTGAGGTCATAGGAGGAGAGGATCTCCTTGGCGTGAACCATCTGGCGATTTTTCTTGCCGTTTACGATAAATTTCGGCAGGAGTTCCTGGACGTTCGGGGCGGTCATCTCGGTAATGCTGTCGCCGATCATGATGCCGTCGAGGTCTTTAAGCCGCTCGAGGTCCTTCGTGGACAGGGCGAGTTCGGGCCACTCCTCGTTGACTGCGCGGACGCCTTCGGGAAGTTCTCCCGCTACGCCTTCTTCGAGGGTTTCTTCTGCCGCGTCTTCTCCCGGGAGGGTGTCTTCGCTTTGTGCGGTATCCTCCGGAAGGGCGTCACCCGCCTCGGGTTCGATGGCGATCAGGCCGATGATCCCGACGGCGAGAAGGCAGACGGTCGCTGCGCGCGTCAACACGTCTTTCGCGTCGTAGCGGAAGAGGCGGTAGGTCGCCTCCGCGAACAGAAGGAGCACGGGAAGCTGCAGGAGCACGACGGTGTGGTAGGAGAGCGTCGAGTGCGAGAAGATCTGTTGAAAGACGAGCATGACCGGATATTGCCAGAGGTAGAGTTCGTAGCTTCTCAGGCCGAAGTAGCGGAGGACGGGGTTGTCGAGCGCCCTGGCCGCCGCGTTGTCGTCTTTTGCGGTAAATGCGAGCAAAAGGCAGGTGAGAATCGTAAAGAGCAGCATGCCGCCGTAGTAGAGGAAGGCGCCTTCTCGGAAGACGACGAAGGCGACGAGGACGACGGCCAAGAGTGCGACGACGTGGAGGGACTTATCGGTTTGCGGCTTGTTAAGGCTCCCTTGATAGCTCGCCATGCCGAACAGGGCGCCGATCGCAAACGAGAAAAAGCGCGTGTCCGTCCCGTAGTAGATGCGCGTCGTATCGTCTGCAAACGGCGTCATCGCCGGCATCAGGACGAGCGAAATCGCGCCTAAGACGGCGAGAGAGACAGCGAATTTGACCGGTTCGTCGCCGAAGAGTTTTCGCAAAATCGCCCAAATGAGGTAGAACTGTAACTGGGCGGAGAGGGCCCAAAAATGCGTAAAGGGCAGGAATTTTCCGTGCAGGTCGAAGTAGGAAAATCCGCGCAGGATCTGTTGCCAGTTGTTGACGCCGAAGATCGCGGCGACGCCCGATGCGAGGACGTCTCGAAAGTCCGGAGAAAAGAAAATGGCCGAGATCAAGACGGTGAGGGTGACCGTCAACAAAAGCGGCGGCGTCAATTTCTTGTATTGTTTGGCGAACTTATGTAGAGGCTCTCGATTGCCGCGGGAGAGGTGCTGGTACATCAGCAAATAGCCCGAAAGGCAGAAAAAGATGACGACGCCCAGGTAGCCGCCTTTGATGATGTGCGGGTAGAGGTGGTAGAGAATGACTCCCCACAAGGCGATGGCGCGGATACCGGTAAATCCGCGAATTTCATTTTTTGTCATGATAGTCAACTCCAATAAAAAGAATGGTCGAAACCGACCATTCCAAGTATAACATATTCTTAATAAAAGTACGTCCTAATTGATAATTCGATTACAATTAGTTGCCCGCGAGTCGATCTCTCTTCTTGATGTTTTTATATCCGAGGATCCACAGCGGCAAGATGATGAGCAGCCAGTTGAAAATGCCTAAATATTTGTAAGCGTTTTGGACGATCCACATGAGGCCCAAGGTCGAAACGAGGTAGCAGATGATCAAGGAAACGACGGCGATGATGGCCTTTTTCTTGATCGGGTTCGATTCGTTTTTCATGACATGCGGTTCGACGCGGGTGACGATGCCGAAGATAAATCCGACGGCGGTCGTGATCAGGGCGAGGAACAGCAAGACCGGATAGAGAACGCTCAAAAAGGAGATATCCAACTTTTGTACGACGGCGATGGTCGGGAGTGCTCGGGTCGCTTCGTCCAAGTAGATATCCGGCATTTGCGAGAAAATTAAGAGGCAGATTCCGACGAGCATCAGGATGTTCATGATGCAGCCGATAATCATCGCGCCCTTGGATTCTTCTTTAAAACGCCCGCCCTTAAAGGATGCGGTAATGCCGCCGATGGCGCTGATTTGGAATCCCGCATAGGTCAGAGCCCAGAGCAGGGAGTTTCCGAAGCTGCCGGGGACGGTCTTATCCGACGCGGAGATGCCCCATTTGGTCGCCTCGGGGTTGACGTAGCGCTCGGAGAACAGGCGCGCGATGTCCGGACCGAACTTGACGAGACCTGCGATGATGACGATAGAAATAATGACTAAGATGACGCCGGTCATGATGGTCGCGTTTTTTCGAACGAGCTCTTCACCGAAGATGACGAGCAGGGTCACGACGACGAGCATAAACAGGGAGCCGACGATGACGGGTAGGCCTAAGTACTGATTGACGAGCAGACCGCCTGTGGCGATCGTCGCCGCCGATGCCGCGATGGTCGTAATGACGACGCTCACATCCATCGCCGGCGTAAGGACTTTCGAGTACTTTCCGTAAGCTTCCTTCGACCAGGCGTCGTAACCCCATTTGTCGGTTTGGCGCGCCGTTTCCAGCCCGACATAATATGTGATGGCGATCAAAATGAAGGTGAGGATCGGCATCAGTGTGCCGAACCAGCCGTGGTTGGCGAAGAATTGCAGTTCTTGCGTACCGGAAGCGAAGCCCGCTCCGCAGTGGGTGGAGAACCATACGGTCGCGACGCCGACGCTGATAGAAGTGATGTATTTGTTTTTATCGTTTTTCACGATAATCCTCCAATCTAGGGACGATACTTTTATAGATAAAATTTTATCATAACGAAGGAACCGAGGAAAGGGTTTTAAAAAATAAATTAAAGTATTTTTATGAAAAAGCGATAAAGACGTGAACGATTTTACGAAGCGCTTCATACGCAAGCGATTTGAAAAGGGCAAGAAAAAAAGGCGAGAGACCTCTCGCCTTTTGAGTAGAAGAAAAGTGTTTAGTATGTTTCCTTAAAGAGTTCGAACCATTTTTGCGGGTGTTTGCACGCGGGGCAAAGTTCGGGAGCTTCCTTGCCTTCGTGGATGTAGCCGCAGTTGTTGCATTTCCAGAGGACGACTTCGTCGCGCTCAAAGAGCTTTCCTTCTTCGACGTTTTTGAGGAGTTTTAAGTAACGGTCTCTGTGTTTTTCCTCGACTTCCGCGATTTCGATCCAGTTATCGGCGATTTCGTCGAAGCCCTCTTCCTTTGCGATCTTTGCAAACGTCGGGTACATATCGGTCGCTTCGTCGTTTTCGCCTGCGGCTGCGGCCTTCAAGTTCGACGCGGTGTCGGCGAGTTCGACGGGGAAGTCCCACTTCACTTCGAGCGCTTCGTCGTTCAAGTCGTTGATGAGGAATTTGTAGAAACGTTTGGCGTGTTCGCGTTCGTTTCTCGCGGTTTCTTCGAAAATGTTTTTGATTTGAACCGACGCGTCCTTGTCCGCCTGTTTGGCATACATCGTGTAGCGCATGTTCGCTTGGCTCTCACCGGCAAATGAAATCAACAGATTGTTTGCGGTTTTCGTTCCTTTTAGTGATGGCATAATGACCTCCTAATTCCATATCTATATTTACAATTAAGTAAATACCGAAACGGGGGCACTCTTAAACATGTTAATTAAAGAATGACGTGTTATACTGAATGAAAGTATAACGTTATCATTAGGGTAACTATGATTAAAGGAGGCTATCTATGAGAATACTGTGTGCGGGTCCGACGACGCTTACGCCGGAGGTGGAAGGTGCGATGCAGGGAATCGTCACCAATCCCGACCTCGATCCGGAGTATGAGGTCTTTCACAGACGGGTCGAAAAAAAGTTGTCGCGCGTCGTGGGGACCGAGCGGCCGACTGTCATCATGCTGGGCGAGGGGATGCTCGCGCTCGAGGCATCGGTCTGTTCGCTGATGGAAAAGGGCGAGCGCGTCCTCGTGATGACCAACGGCGTCTTCGGCGCGGGTTTTGCCGATTACGTCAAGTTTTTCGGCGGCGAGGCGGTTATTTACGACAAGGACCATCGCCACGGCTTCGACGTCGACGAGCTTCGGGATTTCTTGGAGGAGGACTCGGACTTCGCCATCGCGACGATGGTCCACTGCGAGACGCCGTCGGGTCTTACCAACGACATGCGCGCCATCTGCCGTCTATTGAAGGACTACGGTATTTTATCGATCGTCGATTGCGTCTCCTCCTTCGGCGGCGAGGCGATCGACTTTGATAAGGACGGCGTCGACATGATGCTTTCGGCGTCACAGAAGTGTCTCTCCGCGCCGACCGGTCTGTCGATGATCACGATTTCCGAGGCGGCGGAGAATAAGATGAGACGCCGCGCGGAACCGATCCCGAGTTATTACATGAATGTTTTAAATTATATGTCTTCTCAAGAGGACTTCGCCTTTCCCTACACGATGAGCGAACACTTAACCTACGCGCTCGACAAGGCGCTCGATCGCTGGAAGGAGCGGGATGCCGTTCGTTTGCACCGCGTGTACGGCGAGCTTACGCGGAAATTGTTTATAGAGGAAGGATTTGAGCTGTATCCGAAGGACTCGTATTCGGACACCGTAACCGCCGTCGTCGTTCCCGAGGGGATGACCGCGACGGATCTCTTGAAGCGCTGCCGCGAAAAGGGCGTCTTTATTTCCAAGGGCGTCGGCCCCCTGCACGACCGTATTTTCCGCATCGGCCACATGGGCGCCAACATCACCGAGGAAAATTTCCGCGCGCTCTTTCACGTGTTGGACGAGGTGTTCGGCGAGCTGGGACGGACGACACATTTTTCCGAGCGATTTGAACAGAGCGGACGAATCGACTCGTGAAGGCGCGGGCCAAGCTATGATATACTAGAGACAAAGGAGGTGTATCTTGAAGGGAGTATTTATCGTTATCGAGGGACCGGACGGGTCGGGAAAGTCGACGATGAGCGAGGGAATTGCGAAGCACTACCTGTCGAAGGGCGTGGACGTCCTGCACACGCGGGAACCCGGCGGGACGAAGATATCCGAGAAGATACGGACGCTGTTGCTTTCAAAGGACAACCGCGAGATGCATCCGCGCACGGAAGCGCTCCTCTATGCGGCCTCGCGCGCGCAACACGTGGAGGAAGTAATCCTGCCTGCTCTTAACGCGGGGAAGATGGTCGTCTGTGAGCGCTTCGTCTTTTCGAGCCTCGTCTACCAGGGACTGTGCCGAAAACTCGGGATCGTCCCCGTCGAGGCCATTAACGATTTCGCGACGGGGGGGCTCTCTGCGGATGTCACCCTCTACTTAGACAGCGCGGAGCTCTCTTCGCTTGCGCGCATCTCTGACAGAGAGGCCGATCGCCTGGAATCGGATGAGAAGATACGGGCATCGGTCGAGGAAAATTATAGAATACTAGCAAATAACCGGGCAGATCAGTTGATTCGAATCGACGCGTCGAAAGAAAAAGACGTCGTGCTCGAGCACTGCATCGAAGCCATTGAAAAGGAGTGTCGAAAGCGATGAAATTAATATTTGCCATAGTTCAGGACCAAGACGCCTCGAATGTCATCGACGCGCTGACGGAAAAGCGCTTCCGGGTCACGAAGTTGTCGTCCTCCGGCGGATTTTTAAAGGCCGGAAATACGACCCTCTTGATGGGCGTCGAAGAGAAAGATATGGACGAGTTGTTCGATATTCTCGAGGAAAACTGTTCCGTGCGGGACGAGGCGACCTCGATGGTCGCCATGACCAGCCCCAGTGATTCGTTTATGCCCTATCCCCTGAACGTGCGGGTCGGCGGGGCGACGATCTTTATTCTCGACGTGGCGGAATACAACCGCTATTAAGGAGTGAGCTATGGATAAGCAGATGGACAAAATGGTGTTTGCCATTATCGCCGACCGCTTTATCGGCGACTTTATCGACGAGCTCCTGGAGGCGGATATTTCCGTGACGGAGATGGCATCCACCGGCGGATTTTTGAAGGAAGGAAATACCACGGTCGTCATCGGCGTGAGCGATAAACAATACGTTCAGCTCAAGGAAATTTTACAGCGCATCATCGGTGACCACGCCGACAAGAACAGCGAGCACGCCGGTGCTCACGTCTTTGCGATCGACCTCGTGAAGGGACTTCGCATTTGACGTCGAACATCGAAAAGTTCGTCACGTCGGGCTTGCACGCCTATCTCATTCGCGGAGACGCGGAGGAGGCGCTCCGCTTCGGCCGCCGGTACGGCAAGGCGTTTTTATGTCGAGAAGAGCCCAAGCCGTGCGGCGCGTGTCCGTCCTGTCGGCTGTTTGACGCGGGCGAGGGCGGCGGCGCGAACCATCCGGATTACATCGAGATCGCGCCGACGAAGAAGACGGCGAAGGCGTCGATAAAAAAAGAAAGCATCGCCTCGGTTCTTCAGGAGGCGGCGATGGCGTCGTATATGGAAAACGGAAAGGTCTTTTTATTCAGAGACTTTGAGACGGCGACGGTCGAGGGACAAAATGCACTGTTGAAGTTGTTGGAGGATCCGCCCGCGAATACGCGATTTCTGCTCCTCTCGGAGACGGGCGAGGGGATTCTCCCGACGATCCTCTCGCGCGTCGGCCTGATCGATATCGGCGACAGACAAAAGACGGAGGGCGAGCTGCGCCTTCGCCTCTTTCGGACGATCGAAAAAGTGATGCGCGGACCCGAGGAGGTCTTTTTAGCGCGTCCGTTTTTCGACGAGGTCAAAGACGACCTCCCCGAGGTCTTCAACGACCTCGAATCGTATTTGAGAGACGTCGCCGTCGTCTACGAGACGGGCGAGATCGAGCGGGCGGTCAATGCCGATTACCGAAAGATGATCGGCGCGCACGCCGAAGAGATGGGCGAGCGCGTGTATGACATCTACGACGCCGCGATGAAGGCGGCGTATTATTTGGAACACAACGTCAACCGTGAATTTGTATTGGAATGGATGTTTTTGCAGTTTGGAGGCACGACAGATCGTGAGTGATAAGAAAAGAGAAGTCGTAGGCGTTCGCTTTAAGCCTCACGGCAAAGTGTATTATTTCGATCCCGCGGGTTACTCGCCCGCCGTCGGCGAGGCAGTCATCATCGAGACCTCGCGGGGAATTGAATATGGCTTTACCGCCATCGAAAAGAGGAGCGTCGAGGCGAGCGAGATCGTGGGCGAACTGAAGCCGATTATTCGCATCGCCGATCGCGAGGATACGGACCGCTGGATCACCAATCGAAACCTCGCCCGGGAGGCTCTGCTCGTGTGCGAGGACAAGGTCAAGGAACACGGCCTCGAGATGCGCCTGATCGACTCGGAGTACACCTTCGACAATTCGAAGCTGCTCTTTTACTTTACAGCCGACGATCGCGTCGACTTCAGAAAGCTCGTCAGAGATCTCGCTTCGATCTTCAGGACGCGCATCGAACTCAGGCAGATCGGGGTGCGCGACGAGGCGAAACTTATCGGCGGCGTGGGGCCGTGCGGCCGCGAGTGTTGCTGCGCGTCGTTTTTAAGCGAGTTTCACCCGGTGAGCATCAATATGGCGAAAGATCAGGGGCTCTCGCTCAACCCCGAGACCATCAGCGGCCTTTGCGGGCGTCTGCTGTGCTGTCTTCGCTACGAACAGGAAGGTTATGCGGAAAACTTAAAGCGCCTGCCGAAGGTGGGTCGCCACGTCATCACCCCCGAGGGCAAGGGGGTCGTGGTGAGCACCTCGACACTGAAGGCTCTGGTGAAGGTGAAGATCGAAGGCGAGGACGGCGCCGAGTACGTCGTGTTCCCCGCCGAGGAGGTCGCCTTCAAACCGCGTCGAAAAGGAGGATGTGACCGTGCGTGCGACCATGCGGAACATGGGGCTGACCGATAAAAGCTCTATCAGGCGGAGCGCATGGCTCCTCGTCTTTTTGGCGATCATCGCTTGTGACGTCTTTCCGGGCTTTTACTTCCAAGACAAAATTCCCCACGGCGCAGCCATCTTTCTCGTGTGTGGGGGGTATTTTTTATTGTTCGGCGTGGCGCTCTACCTGATCCGGCGCTTTTTAAGGCGGTGGGTCTCATCGCCGGTGATCGAAACGATGCTCGTCGCGATCCTCGCCTACAATATACATCGCCTGATCAACTCGACCGCCTCGCTCGGGCCGTCGGCGGGGATGTGGCTTAAGGGCATCGCGGGCGTGCTGACGCTCGGCCTTTGGCTGTTTGCCTACGGCATGGAGCGGCGCAGGGAGCGCCCTCTTTTAACGGCGGTGGGCGCCGTGAGTCTTGCGTGCGTCGCGTTTGTCGCGCTGTTTCCGGGCGTTCGAATGCGCGGAGAGATTCATCCCGCGGCGAAGGCGATTCCCCCGACATACGACGTCGAGGTCGTTCACTACGGACCCGGAGAGGACTACGACTTCGGCACCGAAAACTACGCCCGCTACGTCACCGTGCCGAAATATCAGGATAAGCTGCGCAAGCGGCACCTGGGGTATACGCCGAGTCGCGTGCCCTACGAGGGCGAGCTCTATATGCCGAAGGGGAAAAGACATACGCCGCTTCTCGTCTTCGTCCACGGCAACCACAACATGGTCGAGGACAACATGGGCGGATACGATTATTTGGGGCGCTACCTCGCGGCGCGCGGAATCAGCTTCGCCTCCATCGACCAGTCGCACTTCAACGCGTTTATGCAGAGGTCGATGTCGAATGAAAACGACGCGCGCGCGCTCGGCTTGATCGACCACGCCGCGGCGCTCTTGGCCGATCCGCGCCTCGCGGACCGCTTCGACAAAGATCGCCTCTACTTCGGCGGCCACAGCCGCGGCGGCGAGGCGGCGGCGATCGCGGCTTCATTCGTCGAGCTCTCCCATAACCCCGATACCGGCGAAAAGGTGAAAGATTTGCGCGTCGCGGGCGTCCTCGCGGTCGCGCCGACCGACGGGCAGTATCAGCCGGCGGCACATCCCGTCGCTTTGCGCGCGCCGTATCTTTTCGTGCAGGGCGTCTACGACCAGGATGTCTCCTCGTTGGAGGGGATGGATCAGTACATGCGCGCCGAGGGAGAAAAACGTCAAATCCTCATCCAATACGCCAACCACACCCAATTTAACGACAATTGGGGACGACTCGACCGCGAGGGGCTCAACGCCTGTACCCTCCGCACGGCGGATTTGATGGATACGCGCGATCAGCAGGCTTTTTTAGAGGTTTTGGCCTATGGATTTATCGAGGACCCCGCGATATTTTCGGCCCTTAAAGACTATGTTCCGGACGCGGGTTTTATGATGGCTTCGGAGAAACCGGGTGTGGTGCTCGCGAACTTCGAGGAGGACGCCGATCTCGCGACGGGGACGGCAGAAGGCGTCGCGATCGACTTGACCTCGGGCGTCCACACCGAGGGGAACTTCGCGCCGTCGGGGCGAGGCGGCGCAAACCACGTCGCCTACGTTGTCGGAGAATTTACCCTCGATACGCCCGTCGGTGGCGCGGGAGATTTTGCCTTCGACGCCGCGCCGATCGGGACGGCGCCGACTGTCGAAGTCACCCTCGAGGACGAGGACGGCGAGCGCGTGAGCGCGACCTTTAACCGAGAGACGTTGACGGAACCGTTTGAGACCAGGCTGTTGAAGTGGCAGGACTTGGCCGGGCGATCGGAGAACAAATCGGCGCTTGAGACCTGTCGCATTCGCGACGAGGCGATGCGGGAGAAAAATCCGAACTTCCATATGGAGCGGCTGAGAAGAGTCACGATCGCGACCGATGCGGAAATCGCCCTCGACAATATACGCATCGAGCCCTAAAATCTGATTAAAGGACATGTCCTTGGGTATGAATTTATTGAACAGAGATATCAGTCATTGATTTTATGTGACGTGCTTTTGACGGCGGCCGCACAGGCGCATGGCGTCGCGCGCGTTTTATCCGCTGCGAGTGTTCGCTTCTCCTTAAACGGCGGGGCAACTCGAGACGGTCGCGAGGGCACGGGGCGTTTGAGTTATTTAAAAATGATCGTATTGAGGAGGAATATAATGGCAGACTTATCCGCAAAATTGAATGAACAATTTAACTTTGAAGTCGAATCGGCTTATATCTATATGGCGATGGCAAACTACGTGGAAGTCGAAGGCATGCACGGTTTCAGCCACTTCTTCGTAGAACAGGCGAAGGAAGAGATGGAACACGCCGAAGCGTTCTACCACTTTATGCTCGAAATGGACATGGTGCCGGAATACGACACGCTCGCTAAGCCGAAGGCAGAGTACGGAAACTTTGTCGATACCTTTAAGGCGGCTTTGGAACACGAAAAGGAAGTAACGGGCCGAATCAAAGCCATTTACGAAGCGGCGATCGAGGAAGGTTGCCTCGACACGCAACAGTTCCTGAACCAGTTCCTCGCCGAACAACGCGAAGAAGAAGATACCTTCCGCGACCTCGTCGAGCGCTTGGAACGCATCCACGAAAACTGGGGCGGTCTCTATATCTTGGACGGTCAACTCGCAAAACGCTAAAAATAACAAACAATCTATCGGTCTCGCCCTCGGGCGGGGCCTTTTTTATGTCGCGAATGTGGGGTGTCGACGGGTTAAAAAGAGCAATAAAAAAGGCCTCCTTTCGGAGGCATCAGCGTTCGTCGGATTTTATCGCGCCGCTTCGGTAGAGGGAGGCGAGCGTCAAGAGCTCGTCGATGCGCGCCTTGGCGGCTTTTCCCTCGTCGCTGTCGCGCGCGAGCCGTCGCGTCTTATATTCCGTCACGAATTCGAGTGACGAGGTCATGTCGATATTTTCCCGAATGTAGCTGTCTTCGTGGCGTATCGGTTCGTGGGTTGCGAGGAGGATCCCGTAGGAGTTCGAGATCAGGGTGTATCCGGCGGTGCCGGTCGTCTTGCGGTAGGCGTGCGCGAAGCCGCCGTCGATGACGACGACTCTGCCGTTCGCCTTGATGGGGGATTCCCCTTTTCGCCGCTTGACCGGCGTGTGACCGTTGATAATCTTTCCGCGCTCGCCGCGGATTTCGAACGATTCCAGGATGGCGAGGGCGACGTCTTCTCTCTCTCTGAGGGAGAAGTAGGGGTTTTTGCGCTCGACGTGGGTCCTTTCGTCGTCGATAAAGTAGCGCTCAAAAGTCGTAATTCGCTCCTTGCCGAAGAGCGGGGAGTACGTGCCGCACCAAAGGTAGAACATGAGGTCGGCGGCATCTTTTTTTGCCTCTCCTTCCCCGAAAAAACAGGTACGCACGCGCTCGTCGAAGGCGTCGAGGAGGGCGCGCCCTTTCAGAGGAGACCCGAAGAGGTCGACCGACTGAAAGTCGCCGTCTTCGGTCATGGGGATGCAACCGTGGAAGAGGAGATTGTCGTTTTGGACGAGGTACATACTGCCGCGCTCGACCATGTGGCGAATATGGTGTTGGAGCCGCTCGCTGTTTAAAAAACTCAACCTCAGGCGTTCGACGACCTCGGCTTCTTCTGCGGCGAAGGCGTAGGGATTTGAGGGATCGACGGTGGGAAAGTCGCCGTCGAGGAGGGGGTAGTCTTCTCCTTCGATGCGGACGGTCTTCTCCTCGAGGTCTAAGTGCTCGAGGTGGAGCATATTCTGCATATCGTACTCGGGGTGGGCCGCGATCAGCTGACCTTCCGCCTTAAACTGCAGGATGGCGACGGCCTTGTGGAGTTTGGCGAGCGAGGCGTTGACGTTCTCGTCGGGGGCGGGATTTTTCGGGTAAAAAGGCGCCTCGGCGCTGTATTTTTCGGCGTAGCGCACGAGCGGGAGGAGGTTGATGCCGTATCCGTCTTCGATCGTGCGAAGGACATTGTACCTGACGGCGATGCGGACGACGTTTAAGGCGAGGGCGACGTTGCCGGATGCCGCGCCGATCCAGGCGATGTCGTGGTTGCCCCACTGAATGTCGATGCGCGGATCTCGCGCGATCAGGTCCATGATCTTCTCGGCGTTCTCGCCCCGGTCGTAGATGTCGCCGATGACGTGGACGGTCTCGACGGCAAAGCGTACACAGAGGTCGGCGAGGTCTTTGATGTAGCGCTCGCCCTCGCCGAAGTCGACGATGTGCTTATAAAGCGTGTGGACGTAGTTTTCCTTGTGTCGGAACGAGGATTGTTCCGACAATAAGAGATTTAAGACCTTCTTGCGCGAATTCGGGAGCGCCTCTTCGATCTGCTCGCGGTCGTATTTTGCGGCGACGCGGCCCGTCAGAACGATTAAATCCGAAAGCGTCGAGCGGAGCAGCGCGCGGTAGGCCTCCTCGTCCATCGTATGTTTTAGATATTTCAGTTTTTTGTCCGGGTAATATAAGATCGTGGCGAGGCGCCTTCGCGCCTCCTCCGACTTATCCGGAAACAGCTCGTCGATGTAGCGGCGCAAGACGCCCGAGGCGTTTCGGAGGACGTGCGTAAAGGCGATATATTCTCCGTGGAGGTCGCTGACGAAGTGTTCCGTGGGTTTCGGAAGTTCGAGGGCGCTTATCAGGATGAGCGCTTCCGCGAGCGCTTCGTGCTCGTCGAGGTAGCGGTCCGCCAGGAGGGCAAAGTATTTTTGTTCGAATGATGATAAAGTGTGCATTGAAATCTCCTTCGTGGTTTGTACCACTGACAGGGTATACATGAAACGTAATGAGAAAGTGAGGTTATGATGAATTTTGAGGAAAAAATAAGAAGTATCGAGGATTATCCCAAAGAAGGGGTGACTTTTCGCGACATCACGACGCTTTTAAAGGACGGCGAGGCGTTTAAGGCCTGCATCGACGCGATGGCCGACCTCGTCAGGGACGAGAAAGTCGATAAGATCATCGGCATCGAAGCGCGGGGATTTTTAATCGGCGCGCCGATCGCCTACCACCTGGGACTCGGATTTGTGCCCATCAGAAAACCCGGAAAGCTTCCCTCCGAGATCGTATCGGAAAGTTACGAGTTGGAATACGGGAGCGACTCCGTCGAAATGCATATCGACGGCATCGAAGAGGGAGAAAAGGTTATCATCGTCGACGATTTGCTCGCGACGGGCGGAACGGGTGCGGCCGCGGTGAAATTATGCAGAAGCGTCGGCGCCGAGGTGGCCTCGTGTCTCTTTTTAATCGAACTCGACGGTTTAGACGGCCGAGACGGCATCGACGTCCCCGTGAACGCGCTGCTCCATTTTCCGGCATAATAAAAAAGACCCCGAGGGGGCCTTGGAGCGGGTGAAGGGAATCGAACCCTCGCGATCGGCTTGGGAAGCCGAGGCTCTGCCACTGAGCTACACCCGCATATAACAGAGATATTATACAGCTATGTAAAATAGATGTCAAGAAAATAACAAGAAAAAAATAAATTTCGATTATTTGTTAATTAATTTTCGATTTTCCCTTGTAAAATCCTTCACGAGCGGTTACACTAAGAGTAGGGAAATCATTCTCACCGACATTCGTCGGAATGCTTTTCGGTACTTATGGAAAGTCACGTACTATTCAGTGTGCCGTTGACAATAACACTTCATTTAAGGAGGATCGATTTTATGAAAAAAGTTGTAATAGCCAGTGCAGTAAGAACGCCGGTAGGATCCTTTGGCGGAGCATTCAAAAACGTAAGTGCCGTTGATCTCGGTACGGTAGCAGCCAAGGAAGCCATCAAGCGCGCAGGTATCCAACCGGAAGACCTCGACGAAGCCGTTATCGGTAACGTTATCCAAGCAGGCCTCGGCCAAAACGTCGCACGTCAAATCGTGATCAACGCCGGATGCCCTGTCACCCTTCCCGCGATGACTATCAACAAGGTTTGCGGTTCCGGTCTCCGTACCGTCTCCTTAGCAGCTCAAATGATCAAAGCAGGCGATGTCGACGTCGTCTTAGCAGGCGGTACCGAATCGATGTCCGGTGCACCGTTCCTCGTCAACGAAGCACGTTGGGGCGCACGTATGAACAATAAGAAATTTGTCGACGCCATGATCAACGACGCGCTCTGGGACGTCTTTAACGACTACCACATGGGTATGACCGCTGAAAACGTTGCAGAAGAATACAACGTCACGCGCGAAGATCAAGATAAACTCGCCGCAACCAGCCAACAACGTGCATCGAAGGCACGCAGCGAAGGCAGATTTAAGGACGAAATCGTTCCGGTCGAAGTTCACGGACGCAAGGGCAAAGTTACCGTCGTCGACGAAGACGAATACATCCGCGACGGCGTGACCGAAGAAAGCATCAGCGGACTCAAACCGGCATTTAAGAGAGACGGCGGTACCGTTACCGCGGCAAACGCATCCGGTATCAACGACGGAGCCGCTATGCTCGTCATCATGAGCGAAGAAAAGGCAAAAGAACTCGGCGTCAAACCCTTGGCGACGATCATCAGCTACGCATCCGCAGGTGTCGATCCGAAGATCATGGGTACCGGCCCGATCCCCTCTTCTCAAAAAGCGATGGAAAAAGCGGGATGGGACTTCAGCGAATTAGACCTCATCGAAGCCAACGAAGCTTTCGCCGCACAAGCATGTGCAGTCGTTAAGACCTTGGGTCTCGACATGGACAAGGTCAACGTCAACGGCGGCGCGATCGCCCTCGGTCACCCGGTCGGCGCATCCGGTGCCAGAATTCTCGTAACGCTTCTTCACGAAATGGCTAAACGCGATGTCACCAAGGGTCTTGCGACCTTATGTATCGGCGGCGGCATGGGTACGGCTCTCGTCGTAGAACGCTAGGCAACAGGGAAAATTACTTTTAGGAGAGAAGCGGTCATGGATTTTAAATATCTAATCGTAGATAGTGCCGACGGTATTGCAAAGGTTACGATTAATAAGCCGAAGAGCTTAAACGCGTTGAACTCCGAGCTTTTAAAGGAATTAAACGCTTGCTTTCACGCACTCGACGAAGACGAGGCGGTCGACGTCGTCGTCGTAACCGGAGAGGGAAAGGCATTTGTAGCCGGAGCCGACATCTCCGAAATGCAGCCGTTGGCAGCTGCGGAAGCGTATGCTTTTGCAAAACTCGGGATGGACACGTTCATGCTCATCGAGCACATGTCTAAACCGGTTATCGCCGCAGTCAACGGATTCGCGTTGGGCGGCGGCTGTGAGTTAGCTCTCGCCTGCGACATTCGCATCGCATCGGAAAAAGCCGTATTCGGTCAACCGGAAGTCGGTCTCGGAATCACCCCGGGCTTCGGCGGAACGCAAAGACTCGCGCGCACGGTCGGCGTCGGCATCGCGAAAGAGTTGATTTACACGGCTAAAAATATCAAGGCCGACAGAGCCTATGAAATCGGCCTCGTCAACAAAGTTGTCGCTCCCGAAGAATTGGACGACGCAGCCATGGAGATGGCAAAGACCATCGCGGGGAATGCGAAACTCGCCGTATCCTACGCAAAGGCTGCGATCGTCGACGGCATTCAAGCCGATATTCACACCGGTATGGACATTGAAAAATCAGCATTCTCGCTCTGCTTCGCCACGGAAGACCAAAAAGAAGGCATGAAGGCATTTTTGGAAAAACGCGGCGCGGAATTTAAGGGACAGTAATAGAGATATCTTGTTTTCTCGTTAAGGAGGATTTAATATGAAAATTGGTGTAGTTGGATCCGGCGCTATGGCCACCGGTATCGTTCAAGTTATCGCTCCCCATCACGAAGTCATCGTTCGCGGTGGAGCCATCGATCGTACGGAAGCTGTAAAGGCAAAGATCGAAAAGAACTTAAACAGAAACGTCGAAAAGGGAAGAATGGCTCAAGATGAAGCCGACAAGGCCGTCGCCGGCATTTCCTGTACGACGGAATTGACCGACTTAGCCGATTGCGACGTCATCATCGAAGCGACGACGGAAGATCCGGTTAAGAAAAAGAAGATCATTCAAACATTGGACGAAAACTGCAAGGACGACGCCATCATCGCGACGAACACGTCGTCGCTTAGCATCAGCGACATCGCCGCCGTCGCTAAACGCCAAGACAAGGTTATCGGCATGCACTTCTTCAACCCGGCACATGCCATGAAGTTGGTCGAAGTCATCTGCGGCCTGAACACGAGCGACGAAACGAAAAAGGCGATCATCGATCTCGCTAAAGAAATCGGCAAGACGCCGGTCGAAGTCGAAGAGGCTCCGGGATTTGTCGTTAACCGCATCCTGATCCCGATGATCAACGAAGGAATCAGCATCTACGCCGACGGCGTCGCATCGGTCGAAGACATCGACACCGCGATGAAACTCGGTGCAAACCACCCGATGGGACCGTTGGAACTCGCCGATTTGATCGGTCTGGACGTCGTCTTGGCCATCATGGACGTTATGTACAACGACTACCACGACAGCAAATACCGTGCACACATCTTACTGCGTAAGATGGTTCGCGGCGGCAAGTTGGGTAGAAAGAGCGGCGAAGGTTTCTATAACTACAACAAATAAGGACGCTTTTTATCGAGCATCATGACCGTATGGATAGCACGTTCTGGCCATACGGGAAAGACCGGCACGACGTGTCGGTCTTTTTGATTGTAGGAGGAAACATCGAAAAAAACGCGGCCGCGATCGCCCTCGGGCGGGGCGGGCGAGAGAAGAGACGGGGGAGAGTATGTCCTATTTAAGAGAACGCATTCGACGGGACGGGGTTATTTATCCCGGAAACGTCCTAAAAATCGATTCCTTTTTAAATCACCAGATCGATCCGAAGATCATGCGGGAGATCGGAGAGGCGTTTTACGAACACTTCGGCGATCGCAAGATCACGAAGATCTTGACGATCGAATCGTCGGGGATCGCGCCCGCCATCATGGCGGCGGTTCGCTTCGACGTGCCGATGCTGTTCGCCAAAAAGACGAGGCCGTCGACTTTGAAGGCGGACGAGGCGTATGTCTCCGAGGTCTATTCCTATACGAAAAAGACCACTTCGACGGTCGTGGTGCCGAAAGATTATATAAGCGGGGACGATGCCGTCTTAATTATCGACGACTTCCTCGCAAACGGTGAGGCCGCGAGCGGGCTGATCGACATCGTAAGGCAGGCAGGCGCGAGTGTCGCGGGCGTCGGCATCTGCGTCGAAAAGTCGTTTCAGAAGGGGCGCGAGCGATTGGACGCGGCGGGAATAGAGGTCTATTCCGTCGTGCGCATTCGGGAAATTAATTATGAAAGACAGGAGATCGTCTTTCGGGAGGACCATTGACGGCGACGGAAGGTGCGGATATGTTGGGGTATGTAGCGTGGGACGGTTTTAGGTAAAAAAGAAACCCGGGACATTCCCGGGTTTTTCCATCGTGGGGTTGTTTAAAATTCTCCCATGTGCACTTTGCTCGAGATATCGAAATCTCTGCGCTTCGGGAGGCGTTCGTCGGCGATTCCGAAGGGGATGAGACAGAGGATGCCGTATTCGGCGGGGATGTTGAAGAGTTCGCGGACGACGTCCTCGGCGGGGCGTCCGTCGTTGTCCTTGACGTCGCGGATGTTGACCCAGCTGGATTGGTAGCCGGCATCGGTCAAGAGCAGGCCCAGATAGCTCGCGACGATCGACGTCTCCTCGACCCACGTCGATTCCTCGGTGTTGTTGCCCAAGATGACGATAATTTGCGGGGCTTCACCCAAGTATTTCGTTCCGAATTTTTTAATTTGAGCGAGTCGTTCTTTCTTTTCTTCGTCTTCGACGATTAGAAATTCGACCGGGTGGGTATTTCCCTTGCTAGGACCCATGGATGCCTGCTTCAAGATGTCGAGCAAGGTCTCCTCGTCCATGGTTTCGCCTTGTTTATATTTGCGCGTCGCGCGTCTTTTTTTGATGACTTCGTTTAGTTCCATATCTACCTCCTCGGGGATTATGCGGCGATGGGTGAACATCGCGAAAATATCGTACAATTATTCTATCTTATGTATACCCAAATCAAAACTTTGTAAAGGTTTCACAAGAAGTTCAATCTTCTAATTTATGCTATAACTAATCTTATAGAAATAAAAAGAAAGGGGATTACCATGGCATTGATACATGACAATCAAGATAGGGACCCTGAGCGCACGTACACGTATACGACACAGAAAAAGCGCAGACGCCCGGGGCGGTTCATTTTATTGGCGTTGATTTTCTCGCTGATCGGGGGCGTCGTCGGAAGCGCGGTGACGTATAAGCGCATGGCGAGCACGCCGCCGCAAGTGGTCGCGGAAAGCGCCCGGACGGGAGATGCGTCCAAGACCTCGAAGGTTCAGCGCAACCACAAGGCGGGCGTCGTCGAGAGCGTCGCACAGGCCTCGATGCCGTCAGTGGTCGGTATTACGACCGCCTCGACGAGACAGACGCCCCTGGGGCCGATGGCCGTCCAGGGGAGCGGGAGCGGATTTATCGTCTCCGAGGACGGTTATATTTTATCGAACGCACACGTCGTCGGCGAGGCGAAAAACAGCGTCAAAGTCCTCTTAAACGACGGTTCCGAGGCGGACGGAACGGTCGTGTGGTCGGATGCGGCGCTCGATCTCGGGCTCGTCAAGATCAAAAAAGACGGGCTCGTCGCGCTGCCGATGGGCGACAGCGACGACTTGAACATTGGCGAGGTCGCCGTCGCGATCGGAAATCCGCTGGGTCTCGACTTTCAACGTTCCGTCACGGCGGGTGTGATCTCGGGGCTGAACCGAAACATCGGCGAGGTCGAAGGCAACTACATGGACGGCTTGATTCAAACCGACGCTTCCATCAACGCGGGCAATTCGGGCGGGCCCCTCTTAAACGAGGAAGGACAGGTTATCGGCATCAATTCCGTGAAGATCGCATCGGCCGAAGGCCTGGGATTCTCCATCCCCATCAATACGGCGAAGCCCATCGTCGAGCAGGTCATTAAGACCGGCGACTACAAGACCGTCGCCTTAGGCATCAGCGGCTACACCGTAAGCGCCATCGAACGCAGCGGTTACGACCTCGGAACCGGCGGCAAGGGCGTGATCGTAGGCGGCGTCGAGTCCGAATCGCCGGCGGCCAAGGCAGGTCTTCAAGTCAACGACATCATCCTCAAGTTGGGCGACAAAGAGATCAACTCGATGAGCCAGATGAGGCGGGAGCTCTATAAGTACCACTCCGGCGATACGGTCGAGGTGGTCGTCGCAAGGGGTTCGAAGAAGCAAACGCTGAAATTGACCTTCACCGACTATCAAGTGCCCAAGGTGCTTCCGCAAATTCAAGAGCAACCCAAGGAGAGAAAATCGCTGTTCCCGATCGGTTGACGGATCGATTAAAAAAGACCCCGCGGGGTCTTTTTTTAATCTTCGGGTGTAAATGAAGGTTGAAACTGTGTGCGGAGCCGCCATTGAAACCCGAAGGGGTCTTCGAACAGGGCGACCTTGACGCCCGCGTCCAAGTATACGGCGGGATAGTTGATCGGCTTCGCGTCCCGCTCGAGGGCCGCGTCGAACAGCGCGTCCAAGTTTTCTTCGGATACGTCCAAGGTAAAGACGATGGCGTCGCGGCCTCTGCGAGAGAGGACGGGGCGCTTTACCAATTGAAAAGGATAGTCTAAAATAGTCATACTTGCATCAAGTTCGATGCCGTCTTCGGTATGGATCTCTGCGACGTCGACGGAGAAGAGGTCTTCATAAAAGTAAAGAGCGCTCCGCACGTCGTCGACGAAGAGGGTGATGGTTAATGCTTTCATGTGTACCTCCCAAACAGTAGAAACTTGTAAGCAACTTTTACCCAATGAAGGAAAAAATATGTCGCAAAATTAAAAATTTCGGAATCTTCGATGAAGAAGCGTCGAAACTTTCGAAAATGTTCTTTTTTGTCTATAATAAAAGGTTAGGAGGGATGCGATGAGACTGAATGGAGTAGAGGATACGCGCGCATTCGGGCGTTTCCTCGGAGAGAAGATGGAGCCCTACGACGTGCTCGCCTTGATCGGCGACTTGGGAACGGGGAAGACGACTTTCGTCAAGGCGCTCGCGGAGGGCATGGGCCTCTCCTCGGATGTGACGAGTGCGACGTTTACGATCGTCAATATTTATCAGGGCGAGTTGCCGCTGTATCATTTCGACGTGTACCGACTCAAGGACGACATGGAATTTTTTGAAATGGGCGGCGAAGATTTAATGGACGACGGGGCGGTCTGCGCCATCGAATGGGCGGATCGCATCGAGGCGAGCTTGCCCGAAGATTACCTCGCCCTTTATTTTAAGCGCATCGACGAGACGACGCGCTCGGTTCGAATCGAGGGATTCGGCGCGCGGGGCAAGGAGCTTGAAAGAGAGGTCATGCGATATGAAAATTCTCGCCTTTGATACGGCGACGATGGAGACGAGTTGCGCGATTACAGAAGACGACAAGGTCCTGGCGTCCTCGTCGGTAAACAGCACCGTGTCTCATTCGGAGACGCTGATCGGCATGATCGAGTCGATGCTTAAGACTTTGGGGATTTCCATAAGAGACATCGACATGATCGGCGTGGGCGTAGGCCCCGGATCGTTTACGGGGCTTCGCATATCGGTCGTGCTCGCAAAAGTGCTCGCCAAGTCGCTCGGCATTCCCGTCGTCGGCGTCTCGACTTTGGCGGCGCTTTCGCGTCAAGTCGCAGAAGACGGGATCGTCGTCCCCGTTCTGGACGCCCGGCGCCACAGGGTGTATACGGCCTTTTTCGAAAAGACGGGCGATGAGATCGTGCGCGAGGAGAAAGACGACGCCGTCGCCGTCGACGAGTTGATCGAGCGCGCCCCCGAAGGTGCCGTGTTTATCGGCGACGGGCTCGCGGCTTACGGCGAGGAGCTCGCCGCGGCGGGAAAAGACTTTACGCTCTATCCCGCCGCGCTCTCGAAGGTCGGGGCAGCCTTTATCGCCAAGGAGGCGAGGGCGGTGCTCGCATCCGAGGGGGCGTCGAATCCGTACGCGCTCGAACCGAACTATTTAAGGCCGTCTCAGGCCATGCGGGAGTACAGGAGGAAACATGAACAATCTCACGACGCGTGAGGCGACGCTCGAAGATTTGGAGGACATCATGCGCATCGAGGAAGAGAGTTTTACGGTCCCTTGGTCCTACGACAGTTGGAAACGGGAGCTCGAAAATCCGCTGACTTATTACGAGGTGCTCCTCTATCGCGACGTCGTCATCGGCTACGTCGGCGCGTGGTTGTTGGGAGACCAGGCGCATATCGGAAACGTCGCGATCGACGGGGAATTTCGCGCGAACGGATACGGGCGCTATATGATGAACCACTACCTGTTTTCGATCTACGAGAAGGATATGCGTGCCGCGACGCTCGAAGTGCGAGACGACAACTATCCCGCGATCAAACTGTACGAGTCGCTCGGGTTTAAGCTCGAAGGCATCCGAAAAAATTACTATGCCCACGTCAAGCGCGACGGGCTGATTTACTGGAAGAGGTGGTAATGTGTTAACATTGGGAATCGAATCCTCGTGTGACGAGACCTCCGTCGCCGTCGTACGGGACGGGCGGGAGATCCTGTCGAATATTATTTCGTCTCAAATCGAGATACACCGCCTATTCGGCGGCGTCGTCCCCGAAATCGCGTCGAGAAAGCACGTCTCGGCTATCCTGCCGGTGTTGGATCTCGCGATGGAGGAGGCACAGGTGAGTTTGGACGACATCGACGTAATCGCCGCGACGCGGGGGCCGGGCCTGATCGGCGCGCTGCTCGTCGGACTCACGGCGGGAAGAGGACTGTCGCTTGCGACGGGGAAACCCTTTGTCGGCGTCAATCACATCCGCGGGCATATCTGCGCGAACTATCTGACCCATCCCGAGTTGGAGCCTCCCTTTGTAGGCCTCATCGTCTCGGGAGGGCATACCTACCTGATCCACGTCGACGACTACATCGACTTTACGCTCTATGGAAAGACGCGCGACGACGCGGCGGGCGAAGCCTTCGATAAAGTGGCGCGCGCCATGGACATCGGATACCCGGGCGGTCCCGTAATCGACAAGCTCGCAAAAGAGGGCGAGGAAACCTATTCGCTCCCCCGCGTCATGCTCGAAGAGGGCAGCTGGGACTTCAGCTTTTCGGGCTTGAAGACCGCGGTCTTAAACGAGTTAAACCGCGCAAAGCAACGGGGAGAGGCGATCCGAAAGGAAGATATGGCCTGCTCGTTTCAGCGCGCCGTCACCGACGTCTTGACGGAGAAGACCTATCGCTTGGTCCGCGAACTCGGCGAAGACAAGATCGTCTTAGCGGGCGGCGTCAGTGCAAATTCCGGCCTGCGCGCGGCGATGGAGGCGCGCGGAAGAGAAGAGGGCGTCGCGGTCTACTACCCCGACCCCGTCTTATGTACCGACAACGGCGCGATGATCGCCTCGGTCGGTTACTACAGCTACCGAAAGGGCGAGGAGGCGAACGTCTTCGCCGATCCCAACCTGGGGCTCGATTAAAACGTCAAGACGACAACGCGAACCTTCGCGTCGGCGACGTGCCGGCGGGGAGGTTTTTTGATGGCAAAAAAGCGCGGCGTATGATCTGAACGGAGAGTTCAAAGGCGAAAATCGCGCGGCGAATCGCGCGGATATTTTATTGATAACCTGCAAAAAAGGTGCAGGACAGGGAAAATACCGCTCAAAAGGCATTATTAGGCGAATCTTAAAGATTGTGTAAAAATCGGTAAAAATGTGGGTAAGTCGTGCATAAATCTGTGGATAACGTGGATAACTTTCCGGAAACGGCGTATAATCGCCAGAAAGATGTGTATAACTCTGTGCATAATATGGATAACTTGTGGATGAGCTGTCGATAGATCGCGGCCTCAAAAACGTTGAGAATGATAATTGGAAGAAAAGGGGAAGAAAGTGCAATGTACAGGAGATAAAAATTTTTTCGTAATGCGGAAGAAACATAGCCTTTGCGGCGTGAGAGGAGGGTGTTTATAAAACGCTGAAAATATTTGGCGAAGACACCGGCGAGAAGAAGGAAGCGACGGCGTAGATCGTGCGGGTATGTAAAAGAAAAGGCGCGGATAAGGCGGTCGTCTGCGCGTCTCTTTTCGATCTTAAAAGGCAATAAAAAAAGCCCCGCGGGGCTCATTAGTCGCACAGGGACAGCCAGTCGTCGTAGAGGCCGTCGAGCGTTGCTTGAAGTTGTTCGCGCTTATCGGACAGTTCGAGGGCGACGGTGTGGTCGTCGTAGGTACTCGGATCGGCCAAGGTATCGTCGATCGCCTTGATATCTTCTTCGAGCGCGCGAATCGACGTCTCCAGCTTTTGCACTTTTCGCTTGAGGTCGCGCGCCTGCTTTTGTTCTTCCCGCGACTTTTTCTTTTCCTTGACGATCTGCGTCTTGGTGATGTCGGATTCGTCCTCTTCCTCCTCGGCGTGCGCGTCCTCCCATTTTTCGAGGAAATAGTCGTAGTTTCCCTCGACCATAAAGACGCCGTCTTCGAGGAGATAGACGATTTTGGTCGCGACGCTGTTTAAGAAGTAGCGGTCGTGGCTGATGGTGAGGATCGTGCCCGTGTAGTCGTTTAAGGCGTTTTCGAGCGACTCCTTGCTCTCGATGTCCAAGTGGTTGGTCGGCTCGTCCAAAAGCAGGAAGTTCGCACCGCTCAGCATCACGATGAGGAGAAAGAGGCGTCCCTTTTCGCCGCCGGAGAGGTCGGCGATGTGTTTTTTCAGGTCGTCACCTGTGAAGAGAAAGCGGGCGAGGTAGGCGTAGATGTGGAAACGGTCGAGCTTCGGATAGCGATCCCAGAGTTCCTCTTCGACGGTCTTCGCATCGTCCAGCGTGCGCATCTCCTGGTCGAAGTAGGAGATGGTGACACCGTTTCCGATGTCGATCGTCCCCTCCGTCGCCTCCTCCTCTCCCGTGATCATCTTAAAGAGCGTACTCTTTCCGATGCCGTTCGGGCCGATCAGTCCGACGCGCTCGCCCTTGTAGACGGGGAAGGAGACGTTTTTAAAGAGCGTCTTTTCGTCGAAGGACTTCGCGACGGCCTCGAGGCGCAGGACGTCTCGTCCACTCTCCTTTTCGGGTTCGAAGTGGAGCGTCACGCTGTGGTCGTCTTTGACATCTTCGATGCGCTCGATCCGATCGAGTTGCTTTTGCTTGCTTCTCGCCGCCTTGACGCTTTTTTCGCGGTTCCACGACTTTAACCGCTCGATCATCGCTTCCTGCCTCTTGATCTCCCTCTGCTGCATGTCATAGGCGTGGCGCTGTTCTTTCATCTGCTCGTTGCGGCGACGCACGAAATTCGTATAATTTCCCCGATAGCTCCTCAGGCGCCCGCGGTGTAGGAAGAAGATGCTGTCGACGATGTTGTCGAGGAAATAGCGGTCGTGGCTGATGACGACGACGGCGCCGCGAAAGGCCTTGAGGAATTTTTCGAGCCAGGCGATCGAATCCATATCCAGGTGGTTGGTCGGCTCGTCCAAGAGAAGAAGATCCGGTTCGTGGAGTAAGAGTTTGGCGAGGGCGAGACGCGATTTTTGTCCGCCCGAAAGATTTTCGACGGGCATCGCCATCTCCTCGTCCGAAAAGCCCAGGCCGCGCAGGGCGCCGGTGACGGCGCTCTCTCTGCCGTAGCCGCCGCTTTTTTCGTATCGGTCCGTAAGCGCTTGGTAGCGCGCGATGAGCGATTCGAGCTCCTCGCCATGACGATTTGCCATGTCTTCTTCCATTTGGCGAAGCTCGCGTTCCATCTCGATCACCGATTGAAACGAAGCCATGCACTCCTCGTAGATGCTCGCCCCCTCCGTCACCGAGACGTGCTGCTCGAGGTAGCCGATGTGCAGGTCTTTGGTCGTGATGATTTCTCCCGTGTCGGTCGAGAGTTCGCCCGCGAGCATCTCCATCAGCGTGGTCTTGCCGCTGCCGTTGGAGCCGATGAGTCCGATTTTTTCGCCCGATTCAATTAAAAAATTGACGTCTGAAAAAACGGGGTCCAAGTAAAAAGTTTTCGATAAATTTTGTGCCGATACGATTGCCAAGTGTCTCTCCTCCTCATTAAATCATGATAACAGAAAAAGGGAAGGAGAAAAAGCGGTGAAAATCCCAAATTTCCCTTTCCAATGCGCGTCTTATTCTGTATACTAGTAAAGGAATAACCCCATTACTATCAATTTAATTGACTATTTTTTGTACGTTTGAAAGGTGATAAAAGTGGCAACCAATAAGAACAAAGTATCGGAAACCGTCATCCGGAGACTTCCGAAATACCATAGATATTTGAGTGAGTTACATGAAAAGGGAGAAGACCGCATTTCGTCTCAAGAGTTGAGCGACTTGACGGGCTTTACTGCTTCGCAAATTCGCCAAGACTTAAATAACTTCGGAGGCTTCGGCCAACAGGGCTACGGCTATAAAGTTACGGTGTTAAAAGAAGAACTCGAAAATATCCTGGGCATTTCTACGGTCTATAAGACGATCATTATAGGATCCGGTCGCCTTGGAAGCGTCATTAGCAATTACAGAGGATTTTTAGAGAGCGGTTTTGAAATTGTAGCGATGTTTGACCGCGACGAAAAGGTCGTCGGGACGACTGTGGGCAATCACGTCGTCAAGTCCATCGACGATTTGGAAAGCTATTTAGAGGAACATAAGGAAGTAACCGTCGCTATTTTGACGGTTCCGAAAGAAGGCGCACAGGCCATCGCACACCGTTTGGAAGCGTGCGGCATCCGCGGCATTTGGAATTTCGCGCCGGAGGATCTCGACGCGATGGAAGGCGTGATCGTGGAGAATATCCGTCTCACCGACAGCCTCTTGACGTTAAGTTATTATTTAACGGAAGAAGATCGTTAGAAACGAATGAAGCGAGCAGGGCGAATCGGCTCGCTCTTTTTTTTATGGAGAGATGTGTGCGTGTCATGAATAATCATCTACCGATGATTTTAAAGAGCGGACAATTTCATCATTGGGAGGAGAAAGACGGCCTTTACGCCCTGGTCAACGGACGCGAGGCTTTTTTCGCGACGGAGCGGGAACTCGTCTCGGGGGATAGGGGCGCCTTCGATCGCTTTTTCGACGCGGAAAGGGATTACCGAAGGGCGCGGGAGACGGTCCTCGCGAGCGAGGACTTGAGGGATCTCGCGCCGTATCTCGGTCTGCGCATCTTGAGACAGGACCCGTGGGAGGCGATGGTCGGGTTTATTCTCTCGGCGAACAATAACCTGGTGCGCATCCGCCGCACGGTGCTCGCACTCGCCGCGCGCTACGGCGATTGTCTAAAGAGCGCGGGGGGTTTGAGCGCCTACGCCCTCCCCGACCCCGCCCGCACGGCGTCGCTTTCGGCCGAAGAGCTGCGCGCGCTCGGCGCGGGCTACAGGGACCGCTACCTTATCGGCGCGGCGAGGATGATCGCGGAGGGATCCTTCGATATCGAGGCGGCCTATAGGCTTTCTTATCCCGAGGCGAAGCGCTATCTCATGCGCCTGCCCGGGGTCGGGAAAAAGGTCGCCGACTGCATTCTCCTCTTCGGCTACGGAAAGCTCGACGCGTTTCCGGTCGACGTGTGGATCGAAAAGGCGATGGCGCGCTTCGGAACCTTCCCCTCGAGGGAGGCGACGAGCGCCTACGGCATGGCGCGCTTTGGAGGCGACGCCGGCTACATTCAACAGCTCTTGTTTATGTACGAGCGGGAGAAGAAATCGTAGGCGTGTTTAAACGACGCAAAAAAAGGACACTCTTTACTGCTGAGTGTCCTTTTTTGGTGCCTCGACGGGGGCATTTTGCTCGAGGCTCTTTTGAACGTCGAGGATGCGTTGATTTTCGCTGCCGCGAAAGGCAAGTTTTAAATTTTTAAGTTCCTCGATGAAGGGGCCGTCGACCAAGACGTCGCAGAGGGCGAGCAGCCGTTTTTTGTCGGGATCTTCGAGGATCTCCTCGAAGGTGTAGCCGGAGTAGATCCACACCGACTTATCCACCGCCTTTCGAACGGTCTCGAGGACGTCGGCGAGCCAGGTGTTTTCCATGGGTTCGCCGCCCAATAGGGTGAGTCCCGCGACTTCGGGTCGGCTCAGATAGGCGATGAGCTCTCGCGTGGTCTCCTCGCTCCAGCGCTCGCCGTAGCGGGGATCCTGGTAGGGCTCGTTAAAACAATTTTTGCAGTGGTGCGAACATCCGGTCACGAAGACGGAGACGCGGATGCCGTTTCCATTGGCGATGTCCAGCGGGCGAATCTGTGCGTAGCGTCCGTAGGTCATGGTTAGATGTGGAGGACGCGGGAGCTGATTTCTTTGGTTCTGCCTTCGTTCCAGAAATTTTCTCCCAAATAGCCGCAGGTTCTGCGGATGACGGTGAGCGTGTTCCTGTCGTCGTTGCCGCATTGCGGACATTGCCAGTCGCCCTGTTCGTTGACCTTGATTTCGCCGTCGTAACCGCATTCGGCGCAGTAGTCCGACTTGGTGTTGAACTCGGCGTAGGAAATATGATCGTAGATATATCGCATCATCGTCATGACCGCATCGATGTTTTGATTCATATTCGGAATCTCGACGTAGCTGATGCAGCCGCCCGTGGAGATCTTCTGGAATTCGCTCTCGAAGGAGAACTTGTCGAAGACGTTGATCTCCTCGCGGACGTCGACGTGGTAACTGTTGGTGTAGTAGCCCTTGTCGGTGATGTCTTCGATGTCGCCGAAGGTCGCCTTGTCGATGGAGCAGAAGCGGTGGGTGAGCGATTCGGCGGGCGTGCCGTAGAGGGCAAAGCCCAGACCCGTCTCGGCTTTCCAGGTGTCGACCGCACCGCGCAGGGCGTGCATGACCTTCATCGCGAAGGCGTGACCCTCTTCGGTGGTGTGCGAGGTGCCGATTACGCACTTGGTGGCTTCGTAGAGGCCGATGTAGCCGAGAGAGAGGGTCGAGTAGCCGTCCTCGAGGTATTTCGAAATCTTTTCGCCGGGCTTGAGGCGGGCGATGGCGCCGTCCTGCCAGTGGATCGGGGAGACGTCGCTCGTGACGTTTTTCAACCGCTCGTAGCGGATGAGGAGGGCTTTTTTAACGAGTTCGAGGCGCTTGTTCAAAAGCTCGAAGTAGGCCTTTTCGTCGCGACCGGCCAAGATGCCGATCTGCGCCAGATTGATGCTCACGACGCCCATGTTGAAGCGGCCGTCGAATTGGTAGTTGCCGTCTTCGTCTTTCCAGGGCGAGAGGAAGGAGCGGCAACCCATCGGAGCGAAGACGTTGCCTTCGTAGATTTCCTTCATCTTTTTTGCCGAAATGTAGTCGGGGTACATTCTCTTGGCCGTGCAGGTGGCGGCGAGTCGAGTGAGATAGTAGTAGGGACTGTCCTCGTAGATATTGTGTTCGTCCAGGACGTAGATCAGCTTCGGGAAGGCGGGGGTGACGTTGACGCCCTGCTTGTTCTTAATGCCTTCGATGCGTTGGCGCAAAATCTCTTCGGTGATGAGGGACGCTTCGTAGGCGTACTCGTAGTCGGGCTTGAAGTACATAAAGAGCGTGACAAACGGCGCTTGACCGTTGGTGGTCATGAGCGTGTTGATTTGGTATTGGATCGTCTGGACGCCCGATTTGATCTCGCGTTTGGTGCGCTTCCAGGCGACTTTCTTCGCCTTTTCGATGTCGGCCTCGTCCATGCCGTAAATGTCCAATTGATCGGAGATCGCCCAGTCCAAGTACTTTTCGTAGCTGCGGCGGACGTAGGGGGCGAGGATGCGGTCGATGCCGTTGATGGATTGTCCGCCGAATTGGCCCGATGCGACCTGAGCGATGATCTGGGTGGTAATCGTGCAAGCCGTTTGGAAACTCTTCGGCGATTCGATCATCTTGCCGTTGACGACGGTGCCGTTTTTCAACATATCTTCCAAATTGATCAGGCAGCAGTTGAACATCGGCTGGATATAGTAGTCCATGTCGTGGACGTGGATCGCGCCGGAGTCGTGGGCGGTGACGATGTCGGTGGGAAGAATCCGGCGTCTCGTGATGTCCTTGGAGACTTCGCCGGCGATGAGGTCGCGCTGGGTGGAGACGACGACGGCGTTTTTATTGGAATTTTCGTCCATGAGATCCGCGTCGGAATAGGTCAAGAGGCTTTGAATCGAGCCGTCGGTCGAGTTGCTTTCGCGCTTAAACGATTGGACCGAGCGGTAGCTTTCGTAAGATTTCGCGGTGGCGACATTGCCCTTTTCGATCAATTTCTCGAAGACGCGCTTTTCCACCTGAAGGACCGTCGAGGAGAGGGCGCCGTCGTTGATCTCCGACTCGATTTCCGAAGCGATGGTTTTTGCCTGTCCGTCGACGATGTAGCCGGTGGGCGAGTCCATCGCCTTCTCGATGGCGACGACGATTTTGTCGGCGTCGAATGGCACGCGCGATCCGTTTCGCTTGATAATGGTTGAAGTGGTCATCGTATCCTCCTTGTGGATTATTTATAGTAAGTACGGCCGAGTGATCTCGGTATTGCGGAATTCGTGGCGACGCGCCCGGGGACGCCGCCGAATGATTATTGATTATACTATATATAGCGATGGATTGGAAGAAAGTTCCGTTATAAATCTATATGTAGTATTTTTCATGAAACGCTTTCATCCGATGGATTAGCGGTTTGGAGGGAAAAAATATTTTTACTGTTTACAAGTTCGAAAAGTATGGTATTATATTACTTGGAGTTAGCACTCAGTAAACGAAAGTGCTAATATTGACAATGAGGAGGTAGCGATATGAATATTAAACCTTTGGGTGAAAGAGTTGTAATTCAAAAAATAGAAAAAGAAAATGTAACCGCGAGCGGCATCGTCCTGCCGGATTCCGCGAAGGAAGAGTCCAATGTGGCGGAAGTTCTCGCCGTGAGTGAAGAGTTAAAGCACTCCGAGGAGATCGAATGCGACATCGAAGCGGGCGATCGCGTCATTTACAGTAAGTACGCGGGAAATGAAGTCGAAATCGACGGCGAAAAAGTCATCGTCATTAAATATCAGGACTTGCTCGCCAAGTTAAGCTAACGATATTTTTAATACGCATAATAATTAAGATAGAAATATAAAATAGATACCAGGAGGAATGAGAGGAATTATGGCTAAGGATATTAAATTCAAAGCAGACGCCAGAGAAGGCCTTGTCGCAGGCATCGACAAGCTCGCCGACACGGTTAAAGTAACCTTGGGACCGAAGGGCAGAAACGTCGTCTTGGACAAGGAATTCGGCGCACCGCTTATCACCAACGACGGCGTGACCATTGCAAGAGAAGTCGAACTCGAAGACCGCTTCGAAAACATGGGCGCACAACTCGTTAAGGAAGTAGCGACCAAAACCAACGACGTCGCCGGAGACGGTACGACGACCGCGACGCTGCTCGCACAGGCGATCATCCGCGAAGGCTTAAAGAACTTGGCCGCCGGCGCAAACCCGATGGTCATTCAAAAGGGCATTACCAAGGCGGTCGAAGGCATCGTCGAAGAGTTGAAGAAGTTCTCAGTTCCGGTCGATGATTCCGAATCGATCGCAAACGTCGCGGCTATTTCTGCGGCTAACGAGCAAATCGGCGAACTCATCGCCGAAGCGATGGAAAAAGTCGGCAAGGACGGCGTCATCACCGTCGAAGAAAGCCGTTCCATCGGCACCCACCTCGACGTCGTCGAAGGGATGCAATTCGACCGCGGCTACCTGAGCCCCTATATGGTGACCGATACCGAAAAACGCGTCGCGGAACTCGACGATCCCTATATCTTAATTACCGATAAAAAGATTACCAATATTCAAGACATTTTGCCCGTCCTCGAACAAGTCCTTCAAGAATCCCGTCCGGTTCTCGTGATCGCAGACGACATCGAAGGCGAAGCACTCGCAACCCTCGTCGTCAACAAACTTCGCGGCACCTTGAATGTCGTCGGCGTCAAGGCACCGGGTTACGGCGATCGCAGAAAAGAAATGTTACAAGATATCGCCATCTTAACCGGCGGCACCGTGATTACCGAAGACCTCGGATACGAACTTAAGGATGCGACCGTCGACATGCTCGGCCGCGCACAAAAAGTTCGCGTCGAAAAAGACAAGAGCGTCATCGTAAGCGGCGCCGGCGACAAGAGCGCCATCGACGAGCGCATCGACCAAATTCGCGCACAAGTCGAAGAGACCGACAGCGAGTTTGACAGAGAGAAATTGCAGGAACGCCTCGCCAAACTCGCAGGCGGCGTCGCCGTCATCCAAGTCGGCGCGGCAACGGAAGTCGAATTGAAAGAACGCAAACTCCGCATCGAAGACGCTCTCGCTGCGACCAGAGCGGCCGTCGAAGAGGGCATCGTCCCCGGCGGCGGCGTCGTACTCGTCGACTGCATCAAGAGCGTTGAAGAACTCGCCGAATCGGCCGAGGGCGACGAGCGCACCGGCATGATGATCATCCTGCGCGCGTTGGAAGAACCGCTCCGTCAAATCGCAGAAAATGCGGGTGCGGAAGGTTCGGTGATCGTCGAGCACGTCAAGGGCGAAAAAGCGGGCTTCGGCTACGACGCCTACAACGGCAAATACGTCGACATGATCGACGCCGGAATCGTCGATCCGACCAAGGTTACGAGAAGCGCCCTTCAAAATGCGGCCAGCGTCGCATCCATGCTCCTCACGACCGAAGCGGCCGTAGCAAATATCAAGGAAGATACGCCCGACTTGGGCGCAGCCGCCGGCGCTATGGGCGGCGGCATGGGGATGATGTAATCATCCCGATCGGGAAGGCACATTCCTTTAAAAAGGCAGACCTCGCGCGAGGTCTGCCTTTTGTTTTATAGAGAAAAAGAAAAGATGCTCGACGCATAGGAGATTATTTTATACAAAGACGGAATAGATTTTGCGCGCGAAAAAGCTTTCGATTCTAGAGTTATCACCCCATTAGTGTTAAAATAAGAATATCTAATGAAAAGAATGGAGATAAAAATGAATAAGCAATATATGGAAAACGAAATAAAAAACGAAATGAAACGTTGTATTGAAAACACCGACAGCTTAAATTTGTTTGAACGTCGCGCGCGACTCGAAAAGCTGTTCGACCTCTTGGAACTTCTCTACGATGTGGAGACCGAAGGGGGCGATCGGGAAGGCGACCGCGCGACCTCGGGCGATTACGGAGACGACGAGCACTACACCGGCAGAGTTCACCTCAAGCTGGGCGGGGGGACGCTCGGAGAGGAGCGCGTCTTTATTCCGGAAAAAGTCCTGCGCTTGCAAAACATCTCGGAAGGCGATAAGGTGCGCGCGACCGTCGTCAAGCGCGTCTACAGCAACAATCACCTGAAGAATATCTACAGCTACGAACTGCTCGAGAAGGCGACGGAATCTGTCGAGAGCGAGCGGCGCGTCATCACGTACGCCCGTGTGCTTTCCGACGACGACTTTCACGGCCTCTACATCGAAGGCGAAGGCGACGACGGTCCCCTCCGCATCGATCTCGAGGACAGCGCGCGCGGCAATTTGAACGTCGACGAAGGCGACATCATCGACTACGCGTACTGGCAACGGGATCCCGACGGAGGCCGCGTCATTTGGATTCACAACATCGACGGGGACAACATCCTGACGTCGTACGACAACAACGACGTCGAGGAGGAGGACCGCCCCGAGCAGTTCCTGCAAAACGCCAGACTGACGGTCTTCGGAAAGGGAGAGGTCGTCGAGGAACACGTCGAGGCGATGCGCGAGGCCGGAAGCGACGTCGAACACGTCGAGGACGCCTCGGAGGAGGACGTCGAAAGCCGACTCGACGGCGCCGAGTTGGTCCTCGTCTACTTGGATTCCGTCCTTCCCCCGGAAGTAAAGAAAATCCGCGACAGCGTGAGGAGGAAGGGACTCAATGTCCTCTTCATCCAAGACGACGATCTGAACAACGTCTTTTCGGCCGTGCAGGACAAGTTGGAAAACAATTATTACTTTGATTTATAATATCGGACTATCCAGGGAAAGGAGACGTCATGAAACTGTTTAACTCCATGACGAGAAAGAAGGAAGAATTTAAACCCATCGACGACAAGACGGTGCGCATGTACAACTGCGGTCCGACGGTCTACAACTTCATTCACGTCGGCAACGCGCGCCCGTTGGTCGTGTTCGACACGCTTCGACGTTTTTTCATCTACCAAGGTTACGACGTCGATTTCGTCGTCAACTTTACCGATATCGACGACAAGCTGATCAACCGTGCGAAAGAGGAACATTCCACGGTGGGAGAGATCGCCGAAAAATACATCGGGGAGTTTAAACAGGACGCCAACGGACTGAATCTCTACACCTACGATACGAAGAATCCGAGGGCGACGCAATACATCGACGAGATCGTGGAATTTATTCAAGGACTCGTGGATAAAGACGCTGCCTATCCCCTGGACGGAGACGTCTACTTCGACATCACCAAGGCGAAGGACTACGGAAAACTCTCCGGGAAAAACATCGACGAGTTGCAGAGCGGTGCGCGCATTCAAGTCAACGACGCGAAGAAAAACCCCGGAGACTTCGCCCTCTGGAAGGGCAAAAAAGAAGGCGAGCCGTCCTGGACCTCTCCTTGGGGCGAGGGACGCCCGGGTTGGCATATCGAGTGCTCGGTGATGGCAAAGACGCTCTTGGGCGAGACGATCGACATTCACTCCGGCGGGGAGGATTTGCAGTTCCCGCACCACGAAAACGAAATCGCTCAATCGGAGACACTCACCGGCAAGACCTTCGCCAACTACTGGCTCCACAACGGCATGATCACCGTCGACGGCACGAAGATGAGCAAGTCGCTCGGAAACTTCTTTACCGTGCGCGAAGTGGCTAAAGTCTTCGACCTCGAAGTGCTGCGCTTCTTCCTGTTGAGTGCGCACTACAGAACCCCGATCAACTACTCCTACGACGCGATGCAACAGACGAAGGCGGGGCTCGATCGCCTCTACGGCGTAAGAAACCACATGGAACAGCTCCTGGACGGCGAACTCCCCGAGGGAAGAGACGAGGCGTTCGATAAAAAAGTCGAAGCGGAAAAAAACACCTTTATCGAGGCGATGGAAGACGATCTGAATACCGCAAAGGCCACCGGGGCGCTCTTCAGCCTGGCGAAAGATATCAACACAAAGATCGCCTCGGGCATCGAAAGAGACAGCCTTCAGGCGGCTTACGACACCTTTATGGAACTCGCCGACGTCCTGGGCATTCTCTACCGCCGCGACGAGGCGGACTCTTCGGATATCGAGGCGCTGATCGAGGAACGCAAACAGGCCAGAGCCGACAAGGACTTTGCCCGCGCCGATGCGATTCGGGATCAACTCGCGGACATGGGGATCGCCATCGAGGATACGAGAGAAGGTACTCTGTGGAAGAGAGTATAAGAGCATATTTTTCCGCGCCACTGTGGACGGAACAGGAAGCGAGGGGTCAAAATCCCCTCGTTCTTGCGTACATAGGAGACGCCGTATTCGAAATATTTGTGCGGAGTGTGATCCTGCACCGCAGACAAAAAGTCTCCCGTCTGCACCGCGCCTCGGCCGAGAAGGTCAAGGCGTCGTCGCAGGCGGCGCTCGCCCTGGCGCTAGGGGACTTCTTCACCGAGGAGGAAGAGGCGATCTTTAAGCGGGGGAGAAACACCCACCAAAAGACCATGGCCAAGCACGCCGAGGTCATCGACTATCGGAACGCGACGGGCTTTGAGTGTTTGATCGGCTACCTGTACGGCGCGGGAAAAGAAGAGCGATTGCGCGAATATTTCACGGAAATAGAAAGGATTTGGGCGAATGAAGGTTGAATTGATTGCATATACCCCGAACGGCGAGGCGACCGTCGCCAAGGCGGCGAAACTGTGTTACTCCCCGGTGGGGGTCGAGGAACTGTCGAAGAAATTGGACGACGAGGAAATTTCGCGCTTCGTCTCGATGCTGGCCTCCCTGGGCCACGCATCGCCGCTCGAGCACATCTCCTTTACCTTCGCGATCGAGGGCGTAAGCCGCGTGCTCACCCATCAGTTGGTGCGCCACCGGATTGCGAGCTACTCCCAACAGTCGCAGCGCTACGTCAAGTTCGACCGGTTCGAATACGTCGTCCCCGAGGCGATTCGCGGCGACGCGGATGCGGAGAGCGCCTTTATCGAGAGCATGGAGGCGGCGAATGCGAGCTATAAAAAACTCGCGGATCTCCTCGAGGAGAAACATACCCGCGCGTTGATAGAAGAGGGGATGGACGAGAAGACGGCGAGACGAAAGGCGCAAAAGCGCGCGATCGAAGACGCCCGCTACGTCCTCCCGAACGCCTGCGAGACCAAGATCGTCTGCACGATGAATGCGAGAAGCCTCCTCCACTTTTTCAATACGCGCCTCTGTCTGAGGGCGCAGTGGGAAATTCGCGCCATGGCGCTCGCCATGTTGATCGAAGTCAAGGAGAAGGCGCCCGACCTCTTTAAGCACGCGGGACCGCCCTGCGTAAACGGCCCCTGCCCCGAAGGTGCGATGACCTGTGGCAAGATCGAGGAGGTGCGAAAATTCTACAAGGAGGAACTATGGAAGAAACCCTAATCTACGGGCGCAATCCCGTGTTGAACGCTCTGGAGAAAAAGCCCGACAGAATCTACATTCAAAAGGGCCTCTCCGACGGCTCCATCAAAAAAATCTGGGCGAAGGCGAAGGCGCTCGATATCGAGATTCGCGAGCGCGGAAAGTCGCGTCTGGACGAGATGACGGGCGGGGAAAATCACCAGGGCGTCGTCGCTTATATCTCAAACTTTGCCTACTCGAGCCTCGACGACATGTTTCATCTCGCCGAGGCGCGCGGAGAGGACCCGCTCTTTGTAATCCTGGATTCGATTCAGGATCCCCATAACCTCGGGGCGATCGTCCGCACCGCCGTCGCCATGTCCGCCCACGGCGTCATCATCCCGAAGAACCGATCGACCGAGGTGAACGGGACCGTCTATAAGACCTCCGCGGGTGCGGTGGATCGGATGTTGATCGCCAAGGTTACCAACATCAATCGCACGATCGAAGAATTGAAGGCGAAAAACGTCTGGGTCTACGGAGCCGCCGCCGAAGGCGATGCGCTCAATGAGGCGGATCTAACGGGGCCTGTCGCCGTCGTCATCGGAAACGAGGGCAAGGGGATGGCGAAAAAAACGAAGGAACACGTGGACAAGCTCCTCTCCATCCCGATGCCCGGCGGGTTCGAATCGCTCAACGCGTCGGTGGCGGCCTCGATTTTCCTATACGAGATCGTGAGACAGGGACATGGTCGAAAAAAGAAAATATAAGAGGACGCAGAGCTATCTGTTCGTCGACGGTTACAACATCATCAACGCATGGGACGATTTTAAGGACATGACCGAAGACCGACTCGAGGAGGCGCGCGAACTGCTTGTCGACATCATGGAAGAGTACGCCGCGATGGAGCACGTCTTTGTGATCCTCGTCTTCGACGCCTACCGCGTCAAGGGAAACGGTGGGGCGGTCGAGTCGCGCGAACACATGGACATCGTCTTTACCAAGGAGACCGTCACCGCCGATCGCTACATCGAAAGTGAGATCGCCTCGATGGGCGGGCGCATGAACGACGTGTCGGTGGCGACGAGCGACTACGTCGAGCAGCAAATTATCATGGCGCGAGGCGGAAAGCGCATCAGCGCGCGGGAACTCGAGCTCATGGTAAAATCGGCAAAGGGAAGGACGCGAAAGACCGCGCATCGCATCGGGGCAAAGGAGCCTTTCTTCTCGACGCTCGACGAGCAAAATAAGAAAAAACTGGAACGATTAAAGAAGAAATTGACGTAGGAGTGGAATTTTGGATATTTCGATAATACGGACGATCATGATGCCTCTGTTGGGGACGAGCTTGGGTGCCGCGGGCGTCATGTTTTTACACGACCGCATGGATTGGCGCGTCGAGATGGGGATGAACGGCTTTGCCGCGGGCGTCATGGTCGCGGCCTCGATCTGGAGTTTACTGATTCCCTCCATCGACCAATCCCGGTCACTGGGACAGTGGGCCTTCGTCCCGGCGGTCGTGGGCTTTTGGATCGGAACCTTTTTTATGCTCTTCATCGACCGCATCGTGCCCCACATCCACGGGGAGCAGACCGAGGGGATGCAGGGGAAGCACCTGAACCACTCCACGATGCTCATGCTCGCCGTCACGATTCACAACATTCCCGAGGGGATGGCGCTCGGGGTCGTCGTCGCCGGTTGGCTGAGCGGCAACGTCACGATCTCCGAGGGAAACACCGTCGCGCTCGCCCTGGGTCTTGCGATTCAAAATTTTCCCGAGGGCGCCATCGTCTCGCTTCCGATGCACGCCGCGGGCATGCCGAGGAAGAAAGCCTTGGGATACGGCATCCTCTCGGGCGTGGTCGAGCCCGTCGCCTCGGTGGCGACCATTTTTCTCGCATCGAGTATGATCCCCCTGCTCCCGTACTTCTTGAGTTTCGCCGCCGGCGTCATGATTTACGTCGTCGTCGAGGAATTGATTCCGGGGACCATAAACGACGTCCACAGCAATATAGGCGTCCTCGCCTTCGCCGTGGGCTTTACGCTGATGATGGTTTTAGAGATGACCTTGGGATAGAAAACGCGCGGGCGTTTTCTTTTTTTTGTCCAAAATGTATACATTATTTATTTGAACGCATAAAAACAAAAAATATACATAAAAATGAGAGATGCACGAAAAATAATGCGGAAGCGCGTCCGCTTGTGTGATATTTCGATGAAATCGTCGGAGCGCGAAAAAATATGATGAAAAGCCCTTGTTTTCTTCACTACTTCAGTGTATGCTCAGGCTGAACGAGAGAGGGTGACCGCGCGAAGCCTCGAAATATGGGGGCGAGCGGCGGTCGATGCGCCGACATCGTCGACGCGACGGAAGGAGGTACTTATGAAAAGATTAGCCGCTTTATTGATTGCATTGATCATGATTCCACAACTCGCCTTTGCCGAGTCGGTACCGGAAGATTACGTCCGATGTTACATCGGCGGTTACGATTTGAGCGCGGGGGATGCCCGAGCATGTATCGTGGATAATCGAACGTATGTACCCATCTCTCTCTTGCAGACGAGTGAAGACATCGACGTCGCGGTCGAAGACGACGGAACGATTCGAATCCTCTCCGGAGAGAGAGAAGTCGACATGACGCTTGGAGAAAAGGCGTATCGCGTCGGCGAGGACGTTTGCGATACGGACGTCGCGCCCTTTGAAAAAGACGGCGAGATCTACCTGCCGCTGCGCTGCGCGTCGACGGCTCTCGGAAAGTCCGTGTACTGGGATCAGGACAACCGCATCGTCGTGATCGGACACATGACCGATGAGACGTCCTTTGACGGAGACGAGAAGATTCGGACGATGGACGGATACTCCCTTACGATCCCCGCGGAATACAAAAACCACTTCGTCGTCGAAGACGGACGCGGCGAGATCAACTTCTACGACAAGAAAAATTATCGCAGAGTCGATCACATCGGCCATATCGGCGCGATCACGAAAGTAAAGAATCCCGCGGACGTCGACGTGCCGATGATCTTGCTCACGCCCCTCCCCGGCGGATACCTGATCTTTACCTATGACGAGAACTCGGGCATCGGTGAGGATGCGAGCGCGGAACTCAGACAATCCTACGAAAATTCGAGAGAAGAGATCAAAGACGTCTTAAGGACGGTAAGGGTCTCCGAACACAGGTCATAAAAGGGTAAGCGTCGTCCAAAAAGGCTTTTGCCGGTTTTGAGACGACGCTTTTTTAATATCGAACAAACTCTTAAAACGCCCGAATGATGCCGAAGAGAGGAGCTCTGTCTCGGAAGACGATCGATCATTTGTTATTTTCGGCGAAAAACATTTGACATCGTATCTCGAGCCGTATATAATAAAGCCAATCAAAATTTATATTCTTAAAAATGCTTCGACGAGAAGAGTATATGTGTGAAAGCTCACAGCGAGTCCCGTTTGGTGGAAGGGGACGAGCGGAAGGACATAGAAGAGAACCTCCGAGCAGTTAGGTCGATACAAGGAGATCTAAACGGGAACTCCCGTTATAGAGTTAGAGTATGTTTGTACTTGATAAGGTCTATTTCGCGAGAAATAGATAAATATGGGTGGTATCACGAGTCTTCGTCCCTATCGGGATGGAGACTCTTTTTTATTATCATCTTTTGTCAGTGTACGATCGATAATTTTGATTAAAAATAATTGATGAAGGAGATAAGAACAATGCAAAAAGAATATGAAATTTTAAAAGAAGCCAAGAAGGTCGTCCTCGCTTACTCGGGAGGGCTGGATACGTCGGTGATCACCACATGGCTAAAGGAAAACGGGGCCAAGGAAGTTATCTGTGTGTCGGTGGATTTGGGTCAGGTGGAAAATCCCGACGCTATGGAAAAAAAGGCGCTGAAATCCGGGGCGAGCAAGTTTTATAACGTCAACGTCGAAGAGGAATTTATCGAGGATTACGCCTTTAAGATCGTCAAGGCCAATGCGAAATATGAAAATTCCTACTTGTTGGGAACGGCGATCGCCCGTCCCCTCATATCCAAGGTCCTGGTCGATGTAGCCAAAAAAGAAGGGGCGGATCTCATCGTTCACGGTTGCACCGGAAAAGGCAACGATCAAATCCGGTTTGAACTCGCGATGATGAGCCTCGCGCCGGAGATTAAAGTCATCGCGCCCTGGCGGTTTTGGGACATCAAGGGCCGTTCCGAGGAAGAGGCCTACGCCGAGGCCCACGGCATCGAGTTGGACAATAAAAAAGAAGAGGATTACTCGATGGATGAAAACCTCTGGCATATTTCGCACGAAGGACTCGATTTGGAAGATCCGAAAAATCCGGCCGACTACAGCAAGTGTCTGCACTGGGTGACGCCTCCGGAGAAGGCGAAGGACGAGGCGGAAATCGTCGCGATCGAATTTGAAAAAGGCGTGCCCGTCGGCGTCGACGGCGAAAAGATGGACGGCGTTTCGCTGGTTAAACGGCTGAATAAGATAGGCGGCGCCAACGGCGTCGGCATCGACGACCTCGTCGAGAGTAGAAGGTGCGGAATGAAGTCGAGGGGATTGTATGAAAATCCCGCCGGATCCATCCTGTACTTTGCCCACGAGAAATTGGAGTCTGTGACCATGCACCCGGATATCCTCCAGTACAAACAAAAGATGTCCTTTGACTATGCAAACCTCGTCTACGACGGCAAGTGGATGACGCCCTTAAAAGAAGCGATGGACGCCTTTATCGACCAAAGTCAGGAAAACGTGACGGGAACCGTCAAGGTCAAACTGTACAAGGGTTCCATGCAGGTACACGGCATCGAGGCGAAGAATTCTCTCTATATGGAAGAATACGCCACCTTCGAAGAGGATTCCGTCTACAATCAAGGAGATGCCACGGGCTTTATCAACCTGTTCGGCCTCTCCTCCAAGATCTATGCCCAAGCGACAAAGGACCTCGTATAAATGAAACTGTGGAGCGGCATGTTGTCAGGCGCCTTAAACGACAAGGCCGAAGAATTTAACGCGTCCATCAAAATCGACCGGAGACTGGTTTTCGACGATATCGACGGATCGATCGGCCATGTAGAGATGTTGGGATCGGCGGGGATCCTCGCCGAGGAGGAGAGCGCGGAGATTATTCGAGGCCTTCGGCAAATCAAGGCGAAACTCATCGACGGAGAACTGACAGTAGACGAAGAAGCCGAAGATGTCCATTCGTTTGTGGAAAATGAACTTATACAAGAGATCGGGGACTTGGGCAAAAAAATGCATACGGCGAGGTCCAGAAACGACCAAGTTGCCACCGACTTAAAGATGTACTTGAGGAGGGAAAGCGGGGAGATCGAAGAGCTGTTAAAAGATTATATCGAGGCCTTGTTGACGCTCGCGGAGGACAATCTCGATACCATCATGCCGGGCTACACCCATCTCCAGGCGGCGCAGCCCGTGACCTTTGCCCACCACCTGACGGCCTACGCCATGATGGCCTTGAGGGATCTCTCGAGACTGGGAGACTATAAAAAAAGGATCAACGAGCTCCCGCTCGGAGCGTGTGCCTTGGCGGGGACGACCTATCCCATCGACAGGGAGCAGGTAAAAGACCTCCTGGGCTTCGACGCCGTCATGGAAAATTCCATGGACGCGGTCTCCGACAGAGACTATGTCCTGGAGCTACAGAGCGTCCTCTCCCTGATCGCGGTGCACCTCTCCAGGTTCTCGGAAGAGCTGATCATCTGGTCGTCCCAACCCTACGGGTTTGTCGGCATCGACGACATGTTTTCGACCGGATCCTCGATCATGCCCCAAAAGAAGAACCCCGATATGGCGGAGCTGATCCGGTCCAAGGCGGCGAGATTGATAGGGAATATGACCCAGTCGTTTGTGATGGTCAAAGGCCTTCCCCTCGCCTATTCCAAGGACTTGCAGGAGGACAAGGCGTCCGTCTTCGATTCCGTGGACACCGTAAAAATCTGCCTGGAGGTCATGACCGGTCAAATCGAGACCCTGAAGGTACACGCGGAAAAAATGCTTAAGGCCTGCAAGGAAGGTTACCTCAATGCGACGGACATCGCGGACTATCTGGTGAACAAGGGCGTGGCCTTCAGAGACGCCCACCATATCGCCGCCAAATTGGTCAAGACCGCGATGGATGCGGGAAAAACGTTGGAAGCATTGAGTCTCGAGACGTACAAAAAAGAATCCGACAAATTTGAGGACGATATCTACCGGGCGATCGACCTGAAGACGATCGTCGCAAAGAGAACCTCCAGGGGCGGACCTGCCAAAGAAGAGGTTCAAAGACAGATCGCTTATGTCAAGGATGCGATATCCGATGATTAAAGCGCATTGAAAAGACCCGAGCGTCGGGAAGACCGAACGCTCGGGTCTTTTTTGAATGGTTGAAAGATTATACCAAATCCGCCCGCTTAAAGACCGCGTTCGCCAAAAAAGTAAGGCACGCGAACAGAACGAGGGCGCCGAGGGCGACGAGCAGGAGATCGCGCGGCGCCGGGTTTTCGGTTACGACGTAGCGTATCTCGATAAGGGGAATGGCGTCAAGTATCTTCACCCGGTCGAACAAGCCGGCGGGCTTTCCGTAGGCCATGAGCAGTGCGAAGGACAGGATATAGACCGTGGAGAGGGCGAGCGTCTTGGCGACGTCGCGACAGAGAAAGGCGATTAAGAGGCACGCCGAGTACATGGCGCTGTTTAAGACGATCGAGTAGAATATAATTTTTAGGATGTGGAGCATTCCCTCGGTGGCGGTCGTCCCAAGTCCGAGGGTCGGTATCATGCGCAGGCATCCCGCGAGGGGAAAGACGAGGATGAGCAAATTATAGACGATTAAGTAGGTAATGACTTTGCTCAGGAAGATATCCGTCCGCGTATATCCCGAATAGAGCGCGTGGTTGACGGTGCGATTTTTAAACTCCGAGCCGAGCAGAGACGAGGCGATGAGGGTCGCCAAAATCACGACGAAGGTCGAGTCGAATACCATGGCGTCGAATATGCCGATCGCGCCCGCCCCGCTCTTGATATCTAAAGTATAGCTCTTTGCGCTGAAAATCCCCAGGAGAAGGACCGCCAAAAAAGACAGCGCGAGGATGCGGTTGCGTCTGATTTGATAGAAATCTTTTTGAATAAGTGTTTGCATAGATCCTCCTATTTGACATCGCATGTGCGGAAGTATTGCGTGGTCAGATAGCAAAAGGCCGCGAAGTAGGCTACGGCGACGGCGAGAGCTTCGAGGGGCGTCGTCCCGCCTTCGATCAATAACCTCGCCTGTCCCATCGGCAGGACGCGGGCGAATGCGAGCGCCTTTTTCGAATTCAACAAAAAGATCGCCAAAAAGTAGAGGACGCCGGAGGTGACGAGTATGCTCCCGGGTCGCTTCAGCAAAAAGGCCAAAAAGACGACGGCGCCGACGAGCGAAGCGTTCAAAAAGAAGATCGAAAGGATGATGAGCGCGCCCTCCGAGGCGGTGTATAGGTCGCCCCAACCGTTCCGGACGGAAAAAATAATTGCGGCGAGAATCGGCTGCGCCATTAAAATAACATTGGTATAGACGACGGAGACGACATGTTGTACGCGGACGATGTCCCCTCTCCCGTGGCCGGCCGCGACGTATCGGTCGATGTGGCGGTCGGTAAAATTTTCGCCCAGGTACAGGGCGATAAAGACGTCGGCGACGAGAAACAGGAGCGCCATATTGTAAAAACTTCGGTATAAGGCCTCGGATCCCGTGCGGACGCCGTCCGCCGAGAGCAAGACAAAGCCGACGATCATAGAAATCAGGACGAGGAACAGATTTCGCCCGTCTCTGTGGAGCCGGTAAAGCTCCGCCTTCAGGACGGTCCTCATTGATCGGCTCCTATCTCGGAGAAGACGTAGTCCTCGAGAGATTCTTTTTCGCTGCGCATTTCCCGGATGTTCACGTGATGTTTCGCCAATAGGCTCGACACCTCGTCGATGTCGCCGCCGAAATCCTCGAGACATAAGCGGTCGTCCGCTCCAATGAGAGAGACGCCGGGGAAGGCGTCTCTTAGCAAATGGAGCGCCTTATGATCGTCGCTCGTCGCGAGGTACACGTTGTTTTTTCGCTTACTTGCCAGGGCGTCTTTGGATATTTCCTCGACGATCCTGCCCCGATCGATGACGATAAAATCGGTCGCGGTGTTTTCGAGTTCGCCCAACAGATGGCTCGAGATCAACAGGGTCTTTCCCATGTCTTTATTCAGCGCGCGTATGAGCGTCCTTATTTCCCGGATTCCCTCCGGATCCAAGCCGTTGATGGGTTCGTCCCAGATCAGAAAATCGGGATCTCCGATCAGCGACATCGCGATGCCGAGTCTCTGTTTCATCCCGAGGGAGTAGTGGCGCGCCTTTTTTTCTCCGGCATCGCCGAGTCCGACGAGTTCCAATAATCGACCGATTTCAGCGTCGTCGTCGATGCCTAATTGAATTTGTTGGGACTTTAGATGCTCCTCGGCGCTCATAAACGGATAGAGGGAGGGCCCTTCGACCAAGGCGCCTATTCTCCTCCTGGCTTTTTGCAGTTCGGCCTCTCCGCGCTTTCCGAACAGCGCGATGTCTCCGCTCGTGGGAAAAGCCAGTCCCGTGATCATTCGGATAAAGGTCGTCTTGCCGGCGCCGTTTTTGCCGATAAAGCCGTAAACCTTGCCCTCTCGCAAGCTGAGGTCGATATGGTCCAGGGCGAGGGCGTGTCGATAGTATTTCGTTAAGTTTCTTACTTCTAAACATAGGTGATCTGTCATAAAAACCTCCGGTATCATTCGGGGATTCGGCGAGGGCCGTCTCTCCCGTTTCTCGTCACGCGTCGATGCGGTGGGTTCGGTACGCGGCGCGGACGTTAAAAAGACCTGATTGAACAGGTCTTTTTAAGCGTTTCGATGGGATGTGATCGCGTAAATCTTCTTTAAGATGACGCCCAAAAGAGCGCCGACGGGCCAGATGATCCAGGTCAAGCCCCATTTGGACGTGACGAATGATACGGTGAGGTAGATCAAGAGAAGGACGAGGTAATAGATGTCGGAAAACGAGGTCATCTCGAATTCGCGGAGTTTGTTTTCTTTCGTGTAGTCTCCTTCTTCCAGGATCTTTTCGTAGCCGTTCCAGACGAGGCCGTCCCGGACGAGGATAAAGACGCCCAAGGCGACGAGGAGGAGCGTCAAGCACAGACCGAAGGCGTTCACGAGCTCGTGTTCGTAAATGCCCGAGAGGAGGACGGGAAGTGCCGAGAGGATGCAGACGATGATGCCCGTGCTTCTGCGCCGGGCGTGGGCGTCATTTTCGGCGTCTTTCATCTCGCGCACGGCGCCCGCGACGCCGTAGAGCGTATCCAAGGGTTCGTCGAAGCGGCGAAACGGCTCGCTCGCGTGGTGATACGCGCTCAGGCGGTATACGCCGAAGGCGACGATGACGAGCGTAAGGACCAGGCCGATCATGCCGATTCCGTCCGAGGCGCCGAAAAAGACGTCGGTGACGGCCGAAAAGGCGATCAGCGGGATAAACGCGAGGATAAAAAGAGAGATCGAAAACGCGTAATCGGAGGCGGTGCCTCTTAAAAACGTGAGATAGCGCTCGACCTCGTCGAAGCCGACGGACGGGGCGGATTCGCCTTCGCGCGCCTCGTCGCACCGCGGGGCGTCCTCCTCGCCCAGGAGGAGGTAGTCGGTGGAGACGTTAAAGTACTTGCTGAGTTCGATGATTTTCGGAATCTCGGGAATCGAACTTCCGCTCTCCCACTTCGAGACGGATTGGCGCGAGACGTCGAGTATTTCCGCGAGGGCCTCCTGAGAGAGCCCTGCCTGTTTTCTTAAGTGGACAATTTTTTCGGAAAAAGACATAGTTATCTCCTTTTGATTGTTCGTGTATTCATCTTTCCGAGTTTATTTTACGAAAAAGGGCGGTTTCTCTCTATACAGTCGGGTTTGAAAAAGCGCAACCGGCAGTTGCAATGGCTGAAAATAGCGTTTTAGCGCGCGTCGTCAAAAACCCGGCGGATCTCTTTTAACAGGGCGTCGTTCGCCGCCTCGCTCAAAAGGCAAAACCGGAAAAACCGTTCGTCGAGGTTTTTAAAGTTCGTGCAGTCGCGAATGACCATCTTTTTTTCGAGGAGCGCATGTCGAAGTTCCGCGGCGGTGCGGGAGCGGTCGCGAATTTTGACGAGGACGAAGTTGCCGTAGGAGGGAAAGACCTTGAGCGCGTCGATCGCCTCGAGGCCGGCGCACATTTTTTCCTTCTCGTCCTGGACGAGCCGGTAGGTCTTCGCCTTGTAGGCCTCGTCCGAAAACATCACGCGGCCCATCATCTCGGCGAAGATGTTGATGCCCCACATCGAGAGATTGTCCGAGAGGGCATGGAGGATGTCGGGATTTTTCGCGATGCCGTAGCCCAAGCGGATTCCGGGGGAGGCGAAAAATTTACTCGTTCCCCTCACGACGAAAAGGTCGTCGCGCTGCGTGGCGAGTGAGGCCGCGGAGTAGACGCCGCGGTCGGTAAATTCGATGTAGGTTTCGTCGACCAGGATGCTCGCGGAAGTCTCCTCCAAGATGCGCTCGATGTCGACGCGCGTGAGGATCGATCCCGTGGGGTTGTTCGGATTGGTGAGGACGTAGAGCTCGATGTCTTCGGTTCGGATCGTCTCGATGATGCGGTCCACGTCGATCTTAAAATTTTCGCGGTAGTCGAGCTTGTACTCGACGATCTCGGCGCCCACCTTGTCGAGCTCCCGCTCGTATTCGCTGTAGCAGGGGCTGTTTAAGAGGGCGCGCTTCGGGTGAATATGCGCGATATAGGCCTGAATCAGCTGTGAGGTGCCGCTTCCCAAGACGATCGCCTCGGGGCGCGCGTGGACGTAGTCGGCAATCGCTGCCTTCAGCTTGCGGTATTCGGGATCGGGGTAGCGGCTCGCGGCGCCGACATGCTCCCTAAGGAAGGCGAGCGCCTTCGGCGAGGGGCCCAGGGGATTAATGTTTGATGAAAAGTCCAAAATATCGTCCGGACTCCAGTGATATTTTTTTTCTAAATCGTAAAGATCTGCACCATGTGAATTCTTTTTCATGATACCTCCTTGATAAGGCTATGATATAATGGCAGAAAACAAAAAACAAGAATCGAGGTAGCTATGTTTAACTTCAGAAATGATTATCACGATCTCTGCCATCCCGCTGTATTGGAGAAGCTCAAGACGTTACAAGAAGAAGGAAATATCGGTTACGGATACGATCCGCACTGTGAACGGGCGGCCGACCTCATTTGCGATGCGATCGGCGAGCGTTTGCCCGTACACTTCGTACCCGGCGGCACGGCGGCCAATGCCCTCGCCCTCGGTTTCAGACTATTGCCCCACGAGGCGGTCGTGTCGGCGGATTCGGGGCATATCGTATCCGACGAAGTGGGAGCGATCGAAGCCGGCGGCCACAAGATCGTCACCGTCGAAACCGAAGACGGAAAGTACGATCCCGAAAAACTCGAGGAATTCTTAAACACCTTCGGAAGCTTTCACAACGTCCTTCCCGGCATCATCTATCTCTCCAACGCCACGGAGACGGGGCGCGTCTATACGAAAGAGGAACTGGCGGAGATTCGACGAGTGGCCGACCGCCACGAACTCCCCGTCTACATCGACGGCGCGCGCATGGGTTCGGCCCTGACGAGCGAGGCGTGCGACTTGACGCTTTCCGATTATCCGAAGTACGCCGACATCTTCTCGATCGGGGGCACGAAAAACGGCGCCCTCTACGGGGAAGCGCTCGTCTTCGGCGACAAACGGCTCGCTGAGGAATTTATCTACTATCAAAAACAGCGTTCGCTGCTCCTCGCGAAGGGATTCGCCCTGGGCGCGCAGTTCGAAGCCCTCTTCGAAGACGGTCTGTTCTTCGACATCGCAAAGACGGCCAACGCCATGGCGTCCGTCCTCTACGACAAACTCTCGGAGGCGGGCTACGCGCCCATGTATCCGCTCGAATCGAACCAGATCTTCGTCGAGGTCGAGGGAGAGAAACTCGAAAAACTCGCAGAAGGTGGCCAATTCGAAGTGATCGAAAAAGGAGCGAAGAGCATCGTCCGCTTCGTGACCTCGTATCAGACGCGGCCCGAAGAGGTCGACGCGTTGATCGACATCTTGAATGCGTAGAGCGCGTGTATAGGAAACGTCAATTCATACTAAATTAGTTTGACAATCGCGCTTTAGCGTGATATTCTTTAAAAAAGCAAAAAAGAAAAGAGCGTTTTTATGTTGAGATTAGTACAAGACATCTGCACATACAATGGAAACTGTACCTGCTGTTGTACGGGATCTTTGCCTGCGCAAATGTTTTGTATAACGGATTCTTATATAAAATAAGAGACGGAATCGAAACATTCGAAAAGCGGGCCTAGGCCCGCTTTTTTATTTTACCTGAAAGGGGTTGTCATGAACGGAGCGTTTATCCGGGAGATGCTACCGCACTACGTCGAGGCCGCCAAGCTCACGGTGTCCATCGGAATGATCGGCGTCGTGGGTTCTCTCCTGGTCGGACTCATCCTCGCATTTATACGCATCGAAAAGATCCCCGTGTTAAACGGCATCGCGGGGGCGTATATCGAACTGTCGAGGAATACGCCGTTACTTATTCAGTTGTTTTTTCTGTACTTCGGCCTTCCCAAGATCGGCATCGTCCTCTCCTCGGAGGCCTGTGCGATCGTAGGTCTGATTTTTCTCGGGTCGAGCTACATGGCCGAGACATTCCGCTCCGGCCTGGAGGCGGTCGACGATCGGCAGATCGAGGCGGCAAAGAGCATCGGCCTTACCTCCTCGCAGCGCATGCGTTACGTCGTCTTGCCGCAGGCGATCGCCGTCGCGGTCCCCTCGATCGGGGCGAATATCATCTTCCTGCTCAAGGAGACCTCGGTCTTCAGCGCCGTCGCCCTTGCGGATTTGATGTACGTCGCAAAGGACTTGATCGGCATCTACTACGAGACCGACGAGGCGCTGTTGCTGTTAGTTTTAAGTTATCTCGTGATACTGGTTCCCGTAGCGATCATCTTCTCGCTACTCGAAAGGAGGTTGCGCCATGGCATCGGGAGCGGAGCTCTTAACTAATGTCAATACGTGGATCCGCCTGCTTAAAGGCCTCGGCGTGACCCTCCTCGTATCCTTTCTCTCTGTGGCGCTCTCCATCGTCTTCGGCCTCCTCTTCGGCTGGATTATGACGAAGCGGTCGAAGGTGGTGAAGGTGCTCAGTAAAATATATCTCGAATTTATGCGGCTCATGCCGCAGCTCGTCCTCCTGTTTATCGTCTACTTCGGACTCGCCCGCGCGCTGAACATTCATATCTCGGGTTTCCACGCGGCGATCATCGTCTTTACCCTCTGGGGGACGGCGGAGATGGGCGATTTGGTGCGCGGGGCGATCTCCTCGATCCCCAAACACCAATATGAGGCGGCGGCCTCGATCGGGCTGACGCGCTTCGACACCATGCGCTACATCATCCTGCCGCAGGCGTTAAGGCGCCTCATTCCCCAGGCGATGAACCTCGTGACGCGCATGATCAAGACCACCTCGCTCATCGCCCTGATCGGCGTCATCGAAGTCATCAAGACCGGACAGCAAATTATCGAGGCGACCCGCCTCGACATTCCGACGGCGGCGCTTTGGATCTACCTCGTCATCTTTATGTTGTATTTCCTCGTCTGCTACCCGCTTTCGAAACTCGCCGGACACTTGGAAAATAAATGGAAGGAGGCATAATGGCCATTTTAGAAGTCAACTCGATTACAAAGCGCTACGACGACTTGGAAATCTTCCGCGATTTCTCCCTAAGCGTCGAACAAGGCGAAGTCCTCGTGGTGTTGGGGCCGTCGGGCTGCGGAAAGAGTACGCTGCTTCGGTGCATCAACGGGCTGGAGCGCATCCAGTCGGGCGACATCCTCCTAAACGGAGAGAGCGTCGTGAAGGACGAAAAACAGATGCCCGACGTCCGAAAAAAAATCGGCATGGTCTTTCAATCCTACGAGCTCTTCGGACATATGAAGGTCCTGGACAACCTGACTCTGGGACCGGTCAAGGCGAAGGGCGAAGATAAAGAGGAGGCGGAGGCGCGGGCGATGGAACTGCTCAAGCGCGTCGGCCTCGCGGACAAGGCCGACAGCTACCCGAGGAGCTTATCCGGCGGGCAACAACAGCGGGTCGCCATCCTGCGCGCCATGTTGATGCGACCGGAGATCTACCTCTTCGACGAGGTAACGGCCGCCCTGGATCCCGAAATGGTCCAGGAGGTGCTCTCCCTCGTCGCGGAACTGGCCGAAGAGGGCAAGACCATGCTCATCGTCACCCACGAGATGGAGTTTGCCAAGCACGTCGCCGACCGCATCCTCTTTTTGGAGCGGGGCGAAGTCGTCGAGGATTCCGATCCCGAGACATTCTTCGAGCATCCGAAGACCGAGCGTGCCGAGCGATTTTTAGAAGGATTCCACTATCATTAAAAAGGAGTGTATCATGAAAAAATTAACGACCTTACTTCTCATCGCGATTTTATCCCTGGGACTTGTCGCCTGCGGCGGCGTCCCCGAAGAAGAAGGAAACGCGGACGCGCCGGCGGCCGATTCGAAGGCCGCGCGGACCGTCCAGGAGATTAAAGATTCCGGCGAAATCACCATCGGCGTCTTCGCCGATAAGAAGCCCTTCGGCTACGTCGATGACAAGGGCGACTACCAAGGCTACGACATCGCCCTCGGAAACCGCATCGGAGAGGAGTTGGGCGTGAAGGTCAACTACATCCCCGTCGAGGCGGCGAGCCGCGTCGAGTATTTAAACGCGAACAAGATCGACCTCTTACTCGCGAACTTTACCGTCACCGACGAGCGAAAAGAACAGGTCGACTTCGCCCTTCCCTATATGAAAGTCGCCCTGGGCGTCGTATCGCCCGATGGCAACATCACGAGCGTCGAACAATTAAAGGATAAGACCCTGATCATCAGCAAGGGGACGACCGCGGAAACCTACTTCACCAAGGAACACCCCGAAGTGAAACTTCAAAAGTACGACCAATACGCCGAAGCCTACGGCGCGCTATTGGACGGCCGCGGCGACGCCATGAGCACCGACAACACCGAGGTCTTGGCGTGGGCAGTCGAAAACCCGGGCTTCGACGTCGGAATCAAGAACTTGGGCGACGTCGACTACATCGCGCCCGCCGTGAAAAAAGGCAACAAGGACCTCCTCGATTACGTCAACGGCGTCGTCGAAAAACTCTACGGCGAGGGCTTCTTCACGAAGGCCTATCAGGACACCTTGGCGCCGACCTACGGCGATGCGGCGAAACCCGAGGACATGGTCGTCGAGGAAAAACCCGACGGTTACCTCGAGTAAACGGACGGCGTCTGCGCTTGCAAATAATTTTCCTATAGAATAAAACGACATACCGGAGCCCTTATGTGGCGCTCCGGTATGTTTGCGTTCGAGTGTCTCTATTAAACCATAGGGGCCGCTTAAAAGCGGGGCGCGCCCGCGAGGTCGCCTCGGCGAATAAAAAAAGAGATGTTTGCGGGGGAACATCTCTTATGGATAAGGGGATTGGACTTACCGCATCTCCCGGTAAATAGGGAATAAATTAAAGATAATCAAGACGAACGCCAAACAGGCGAGGATCAGGATCATCATCGGGCCGATGCCGTTTTCGAAGAGATAAAAACCGAACGCGACGACGCAGAGCATCATGACCTTGATGTAGGTCGTGATGCGGTTCAGGTGGGCGAAATCGAAGGCGTCGCGCTCCATAATGCTTTTTAAGACTTTGCCGAGATCGCGAAAGATGAGCCCGGTGATCAATAAGAGGATGGCGGCAAACGCCTTAAAGACGAGATTTTTCACGTCGAAGTTGCCACTTACTGCATAGCTGAACATCAAGACGGTCCCGAGGATCGCCAGGGCGAACCATACGATGGAGAAGATCTTGGTAAATTTATAATAGAGGGATACATTCTTTTTCATAACGAGGCTCCTTTCGATTTGTGCGGGTCGATTCACTGAACAGCGAAGGTCGAATCGTAGAACACGTGATGTCGTTATCTAAATAATAGCATAAAGTGATGAAGATAGTAAGAAAATTTTGCGGAAAAAGAAAATAAATGATCGAATCGGGGGGATAAAACAAAAATATTCGCATAAGGCGACGGACGGTCTGTGAGTTGAGCGGATGGATGGACGGAGAGGTCTCGGTGATATCGCGCTTAAACGGGGATCTTGCGACGTGATTACGGAAAAAGGAGATCGGGTATAACCATAGATACAAACGATATGAACGGAAATAGAGAAGGAGAGATGATTCCATTGACAATTTTACAAAAAGGCGACAAGGCTCCTGAATTCGAACTTCGAACACAGACCGGTGAAAAAATAAATTCCAAAGATATCGAGGGCAAGATTTTGCTCGCGTTCCACCCCTTGGCCTTTACGGCTGTTTGCGGCGATCAAATGCGCGATCTCGAGCGCAACTACGAGCGCCTCAAAGAAAAAGGCATCACGCCCTTCGGCGTGAGCGTCGACGCGCACCCTTCCAAGGGCGTCTGGGCGAAGGCACTCGACATCTCGGACTTGACGCTGCTCTCCGACTTTAACCCCAAGGGCGAACTGGCGAAGGCCTGCGGCGTCTACGTCGAGGAAGCGGGCATCTCCGGCAGAGCCGTCCTGATTTTTGAAGACGGCGAGGTCAAGTGGTCGAAGCAGTATCCCGACGAACAGCTTCCCGATATCGAAGAGATTATCGAACATTGCTAAAAACAAAAAAGGATCCCGCGGGATCCTTTTTTTACGTCCGCATTAAAATGCGTGGTAGCGGCCTTTGACGACGATTCCTTCGATCGCGCCGGAAAGCGTCCTGCCGAGCAGCGGCGAGTTGGCGCTTCTTCCCCGAAAGAACGCCTCGTCGACGCGGGTGGTCTTATCGGGGTTAAAGACGACGAAGTCGCCGCCCGCCACCCCCGCGTGGGGCAGGCGATAAAAGTTTGCGGGGACGACGGTGAGCGCGCCGACGAGGTCTTCGAGCGCGACGGAACCGTTTAAGACGAGTTCCGTATAGAGCAGGGGAAAGGCGGTCTCGAGCCCGACGATGCCCGAAGGGGCCTCTTCGAGGGACTTCTTCTTTTCTTCGCGCGTGTGCGGCGCGTGGTCGGTGGCGATGGCGAAGTGGCTGTCGCCCACAAATGTCCGAAGCACGGCCTCGTCCTCGGCCGTTCGAAGCGGCGGGTTCATCTTTGCGAGTGCGCCGTATTTTTCGACGTCTTCGCCCGTCATCGTGAGGTGATGGGGCGTGAGCTCGCCGAGGACGCGCCCGCCCGATGCGGCGAAGGCCGAGACCAGGCGCGCGGTCAGCCCGCAGGAGATGTGTTGGATGTCGAGTTTCGCCCCGGCGCGGTAGGCGAGGGCGAGGTCCCGCGCCGAGAGGGAATACTCCGCCATCGCCTCGGCGCCCTTAAACCCGAAGGCTTTTGCGTAGCGGCTGTCGATGCCGGGGGTTTCGACGAAGGCGGGGTCCTCCTCGTGCAGACTCACGGGAACGTCGAGTGATTTCGCCTTGTCGAGTGCCTCTTTAAGCAGCTCTCGGCCCTTTAAGGGCAGGCCGTCGTCTGAAAATCCGACGGCGCCGCGCGCGATCGCATCGTCCATGTCGACGAGTTCCTCGCCCTTTAACCCGCGCGTCAGGGCGCTCACGGTGTAGGCGTAGACGGGGAGGGATTCGGCGCGCGCGTAAAAATCCGAGATGACGTCGCCCTCCATGACGGGATCGGTATTCGCCATGCAGACGACGTGGCCGTAGCCGCCGTGGAGCGCCGCCTCGGCGCCGGTCTCCAAGGTCTCTTTTTCGGGAAAACCCGGGTCCCTGAAGTGGACGTGCACGTCGACGAACGAGGGAAAGAGGTAGCGGCCCGCGCCGTCGATGTGTCGGTCGGCGCCCTCGACGGGGACGGCGATGTCTTTTTCTTCGAAGACGTCGTGAAAGGGGTCGATGACCGTCGCGCGGTCGATAAAAAGTGTACCCATAAAAACCTCCTAAATCGGGATATCAAAGTATGTTAGAATAAAGACGATAAAAAAGTAAAAGCGTATACGACACTGCCAACATCGAAACGAGGTAGATTATGAAGAAATATAAGGCATTTGAGGTCATAGGACCCGTGATGGTCGGCCCGTCCAGTTCGCACACGGCCGGGGCCTGTAAGATAGGAAACGCCGCCCTCGCCATTACCGAGGGCGAGCTCTTTCACAAGGTCGTCTTTCGGCTGCACGGCTCGTTCGCCTCGACCTACAAAGGTCACGGCACCGACCTCGCGCTCGTCGCGGGCGTCTTAAACATCCCGGTCGACGACGTGCGGCTCGCGGACAGCTTCGAGATCGCGCGAAAACGGGGAATCGACTTCAGCTTTGAAGAGACCGATCTCGGCGCGGATCGCCACCCCAATACCGTCGAAGTCGTCTTTTACTACGACGACGGCGGACGGCTGTCGGTGACGGGTTCGTCGATCGGCGGCGGCAATATTTTAATCGTCGCGATCAACGACATCGACGTGGAATTTAAAAACGAATTTCCCACCCTTATTTTACAGTATAAAGAACAAAAAGGGGTCATCGCGTCGATTTCTACGATACTCACCGAAAACGAATATAATATAGAAACCATGGTGACGAAGAAAGTCGAAGACACCGTTACGCTCGTCACGGAGATCACCGAATCGGTCGATCGCCGAATCCTCGAGCCGATCCTGAACGACGAGCGCTTCGAATTTGCAAAGTACGTCGATACCATGGGTGAGAAGAGAGAGGAAGGCGTATGTTAAAGACAGCGAAAGAACTCATCGAGGTGTGTCGAGACAACGACTGGAAGATTTCCGATTACGTCTTGGAGGACGAATCCAAGGGCGATGAGGCGAAGAAGCGGGAGATCTTGGACGAGCTCGGGCACATGCTCGCGATTATGAAGGAGTCGACGTCGCGCACCCTGCAGAGCGGATCGAATCTGTCCCACGACATGATCCGCGACTTCGGCAAAAAGACGTGGGAGTACGCGCACAGCGGAAGAAAACTCGTCTCGGACGAGGAGACCGTCCGCGCGATGGCGCGCGCCTTTTCCACCTTCGAATCCAACTCGAAGATGAACGTCATCGTCGCCGCGCCGACCGCGGGAAGCTGCGGCATCGTGCCGGCGGCGCTTACGACGGCACAGGAGGACCTCGGGATCGACGACGAGGCGCTCGCGCGCGGGCTGCTCGTCGCGATCGGCATCGGTCAGTTTATCGGCGGCTACGGAACCTTCGCGGGTTCCGAGGGCGGTTGCCAGGCCGAATGCGGCGCGGCCTCGTCCATGGCGGCGGGGGCACTCGCGGAGCTCTACGGCGGGAGCGTCGAGGACAGCTTAAATGCCGCTTCGATCGCGATCGTGAATATTTTAGGTCTCGTCTGCGACCCCTTGGGCGGACTCGTGCAGTATCCCTGTACGTTCAGAAACGCATCGGGCGTCTCCAATGCGAGGATCAGTGCCGATCTCGCGCTCGCCGGGACCTACAGCATCGTCCCCTTCGACGAGGTGTGCCAGGCGATGAAAGAGGTCGGCGACGCCATGCCCGCCGCTCTGCGCGAGACGGGCATCGGCGGACTCGCCGGCACAAAGACCGCCGGGGCGATCTGCAAACAGATATTCAGCGAATAAATCAAAGGCATGGTAAAGAAAGGTAAAAGTAAGACCTTCTCCCGACAAAAACGCCGTTTGATCGGGTACAATGAGGATAAGTGAGAGAATAAAACGATAGGAGGCATACTTTATGATTACCATGGAAAAAATTGATTACGTCATCTCCGTCACCGGCGCCGACTACGCGACCGTTCGGGATGCGCTCCTCGCAAGCGACGGCAACGTCGACATCGCGATCGGCATCATCATGGGCGAGAGCTCGAAGAAAAAAGCGGCCGACGACTACGAGGAATTCGACTTCACGGAGGCGAAAAAGAGCAAGGTAGAAGACCTGGGCGAGACGATTTCGAATCTGGGCGATGAGATCATCGACGCCGTCAAGGAGATATGGGACAAGGGCAATGCGACCAAACTCGTCATCATGGACGAAAACGACGAAGTCATCCTGAACGTGTCCATGAACCTGGGCGCAATTTGGACGGTCCTCGCGCCGCTCGCGTCTTTAATGGGACTCGGCATCGGCGTCTTGAGCCGCTGGGAATTCTTCATCTACTTGGACGACGGCAAAGTAATCAACATCAAGGACTATATTACGAAGAAACATCGCATGAGATAGAAAAAAAACCGAGGCGCGATCCTCGGTTTTTTTGTGCCTACTGTCGGCTGTCTATAAAGTTTTCGGCGATCATGCAGCGCGCCGAACCGCCGCCCAACGACGAAATAATCGGAAGGGGTACGTGGACGATGGCGTCGTATCGTTCGATGCGCGCGATTTTTTCAGGGGCCAGGTGATCGTAGGCCTCCTCGGCCATGACCAGTATCGGCCCTTCGCCCGAAAGTTCCAGGCAGTTCCCCGCGAAGTGGTCGATCTCCTCGGCGGTGAGCGAGATGATCTCTTTTCCCGTCGCCTCGAGATGTTTTAAGACTTCCCCGCGCCCCTCCGTGATCAACGAGTCGGCGACCATGGCGAAGTGCTCGGCGACCGTCATGATCACATTGGTGTGGTAGACGGGCGCGCCGTGGTGGAGCGTGGAGAAGGCGACGGGTTCGAGGTCGTAGCGTCGACAAAACGCCTCGAAGGCGTCGCGCTCGGCGCGGTTTGAAAGCGCGGCGTAGCCGATGTCGTGGAAGCGGTCGATGACGACGGCGCCGGTGCCCTCGAGCACGGAGGCGCTCTTTGAGCAGTCGGCGACATCGAGCGAATCGAAGTCGAAGAGCTCCTCGTATTGCGCGCGCAGCTTCGGAAACTCCCTCTTTCGGTTTTCGCTGTACATCGGCGAGATGAACAGGCGGCCGGGGAAGGTGACGAAGGTGTTGTTCGGGAAGACGGAATCGGGGGTGTCGTCGCTGAAATCTTCGACGACGTCGACGTGGACGCCGTGCGCCCTCAGGGCGTTAAGAAGCCCTTTGAATTCCTCTTCGGCGCGGCGATTGATCTCCTCCTCGCTCAAATCCTCCCGATCCGATTGATAGACATTGTCCCTCGCCGTCTGCGTATTAAAGTGAAAGGCCGACGGTTTTACCATAATGACGTGATCAGCTAACATGCTTCATATACTCCTTATCTTAATGAATTGTTATCTATAGTGTAACCGAGTCGAGATAAAAAACCTATAAGAAATTGGGAGAAAGAAAGTTCGGAGGTAGAAACCTTTTGCCGACGGAACGTGTTAAAATCGCCACGGGGACAAATGTTTTTACACTTTGTATTTTGATTTTCGATAAGAACATACAAATATAAAAAGGAAAACGATTCATATTACGACAAGGGGAAAGGATGGGAGAAAATAGCGCCACCGGGACACGCTCCGAAATGTTATAAAATAAAAACAGAATGGAAATTTCACGTGGTATGTGTTATGATGAACACGTTGGAGCGAGGAAGTGCATTCGGCGCAAAGTAAAATTAATTTTTTATTTTAGCGGCGGGAAATCCTTTGCTCCCTGAAGAAGACTCAAAAAGTCTACTCATTTTCTTTAAGGAGGAATAGTATGAGCTATCTTGAAAGTGTAATCGAGAATGTAAAAGAAAGACACGCAAGTGAACCCGAGTTCTGCCAAACGGTAGAAGAAGTATTGGGTTCCTTGAAACCGGTTATTGACCAACACCCGGAATATGAACGTGTTGACCTTCTTGGACGTATGGTTGAACCGGATCGTATGTTCAGCTTCCGTGTCGTATGGCAAGACGACGAAGGCCAATATCACACAAACGTTGGCTATCGTTGCCAATTCAACGGAGCACTTGGGCCGTACAAAGGTGGTATCCGTTTCCACCCGACCGTCAACCAATCCGTTGTTAAATTCCTCGGCTTCGAACAATGCTTCAAGAACTCCATGACCGGCCTTCCCATCGGCGGCGGCAAGGGTGGTAGTGACTTCGACCCGCGCGGAAAGAGCGACGATGAAATCATGCGTTTCTGCCAAAGCTTCATCAGCGCACTTTACCACTACATCGGACCCGACACCGACGTTCCGGCAGGTGACATGGGCGTAGGCGCTAGAGAAGTAGGTTTCATGTACGGTCAATACCGTCGCTTAAAAGCTAAATTCGAAAACGGTACATTCACCGGTAAGGGCTTCAGCTACGGCGGATCCCGCGTACGTCCCGAAGCAACGGGTTACGGCGCAGTTTACTACCTCTTAAACGTACTCGATCACTTCGGCGAAGACATCAAAGACAAGAAGATCGCAGTTTCCGGTTTCGGTAACGTCGCTTGGGGTCTTTGCAAGAAAGTTCAACAACTCGGCGGCAAGGTCGTAACCCTTGCAGGTCCCGACGGATACATCTACGACCCGGACGGAATCAGCACCGAAGAAAAAGTTGAGTACATGCTCGAAATGCGTGCTTCCGGTCGCGACAAGGTTCAAGACTACGCAGACAAATTCGGCGTAGAATTCCACGCAGGTGAAAAACCCTGGATCAACGCCGACTACGACATCGCTATGCCGGCTGCTTACCAAAACGAAATCACCATGGAAGAAGCAAAAGCCATGGTCGACAAGGGCTTGGAATACTACATCGAAGTAGCTAACATGCCGACGACCAACGAAGCTTTGAACTACTTGATGGAAAACGTCAAGGTCGTAGCTCCCTCCAAGGCTGTTAACGCCGGCGGCGTTGCAGGTTCCGCTCTCGAAATGAGCCAAAACAGCTTGCGCTTAAGCTGGGAAGCTGAAGAAGTCGACAGACAACTTAAACAAATCATCGACAACATCTACAAGATGTCTGTAGACGCTGCTGAACAATACGGATTAGGCTACAACCTCGTAGCAGGCGCGAACATCGCCGGTTTCGTTCGCTTGGCAGATGCTATGATGGCACAAGGTGTTATTTAATCAAACACGACGAAGACGAAATTCCTTTTCGGAATCAAAAAGATCGCGAGATTATTCTCGCGATCTTTTTTTGTGCGAAGAGACGATCGTAAAAAGTCGGGGTGCGTCGAAAGGGAGCCGGCACGCGGCAGATTCTACGGTGAAAGATCCCGGGCACCGAGCGGGGCGAATGCCGGTCGTGAAGCGGCCTCCGGCGCGGTTGCTGGAACCGTTTTGTATTCCTTGTCATAAAAAAGCCTCGCGATTGTTACCGCATTGTTAACGAAAGGGAACGCGCCTTTGATACAATGGTGGCGAGGTGAATGATGAAACGGATCATACTCGCGCTTTTTATCGTACTTACTTGTTCCGTCGCGGTCACGGCCGCCGGGAAGAGTGCGTGCTACCTACGTGGGCTTCCCTCGGAAGACGGAGCGGTCGTCATCGACGAAGACGTCGGCTACGTCTCGGCGACTTTTATGAAACGCGCGTATCACTTGGACATACATGTAGAGGACAATACCGTTCAGATTGCGACCGCATCGAAGATGTTTCGCTTTCCCCTTCGAAAAGAGGGAACGCGGGTGTCCCTTTGCGGCGACGAGCCTTCCGCGCTGATGGCGAGCGGAAAACTTTATCTGCCCGTTCGCGCCATTGCCGAAGCGCTGGGAGACGAGGTGGATTGGGACGAGGTCAACCGGACGATCGTCGTCCAGCGGCCCAAGGACGAGGACTTCAACTACTATAATAAAGTCTTCGGCTTTTCGCTAAACGGCGATGTCGATTTGTTAGATCGCGTCGCGATGACGCCCGAGCGAGGGGGAATCGCGGTGTCGATCGACGGCGAAGACGCGGGCGACATCCTCATATCCGCCGCGCCAACGTTAAGCACACACGAAGGTTTTCTTCTCGACTACAGGAGGGGAACCTATTACGAATATAGACGAAATGCGGATCTTGACGGATCCCTTTCCGGCGAATTGAAAGATCTCCTTATGACCTTTAAGAGGCAATAAAAAACTCGGCATATGCCGAGTTTTTTATTACTTGTTTTAGGGTCTCTCGTAAATAAAGATCGAGCGGTCGCGGTCGACATAGTAGACGTCCATGCCCATGGTCTCGACGACGAAGCGCAGGGGAACGAGGGTGCGGTTATCTCGAAGGGTCGAGCCGACGTCGAGCGCGGCGGCCTCCCCGTCGATCATCGCGACGTCTCGCCCGGCGGGGAGTTCGATCGTCTTTCCGCGGTAGTTGACGACGGCGGTCCTGTCTTCCTCGCGCCAGGAAACTTCGGCGCCGTAGGATTCCATCAAAAAGCGCAGGGGAACGAGGGTGCGGTTGCGCTCGATGACGGGAGTCGTATCCATCGTTTTCGACTCACCGGCGACGGAGTAGTTCGATTGTCCGACGGTCATCGCGACTTTTGTAAATCCCGGAAGTTCCAGGACGTAGGCGGCCTTCTTTCCGCCGAATAGGCCCTCGATGGCGACGTAGGCGCGCCCGTCGGGGACGATGTCGAAGGTCGCGGCGGGCGCCTTCAGTCCGTCCGGCCCCGGCATCTTCCAGCTTTCTGTGTCGATCGCGGCCTCGCCGTTTTGTACGCTCCAGTTGATCTGATTCGGATCGAGTTCGACGGCGCGTCCCGCCTTGGTCTTTCCCTTCGGCGCGAGCGTGACGCGGTTTCCGTTTTTCGACGCGGCGAAGGAGAGATCCTCCAGGGCCGAGGCGTCGTAGACGGTAATAGGAAGAGAGATCTCGGCGCCCGTCTTCGCGGTGAGGATCACCGACGTCTTTCCGGCCGCCGGCGAGAGGAAGCGACTGTAGACCCAAGCGCCCTCGCCGAAGGCGGTGTCGGTTAAGCTGTAGCCGACCGAGCTCGGTTGAATCGGGTGGAAATTCGCATCCCACGCCTTTTGAAGCTTATAGGTCGCGACTTCGCCGAGGACGAGAGAGCTCGGGCCCGCGATTGTTCCGTCTTGGATCGGACCTCGCGGCGCGGTGTTCATCACGCCGATGCCGTTGACGATGCGGCGCTCGGGACCGTTTTTCTCCGGATGGGCGATGACGGTGTTTTTAAACTCGCCGTGCTCCCTCGCGACCATCGTGGTGGATCCGCCGCCGTCTAAGTTGATGGCGGTTTCGACGCCGAAGGAGGAGACGGTGGCCGCCCACTCGGCGAGGCGCATGCCGCCCGATTTCGCGTTGCGTCCCTCGGTGGCGAGGAGATAGACGGTCTTTCCGTCCTTCGAGATCGCGGCGGCGCTCCGCGCACGCTTTCCGTCGATGGTGTTCGCATCCAACGTATAGAGTTTCGGCCTGCCGTGTTCGACGAGGAGGGCGTGTCCGCCGATCAAAAACTGCCAGTTGCGATCGGGCGCGATGCGGTAATCGAGCTTGAGCGTGTCGCCGACGGCGACGTGTCTTCGGATAAAGTCCTTGGCGCGGCCGTTGACCTGGAGGATAAACTTTCCCTTGGGCGTCGCGATCGGAAGCGGCCCATTTAACGAGATCTTCTCGACCCGCCCGTCTCCCGAGACGAGCACCTCGCCGCTTGTCGCGAGTCCCCGCGAGGGCGAGGTCCAAAAGTCGTTGTAGAGTTGGATGCTGTCCTTGTGAGAGGGGACCTGGGTATGGTTGATGATGTAGTCGGTCTTGTTGAGTCCGCTGATCGGATAGCTCGCCCCGTCCTTGGCGTAGGCGCCGCCCGAGAAAGTAAACGACTCGATGTGGGCGCGTCGGTTGCCGTCGATGCCGAAGGCATAAAGGCCGATGGACTCGAGGGGCGAGGACTGTAAGGTGCCCTCGACGACCGAGGGACCGAAGGGCGCGCCCTGTTTGTTCATATTAAAAAAGTCGCCGTTGATGGCGGCGTAGGCGTCGGTGCGGTTTGCCATGTTCGACACCGTGTCCTTGCGGGTATAGCTGCCCGCGCCCGCCATCACCTCGAGCGAGGCGTAGGGATTGTTGAGGTCGACCTGGATGACGTCGACGATGTGACTTCGCCCGCCGACCTGCACGCTCATTTCGCGGCGAATGACGCCGGGGGAGACTTGTGTGCGGCCGTTTTCTTTGAGCGAGGCCGCGTAGGCATCGTCCGAGACCAGGACGACGGCGACGAGGGCTAAGACCAGCCACGAATATTTCTTCAATGATTTCAAAAGACACCTCTTTCTGTGTGAGACGATCGAATAAAGATATGTAGGCGACGCGTCGCGACGTTTTTCGAGGGACGACAGAAAGCGTCCTCAAAAAGCGACTCATCCACCAAATTAAGCGTACCACGCGCGGGCCGACCTCGGCAAGGTTTCTTTGCGCAGTTTTCCCGCCTGGGGCGGAAATAACGGGAAAAGCGACGAAACGCGTGCCGCCCTCGCCGTTAAGCGAAAAAAATTATTGTTTTACGCAAAATGTTAGGAAGCTGTAAATAAATATGTTTCTCGAAGGCAAAAATGGGGAAAAAGTATAGTGAGCGGACGTCGTCCATCTGTCAGGACATGACTCGACGAACGCGCCGTATTATGTCCCGGTTGGCGCAAAGTGATAAGCGTTTTGATCGCCAATGCGGGATATAACCAGTGAAAATAGGAGGATGTTATGAAGAAATCGCCGTACAGCGGCTTGGCTTTAATCACGCAGGTGGGACTGAATGTCATCGTTCCCATCTTAGGCTGTATGCTCTTCGGCATGTGGCTCGATAAAAAACTGGGCACGGACGGGATCCTCTTATTGATCTTTACACTCATCGGCGTCGCTGCCGGCATAGGCAATATTCTCCGTCTCGGAAAGAAATTATAAATGATGAGAGACCGGTTTACCAACGAGTATATTGCGATGACGGCGGGCGCGATGTTGATCGTCGCGGGGATTATGGCGATAACCATACGCGATTCGAAGCCTTATATTTTAGGCTGGATCTTCGGTTGTCTGATCTCTATGGCGATGTTTAAGCTCATGTTTTTTACGCTTACGCGGGCCGTGGAGAAGACGGAAAAGGACGCGACGACGTTTACGCGCATCCATTACTTTCTCCGTTTTCTGTTATACGCCGTCGTGCTCGTCGTCGCGGCAAAAGCGGAATATCTCAGCTTGGCCACGACGTTTTTCGGTTTATTGGCCGTAAAAAATGTGATACTTATGAGGAACTTGTTCGACTATCTTCGCAGAAAGAAAGGAGGGGGCTTTTGAAACGTGGCATTGTCATCCATGCCGCAGGACGTGAAATTTGGTTGCATGAATCGTTGTTTACGACGTTTGTCATCGTCATCGTGCTGACGATCTTGAGTCTGTACATTAGTTCGAAAATTAAAAAGGCCGACATCAGAGAAAAGCCCACCGGCATTTTGCACATGGCGGAAATTGCCGTCGAGGCGGTGAACAATCTCACCAAGCAGACGATGGGCGAGCATAACTTGGGGTTTGCACCCTATATGCTGACGCTCGGCGCATTTTTATTGTTTGCGAATTTGTCGGGGCTTTTGGGATTTGTCCCGCCGACGAGCGATTACAACGTAACATTGGCTCTGGCGCTGATCACCTTTGTTCTGATTCACTTCTTCTCGATGAAGACGAAGGGTTTTCTGGGGTACTTTAAGCAGTACGCGGAGCCGATCGCGCTCTTAACCCCGATCAATATCTTGGGGGAACTCGCCAATCCGATTTCGCTGAGCTTCCGTCTGTTCGGAAATATCTTAAGCGGGGTCTTGATTATGAGTCTCGTCTACCAGGGACTCGGCTTGGTCTCGAAGTTTTTAATTCCCATCGTCGCATGGCCGTTGCACGGCTACTTCGATGTGTTCAGCGGAATGTTACAAACCTTTATTTTCGTCATGTTGTCGATGACCTACATCAACAGCGATATGGCGGATCCCGAAGAGATCGCCGCCCGCAGAGCGGCGAAGCAGTCGTCCGGTAAATAGATTATAGAATGAGAATAGTGGAGGAAACAGTATGCAAATTTCAAGCGAAGCGTTCATCTTAGGTTGTTCCGCCATCGGTGCGGGCTTGGCAGTTATCTCGGGGATCGGTTCCGGGATCGGGCAAGGTTACGCAGCGGGTGCGGCAGCTGCGGCGGTCGGTCGTCAACCGGAGGCAAAAGGCGACATCATCCAGACGATGCTCTTAGGTCAGGCCGTCGCCGAGACGACAGGTATCTACGGCTTGGTCATCAGCATCATCTTGTTATTCGTTAAGCCGTTACTCGGTTAATTAGGCGAAACAGAGAACAACGAAAGGAGTTGTCCCTATGGAAATTTTTGTCGTGCCGGATATATGGAATCTCTTGGCACAATGGGGCGCCACCCTCATTCTGTTTCTCGTCATTCGTCATTTTGTCTATGAACCGGTCAACAACTTTTTGACGAAACGGCAGGAGACCATCGCCTCCGACCTCGAAGAGGCGAAGAGCAGCCGTTTGGAGGCCGAAAATCTAAAGACCGACTACGAAAAGAAATTGGGCGAAGCCAAAGAAGAAGGCGCAAAGATCATCGAAAAATCTCGAGAACGGGGTCGCCAACTCGAGAAAGTGGCGGCCGATGATGCGAAGAGCCGAGCCGACTCGATGCTTGAAAAAGCGAAAGCGGACATTGAACGAGAAAAAGCGAAGGCGCGTCGCGAGGTCCAAGACGAGACGTCGGACCTCGCCGTCCTGATCGCGGAAAAACTGCTGAAGGACAACATCGATGCCGAACATCAGGAAGAATTAGTAGACGGCTTGATCGACGACTTGGAGAACAACCATGTTTGATGAAGCGATTACCAAATACAGTGTCGCCCTCTATGAAGTGGCATTGGAGAGAGATGATTTGATGCTCGACAGCGTCGAGGCCGTTCGGTCGGCGTATGAAAGCGGCGACTTGATGGCGGCGCTTATGCACCCGCGCATCGACGCGGAGAAAAAACATCGGATCATCGAGAATCTGTTCGCGAAAGATATCCCCGACATCTTGCTGAACTTCTTGTTCGTCTGTGTGGACAACAAGAGGAGCAATCTCGTCGTCGATATTCTAAATGCCTATGAAGACCTCTGTTATGAAGGTAAAAATATCGAACGCATCCTCGTCTTAACGCCTTTTGAACTCACCGATGAAAAACTGCAAGCCATCGGTAGGGCCTATCGCGGCGACAAAGGAGGCGATGTCGAGATGAAACAGAAGATCGACAAGAGCTTGATCGGCGGCGTAAAACTCGTCACCGAACACGGCGTGATCGATCGGTCGATTCATAGACAACTCGACGATCTCAAGCGAATTCTGAAACACAATGCATAGAGAGGTGAGATATGAATCTTAAATCATCAGAGATCAGCTCCATTATTCGGGAGCAGATCAAAAATTATGATGTGGACCTGGTCATGGAGGACGTGGGGACCGTCGTCGAAGTGGGCGACGGGATCGCGCGTATCTTCGGACTGCAGGAGGCGAAGGCCGGCGAGCTCATCGAATTCCCCGGCGGCGTCTACGGCATGGTTCAAAACCTCGAAGTCGACGACGTCGGCGTCGTCCTGCTCGGAGACGCGGACATCAAGGAAGGCGACGAGGTCAAGGCCACGGGTAAAGTCGTGCAGGTTCCCGTCGGAGAGGGGCTCCTGGGACGCGTCGTCAACGCCTTGGGCGCGCCGATCGACGGCAAGGGCGACTATGCTTACGACAAGACCATGCCGATCGAAAAGATCGCACCCGGCGTTATCACGAGACAGTCGGTTACAGAGCCCCTTCAAACCGGGACGAAGGCGATCGATGCGCTCTTTCCGATCGGCCGTGGTCAACGGGAGTTGATCATCGGCGACAGACAGACGGGTAAGACCGCGATCGCAATCGATGCGATCATCAATCAAAAGGACACCGACGTCATCTGTATCTACGTCGCCATCGGCCAAAAGACATCGACCGTGGCGCAGATCGTCGATGTGCTCGAACAACACGAGGCGATGGATCACACCATCGTCGTCGCGGCGACGGCGGCGGAACTTTCGCCGATCCAATACATCGCCCCCTACGCCGGGGTTACCATGGCCGAAGAATTTATGGCGCAGGGAAAAGACGTCCTGATCGTCTACGACGACTTATCCAAACACGCGGTCGCCTACCGGACGATGAGTCTTCTTTTGCGTCGTCCGCCGGGACGCGAGGCCTTCCCCGGCGACGTATTCTACTTGCACTCGAGGCTGCTCGAACGCGCCGCGCGCATGAGCGACGAATACGGCGGGGGATCGATTACGGCGCTGCCCATCATCGAGACGCAGGCGGGCGACATCTCCGCCTACATCCCGACGAACGTTATCTCGATCACCGACGGTCAGATCTTCCTGGAGACCGACCTGTTCTTTGCGGGACAGCGACCGGCGATCAACACCGGACTTTCCGTATCCCGCGTCGGCGGCGCGGCACAGACCGACGCCATCAAAAAGGTGGCGAGCACGATGAAACTCGACCTCGCCCAATATCGCGATTTGGCGTCGTTCGCCCAGTTCGGATCCGAGCTGGATAAAGACACCCGGCGCACGCTCGCGCAAGGGGAACGGATGATGCGCGTGTTGCGTCAACCGCAATATCAACCGATGTCACTCGAACACCAGGTCCTCGTGCTCTACGCCGTGACCAAGGGATACATGCTCGACGTCAAGGTGGACGACGTCTCGGAATTTGAGTCGGACTACCTTCTCTTTGTCGACAACAACTATCCCGAACTCATAGAAAAATTAAAAGAAGGACAATCTCTCACGCCGGAAATCGAAGAAGCCATAAAGAAGAGTCTCGACGAGTTTAAGAAGACGGAGTAGGAGGTTTCGATATGGCATCAACGAGAGAGATTAAGCGACGGATTCGCGGGATCAACAGCATATTGCAGATTACCAAGGCCATGGAGATGGTCTCTACGGCCAAGTTGCGCAAGGCGCGGAAGCGTCTGGAGGAAACGAGACCTTACTTCTTAACCGTCCTCGACGATATTCAGACCATTCTGGCCGTCTCGGGCGACGAGCACACGCTGCTCGAAAAGCGCGAGGAAAAGACGGCCCTTTACATCGTCATCACCTCGGATAAGGGCTTGGCGGGCGGATACAACGCCAACGTCCAGCGCCTCGCCGAAAAGACGATCGCCGAGGCGCCCTCCGAGGCGAAGCTGATCGTGATCGGCACCAAGGCGTACGACTACTTTGCGCGCAGAGACTACGACATCGTCAAGGCCTACACGGGTATCAGCGAAAGGCCGGGCTACAGTCGCGCGCGCGACATCGCATCGAAGGCGCTCAAGCTCTACGCCGAGGGCGAGGTCGACGCGATACGCATCGTCTATACCGAGTTCGTATCGACTTTGAGCTACACGCCGAAGGTCGATCAGCTCCTCCCCTCGGACATCCTGGTGCCGAAGGAAGGGGAGAGTGCGGCGAGCGTCCAGACGGAATTCGAACCGTCGCCCGAAGCCGTCCTCGATTACTTGATTCCCATGTATCTCGAGACGAGCGTCTTCGGCGCGCTGATCGAGGCGGCCGCTTCGGAACAGGGTTCGAGGAGAGTCTCCATGGAAAACGCCTCGGACAACGCCCGCGACATGATCGACGAACTGGAAACGAACTATAACCGCGCAAGACAAGCAGCGATTACCAACGAAATCACAGAAATCGTCTCAGCTGCGGACGCAATACAATAGGAAGAAGGTCTGTATGCAAGAGAATATAGGAAAAATCCGCCAGGTCATCGGACCGGTGGTGGATATAGAATTCGACCCCGAACGGTTGCCGAGCCTTTTAAACGCCATTAAAATTCAAAACGGCGACGAGATGCTCACCGTCGAAGTCGCCCAACATATCGGCGACGACGTCGTCCGCTGCATCTCCTTGGGCGCGACCGACGGGTTAAAGCGAAATATGGAGGCGGTCGACACGGGAGATGCCATCGCGGTACCCGTCGGGGAGGAGACCCTGGGCAGAATGTTCAACGTCTTGGGCGAGCCCATCGACAACAAGCCGGCGCCGGATCAGGCGAAGACCATGCCCATCCACCGAAAGGCGCCGAATTTCGAAGATCAGGACACCGGAAACGAGGTCTACGAAACGGGCATCAAGGTCATCGACCTCTTGTGCCCCTATGCGAAGGGCGGAAAGATCGGCCTCTTCGGCGGCGCGGGCGTCGGCAAGACCGTCCTGATTCAAGAACTTATCCATAATATCGCACAGGAACACGGCGGCATCTCCGTCTTTACAGGCGTCGGAGAGCGCACCCGCGAGGGCAACGACCTCTACTACGAAATGATCGAATCGGGCGTCATCGACAAGACCGCCCTCGTCTTCGGTCAAATGAACGAACCGCCGGGATCGAGAATGCGCGTCGCCTTGACGGGCCTTACGATGGCGGAGTACTTCAGAGACGAAGCCGGACAGGACGTGCTCCTCTTTATCGACAACATCTACCGCTTCACCCAGGCGGGGAGCGAGGTCTCGGCGCTCTTGGGCCGCATGCCCTCGGCCGTCGGCTACCAACCGACGCTCGCGACCGAGATGGGCGCGCTGCAGGAACGAATTACTTCGACGAAGAAGGGTTCGATCACGTCGGTACAGGCGGTCTACGTTCCCGCCGACGACTTGACGGACCCGGCACCCGCGACGACATTTAACCACTTGGATGCGACGACGGTCCTCTCGAGAGATATCGCCGGCATGGGCTTCTATCCCGCCGTCGACCCGCTGGATTCGAGCAGTCGTATCCTGGACCCGAACGTCGTCGGGGAGGAACACTATCAGACGGCGCGACGCGTACAGGAAGTGCTCCAGGAATACCGGGACCTCCAAGACATCATCGCCGTCTTGGGCCTGGAGGAGTTGAGCGAAAAGCAACGCACCACCGTCGCGCGTGCGCGCAAGATTCAACGCTTCCTCTCGCAACCGTTCAGCGTCGCGAGCCAATTTACGGGCATCGACGGCAAATACGTCTCCATCGAGGATACCGTGCGCGGTTTTAAGGAGATCCTGGACGGCAAGTACGACGATCTGCCCGAATCCGCCTTCCTCTTTGTCGGCTCCATCGACGAAGCCGTCGAAAAGGCGAAGAGCGTGGAGGAAGAACCGGAGGAATCGGGCGATTCGGAAGGTGACGAGGCATGATTACGCTACGCCTCGTGACGCCGTATGCCGACGGCTTCGAGAGAGAAGTCGACCGCGTCATCGTGCGCGGCGTCTTGGGCGACATGATGTTGATGGAAAACACCGCGCCGATCGTCACGCCCCTCGACTACGGATTGATTCGAATCTTCGAAGGCGGCGAGGAGAAGCAGGCGACGATTCACAGCGGCTACATGTCCATGAAGGAGAACGTGTGTACCGTGGCGACGAGGGCCTTCGAGTGGATCGACGAGATCGACGTCGAGCGCGCCGAAGAGGCGAAAAGACGCGCCGAGGAGAAGCTCGCCGAACTCGAAAACGACGACGACGGACACGAGGAAATCGAGGCGCAGCTGTCGCTGTTGCGCGCGCTCAACCGCTTGAGACACGCCAAATACAGATAGAAGATAAGGACACACCGACATCGGCGTGTCTTTCTTTTTTGGTACATTCGCCCGCGTTCGGGTCGAGACGACGGAAATTTTGCGGTCGCATCGTTTGCCGTACCTACCGCGAGGGCGGGTGAGGTGCCTTTGAGACTGTACACAATCCGTCGAATGTGTAAAATAAGAAGTAGACGGTGCGGCGAGCCGATCTTAAAAAATCTCGCCGCCGAATATCATGAACCTTTACGCGTCGTGATACAATATAAAGATAATGGCTCTGTAAGATGTCGCCGAAGACGGCGTCCGGTGTGAAAAGAGGTTGGGAAGATGAATCGAACGCTAAAAATAAGAAACTCCGTGCTCGGTGTCTTGACGACACTCGTCGTCTACGGTCTTTTGTTTTTAGTTCAGCTCGCCCTGCTCTTCTACGTCGGGCGCTTTTTGGGCGAACATCGAAATATTTTCCAAAACGTATTCTTTATATTCGACTTCATCATCGGACTGCACATCGTCAACGACAAACAGAACGACCCGACGTATAAGATCGCGTTTTTGTTTACGATGATCGTCCTGCCGATCTTCGGATCGTTTCTCTATATCCTGAGCAAGTGGGACGTGTTGCGCCGTTGGTTTTCCGAGAAATTCCAGCGCACGAAACAGAGCAACCTGACGTATTTCAGGCAAAATCCGGAGATTATGGAAGAGACCCGTCGCGAAGACCCGCTCTTTTACAACACGGCGAGGTTTTTGTGGAATGAAGAGGACTATCCGGTCTATCGAAACGGCGACTGCGACTACTTCCCCCTCGGCGAGGACTACTGGCCGCGCTTGTGCGAGGAGCTCAGAAAGGCGAAGAAGTTTATCTTTATGGAATACTTCATCATCGAACAGGGCGAGATGTGGGGGTCGATCCTCGAGATCTTAAGGGAAAAAGTCGACGAGGGCGTGGAAGTGCGGGTCATGTTCGACGGGACGTCGGCCGTGACCAAGCTCCCCTTCCAGTACGCGAAGGCGATGCGCGAGATCGGCATCCAGACGAAGGTCTTTAAGCCGATCGTGCCGCTGCTCAGTCTGTACCAAAACCACAGAGACCACCGAAAAATCGCCGTTATCGACAACCGCGTCGCCTTTACCGGCGGCATCAACCTGGCGGATGAGTACGTCAATGTCAAGGAAGTCTACGGCCACTGGAAGGATACGGGCATCGCCGTCTACGGCAACTGCGTGAGGTCCTTTACCAATATGTTCCTCGCGATGTGGGACGTCGTCTCCAAGGGTGATCCCGAGGACTTTAAGAAGTATTTGATTCCGCTGGAAGAGGAGTACCGGGGAGAGCACTCCGGCTACATCATCCCCTTCGGCGACGATCCCTACGGAAAAAACCGCGTGGGGAAAGAAGTGTATAACGACATGATCACCCAGGCGACGAGCTATTTGCACGTGACGACGCCCTATCTGATCCTGGACGAGGAGACGAAGGGAAACTTGATCCACCTCGCCCAGACGGGTACCCAAGTTCGAATCATCACGCCCCACATCCCCGACAAGCGCGTCGTGTTTTTGGTGACTCGCAGCTACTACAAGGAGCTCTTAAAAAACGGCGTCGAGATTTACGAGTACACGCCGGGGTTTATTCACGCGAAAAACTTCGTATCGGACGGGACCAAGACCGTCGTCGGGACGGTTAACTGCGACTACCGCTCCTTCTTTTTGCACTTCGAGTGCGGGGCGTACTTTTACGACCGGACGATGGCCGAAAAAGTGGAGGAGGACTTCGAGGAGACCCTGTCTCTGTCGATGCCCTTTACCCTGGAGATGTGCCGCGAGTTCTCGATATGGGAGCGTGCGGCCGGCCGCCTGCTTAGGATCTTAGCCCCGATGATGTAAGGAGTTGATGGAATGAACGCGCGATTGAGAGATCTCTTTGAGAGGGGAAGGCGCGCCGCGGTGCGCTTTTGGCCCGCGCTCGTGTTCGCCCTCGCCGCCGCATTTTTTCAATGCTATTTTATATTTGGAGACGGATACGTGACGATCTTCGGCAAACCGCCGCTCCTGTTGAGCGCGGTGTCGGTGATCGCCTTTTTTGCGGCGCTCGCGGCGAAACTCTACACCGAAAATCTGGAGGATGTCAAGCGCGGCGACGTGCGCCACCTGCTCGTCGCCCTCGCGGTCGTCCTCATCATCCTCTTGACCTATTTTAGGCTCGACGACGTGACGGGAGATGAGCTCATCTACCTGTCCGACGCCTTTATCACGATTTTTATCGCGAGCGGACTGACGACGCTCTTCGCCGGCGCCTTTCACCGGGAGAGGGAATTTCTCTATCACGTCATCGGCATGTTGCTCGACGTCGTGATCGCCTATATCTACGCCTTCGTTCTCTCGCTTGCGGTCGCGCTGGTGCTGTTGGGCGTCGATGTGCTCTTCGGCGTCGTCAACTTCGACAGGGCCATTCTCTACGTGGAGACGATATGCCTGATGCCCGTGATGGCGCTGTTTTTTCTCGCGCGCATCCCGGAGGCCGGCGAAAACTATCAAAACGAGCGGGGCGTCCTGCTCGTCGTCGACAATCTGTTTAACAACATCCTCGTGCCGGTGATGACGATCTACGTCCTCCTCCTGTACGTCTATTTGGTGAAGATCATTTTTTCCCTCGAGCTTCCGACGACGAGCATCGTCAACCTCGTGCTCTGGCCCCTGATGTTGATCGTCTTCGTCCTGTTTGCGGTCGACCGCGATCGCGAGAGGAGCCTCACCTACTATTTCAGGAGGTATATGCCGTTTGCGGCCTTTCCCCTGCTCGGGCTGATGTACTACGCGTGGTTTTTAAGAGTCGGTCAGTACGGGATCACCGAAAACCGCTACATGGTGTTCGCGCTCGGCATTTGGCTCACCTTTGCGATGGTACACTTTATAATCGAGAAGCGGGATCTGCACGTCATTCTTCCCATGACCCTCTCCATCGTCCTCTTCGTCTCCGCATTCGGCGGGCCGATCGGCGCAAAAGGCATGTCGTATCGCTCCCAACAGGCGCGGCTGGAGGCGCTCCTCATAAAAAACCGCATGTTGAAGGGCGATAAAATCGTGCCGTCGAAGCACCTGCCCGACGAGGACAAGCGCCAAATTCTCGAAACGGCGAACTACCTCGTCGCGCACCACGACGTCTCCCAAATCCCCTATTTGAAAGAGGGCGATCCCGATGAAATCGCGAGCGACCTTTTGGACGAGCGGAAAAAAGACATCGCCGATGCGGACGATTTAAGCGTCGACCTCGGCGCAAACGGCATCGACGTCTCGGGCTACGACAGGCTCTACGAGGTCGAATCCTACGGAGATGAGAAGAGAGAGATGGGCGAGATGACGCTCGAGCGCAACGACGGCGTCGTCACGCTCAGTTTCTCCGACGGACGGGACATCGTGGTCGACCTTCGGGATATTCTCGCAAAAGTCGCCGTGTTGAGTAAGTCGAAGGCGCTCGATCTCGAAGACCTCGCGATCGAGGGAAAGAGCGGAGAAGTCGACTACAAGATCTACGTGACCAAGACGCAGTTCAGTTCGGGCGCGGGAGAGATCAAATCGGGCGACGGCGTGAGCATGTATATCCTGCTCAAGGATGTGGACCCGGACAATGAGAAATAGAAAATAGGAAGGAATCCCTCTGTGCGAGAATTTTTAGAAGCATTTATCATGGTATTTATCGGGGAGATGGGTGATAAGTCGCAGTTTTTGGCGCTGGCCTTTGCGACCGCCTACCCCATGCGAACCGTCTTAAGCGGAGTCAGCATAGGCATCGCCTTAAACCACGGCCTCGCGATTATCGCGGCGGTGTTGATCGCCGGCGTCTTTAAAAACGTCGACTTTTTGCAGCTGATCGCGGGGTATTTATTTTTGTTCTTCGGACTCTCGGCCCTCTCGATCGACTACGAGGAGGAAGAAGACGAGGTCGTCCGCTCGAAATTCGGGCCCGTCGTAACCGTCGCCGTCGCCTTTTTCGTCGGCGAACTCGGCGATAAGACCCAACTGATGGCGATGACGCTCGCCATGCAAAGCGAGCGCCCGGCGCTTATCTTCTGCGCGACGGTCTCCTCCATGATCCTCGTATCGTGCATCGGCATCCTCGTCGGGAAGTACGTCGGAAAGAAAATTCCGAAGGTGGCGATCAGCTACTTGGCGGGCTGCCTCTTTTTATTCTTCGGCATCGCGAAGATCTACGGCGTCGTCGACATCGAACAGATCGCGCCCGTTCGGATCATCCTCTTCGCCCTGCTCCTCGCGATCGCCGTCCTCTTCGTGCTCGTCCGAAACCAAAAGCGCCTGAAAAAGCGCAACTCCCGCTACCTCTACGAGGCGTATAAGCGGGTGAAAAACTGCAGCACGCCCGAGGAAGAGGCGGAGATTAAGCGCGAGATCGAGCGCATCACCGGCGAGTACTTCGGCGAGAAGATTCCCTTTGTGGGAAATATCATCAAACACGTCGAGCAGATACACGGCATCGACCCCGAGATCTACGACGACATCAAAAAACTCTAGGACGTAAAAAGGAGGAGATATGCGAAGGGATTACATGCCCCGGACGAAGGCGGCGATTTACCAGGAGAAGGGTCTTTTTTCCTTCAGCATCGACTCGATGCTCCTCGAGGCGTATGCGGAGGCGGAAGGACGCCTCCTCGACCTCGGATGCGGGAGCGGTTACCTCGCCATGGCGGCCTACGAGGCGGGGGCGGAATCGGTCTCGGCCGTGGACGTCGAGCCCGCCGCGGTCGAGCTCTTGAAAAAGAGCGCCGCGGAAAATGAGATGGCGATCGAGGTCGTCTGCGGCGACTTTCGGGCGCTTTCGCTCGAACCGTTCGATACGATTTGGACCAATCCGCCCTTTTACAGGCGCTCGCTTAAGAACGCCTCGGAAGCCGTTTCGAAGGCGAAACACTTGGACGCGGATATGCACTGGTTTCGGGAGGCCGCCCGCCTCCTAAGGCCCGGCGGGAAACTTTACGCCGTCGTCGACGCGGCGTCGTTTCAAGACGTCGTCTGCGACTTAAGAGGCGGCGACCTCGCGCTGATGCACGTGCGCCCCGTCTACTGGCGGCGGGGCGAGGAAGCCCGGCGCATACTTTTTTCGGCCAAGCGCGGCGGGGGTTCGTTTGTACACGTCGATCCGCCCCTCTACATCTACGAGGGCGATCACTACACCGAGGAGGTAGCAAGTTATTATGGCAGGTAAAGTATATTTTTGTCCGACGCCCATCGGCAACATGGAGGATATGACGGTGAGGGCGATCCGCGTCCTAAAGGAGGTCGACGTCATTCTGGCGGAGGATACGCGCCATTCGATGTCGCTGTTGAAGCACTACGACATCCACACGCCCCTCGAGAGTTACCATAAGTTCAACGAGGAGGAGAAACTCAACGGCATCTTCCGGCGCCTCGACGCGGGCGAAGACGTCGCGGTGATCTCCGATGCCGGTATGCCCGGGGTGTCGGATCCGGGCGGGGTGTTGCTTGCGGCACTTCTAAAAGAGGGAAGACCCTACGAAGTCCTCCCCGGTCCCTGCGCCCACGTCACCGCTTCGGTGATGGCGTGTGTCGAGGAGGGACGCTACCTCTTTTGGGGATTTTTGCCGCAAAAACATGGACAGCGCCTCCGCGCGCTGAAGGAGCTCGAGGACATCCCCGTGCCCGTCATCTTTTACGAGGCGCCGCACCGCATCGAGCGATTCGCCGAGGACGTCGTCGAGGCGCTCGGAAACCGCCCGATGGTCCTCGTCCGCGAGATCTCCAAGATCTACGAGGAGCGGATCGAGACGACCGCTCTCGACTTTTTACAAAATATCGACAGCTATACGATCAAAGGCGAGTTCGCCGTCGTCCTCATGCCCAAGCGGGAGGAGGAGACCGTCGACGTCGAGAAGGCGTTGAGGGAGAAGATCGCCGAAGGGGAGAGTCCCTCGAAGGCGGTCAAGCTCGTGGCGAAGGAGTGGAACTTGCCGAAGAATCTGGTGTATAAGGAGAGTTTGAAACTGTGAAACAGGAAGACCTCTTCGACTTCAGGCGCCAAATGCGCGCCTTAAATCGAGTCCTCAAGGAAAAATACGAGCCCCTGTTCGGCATGTCGAAGGCGGAGTTTAAGCGCACCGTCGAGGGACATATCGGCACGTTCACGGACCTCGCGCGCTTGAGAGAGGATGAGTTGCACGCGATGGGAAATGTCGCGGGCGTCGACGGATCCGTCGCGCGGGCGGGCGGCGCGCACCCGCACTACATCGAACTCTTTCAGGGTCTGGCGCTCGCGGTTTGCGGCGAAGAACACTGCACGCGGCGCACCTACACGCCCGTCTTGACCGAGGACGATGCGGTGAGCGCCGATAAAATCCACGACCGTTACCTCGCCGAAGTCGAACTCGAGGCGGCGATCGGCATCATCGAAGAGACCGACGTGCGCGTCGTCATCATGGACGGGGGACTCTTGCGCTACCGCATCAACTCCCGCGACACGTGGGAAGAACTTCGAAGTCTTTGTATCGAGCGGGACGTGCTTCTCGTCGGCGCGATCAAGGACATCAAGACGCGGGACATCGCCGAGCGGACGGGTAAGGCGCGCGCCTATTACGACCGGGAGATCCTGGCGGGGAAGCTCGAGCGCGGAGAACTGTTAATCTTAAGCGAACGCGCGCCCGAGGAGGCGGGCGAGATGAGCAAGGAGGCGGCGGGGCTCACGAGCGGGTTTTACCGCCCGACGGACCACTGGGAAGTCGTGGGGCTCGACGTCTTGAGAGAACAGAGAGAACACCTCGTCGAGCTGGCGCGCCTTCTCTACACCCTGACCCCGCGGAAGGGGCGCGGCGTCCCGTTTTGGATCGACGTCGTCGACGAACGGGTGAAGGTGTCCCCCGGCGACATTCGACTCTTGATGGAGGAGAGCATCGATCGGGACATCATGGAGCGTTTTTTCGTATCGGAAAGAGATCGGAGAGTATAAATGCAAATCAACGTAGTGGGTTTAACCAACCCGAGAGAAGTGACCGTCGGCTCGCGCGACCATAACTTTCGCGTCGCGGAATTTATCGTGATCGACGACCCCGTGCAGGGGCCGATTTTGGGCGAAGTCGTCGAGTCCCAGACCTATAACCGCTTTATCCCGATGGACATCGGCGGGGATTTCGTCGACGACGACGTGCTCGCCTCGCTGAGACAACTCGGCTACGACATCCACAACGAGACCATCTACATCGCGACCGTGCGCTTTTTGCACGAGACCGCCGAGCCGCCTCTGACGGGAAGCGACGGCAGGGCGCCGACCTTCGAGGAGATCAAAGACATCCTCGTCCCCGTGTCCCCGAAGGAAGGGCTCGTCCTCGGAAGCATTCGAAACACCGACTACCTCTATGACGAGATGGACGACGGGCTAAAAAACCTCTTCGACCTCTACGAACACGGCGAGGCGACGCCTCAGCGCGACGTGCCCTACGTCCTGGACATCCGCGCCATGCACCAGTACCCGCACATCGGCATCTTCGGGGGGAGCGGCAGCGGCAAGTCCTTCGGCATGCGCGTCATCCTGGAGGAGCTGATGGAGAAAAAAATTCCGGGCATCATCCTGGATCCCCACTACGAGATGGACTTTTCGACGCCGTCCGAAAACGGGAGGAGTTATAAAGACGGCCACAGGCGCTTTCAAATCGGCACCGACGTCGGCATTCGATTCGAAGACATGAACAGTGGCGACTTGAAAAACATCCTCGACGCCGTCTCGGACATCTCGGAGTCGATGAAGGGGACGATCGACTTGCTCTTTACCTTCGGAAACTCCTACAACAGTTTTTCGGCGCGCATCGAGGACTTGATCGCCGCCCACGAGATCGGCGGTCTCGACAAAATTCGCGAGATGACGATGATCCAAAACGGCGAGCAGAAGACGTGGCAGAAGCGCCAAAAACTCTACGAGCACTTCGGGCGCGCGACGAATATCTCCTCGCTCAAGGGCATTATGTGGCGCCTGGGGAGCTTGGAGCGCTCGGGCCTCTTTCAGGGGGACTCGAAGCCGATCGAAGAGGCGCTCTTTCAGGGGAAATTTGCCGTAATCCAGGGATCGGTCAAGACGATACAGATGTATGCGACCTACTTAATTCGAAACCTCTACAAAAAGAGGCGCGAGTACAAGGACGCGCAGTTGCTCCGACCCGGCAGCGGCGAGTTCTTTCCGCCGTTTTTCGTCGTGACCGACGAGAGCCACACCTTCGCGCCGAAGGGCATCCCCTCCCCGTCGAAGTCCGTGATCCGGGAGATCGCCCAGGAGGGGAGGAAGTACGGCGTGTTTTTAATCCTCGCGACCCAACGGCCCACGCTGCTCGACGACACCGTGACCGCGCAACTCAACAGCAAGATGATCTACCGAACCGTGCGGGCGCAGGATATCGACACCATCCGCGACGAGACCGACATCAGCAAGGAGGAATCCGCGCGCCTTCCCTACCTTCAAACCGGCGACGTCTTTATCTCCTCCTCGCATCTCGGACGGACGACCTTCGTGCGCATCCGCATGGCGCATACCGTCTCGCCGCACACGGAAAATCCCTTCGACGAACTGAAAAACGTGCGCGGAAAAGACTTGGATAAACTCCTCGGTGCCGTCGAAGAATTCCTCCCCATCTCGGAGTCGAGCAATATCCTCACCGTTCTGAGCGAGCTGGACAAGCGGGACATCGGCTACACGAGAGAGAGCTTAATCGCCGCGTTGGACGACCTCGCGAAAGAGGGTCGGCTGCTGAAGGAGAAAGACTTTTTGGGAAACGCGATCTACAAAGCGCCGCGAGATGAATCCTGACGATAAACGAAAGACAAATAGTAATCACCCCGGCACAGCCGGGGTTTTTTGCGTCCACAAACCTATAGAAAAAGCGGGGAAACTTCAGTATAGTAGTGTTAGCAGACCAACGCGATAAAGGAAAGGAGCGATGATGAGCGTGAAGAGATTATTTGTCCTCTTAGTTTTAGGGGCGATGATGCTCGCACCGAGGGCGGTCTTTGCCGAGACCTACGACGTCCATACGGCGGAGCAGTTTAAGGCGGCGGTCGAAGGCGCCGAAGACGGCGACACGATCGTCGTAAGGGATTTAAAGGAGCCCAAAGATTTCGGCGGCGCGAGCATCGACGTGGAAAAGGACCTCGCGATCACTTCGAATATGGAGTATGCGACGGGCGAAGGCGGCGGAGAAACCTACATAAGGGTCTATGAGACGGCGGTGTTGAAAGACGTCGGCTTCGACGTGGCCGCGGGAAAGACCCTGTCGCTTTCAAACGTCGAAATCTACGGCGGAAAGGGCACGGCGCCCGTCGGAGGCGAGGGAAATCTCGTCCTCTCGACGATGGCGGGCATCGAGGCGAACGGGACGAGGGCCGTCGATCTGCCGAAGGGAGAGGTGAAGGTCGAGGGAATCAAAAAACTGAAAGATCCCCGTAAAGGCGACTTCGATGATTTGAAGCGGCGGGTGAGAGAAGAATTGGCGGAAGACGGCGATCGGAGCGTACATATAGTTAGGCAGTCCGAGCGTATCGTCAACGGTATCCGCGGCGGCGACGCGACGGGCGAGGGAACGGCGCACGAGGCGATTCGATGCGAACACTTCGTGATGAAGGATACGTCGAATAAGGCGTTTCATATCGAGGGCGGAAACAGCGAGCGGGGCGAGGGAGCCTTTGCCGTCGCAGCGGATGTGATCGACGTGAATATTCGCCAAGCAATTCCTATAAACCCCATATTGATTCGCGGCGGCAGCGGGAGGTACCCGGGAGGCGCTATTCGCGGAAAGACATTACATATCGTAGCGGGTCATGGAGGCATCAGCGCGAATGTGGGCCTCAGGCCGGGTGCGTGCACGGTGAAAGATCACGGCATCGTTTCGGGAGGCGAACACGACGTCGGCGTCGTCGACGTGGAAGACGGCGGCGTCCTGGAGTTTGGACAGGGCATAGACTGGGAACTGGAGAGCCAGCTGAGCGGGTTCGGCCGGTCGTACTTTCACGGTCCGACGATCCTCGCGAGGGGAGATGCCGAGGTCAATATTTACGGCGGCATCGTCGAGGGTGCTGTTTTGAGCGCATTCGATTTGGAGCGCATCGACGTGGCGCCTCGCGCCGTAATCGAGACGGGGACGGGCGAGTTAAACATCGCCTCGTCGAAGTCGGGGACAACTGTCAGGGGCGGAAGGCTCTGCTTCGGTAACCTGGAGGCCGTCATCCGCTCTCGGGGCGACGTGAGGCTTTCGGGAAGGAAAGTAGCGGTGGAAGGACCGGCGTTTGTTACGCGCAGTGTCGAGGGGTACGAAAAAGCCGATGTGAACGACGGCATGCCGCTGCGCGGTGCGGCGGGTATCGAGACGACGGGCACCGTCACCGTGACGGGAGGTGCTCGCGTCTCGGGCGGCTCGATCGACGACACCGCTCTTAGGAAAATCGCGGAAAAGGGCCGCTACCGCAAGGGATCGGGCGTCGTCGGCGCACAGAAGGTGATCGTATCGAACGGCGCCATCGTGCAGGGGAACGGATCCCATGAATACCTCGAGGGAGTGCTCGGTAAGAGTGGTGGAGACTGGTTGAAAGGCATATCCTCGGGCCACGGCGTCGAGGACGCGGGCGAGCTGATCGTCGACGGAGGATTCGTCCACGGCGGCGACCTGTGCGCGGGGAAAGGCGTCTCTCGCGGAACCGGCGGCAGCGGCGTAAAGAACGTCGCGCGCGTTCTCGTTCGGGGAGATGCGCTCGTGACGGGCGGCTCGTCGACGAACGGGGAGAAGACAGAGGCAGACTTTTTCACGGGACAACCGGCGGGAGATGCCGTCGACAATCGCGAAATCGCAGGCGACGTCGTCCGCGTATCCGGCGCGGCGAAACTTTGCGGCGGAAACAGCGGAAAGCGGGGCGGTCACGGAATCGTCGGCTCCGACGATATCGTCGTCGAAGGAGACGCCCTGATCAGGGGCGGTGCGTGTAAAGCATTGAGCACGGGAAGTCCCGCGGGATGCGGCATATGCGAGGCGAAGGACGTGACGATCTCGGGCGGATGCGTCGAGGCGGGGTCGCGACCGTATCAACAGGAATACGATTACTTGAGAAAAAGCATGGCGTCGAATACGCGGGAGGGAAACTTCCCCGGTGATTCGAGAGAGGCCGTCGCGATCGACGCCGCGGGGACGGTCGTCGTCGACGGAGCGGGCGAGGCATACCCGAAGATCGTATCGCACCACCGAGAGAGCCCCGTGGTTAGATTGTCGGAAGGCGGCGCGTTGATCCTCGGAAGGGGCGATGCGGCGGCGGGAAGTGCGGATGCGAACCTCGTCGAGGGCGGCATGTATCACGTCGACATCTTTAAAGATAACCGCGTGAATGCCGTGCGTCTCGTCGATTCGAACGACCCGGGGAAGGGATTAAAGTATAACGACCGCTCGACACCGCTGTTCAGGATTTTGAACGAAGACGGAGAAAATGACGTCGACGCGGCGATTGAAGGCGCGGCGCCGATCGAGTTAAAGGGTTATAAGCTCTATAAAAAAGATACACCCGTGAAATTCAACCTCCTCGCCTACGAGCGGAAACTGAGCGATCAGGGCACCTCCTTCGGCGCGGTCGCCGAGGACGATTCGTCGAAGCGGACGGTCGAAAAGATGCCGGCGGACAATGTTTTAATCGAAAAGCCTGTTCCGTACGCCACGGTAACTTTCGATCTGAACGATGAGACGTCGGGCGAATGGGCGCGCCTCGTCGCGCCGGAGGGTCGCGCGCTCGGCGAGAGATTCCCGGAAAACCCGACGCGTAAAGGCTATGAGATGACGGGGTGGAACACGGCGCCCGACGGAACGGGCGTCCCGTTTACCGAGAAGAGTCCCGTCTCGGGCGATATCACCGTCTACGCACAGTGGAAAGAAAAGACACCCGCGGCGAAGCCGGGCGGGGACGGGGGCGGCAAACGGGACCCGGGTCTGATTCTCGTGCCGAAATGCGAAAGCGGGACGCACGCCGCCTACCTCTTCGGCTATCCCGGGGGAGAATTCAAACCCGAGTCGACGATGACCCGCGCGGAGGCCTCGGCGATGTTCGTTCGCCTGCTGAATCAGGAACCGCCCGCGGCCGACGTTCGGTTTAGCGACGTCGACGACGGCGATTGGTACCGCGATGCCGTCGCGCGGGCGCTCGGCGCGGGACTTTTTAAGGGATACGGAGACGGCAGCTTTAAGCCGAACGCGCCGATGACTCGCGCGGAATTCGCCGCCGTCGCCGCGCGGTTTGACGGGGAAGTACCGATCGAAGCGAATCCCGCAGACTTTAGCGATGTGGACGCGGGCCATTGGGCGTACCGCGCGATCACAAGCGGTCGCGCGAGGGGCCGATTGCGGGGCTACGAAGACGGGAGCTTCCGACCCGACAAGCCGATGACGCGCGCCGAAGTGGCGACGCTCGCGAACAAGATGCTGGACCGCCGCGGGGACGAGGTATGGATCGACGCGCACAACACCGAGGTGATGCGCTTTAGCGATCTCGACGAGGGACACTGGGCCTATGACATCGTCGTCGAGGCGACAAACGGCCACGACTTCGAGCGCCGGGCGGACGGAAAGGGCGAGAGGTGGCTCGGACTGAACGACTCGGGGAGGAGATGACGGTATAAGCGACGCAAAGGGTTTCCGAAGGGAAGCCCTTTTTTTGCGCGGGAAACGTCCCCGAACGACTCGGCGCGATCTCGACGAAAAAAGACAGAATTTTATAAATAAGCCCGCAAAAAACGGGGGAGAATACACCTTTTCGGGCGAAATAGCTCGGCGGGATAAAACTTTTTTGTAATGCTGCATAACCCCGATATGAAAGGGTACAAGTATAACGCGACTAACCCCGCGGGGAAGAGCCATTAAAAATGTATGAAAAAAGGCGAAAAATAGCGGAGGGATTGTCTTTACAAGGCAAATAGTTTGTGCTAATATAAACAATACCTAAGAGGTACGGTTTAGCCGGACTGGATTTATAACCGCTGTTCGCAAGCATTGAAGTCTGTGGCATCGATTGCAAGGAGGAAATATGTTATACAAAACGACTGAGGCGCATGAAGCACTAAGAAAAAAAGTTCGCGAATTCGCAGAAACTGTCATCGCGCCGGTAGCCTTTGAGCTTGACCAAGAAAACAAATATCCGGAAGACATCGTCGCCCAAATGGCCGACTTGGGCATTATGGGTATTCCCTACGACAAAGAGTACGGCGGGGCCGGCGAGGACATCATCTCGTATGCCATCGCGGTAGAGGAACTCTCCCGCGTCGACGGCGGCATCGGCGTCATCTTGTCCGCGCACACGTCCCTCGGTACGTACCCGATCGCACACTACGGTACCGAAGAACAAAAGCAAAAATACTTGACGCCCCTCGCAAAGGGTGAAAAAGTCGGCGCATTCGGCTTAACCGAGACCAACGCCGGCAGTGACGCGGGCGAAACCGAGACGACCGCGGTCTTGGAAGGCGACCACTACATCCTGAACGGTCAAAAGATCTTTATTACGAACGCTCCGGCGGCCGAAACCTACGTCGTCTTCGCCGTCACCACGCCCGACATCGGCACCCACGGCATCAGTGCGTTCATCGTCGAAAAAGACTTTGAAGGATTCACATTCTCCGACCACTACGACAAGTTGGGTATTCGCTCGTCCACGACGGCCGAACTCCACTTCAACAACGTCAAGGTCCCGAAGGAAAACCTCCTCGGTAAGGAAGGCAAGGGCTTCAACATCGCCATGTCGACCTTGGACGGCGGCCGTATCGGCATCGCCGCACAGGCGCTCGGTATCGCACAAGGCGCTTACGAACACGCACTCGCTTATTCGAAGGAACGCATCCAATTCGGTCAACCGCTCGCGGCGAACCAAGGAATTTCGTTCAAACTCGCCGACATGTACACCAAGATCGACGCGGCGCGCCTTCTCGTCTATCGCGCAGCTGAAATGAAGGCGAGCGGCGAACGCTACAGCTTGGAAGCGGCCGAAGCGAAGATGTTTGCATCCGATATGGCGCTCGAAGTCGTCAACGACGCCCTTCAAATCTACGGCGGTTCCGGCTACATGAAGGGCATGGAAGTCGAGCGCGCCTACAGAGATGCGAAGATCACGACCATCTACGAAGGCACCAACGAAATCCAACGCATCGTCATCGCCGCAAACACCATCGGCAAGGCGGCCAAAGCGTCCGGAGGAGGCGGCGGCAAGAAGAAAGCGGGCAAGGGCCCGATCACCGGTATTCGCAAGAAAGAAATTTTCGACAGCGACGACCAGGCCGAAAACGTCAAGAACTTGATCGCGGCGCTTGAAAAAGACGGTTACGACTTCAGCGTCGGCATCGACCTCGACACGCCGATCATCGATGCGGAACGCGTCGTATCCATGGGTAAGGGCTTTAACGGAAACCTCGAACTCGCCAAAGATTTGGCGCGCGCATTCGGTGCGGCCATCGGTTCGTCGAGACCGGTCGCAGAGACCGACAAGATCTTGCCCATCAACCGCTACGTCGGTATGTCCGGTCAAAAATTCCGCGGCAACCTCTACGTCGCGGCAGGTATCTCCGGAGCCGGCCAACACTTAAAGGGCATTAAAGACGCGGCCACCATCGTCGCCATCAACAACGCTCCGAACGCCATGATCTTCAAGAACTGCGACTACGGTATCGTCGGCGATATCGAAGAAGTTGCACCGCTCATCATCGAGGCGCTGGGAACCGAAGACAAAGATCCGGCACCCGAAATGGTCAAGATGAAACGTCAAAAACCCAGAAAGACCGCTCCGAAGGACGACATCTACGTATGCCAAGGATGCGGCTACGAGTATAACCCCGAAAAGGGAGACGAAGAAAACGAAATTGAAGAGGGAACGCCCTTCGACAAGCTGCCGGAAGAATATATCTGCCCGAAATGCGGCGAAGAAAAAGACAACTTCATCAAGGTAAGTTTCCCCGAAGATCGAACCTTTAAATAAAGAGGACCTGCAGGAGGTATAGAATATGTATACAGTTAGAAACGTAACGGAAGATTTATATTGGGTAGGTGTGAACGACCACCGTCTCCACCTGTTCGAAAACATTCACCCGATTCCGAGAGGCGTCAGTTACAACTCCTACCTGTTGATGGACGAAAAAACCGTCCTCTTCGACACCGTCGACTGGTCCGGCTGCAGAGAATTCCTCAACAACGTCGAACACGTCCTCGACGGGCGCGACCTCGACTACGTCATCATCAACCACTTGGAGCCCGACCACGCGGCGTCCTTGGACGAAGTGTTGATGCGCTACCCGAACTGCAAGGTCATCTCCAACGAACGCGCGTTCATGATGATGCGTCAATTCGGATTCGGCATCGACGGCAGGGAAATCGAAGTCGCCGAAGGCGACGCGATGAGCTTCGGTAAACACGAAATTACTTGGGTTGCCGCACCGATGGTTCACTGGCCCGAGGCGATGGTCAGCTTCGATACCACCGACGGCATCCTCTTCTCCGCCGACGCATTCGGTACCTTCGGCGCCTTGGACGGCAAGCTCTTCGCCGACGAAGTTAACTTCGACCGCGACTGGCTCGACGACGCGCGCAGATATTTGACCAACATCGTAGGGAAATACGGCCCCCACGTCCAAGACCTCCTCAAGAAGGCATCGACCATCGACATCAAAATGATTTGCCCCTTGCACGGTCCGGTCTGGAGAGAAGACCTCGGTTACTTTATCGATAAATATGACAAGTGGTCCCGCTACGAACCCGAAGAAGACGGGGTACTCATCGTCTACGCGTCGATGTACGGAAACACGGAATACGCCGCACAGTGCCTCGCGACGAAACTTTGCGAACGCGGCATGACCAACGTCCACATGTACGACGTATCCGACACCAACGTCAGCTACCTCGTATCCGAGGCGTTCCGCTTCAGCCACATCGTCCTGGCATCGGTAACCTACAACTTGGAAATCTATCCCGTCATGCACAACTTCCTCAACGAAATCCGCATGCTGAACTTGCAAAACCGTACCGTCGGCATCATCGAAAACGGTACGTGGGCACCGCAAGCCGGCTCGAGAATAGAAGAATTCTTAGACGAAAAGATGAAACTGATGGACGTTCTCGGCGGCGAAGTAACCGTCTCCTCCTCCCTCACCGACTCCACGGAGAAGGAACTCGACGCACTCGCCGATTCCATCATGGAATCGTTCGAAAAGATTGCGGAAGAAAAAGAACAGGCCGAAGCCTAAGAAATCGAGAAAAGAGAGCGACGACGTCGCTCTTTTTTTATTGGGATCGACGCGCGCGACGATCGGCGTAGACAAAATCGTGTTTTTTTCGAAAAAGAGTGATATAATCAATAAATTAGAATAGACAACAGTAAGTAAGTATATATTAGAAAGATTAGAAAGAAGGTTATCGATGTTATTGCATATGGGCTTGGACGTGGGTTCGACCACGGTAAAACTCGTAGTGCTTAATGAGAAATTCGATATTCTCTATTCTACCTATCAAAGACACTTTTCCGACATGAAAAAAACGGTCTCCGAGATCATCGAGACCGTCTACGGAAAATTTCCCGACGAAGAGACGACGATCAGCGTCACCGGAAGTGGCGGCATCGCCGTCGCGGAATTCTTAAACGTTCCGTTCGTTCAGGAAGTCGTCGCGGGGACCGAGGCGATTACGCACTACATCCCCGAGAGCGACATCGCCATCGAACTGGGCGGCGAAGACTCCAAAATAACCTACCTTCGCGGCAGCTTGGAACAGCGGATGAACAGCATCTGCGCGGGGGGCACCGGGGCCTTTATCGACCAGATGGCCTCCCTCCTGAAGACCGACGCCGCGGGATTGAATAAACTCGCCAAAGAACACAAAAAGATCTACCCGATCGCCTCGCGCTGCGGCGTCTTCGCCAAGACCGACGTCCAGGCGCTCATCAACCAGGGCGCGACCCAGGCCGACATCGCCGTCTCCGTCTTTCAATCGGTGGTCAACCAGACCATCTCAAACCTCGCCTGCGGGCGGCCGATTCGCGGAAACGTCGCCTTTTTGGGCGGGCCGCTTACCTTCTTGGACGAGCTGAAACAGCGCTTTATCGAGACCTTGAATTTAGAGGACGACGAGATCTACGCGCCGGAAAACGGCGAGATCTTTGTCGCGCTGGGCGCCGCATTAAAGGGCGTGGACGGAGAACCCGTCGCGGTGCGCGAACTTTACGACCGGTTGGGAAGAACCGAGGAAGTACACGTCGACGCCGATGCGCTCTTGGATCCCCTCTTTGCGAATGAAGAAGAACTCGAGCAGTTCAGAAAGCGCCACGACGGCAACGACCTCGCCCATCGGGACATCGCGGAGTACGAAGGGCCCGTCTACGTCGGCATCGACGCCGGGTCCACGACGACGAAGATGGTCGCCCTGTCAAAGGACAGAGAAGTCCTCTACGAGGCGTACGGCCCCAACAACGGCTCGCCGCTCGATCGGGTCAAGGCTTACCTCTTGGACCTCTACGACCAAATGAACGCCGACAGCTACATCGCCTCCTCGGGCGTCACGGGCTACGGCGAGGACTTCATCAAGGCCGCACTCAAAGTCGACCACGGCGAAGTCGAGACGATCGCCCACTTTAAGGCCGCCCAGTACTTCGAACCCGACGTCGACTTTATCTTGGATATCGGTGGGCAGGACATGAAGGCGATGAAGGTTTCGGGGGATGTCATCGAGTCGATTCTCTTAAACGAGGCGTGCTCCTCCGGTTGCGGTTCCTTCCTCGAGACCTTCGCGAAGGGCGTCGAGTACGGCGTCGAAGACTTCGCCGAGGTCGCGTTGGATGCGAAGGCGCCGGTGGATTTGGGGAGCCGCTGCACCGTGTTTATGAACTCGAAGGTCAAACAGGCGCAAAAAGAAGGCGCCACGGTCTCGGACATCTCGGCGGGACTCGCCTACTCGGTCATCCGAAACGCCATCCAAAAAGTCATCAAAGTGCGCGACCCGAAAAAACTCGGAGAACACATCGTCGTGCAGGGCGGTACCTTCTACAGCGACGCCGTCCTCCGCGCGTTCGAAAAGATCACGGGACGCGAAGTCGTCCGTCCCAAGATGAGCGGGACCATGGGCGCGATCGGCATGGCGCTGATCGCCCGCGAAAAAGGCGATGCGGAGAGCACCCTGCTCGGGCGGGATGCGATCGACGCCTTTACCTACACGACCAAACACGCGCGCTGCGGACAGTGCTCCAACAACTGTGCACTCTCCGTCCATCTCTTCGGCGACGGCAGCCGCTACATCACCGGCAACCGCTGCGAACGGGGCGCGGGTATCGTGCGCGGAGACGACGAGAGACTTCCGAACCTCTACGCGTATAAATTAAAGCGCGTCTTCGACTACGACAGCCTCTCCGAGGCGGCATCGAGAGGGACGATCGGCATTCCGCGCGTCCTGAACATGTACGAGAACTACCCGTTCTGGCACACCTTCCTGACCTCGATCGGCTACCGCGTCGTCCTCTCGGATATGTCCTCGCGCGAACTCTACGAACAGGGGCTCGAGTCCATCACCTCCGAGACCGCCTGCTACCCGGCGAAGATCAGCCACGGCCACGTCGAAAACCTCGTACAAAAAGGCGTCAAGACCATCTTCTATCCCGCTATCTTCTACGAGGAAAAGAAGATGAAACACGCCGACAACACCTTGAACTGCCCGGTCGTCGCGGGCTACAGCGAGGTCATCGGCAACAACGTCGAGAGCCTCGAGAGAGAGGACATCACCTATTTAAACCCCTTCCTCTCCTTCGACAACCGCAAGAAACTCGCCGCAAGACTCGCCGAAGTCTTCCCGAACGTCCCGAAGGGCGACGTCGCCCGCGCCGTCGCGGCGGCCTACGACGAACAGGAACGCTACCGCGAAGACGTGCGCGAAGAGGGACGGCGCGCGATGGCGTTTTTAAAGGAGACCGACACCGTCGGCATCGTCCTGGCGGGTCGCCCCTATCACATCGACCCCGAAATCAACCACGGCATCGCCGAGATGATTACGGGACTCGGACTCCCCGTCCTCTCGGAGGATTCGATCCTGGGGTATGAAAACATCGACGGCAACCTCCGCGTCCTCGACCAGTGGAATTACCACTCCCGCCTCTACCGCGCGGCGAAGATCGTCGGCGAGAGCGAACACCTGGAGATGGTCCAGCTGAACTCCTTCGGCTGCGGACTCGACGCCGTCACGACCGACCAGGTCAACGAAATCCTCGCCTCCTACCACAAGATCCACACCGTCTTAAAGATCGACGAGGTCAACAACTTGGGCGCGGCGAAGATACGCCTGCGATCGCTGATCCAGGCGGTCGAAAACCGTACCATCGACAAGGAGCGCACCTCGATCTACGACGATCCCGTCATCTTTACCGAAGAGATGCGAAAGACCCACACCATCCTCATCCCGCAGATGGCGCCGATCCACTTTAAACTGCTCGAGCCGCTCTTGCAAACCGAAGGCTTTAACGTCGAAGTGCTCCCGAACCTCTCGACCCACGTCGTCGACGAGGGACTGAAGTACGTCAACAACGACGCCTGCTACCCGTCGATCTTCGTCGTCGGCCAATTTATGGAGGCGGTAAAGAGCGGTCGCTACGACACCGACAACCTGACGCTCTTGATGTCGCAGACCGGCGGCGCGTGCCGGGCGAGCAACTACGTCGGTTTTATCAGAAAGGCCCTGAAGGACGCCGGATACGGACACATTCCCGTCCTCGCGGCATCCTTCCAGGGCATCGAGCGCCACCCGGGCTTTACCTTCGGCAAACGTCAAATCGTGCGCATGGGCAAAAAGGCTGTACAGGACTTGCTCTACGGCGACTTGATCATGCGGCTTTCGAATGCGACGAGACCCTATGAAGTCGAAAAGGGCGCCGAAAAAGAAGTGACCGACCGCTGGCTCAAAGAACTCGCGGAGACGAGCGGAACGCGGAGCTACTCGCGCGTCGAGTTCAGAAAGAACGTGCGCGCCATGGTCGCCGACTACGAGGGCGTCGAAACCGACGGCCGTATCCGCCCCAAAGTCGGCGTCGTCGGCGAGATCCTCGTCAAGTACCTTCCCCAGGCGAACAACCACGTGCAGCGCCAACTCGAGGAAGAGGGCGCCGAAGTCGTCATCCCCGACCTCACCGACTTTATGATCTACTCGTTTAAAAACGCGAGCATCAAAGAGGCGCGCTACGGTACCTCGAAGATAGGCGGATTCATCGCCAACACCGTCATCCGCTACGTGGAAAGCTACCGTTCCGTCGTGCGTGAAGAACTCGCGAAGAGCCGCTACGACGGCCCCGAGACCGTGAAGACCTTGATGCACTACGCCGAGGAATTCGTCGACCTCGGCAACCAGTACGGCGAGGGATGGCTCCTCACCGCGGAGATGGTCGAACTCATCCGCCAGGGTGCGGGAAACATCGTCTGCGTACAGCCCTTCGGCTGCCTCCCGAACCACATCACGGGCAAGGGCGTCATCAAGGCGGTCAGGGAGAGCTACCCGACCGCGAACATCATCCCGATCGACTACGACGCCTCGGCCTCGGCGGTCAACCAGACCAACCGCATCAAGCTGATGATGAACCAGGCGAACAAGAACAAGTACAAAAACGAAGACATCGCGAAGCGACACCGAGACGCCGGCGTCGCCGGACGTTAGTCGCATAAAGAGACCGCGCGGGATATCTCGGGCGGCCTTTTTGCGCGCAAAAACCCGGAGGGAGGCGGCAAAACGGGAGCCGCCGTGATTATGGACAAAAGACGTCGGGTATAACATAAACGTAAAAGAAACGACGCGAACGAAAGGAGTAGACCAATGAAACTATATTATGCACCGGGAACGTGTTCCGTCTCCTGCTGGATCGCCCTCGAGTGGAGCGGAGCCGACTACGAGGTCGAAAAAGTCGAGCTGGGGTCCGACGAATATAAAAAGATCAACCCGCTCGGCGCCGTTCCGGCACTCGAAGCCGACGACGGAGAGATCTATACCGAAGTTCTCGCGATCCTAAAATATATCGTCGCCAAGTACCCCGAAAAAGACTTGGGCGCCGATAAAGGACTCGAGGACGAATTGCTCTTTAACCAAATCCTCGCGTTTATGACCGGGGACTTTCACCCCGCCTTTAAGCCGCTCTTCTCGCCTAAAAACTATACGACGTCGACC
>JAQYDN010000011.1 GCA_028724185.1 Bacillota bacterium
GGCTCGCCGATTTTCTCCATCAGCTGGCGAAATTCCTCGCGGTCTTCCCCGCGCTTAATGGACGGGATCGAGGTTCCGATGATCTCGACGCCGTATTTGTCGAGCACGCCCGAATCGTAAAGCTCGATCGAAAGATTAAGCCCCGTCTGACCGCCCATGCCGGCGATCAGCGCATCGGGTCGTTCCTTGGCAATGATCCGCTCGATCACCTCGGCCGTCAAGGGTTCGATGTAGACCTTGTCGGCGACTTCTCTGTCGGTCATAATCGTCGCGGGATTGGAGTTGACGAGGATGACCTCGACGCCCTCTTCCTTCAGCGATTCGCAGGCTTGGGTGCCCGAGTAGTCAAATTCGGCAGCTTGTCCGATGACGATCGGGCCGCTCCCGATCACGAGTACTTTTTGAATATCTTTTCTACTTGGCATAATTCCCTCCTAGGCTAATTCAGATAAGCGAGACAGTTGTTCGTCGAGTAAGTCCTTCGCCCCGGGCAGGCCGAACGGATCGAAGAGTACGCCGTAGGCGCCCGCCCTCTCGTCGTAAAATCCTTCGATCGTGTCGTCGCCGATGTGCGTGTAAGTAATCGCGACGGACTCGGGCAGGTGTTCGATATGATAGTCGTGGTTTTGGCTGGTCATAAAGACGCGCGACGAATCTCCCTTCACCGCGATGGATGCGCCGACGTGGGGGCGCGCCAGCTTTTGGAGATTTCCGCCGAGCGCGAGGCCTAAAAACTGTGCGCCGAGTCCGATGCCGTAGATCGGAAGTTTTCCGAGCATCTGGCCGACGTCGTGGACGATGTCCAGGTAATTGGCCGCCATGCCGGGACCCGAGCTCAAAAACAAGACGTCGGGATCGTCTTTTAAGATCTCTTCATAGTTGGTCATGGCCGGGTAGACGACGATGCGGTAGCCTTCCTCGCTCAATTTCTCGAGGATGCCGTCCTTGACGCCGAAGTCCCAAAGGGCGATCGTCTTTCCGTCGCCCTCGATCTCCGTCACTTCAATAGTCGAAACCTTCTCGATCGTATTGATGTCCTGCTCGCTGAAAAATTCGTCCATCTCGGAGGGCGTGAGCAGGCGGTCGGTGATGACGGCGCGCTGCATGCCGCTCTCGTTTAAGTGCTTGATGAGCCCGCGCGTATCGACTTCTTCGATGCCGACGACGTCGTAGTAGTCCAGGTATTCTTTCAGATTCATTTCACTCCGGAAATTCGTCGCATCGCCCATCGCCCGCCGACAGATAAACGCGGAGATCGTCGGACCGTCGGCCTGTGCATCGTCAAAATTCATGCCGTAGCCGCCGATCAGGGGATAGGTAAATAAGAGCATTCGATCCAAATTGCTCGGATCGGTCATGACTTCCTGGTGGCCGATCATCGCCGAGTAGACCATCAACTGGCCGCCGACGCATTTTTCGGTTCCGCTGAACTGTTTTCCCTCAAAGACACTGCCGTCTTCTAATTGAATATACATCGCTGTCCTCCTATATAATTCCCCGGACGGCATCGAGCGCGTCGATGCCCTCTTCTTCCATGTACGCGTTTAAGTCGTCGAGTATCTTTACCATAATCGTCGGATCGACGAGGTTCATCGTCCCGATCTCGACCGCCTGTGCGCCCGCCATAATCATCGCGATCACATCTTCTGCCGACTGAATCCCGCCGATTCCCACGACGGGAACCTTTACCGCCCGCGCGACATCTCTCACCATGCGAAGAGCGATGGGAAAGATCGCGGGACCGGACAGCCCGGCGTAGATATTGTCGAAGACCGCCTCTTTTTTGTGCACGTCGATCGCAAGCGCCTGGAACGTGTTGACGAGGCTGATCCCGTCCGCTCCGGCCGCTTCGCACGCCTTCGCGAGTTCGGCGACTCCGTCTCCGTTCGGCGAGAGTTTGACGATGACGGGGTGGTGTGTCTTTTCCTTGACCTTTTCCGTGATCCATGCCGCGTCTTCGCAGCGGAGCCCGAACGCCATCCCCCCCGACTTGACGTTCGGACACGAGATGTTGAGCTCGATCATGTCGATGTCGGCCTCATCGAGCATTTCCGTCGCGACGAGGTAGTCCTCGAGGCTGTGGCCGCCCAAGTTGGCGAGGATCGCCGTCTCGCGCTCGCGCATCTCGGGGAGGATGTCCCGGATAAACGCCTCGACGCCCGGGTTTTCGAGGCCGATCGAGTTCATAATCCCCGACGGCGTCTCGTGGATGCGTATGCCGGCATTGCCCGCTCGCGCATGGAGCGTCAACCCCTTGGTCGAAATCGCACCCAAGAGATCGGGATCGTAAAACGGCTCGTAAACGTCGCCGAATCCGTAGGTACCCGAGGCGCCGATCAACGGGTTTTTCAACGTCTTTCCGCACAATTCCGTCTTAAGCATAAACGCCCCTCCCTTCAAATACCGGGCCGTCCTTACAGACGCGCTTTCTCTCTCCCTCGACCTCGCAGGTGCAGGCGAGACAGGCGCCGAATCCGCAGCCCATGCGCGACTCGAGCGATACATACACCGAGCCTCTCGCCCGCTTCACCGCCTCTTCCATCATGCCGCGCGGCCCGCAGGTGAAGATGTCTTCGTCTTTAACCTCGAGTTCGTCGAAGATATTATCCCCGATGTAAAAGCGCACCCGGTCGCCGTAGGCCGCGTATAGTTCTTCGAGCGCGGGGAGTCTCTCGCGAAGTCCGATCGCCACGTTGAGCTTTTTCTCCGAGTCGCGCTCGAGCAGGTGCAGCGAAGGCGCGATCCCCGTGCCGCCGCCGATGTAGAGCGTCTTACGTTCCAAGGCCGGGAATCCGTTTCCGAACGGGCCTTCCACCTCGATCGTATCGCCCCGAAGGAGCTCGCCGATCGATGCGGTCCCTCCGCCGATGCGCTTGATCAAAAAGGAGAGCTCGCCGTCTTTTAGGGAAAACACCGAGATCGGCCGGCCGAGCAACTTCGAGCGATCCTTCGGCTTCAGCATAAAGAACTGCCCGGGCGAGGCGTCCCCGTCGTATGCGAGCGTCAGTTTATAAAGATCTCCTCCCAGAGATTTATTCGCGAGAATTTTCATATTTCGCCTCCAACAGTGTCAAGATGAGCGCCATACGCATGTACATGCCGTTTTTCGCCTGTTCGAAATAAAGCGCCCTCGGGTCGTCGTCCACTTCGATGTCGATCTCGTCGACGCGGGGAAGCGGGTGCAGGACGATGAGGTCTTCCGAAGCGTGGTTTAATACCTCCTGATTTAATAAGTACGATCCCTGATACCGCTTCGCCTCCTCGAGACTCGCAAATCGCTCCCTCTGGACTCGCGTCATATAGAGCACGTCGAGATCGCCGATGACGCTTTGGAGGTCGTCCACCTCTTCGTAAGGGCAGGTCGATTGCTCGAGGTAATTCGACGGCATATCCAGTCCCTTCGGCGCGATAAAGACGAACTCGTCGTCGTAGTCGTTTAAAAACTCGAAGAGGGAGTGGACGGCCCGACCGTAGCGGAGATCGCCGCAAAACCCGATTTTTAAGTTCGACCAACTCCCCTTTTGGTCGCGTATCGTGTAGATATCCGCAAGCGTCTGCGTCGGGTGGGCGTGGTCGCCGTCTCCGGCGTTGATGAGTGGCATGTTTTTTAAGACGTCGACGGCGTAGTGCTGCGTATAGGCGACGGGGTGGCGCATCGCGCAGATATCCGCGTACTGATCGACGATGTGGAGCGTATCCCTCACGCTCTCTCCCTTTGCGAGGGAAGACACCTTGGCATCTCCCAGGTGGAGCACCTGGCCGCCCAGGCGGTACATCGCGGCGTCGAAAGACATCCGCGTGCGCGTCGAGGGCTCAAAAAAAAGACTGGCCAAAATCTTTCCGTCACATGCGTGAGCATATGTCTTCGGATTCGATGCAATATCTGCAGCCAGTCTAAATAACGCGTCATATTCTCTCTTGTCAAAGTCACTCGGTTCTATGAAATGTCTGAGCATACGGCCTCCTATAAAAAAATCTTTTATCAAGGATAAAAGGCACAAAGAGAGACCCTTCCCTCGCGGGAAAGGTGTATTCTATTTTGCAACCTTTTTAGCGTCTCGCACTAAATTAAAAGTATCTTTTACTGCCTTATAGTTTACCGCTCCTGTCCCCGCCCGTCAAGGAGTATCCGGCGTAAAAAAGCATCATTCTCCTTCCGCCGCATCGGGAGGTTTTTGCACAAAAAAAGATCCGGCGGACCCGGATCTTTGGAAACCCGCCCGGCCGGACTTCATATAATTCAGACCCGCCCTTATGATAAGGTGGGTAATCTGTTAACTACTTCTAACTTCCACTCTGTGGAGGCTTGTTATAGGCAACTAAACACGATTTCCCGTGTCTGATTTGTCGGTTGAATTAAAAGAAGCGATCGAACCGCGCAGGTTATTATCGTTTTGTATTGTCTATATTATAATACTCCGTCTCTTATTAAGCAAGCAGACCGTGGCGAATCGGAGGAAACGTTTCCCCGCTTTAAGCGCGCTCACCCTCGTCCCGAAACGACTCCGCAACAGGCGCCTTAAGACATAATGTCTCCTCCGTCCTCGGATGCGTCAGATACATTTTATGCACGTGGAGTTTAAGCGCGCCCTCGCCGCCTCCGTACAGCGCATCGCCCGCGATCGGGTGTCCGATCGAGGCCATGTGGCAGCGAATTTGGTGACATCTCCCCGTCTCGAGTTTCAGCTCAACCAGCGTGTTCTCCGCGACCTTAAGCGGCCTGTAGTGTGTGACCGCGGCTTGTCCGTCCTCCCGCACGACCCGCACGAGCGACTCCTCCCCCGTCCCCATCGCGCGGTCGATCGTCCCCGCTTCCTCGAGGCGCCCCCTGACGATGGCGAGATAACGCTTATTTTGCGTATGCTCCGCGAGGAGTTTTTGGTGGGCGTAGGGATTTTTGCAGGCGACGAGAAGGCCCGTCGTCTCTCTGTCGAGCCGCCCGAGCATGCGCACCTTGCGCGCGAGCCCAATCGATGCGAAGTGGCCCGCGATCTCATTTGCCAGCGTGTGCTCCGGATACATTCGACAGGGCATGGACGGGATCACGCCCTTATTTAAGACGAGCAAATCGTCGTCTTCGTAGATAATCTCCTGGCGCAGCGGCTCTTTCTTCAGACGGTTCTCCTCGTCTAAAAAATCGACCGCGACCTCCTCAAACGGATCGAGCGGCGTCGACTTGTGGAGCGGTATGCCCCCGCAGGTGATGCATCCCGCGCGAAACAATCGCTTCATCAGCGTATTGGAAAAGCCGCAACTCCTTAAAAACGCCTCCGCGCGAGAATACGGGCGCCGCGTATGAAATTTCATTCGGTCCCTACTTTTCATTTTTCTCCTTTTGATTTACCATATTATATGTATATGCGAATTTCTATAGATCGGAGGTGATCTTTTGACGAATAAATTAATCAACGTGCTTTCAAATTCTAATTTCGAGAGTCGAAAGACGACGAAGCGACTCATACAGAAACTGAAAAAACATAATTTTAATCCGACGACCACACTTTCTCCCAAGGCGGCCCTCACGATTACCGTCGGCGGCGACGGCGCCTTTATCAAGGCGGTTAACCGCACCAAGTTCTCTTCGACGCCCATCGTCGGCATCAATACCGGACACCTGGGCTTTTATCAGGAAATCAGTCCCGACCAATTGGACGAGTTCATCGACGCCTATAAAAACAACCGGTATCACGTCGAGGAACTCCCTATCTTAAGCGCCGAAGTCTTTACCAATCAAAAAAAATACTACGTCCAGGCCATCAACGAGATCGTCTTGAAGGCGCAAAACTCGAAGGCCATTCATATGAACGTCTTCGTCGACCGCAACCACCTGGAGAAATTTTCGGGCGACGGCATCCTCGTCGCGACGCCGTCGGGAACGAGCGGCTACAACCTCTCCCTGGGCGGGAGTCTGATCCATCCCCAAGTCGAGGCCATGGCGATGACGCCCCTCGCGGGCATTTCCTCGTCGAGTTACCGCTCGCTTAAATCCACCATCGTCATCCCCGGACAGCACGTGATCAGCCTCGTCCCCGAGCGCCGATACGCCAATTCCAATCTCGTCCTGATCGACGGACGCGAACACACTTACGCGCAGTTTAAACGCATCAACATTCGCTTTTCCGACAGACGCATCAATAAACTCGTCCTCGAAAGCAACTACTGGGAAAACATTAAAAGCAAGTTCTTATAAAAGAAAGCCCTCGAAGGGCTTTTTTTATTGCTTATTTTTATTCGACGCGCGCAATACGTCGCAAATAAGACCGTATTCCCGCTCGACGATTTCTCGCCACGCGTACTTTTCGACCGTCTCGTAACATGCGTCGGGAAAGGGGCGCCCCTCCAAAATGGCGACGATCTGCCGCTCGATCGCCTCTTCGAGCCGCATCACGTAATCGTCGATTTCCGGCTTAAACGGCTCGTCGATGTCGTAGAGCGTCGGCAAGGGGACGACCTCGATCACGTCGCTTTTTATAAAGTCCTCTCCTAAGAGCTCAAGCAGACCGTCGAGTTCCGAGGTGACGAGGCGCATGCGACAGGCGAGTGCCTCCACGGCAATGAGTCCGAGCCCCTCGTAGTAACTCGGCAATACGAAGATATCGCAGGTCTTCATATGCGCTCCGAGCGCCTTCTGGTCGATGACGTTGTGGATCTTAAACCCTTCCTTGTAGTGGGCGCACTCGAAGATGCGTTCCTTTTTTTCGAGCGACTCCTCGCCGATCAGCTCCATCTCGATCTGCGGGTACTTTCGCTTCAAGTTCGGATAGGCCTTCGCCATCTCGTAGACGCCCTTGGCGCGGGAAAGCTTTCCGGCGTAGATGATCTTGATCGTCTCTTCCCTGCGCCAGATTCCCTGGTCGTTAAAGACGTCCTGGTTGTAGCCCCCGCCCGTCACGGCGATCTTTTTTTCGGGGATGGCGAACATCCTCGCCACGCCCGCCTTATCCTTTTGAGAGAGCGCAAAGACGTAATCCAGCTCGCTCATATGCGTCGTGTGCTTTTCCAAGAGGTCGTCGTGCTTTTCGCCCTGCCTTAAGTCCGTGCCGTGGCAGACGCCCACGACGGGCGTATCGGGAAACAATTCGAGCACCATGTCCGTGAGATACCACAAGTGATGTGCCACGATGACATCCGGCTGAAATTCTTCCTTTGCGCGAAGCAGGCGCGCGCGAAACGCCCGCTTCCAGACCTCGATCATCCCGTCGGTCATCGACGCGTAGACCGTGTTATCGTAGGGCATCTCGTCGCTCATGCCGGCGATCGGAAACGGGAGTTCGTCGCTCTTAAAGGTGACGGGATACGTCTTCGCTTGAAAATCAAAGCTGTAAGGCTCCTGAACCGCATAGACGAGCGCCTGTTGCGCACCTTTCTTCGCGAGTCCGTTAAACAAATTCGTAAAGTAAACGCCGCTTCCCGTTCGCGTCGGAAGCTGCGCCAAGGTGTGTAGTACTTTCATGCTCTCTCCTATTCGTTATGTCCATACGTCTGTTTGTATCGCTGGATCGCCTCGTCGGTCAAAAAGTCGTGCGCCGCGTTGATCTCCTGGAAGATCTTCGTCGTATCCTCGTCGGGATTGAGGTCGGGGTGATACTTCTTCGCGAGGCGCTTGTAGGCGAGTTTGACCTCGTACTTGTCCGCCGTCACGTCGAGTCCCAATTTGTGGATGGCCGCCTCGTACTTCTCCTTAAACCCGCCGTCGTAGGTCGGGTTCGACTGCGAATAGCCGCCTCCGCCGTAACCGTCGTAACCTCCGTAACTTCCGTAATCGCCGTAGGAGCGTTGATTAAAGAACTGTTCAAATTGACGCCTGAACATCTCTTCTTCAAACTCCGCCTGCGCCTGTTCCCTGCGCCGGCGCTCCGCCTCCATGCGCCGCTGATAGCGTCTGCCGTAATCGCCCATCGTCTCGTAGGTCACATCTTTTCCCAACAGATAATAGTCCGCGCGTTCATAGAAATACTCCGTCGCCATGTACTGGAGGTACTTTAAGCGCGTGATGGCAAAAGATCCGATGAGCGGAAAGACCAGAATAATCAACACGATCAAAGGCCACGGAACGCCGCCTCGCGTCGAGCCGACGCTCATCGGTATCCATAAGATAAGAAAGACGAAGCAACCGCCGAAAAACAGTATCGACAAAAGCAGGCGGCGAAACGAGCGCGACAGCTCGGTCAAGAGGCTGAAAACCGTAATCAGAAACTCCAAGACGTAGTCGATCACGACCCCCACGCATTTAAAAAAATTACCGTAAAATTTATCCATGGTCCCTCCTGTAGCGCTCAATAAATTCCAGATCCTTTAACTCCAAGTCATTTTCGCCCGCGAGCGTCTCCAAATGGTGCGTGAGTTCGTGGTAGAGCGTCTCCTTTAATTTATCCTTTAACGCGTCGTGATCGTAACTTCCATACAGCGCCATAAACGAGCCGTAATAGAGAACGATCAGTCGACCCATCGCCATGCGCTTGTAGTGACCCAATACGTAGAGTTCGGGAAACTCCGTATCGTGCATCGCGTCTCTCGAAAAAATGACGCCGCCGTTTAATCCGCGAAAATATTCGCGCGGCAAGTCGTCGACGAGCCCGTCCAAAATCGTTGCCATCTCCTCGAATCGATCTTCCATAGCATCCTCCTAAACTTTAATTATATGAGATTCGGTGGCGTTTATAAAGGAAGTTTCTAAATTATAACCCGAAGTTGGATTATTTCGCGACGGATTCCATCCTTTGTCGCACAAACAATCCGCGATCACGCGCATTCTACTCGACATAAAAAGAAGCCCTCCTCGGGAGAGCTTCTCATAGACTCATCGCGTCTGATTATAATTCATTTCTCAGTTCGTCTTCTCCGCCACGTCTCTTTAAAATCGTCAGCGTACCGACGATGAGGACGACGCCTGCGATGAGCGGGATGGCGGGGCTTTGGATAAAGCCCGCGAGCAGGTAGCAGACGGAGCTGATCCCCGCGACGGTGAGCGCGTAGGGCAGCTGCGTCGAAACGTGGACGACGTGGTTGCAGCCCGCACCGGCCGAGGACATGATCGTCGTGTCGCTGATCGGCGAGCAGTGGTCGCCGCAGACGGCTCCGGCGAGACATGCCGACAGGCCGATAAAGAAGATGGTTTCATCGACGCTGAACATGTTGACGACGATGGGGATTAAGATCCCGAAGGTTCCCCAACTCGTGCCCGTCGCAAATGCGAGCAGGGCCGCTACGATAAAGATGACGACCGGCAGGAAGAGTTGCAATCCGCCCGCGGCGTGGCTCATGAGACCCGCGACGTAATCGGCGCTTCCGAGCAAGTCGTTCGAGATGTTTTTAAGCGCCGTCGCCATGGTGAGGATCATAATGGCCGCGACCATCGAGTTAAAACCTTCGGTGAGGCAGTTCATCGATTCGCCGAAGTCGACGACTCTTCGAACGATGAGATAGGCGATGGTAAAGATCAGGGTGATCAGCGCGCCCCATGGAAGGGCGACGGTGGCGTCGGTATTGCCGAATGCGCCGATGAAATCGCCGCTAAATTCGCTCGCCGGATCGAAAAATCCGCCGACGTAGACGAGCGCCAACACGGAAATCGCGATTAAGACGATAATCGGGATGACCAAATCGAACAGGCTCGCGCGTTCCGTGTACTCCACTTCGACCTCGTCGTTACTTAACACGCTGTGGTCGTTTCCTCTCAGGGCGTCTTCTTCGTATTGGAGCATTAAGCCGTAATCGTCTCGCTTCCAGATCAGAGTGATGACGAAGACGAGGGTAAGTATCGAGTAAAAGTTATAGGGAATCGCCCTGACAAACATCGTAATTCCGGACATCCCCGTCCCCTCGGCATAGCCCGACACGGCCGCCGCCCAGGAGCTGATCGGCGCGATCATACAGATCGGCGCGGCCGTCGCGTCGATGATGTAGGCGAGTTTCGCCCTCGAAATTTTAAAGCGGTCGGTCACGGGCTTCATCACCGATCCGACGGTCAAGCAGTTGAAGTAGTCGTCGATAAAGATCAAGATCCCGAGCAGGAATGTCGCAAACTGAGCTCCGCGGCGCGAGGTGATGTGTTGGGCCGCCCACTCTCCGAATGCGCGCGTCCCTCCGCTCTTATTAATAAGTGCGACCAGCATACCCAAAAAGACGAGGAACAGGAAAATGCCCGCCGTCCCCGAGACGGCTTGGATCAACCCCTCGTTGATGATGTGGTCCATCGTCGTCGTAAAGGAGCCGCCCGAAGCGAGGACCGCCCCGACGAAGATTCCCGTAAACAGCGACGGAAAGACTTCCTTTGTGATCAGCGCCAGGGTGATGGCGACGATCGGCGGCACCAGTGCCCAAAAAGTCGCCTGTGTCTCTATTCCCGAGGCGGCGACGGCAAAACTTCCGAAGACGGCGATCGCGCCCAGGATTAATGCGATGAGTAAATTTCGTTGATTCGTCATGTAATCTTCCTTCCTAAAAATTTTTTAATCGAAAAAAGAGTCATGATACTATCATGACTCTTGAATTTCTCGACGAAAGGAAAACCTCAAAAGACACGATAGCACTCCGTTCGATTCCGAACGACAGTACGCAAGATATTGTCTTACGTCCCGGCAAGAAGTGCCCGTGGACACAAACACTTCTCCCTCGGCACGTTTCCCTTTCTCGACCGTCCATTGACCGGAGACGGTCGGTACTGATGAAACATGCGCCTCTATCATGTAAATTCGATTGTTGTATAAGAGTATACGGTGCTACTTCGATAAAGTCAAGGATAAAACTGAACTTTATAACATAATCAGACTGACGCCCATGACGAGCATCCCGAACAGCACGCCGAGAAGAGACATGTGCGTCTCGCCGTAGGCGCGCGAGGCGGGCAGGAGTTCGTCGAATGAGATGAGCACCATAATCCCCGAGATCGCCGCGAAGACGATGCCGAAGAGGGTCGTCGTCAAAAATGGCCGCAAGATCAAATACGCGAGGATCGCGCCAAGCGGCTCGGATACGCCGCTTAAGAAGGTCAGCCACGTCGCGCGCTTTTTATCGCCCGTCGCGAAGAATATCGGTGCCGCGACGCCGATGCCTTCGGGGATGTTGTGCATGGCGATGGCGATCGCAATGGAGACGCCCATCGCCGGATCCAAGAGGGTGGTCATAAAGGTAACCATCCCCTCGGGAAAGTTGTGCACGCCGATGGCGATCGCGCTCTTCAACCCCACCTTCTCGAGGTGCTCGCGCTGAACTTCCTCCGCCTCCTCTTCGATCTCCTCGTCCGTCTTAATCTCGTGCGGCTCGTCCGCCTCGGGAACCAAGTGCGAAATCAATCCGAACACGAGCATGGAACCGAAAAAGGAAGCGAGCATCGCGATACCCGAGCTCTTTTCGCTCATGGTCTTCATAAAGTTTTCGGTCGCCATCGGAAGCATCTCCATAAACGAGATGTAGATCATGACGCCGGCCGAAAAGCCGAGCGCCGCCGATAAAAATTTCTTGTTATCGGAGTCGGATAAAAAGACGATTACCGCCCCGAGCATCGTGGCGAGCCCCGCGAGGGCCGTATTTATAAATGCTACTGACACACTAGACATACTATTTTCTCCTAATATTCTTTTTCCTAATATTCCTTAAAGATGAGCTCGGCGCAGGCGAGCATCTCGAGCGCCAGGCAATACCGATCTCCTATCAGCTCATACACACTGTCTTGCGTTAATACCCCTCGGGCGATGTCTTCTAACGCCCCTTCTTCGTCCGCTCTCAGGTCTTCTTCCATGTCATCGCTTCCGTAGTAGTTTTTTAAGTGCAGAAAATCTTCGTTTAACGCCCTGAGTTTTTCCAAATTTTCCTTCAATTTTTCCTGGCAGGCGCGCTGTTCATTCAAGATGTCCTCCATCGCTCGAACTCTCGCTTTGATCTCTTCCATACGTCTCCTTTCGCATCCATGCAAAATAAAAAAACGCCTCTCGGCGTCTTTTACGTTTATTAATTTCCGAATAGTCGAATCGTTTCTTTCGACAACCGTTCCAAGATGAGCGCTTGTACGACGATTTTTATCACGAGCATCAAGCCTTGGAAGGGTAGCTTCGTCATAAGTACCGGCACAAATGGGTTTCCATACAAGAGATGGAGCCAATACGTCCCCATTAAACAACCGACGATTCCGGTAACGAGAACATTGGCGATGATAATGCGCTTAAGCGTCAGCTTTTTTTTATAAAAGAAAATACCGTAGATAAATGCCGATAAGAACGCATTCAGGGTAAATCCCGGAAAGTACGGACCCGTTGGCTTCGTGATAAAGCCGAGGATATCAGCTACCATCGATGCGATCCCGCTCGCGACCGGTCCTGCGACCGTCGAAGCCAGCGTCACGGGGATGAATGAAAAGCTGATTCGCTGGTAATTCCCGAGTTCGATGCCCAAGGTGCGCGCAAATACAATTTGCAACGCCACCATCAACGCCAAAAATGTCAATTTCTTCGTATTTAGTTGTTTCAACATGTCCTCCTTAAGCTGCCAAAGAGGAAAGCAGCGGATGCGGCAAAAGATAGCGAGCCTCTTATTCTCTTCGTTTGAGAGCAACTTCCCATCTCTCAGCACTTAACGCCTTTTGCCTACTCTACTTGTGCCTTTTATTATAGACCTTTTACAATTTCATCACAAGCGCCTAAGGAGAAATAGACGGGTTTATATCGTATTGACGGCCCCTAAAAAGATTTCGCCGGTGTCGCCGTTGACCGTCATCACATCGCCCGGCTTAATTCCGTCGACGATACCTACGGCTCCGACGACGGTAATGGTCCCCGACTCCGGCCCCGCGATCGCCGAGGGCGAGGTAAGTCCCTCTTCTTCTGAAATAAAGGCGCCCGCGCGGTTTAAAAAGGGCGCGAGTTCTCTGTGGTAGGCGCGCGCCACCAAGATGTCGCCGTCGCTGAAGTCGCGCACAAAGCCCCGATCGTCGGTGACGGGTCTGACTCTGCCCGTGTGGATTCCTCCGCCGAGACCGACTCCCTTATGAAGGGCCGAAGTGACTTGGTGCACTTTTAAGACGTTGGTACTTCCCGCGACACCCTGAGGAATGCCCGCGACCATGATGACGAGGTCGCCGTCGCGGATGTAGCCGGCGCGCTTGACGATGCGGGCGGTATCTTCGAAGATGTGACTTCCCCGGGTGCTTCCGAGGACGCCTCTTACGCCCCACTGCAAGTTCATTTGCCGCAGCACCGTCTCGTCTTCGGTGACGGCGAAGACATCGGTCTTCGGCCTGAACTTCGAGAGGTTCCTCGAGCTGTAGCCCGTCGAGGTCGCGATCACGATCGCATCGCAGGAGAGCTGATCCGCCATCTCGACGGCGTGCTCGACGACGGTATTGGTGGTGCTCACCCGAAACGAGAGGAGGTCGTTTTTCGACGCGCTGCCGCTCGGCAGGGTCTCTTCGGTCACCTCGGCGACGCGCGCCATGGTCTTTACCGCATCCACCGGGTATTTTCCCATCGCGGTCTCTCCGGAGAGCATGACGGCGCTCGTTCCGTCGATAATGGCGTTGGCGACGTCGGCGACTTCCGCCCGCGTCGGCCTCGGATTTCGGATCATCGAGTCGAGCATTTGCGTCGCCGTAATGACGGGAATTCCCTCGCGGATGGACTTTTCGATCAGTTGTTTTTGAACGATGGGGACGCGCTCCGTCTCGATCTCGACGCCCATGTCGCCGCGCGCGACCATGATGCCGTCGGCAAAGGAAACGATGTCGTCCATATTATCGATGCCCTCTTTGTTCTCGACCTTCGCGATAATTTTTATAGACTCGCCGCCGAAGCGCTCCAGGACGTCGCGAATGGCGAGGAGATCGTCCTTCTTTCGGATAAACGAGGCGGCGATAAAGTCCACTCCCTCTTCGATGCCGAAGCGAATGTCCTCGATATCTTTCTCGGTAAGCGCGGGCAGATTAATCCGCGCGCCCGGCACGTTGATTCCCTTGTGCTCGCCCAAGACACCTCCGTAGATCACCTTCGTGTGGACGTCGCCCTCTTCGGTTCCTACCACTTCGAGCTCGATCAGCCCGTCGTCGATCAAAATTCTCTGTCCGATCGAGACGTCGCGCCAGAGATCGCGATAGGTTTGAAAGACCCCCTCCTTCGTCCCCGGCGCCTTCTCGGCGTAGAGATGAAACGCCTCGCCCTCTACGAGTTCGACCTCCCCGCCCTCGAGGTTGCCCGTGCGAATTTCGGGGCCTTGTGTGTCGAGCATCGTCGCGACGGGAATATCGAGTGCTTCCCGCACGCGCCGAACGGTTTCGAGTTCTTTTTTGTGGCTCGCGTGGTCGCCGTGGGAGAAATTTAACCGCACGACGTCGACGCCCGCCGATATCATCGCGCCGAGCGTCTCGTCCTTAGACGACGCCGGACCGATGGTCGCGACGATTTTTGTCTTTTTCATAGATCCTCCTAGATAGAAATTTTATCGAGTATGTCGTAGAGTTCTCGGTTAAAGACTTTTTCCGTAGAGAGCGCGGTCTCGAGATCGACGGCCTCGATCCTTCCGTCGACGAGTCCCATCGCTAAGGAATTTTTCTCCCCGCCGCAACGCGCGACCGCCTCCGCCCCGAGTCGCGAGGCGTTCATGCGGTCCACGCCGGTCGGGATGCCGCCGCGCTGGATATAGCCCAGGATCGTCACTCTGGTCTCTACGCCCGTCGCCTCTTCGAGGTCTTTGGCGAGTCCGTAGGCGGGGAGCTGCTCCTCGGTCAGGAAGATAATATGGTGTCGCTTGCCTCTTTTTTTTCCCGCCAAAATCTTATTCTTCACGCGGTCGAAGTCGAAGGGGACTTCGGGAACGATCACGCTCTCCGCGCCGGCCGCAAGCCCCGCGTAGAGCGCGAGGTCTCCGCAGTGTCTCCCCATCACTTCGATCACGACGGCGCGCCTTAACGCGCTCGATGTATCTCTGATCTTTCCGACGGCATCCAAGATCGTCTCAATCGCCGTGTAAAAACCGATGCTCGCGTCCTGATACCCCAAGTCGTTGTCGATCGTCGCGGGAATGCACACCACCGACTGGCCGACCTCGGAGAGGGCGAGGGCGCCGCGCATCGATCCGTCGCCGCCGATCACGATCAAATGGTCGATTTTGCGCGCCTTCAATATCTCATAGGCGCGCGCGATCCCTTCTTCGGTCGTCATTGCATCGCACCGACTCGTGCCGAGGACGGTCCCTCCTTTGTGGATGATATCCGCCACCGAGGAGACGTCCATCGGTCTGAATTCGCCGTTAAAAATACCGCTGTAGCCGTTTGCGATCCCGACGACTTCCATGTTTTCGTAGACAGCTACCCGCACGACGGCGCGGATCGCGGCATTCATGCCGGGCGCGTCGCCGCCGCTTGTCAATACACCAATGCGCATACTTCCCTCACTTTCTGATCGCGTCTTTTTGCGGATCGATATAACTCTTTAAGTCCCTGAGCAGCTCCTCGTCGTAGCGAATATACAACTCGCGCGGAACGCCGAGGGCGCGATTTTCGTCGCTGAAAAACATCACCACGGGCATCGTCCCCGGGTGCCTCTTTAAAATGTGTTCGATTTGAGATCTTTGCGACGCACTCTTCAACCGCAGGTAGAGCTTCTCGCCGTGGTCCGCGTCGATCAGGGGCCGAATCGATTCGACGAGCAATTTCCCCTCTTCGACGTCGCTCCCTTCGACGCGCCCCGTGACGACGAGGAGTTGTCCCTCTTCGTAGATACCCCTTTCAAGCGACGCGTAGACTTTCGGAAAGAGCACGAGTTCGATCACGCCGTACAGGTCCTCGAGGACGCCGAAGGCCATCATCTGTTTTTTCTTCGTAACGAGCGTCCGCTTCTCCCTGAGCATTCCGCCGAGCGTGACGTGATAGAGCGTATCGGTCGTCTCGAGTTCCTCGCGCACCCGCCCGGTGTCGTAATCCGTCTGTTCCTTCAACTGCTGCGTATACGACTCGAGCGGGTGCCCCGATACGTACATCCCGAGCACTTCGCGTTCGTATTCGAGTTTTTGTTTCTGATCGTAATCTTTTAGCTTGGGGAGGTCGTCGGATTGGAAACTCTCGGTCTGAAACAGGCTGACCTGTCCGGGCACATTGCGCTTGTTTTCTCCCTGTACCTGGTCCATGATCTTGTCGTAAGTCGCGAGGTACTGCGGGCGATTACCGCCCAAGACGTCGAAAGCGCCCGCCTTGATGAGCGACTCCATCGACCGCTTGTTCATCGCGCCCGGGGAGATTTTGTCGACGCGTCGGATAAATTCGGACATCGACTTGAACGCGCCGCCCTCCTTACGCGCCTTTTCGATCGCCTCGACGAAGTGGACGCCGACGTTTTTGACGCCCTTTAATCCGAAGCGCACGGCGCCGTCTTCGACGTTAAATTTTAAGAAACTCTTGTTGATGTTCGGCGGCAAGACTTTAAGGCCGATGCGCTTGCACTCCTCGATATACATGCGCATATGATCGGTGTTGGACATAAAAGAACTGATCTGCGCCGCCATAAACGCCGCCGGATAATAGCACTTAAGCCACGCCGTGCGATAGGCGACGACCGCATAGGCGACGGAGTGCGACTTGTTGAAGGCGTAGTTGGCGAAGTCGATCATGAGGTCGTAGATGCGATTGGCGCTCTCCTCGTCGACTCCGTTTCGAACGGCCCCCGCCACGTCGATCGCGCCGTCGTCGGTGAGGCTGCCGTAGATAAAGTTTTGTCGCTCCTGTTCCATCACGACCATTTTTTTCTTGCTCATCGCGCGGCGCACGATATCCGCACGGCCTAGCGAATAGCCGCCGACTTTCCGCACGATCTCCATAACCTGTTCCTGGTAGACGATACAGCCGTAGGTCTCTTCCAAGATATCCTTAAGCGCCGGATGCGGATACGTGATCTTCGACGGGTCGTGTTTCGACTCGATAAACTTCGGAATTTGATTCATCGGTCCCGGCCGAAAGAGCGCATTCGCCGCGGCGAGATCGGCGAACCGCGTCGGCTTGAGTTCTTTTAAGAACGCACGCATTCCTCCGCTTTCAAATTGGAAGATGCCGAGTGTCTCGGCCCGTTGAAACATCTCGAGGACCTTCGGATCGTCGTAGCTCATGTTCTCGAAATCGACCTCGACGCCGGTATCGCGTTTGATAAACGCCTCCGCGTCGCGAATAACCGTGAGCGTCCGCAGTCCCAAAAAGTCCATCTTCAAGAGTCCCAATTCCTCGAGTTCGATCATGTTGAACTGCGTCGAAATAATCCCGCCGTTTCGCGTCAAGGGCACGTAATCAGTGATGGGATTTTCGCTGATCACGACGCCCGCGGCGTGGGTCGAGGTATGGCGCGGCACGCCCTCGAGCCGCATCGCGAGGTCGAGGAGTTTGGCGACTTCCTCGTCGCTTTCGTACGACTTCTTAAGCGACGGCGATATCTCAAGCGCCCGCTCAAGCGTCATATTGAGCGCATTCGGCACCTGTTTGGCGACGTAATCGACCGATCCGTAGGGCATGTCCATCACGCGACCGACGTCGCGAATGGCGGCGCGGGCCCCCAAGGTTCCGAACGTCACGATCTGCGCGACGTGGTCCTCCCCGTACTTTTCGATGACGTAGTCGATGACTTCTTCTCTGCGCTCGTAGCAAAAGTCCACGTCGATATCCGGCATGCTCACGCGCTCCGGATTTAAAAAGCGCTCGAACAGAAGTCCGAATTCGAGCGGATCCACGTCGATGATCTCGAGCGCGTAGGAGACGACGCTTCCCGCCGCCGACCCGCGGCCCGGGCCGACCTCGATATCCTTCGATCGCGCAAATCGAATAAAATCCCATACGATCAGAAAGTAGTCGGTATAGCCCATCGAAAAGATCGTATCGAGTTCGAATTCCACGCGATCCCGAATCTCTTCGGTGACGACGTCGTAGCGCTTCTTTAGGCCGTCTTCGACGAGTTTGCGCAGATACTCCTTGTTGGTGTAGCCCTCGGGCAGGTCGAAGTGCGGCAGGTGCAAATGGTGGAACTCGAGTTCGACCTCACAGCGCTTGGCGATCTTGACGGTATTTTCGAGCGCCTCCGGCACGTCCGAAAAGAGCGCCTCCATCTCCTCGGGACTTTTCAGATAAAACTCCTCCGAGGGGAAGCGCATACGGCGCTCCTCGCTTAAAATCGATCCCGTCTGGATGCAGAGGAGCGCGTCGTGCGCATCGGCGTCCTCTTTTCGCAGATAGTGGCAGTCGTTGGAGGCGATAAGGCCGATCCCCGTCTCCTCGGACAGGCGGAGAAGGCGCCGGTTGACCTCTTTTTGCTCCCGCATCCCGTGGTCCTGCAGTTCCAAAAAGAAATTGTCGTCTCCGAAGATATCGCGGTATCTCTCGGCGATCCGCTTCGCCTCCTGCTCGTCTCCGGTGAGAAGCGCCTGTTGCACTTCACCGCCCAAGCAGGCGCTCGTCGCAATAATTCCGCGGTGGTGGCGCCGCAAGTCGTCCATATCCACCCGCGGCTTGTAGTAAAACCCGTCGACGTAACCGGTGGAAACGATGGACATCAAATTCTCGTAGCCCTCCTGGTTTTCCGCGAGCAGGATCAAGTGGTAGCGCTTATTGCCACGGTCCATCACTTTTTTATCCTCGCGCGTGACATAGACTTCGCATCCCAAGATCGGCTTGACGCCGGCTTCCTTCGCGGCCTTGTAAAAGGCGACCGTCCCGTACATATTGCCGTGGTCGGTCAGGGCGACGGCGTCCATCCCGAGTTCTTTGGCGCGCGCGGGCAGTTCTTGTATTTTACAAAATCCGTCCAACAGAGAGTACTCCGAGTGAACGTGGAGATGAACAAATGAACTCATAATCGTCCCTTCTAAAATAAAAAAAGAGCTTTTTGAAGAAGCTCTTTACTTTAATTTATTTTCAATAAAATCGACCAGTCCCCGGATCGCTTCCTCTTCGTCCGCGCCTTCGGCTTGCAGCGTAATCTCCTGCCCCGAAAAAATACCGAGGCTCATAATGCCGATAATGCTCTTGCCGTTGACCTCGTCGCCTTTACTGATGATGGTAATGTCCGATGTGTACTGATTGGCCTCTCTTACAAACATCGCTGCCGGTCTTGCGTGCAAGCCTTCCTCATTTTGAAGTATAACTTTGGATTCTTTCACATTAAACTCCTCTCAACTTTTCTGCAAGCTCGTGCATTTTTTTAAATCGATGATTGACGCCGCTTTTCGACATCGGCGGCTGCATCACTTTACCGAGCTCGGACAGCGTCGCCTCGGGGTAGCGCATCCTGGCCTCGGCGAGACGGGACAGATCCTCGGGCAACTGTTCAAAGCCCAGCATCTCCTCGATGACGTGTATATCTCTCACTTGGCGCGTCGACGCGTCGACGGTCTTCGACAGATTCGCCGTCTCGCAATTGACTAAGCGGTTTACATTGTTACGCACGTCCTTGACGACGCGCGCCGATTCGAAATTTAATACGGACCGATTCGCTCCCATATAGGCCAACAAGTCGGAAATTTTTTCCGCCTCCTTGATATAGACGATGTAGTCGTCTTTCCGAAAGACGCCCTTTGCATCAAAACGCGCCCGCTTAAGCCACTTGATGAGGTCTTTCCCGTGCGCCTCGTCGTGCGTCACAAACTCCAGATGGTACCCTTTCGTCGGCGACGTCACCGATCCCGCACCTAAAAAAGAGGCACGGATATACGCGCGGATACACGTCGGATCCCGCAAAATCGAAGGATCGACCGGATAGTGCATTTGAAAGACGTTGTCCGGTCTTAGGAAATCGCTGTCCATGAGGACAAATTTCACCGATCCTTCGTCGATGAGGCGTATCTTGTATTGCTTGTTTTTTTTAAGTAACACGCTCTGCGTCGCCGACACTTCGACGTCGCTTCCGAAGACGCGCTTGATGGCCGAGACGATTCGTCTCGCGACCGACGCGTTTTCGGTATGGAATGAAAGCCCTATTTTAAGGCCTTTACTGAGCCTCACGACGCCGCACGTTCTCACGTAACCGGCGAGCTCGGCCTGAAGGATCGCCATATCTTCCATGGGCACGCGCGCTAATTCATTTTTTACATCCTTCGAAAAACTCACAACAGCCTCTATTCCGTTTCTATTATAGTTCAGATTCTGTACTCTTGCAATGGATTTCACGGTACCGATCGCACAAGCTCAATAATCGCTGCGCTACCGCCAGGCCGTCATGCCTGATATAGCCTTCCTGCGTGATGACGAAGGCCCCGTGTTCGATGGCGATTCCCGACTCGACAAACCGTTTCCTCTCGTCGAATCCGATGCGAATCGGTCCGACTCCCTCTTCCTCTTCGTAGCGGTCGAGAATGCCTCCGTCGATTTCCTCGTCGTTTACGATCAAACTGTCGATCTGCCTTTTAAGCCCGTGGGCCTCGAGCGCCTCGAGGTATTCGGCAAGGCGCATCCCCACCGTCTCTCCGCGCTGTTCCATAATATTGGCGACGTAGACGAGAGGCGCCTTTGAATGTCCGATCGCCTCGGCGATTCCCGGAACGAGCAGGTTCGGTATAAGCGAAGTATAAAGGCTCCCCGGCCCTAAGACGATCATATCCGCCTCTTCGATGGCCGCGACGCACTCGGCATTGGCGTGGGACTCCTTCGTATCCAACCGGATCGACTCGATGGCGAGGTTTCTCTCGGCGGCATAGTCGGGGATTCGCGACTCACCCTCGATTTCTGAACCGTCCGAAAAGCGGGCGACGAGGTGGATCGACTCGACGGTCACGGGCAGCACCCTCCCCGTAATTTTCAACACGTCCCCCGCCTCGCTTACGCCCTCCGCAAATCCGCCGTAGATGTCGGCGAGCGCGGTGATGATCAGGTTCCCCATATTTTGTCCCTTGAGATCACCCTCTTTAAATCGATACTGCAGCAATTTCTTTAAAGAGGGTTCGGCGTTGGCGAGGGCGACCAGACAGTTTCGCACATCCCCCGGCGGGAGCATCCCGTATTCCCGCCGCAAGATGCCGCTGCTGCCGCCGTCGTCGGCCATCGTGACGATGGCCGTAACTTCTTCCGAAAATCGCTTGAGACCCCGAAGAATCGTCGAGATTCCCGTGCCGCCTCCGATAACGACAAATTTCGGATCGTATGTTCCAAGCACGATATCCTCACTCTCTAAGATCGCGATGACCGACGATCACTTCGTACTCTTCTTCCTCGAGGGCGTGCGCCGCGGCTTCCGCGACGGCGACGGAGCGGTGAAATCCGCCGGTACACCCGATCCCGATCGTCAAGCTGTCCTTGCCCTCCTCGACGTAGCGATCGCCGAAAGCTTTGACGTAATTGACGAGGTAGTCGATAAAGAGTTTTCCCTCTTTTTTTCCGAAGACATAATCCTTCGTCGCGGAATTTAAACCGTTTTTATGCTTGAGTTCGGGCACGTAGTAGGGGTTCGGCAAAAACCTCACGTCGAAGACGAGGTCCGCCTCCTCGAGAATGCCGTTTTTAAAGCCGAACGAGAGGATCGAAATGCCGAGCTTTCCGCGCTCCTTTCGAAGAATCGTCTTTAACCGCACCTTGAGGTTATGGTTGGTCATCCTCGAGGTGTCGATCACGTAATTGGCCCGCGCGCGCATCGGCTTCATGCGCTTTCGCTCCTCCTCGATCCCCCTCGCGATGGACGAAGAAAGCGGATGCGGGCGGCGCAGCTCTTTAAACCGCTGGATGAGCACGTGCGGATCGGCCTCGAGATAGATCACCGTCACCTCCTCGACCTCTCTGTCCAAGGTGTCGATGGCGACGTCGAGTTCATTAAAAAACAGGCCGCTTCGAATATCCAATGCGAGGGCCACAAGCGGCATCTTGGCCTCGTCGACGATGTCTATAAATTTCGGAAACAGCGCGGGAGGCAGGTTGTCGACGCAGTAGTATCCGAGATCTTCCGCCGCCTTGAGCGCCTGACTTTTTCCCGCTCCGGACAAGCCGGTAATCACTAGCAGTTTCATAATCACCTCCCCCCTACGGGTTACTGTTCGCCCAATACCTTCACTTCCGTTTCGAGCTCGACGCCGTGCTTTGCATAGACAGCCTCCTGCACCGTGCGAATCAGCTCGACCACTTCTTTACAAGTCGCGTTGCCCCGATTGATGACGAAACCGCAGTGTTTCTCCGACACCTGCGCATCTCCGTGTCTCAACCCGCGCAGTCCCGCCTGATCGATCAGCTGGCCCGCGAAGTAGCCCTCCGGCCGCTTAAACGTGCTTCCCGCCGACGGATACTCGAGGGGTTGCTTGGACAATCTGCGCGCCCAAAGGTCGTCCATGCGCGCCCGAATCTCTTCGCCGTCGCCTTCTTCGAGGGCAAATGTCGCCGAAAGCACGACGAGTTTTTCCGTATAGACCCGGCTGTTTCGATACTCAAATTCCATCTCGTCGCCGTCGATGTCTGCGATCGTCCCGTCGCGCTTCATCACGCGGACCGAGGAGACGATATCCTTCATCTCTCCGCCGTAGGCGCCCGCGTTCATCGTCATCGCGCCGCCGACGGCTCCCGGGATACCGTGGGCAAATTCCAAGCCGCTCAGGCCGTGTTGCTGAGCGATCTCGGCGACCTTCCGAAGAGACGCGCCGCCTTCGGCCGTCACGCGAGTCCCGTCGACGGAGACCGCTTCAAACTGTTTTTCGAGCCGAATAACCGCGCCGCGGATACCCTTGTCGGAGACGACCATATTCGTCCCCTTCCCCATGACCATCCACGGAATATCCTCTTCGTTCAACCGCAGGATCGCGCGCTTCAGCGCGTCGACCGAATCGGGCTCTATAAAATAATCGACCGCACCGCCGATTTGAAAACTCGTCACATGCTTCATCGGGTAATCTCTCACGACACGACTCGTGCCTTTTTCGTTCATTTGCCGTTTCCTCCTTATAACTTCTGTCTGCTTTTTCTATTGTACCAAATTATTTCAAAGAAAGTTCTAAAAAGACTTGACGCCTCGGCTAGGATCTTGTTATTATTGACCCATCGAGTTTGACGAGGAGAGTATCCCGAACAATCGGACTACAGAGAAGCTTTGTTGGTGAGAGAAGCTGTTTTGATATTCGAGAGAACATGGCCTCCGACTTTAAGGGTCGACATGAGATCTTTACGGGTGTGCCCGTTACAGCGCCGGAGTATGATGGTACTCTTTGAGGTGTAGATCGCGAGGTCTACATAAATAAAGGTGGTAACACGATTCGTATCGTCCTTTTCCCGTAGGGAGAAGGGCTTTTTTTATACAAAATTTCATTCGATGAGGAGGATTCTTTTGATCGATCTACAAAACATTTCCGTCGTCTTCGAACGAGACGGACACAGCTTTAAGGCGGTCGACGATGTGTCGCTTACCGTCGAGGCGGGCGACATCTACGGCATCGTCGGTTATTCCGGCGCCGGAAAGTCGACGCTCGTTCGCACGATTAATCTCTTGCAACCGCCCACCAACGGCGAAGTCTACGTCGCCGGCGAAAATTTAACCGACCTGTCCGTCAAGGAACTGCGGGATCGCCGAAAAAAAATCGGCATGATCTTTCAGCACTTTAATCTGATGAACGCGAGGACCATCTTGGGAAACGTCCTCTACCCCTTAAAGGACAGTTCCATGTCCGAGCAAGAAAAAAAAGACAAGGCCATGCGGCTGTTAAAGCTCGTCGGCATCGAGGAGAAAGCCGGCAGCTATCCCTCGGAGCTCTCGGGGGGACAAAAGCAGCGAGTCGCCATCGCCAGGGCACTCGCCAACGATCCGGAAATTCTCCTCTGCGACGAGGCCACCTCGGCGCTGGACCCGAGAACCACCACCTCGATTTTGCACCTGCTCAAGCGACTGAATCGCGACATGGGTCTGACCATCGTCCTCATCACCCACGAGATGCAGGCGGTCAAGGAAATTTGCAACAAGGTCGCCGTCATGGAATCGGGACGCGTCGTCGAGAGCGGATCGCTCATCGACATCTTCGCAAATCCCACCGAGACCATCACACGGCAGTTCGTCGAGACCGCGAGCCACTGGGAAGAGACCATCGACAAGCTCAGCCAACACGGCTACTTCGATAACGACGATCCGCGCAGGCAGTTGATCCACCTTCAATATGTCGGCTCGTCCGCGACCGAACCTATCTTAAACAATGTCTACACCGAATTTCACGTCGCGACCAATATCTTATCCGGCAGCATCGAGTTTTTAGAGGACGTTCCCTTCGGAAACTTGGTCGTCCTGTTCCAGGGCGAGCCCGATGCCATCGAGCGCTCCAAGAAATTTCTGCTCGATAACGACGTCGACCTCGAAGTCGTCACAAAGGAGGTGATTTAATGGAATTCTTCGCAAACGCCATCGCTTCTAAAGAAGACTTTGTCATCGAAACCGGCGCGACGATCTATATGGTCGTCGTCACCTCGATCATCGCGGGAATTATCGGACTTTTTCTCGGCTTCCTCCTGACGTTGACGCAGGAAGGCGGGCTCTGGGAAAATAAAAAAGTCTATTGGGTGCTGGACAAGATCGTCAACATCTTCCGGTCCATCCCCTTTATTATCCTCCTCGCACTGATCTCGCCGTTAACCCGCGCGATCGTGCACACCACGATCGGAAACACCGCGGCCATCGTGCCGCTCGTCATCGGCACGGCGCCGTTTTATGCGAGACAGATTGAAAACGCCCTCGCCGAAGTCGACCCCGGCATCATCGAAGCGGCCGAGTCCATGGGAGACTCGCCCCGCGACATCATCTTCGGCGTCTATATGAAAGAGGGACTCCCCTCGATCTTACGGGCGAGCGCGCTCACCATCATCAGCTTGATCGGCCTCACCGCCATGGCGGGTGCCGTCGGCGCCGGCGGGCTCGGAAACCTCGCGATCACCCGCGGCTATAACCGTTACCAAAACGACATCATCATCGTATCGACCGTCTTAATTCTCATCTTGGTATTTATTACCCAGGCCGTCTTCGACCTCTGGGTAAAGAAGATACAACACTAATTCTAAAAAGGAGCATGACCATGAAACATATTTTCAAAAAACTGACATCCCTCACGCTGTTGACCGCCCTCCTCTTGACCGGTTGCGGCGGCGGAAACGCACAACATGCGGCGACAAATGATACGCAGAGCAATAATACGAAGGCGTCGGAAAGCCAAAAGCCCGCGGAAGACAAGGACGGCGAGAAGGTCGTAAAGATCGGCGTCGTCGGCGACGACCAGAGACTCTGGCAAAAAGCGGCCGAAAACGCCGAAAAAGACGGCGTCAAACTCGACATCGTCGTCTTCAACGACTACAACACCCCCAACGACGCCCTGGCCAACGGCGACATCGACTTGAACGCGTTCCAACACAAGGCGTTTCTGGACGAATACAACAAAGACAATAATCAGGACCTCGTCCCGATCGGCATGACCTACCTCTCCCCCATCGGCGTCTACTCCGATAAGATCAAGGATTTAAAGGACTTAAAAGACGGCGACACCATCGCGATCCCCAACGACGCCACCAACTGCGGACGCGCGCTGATCGTCCTCGAACAGGCGAAGGTTCTCACCTTAAAAGATGACGCGGGACTCGTTCCCTCCGTCGACGACATCAAGGACAATCCCAAAAACATCAAACTTGAAGAGCTGGATGCCGCCCAAGTCGCGCGCTCCCTCCCCGACGTCGATGCGGCCATCATCAACGGCAACATGGCGATCGATGCGGGACTCGATCCCCGAACCGACACGATCTTCGTCGAGGAAATGAGCGAGAGCATCGCCCCCTATATCAACTACGTCGTCGCGAGAAACGAGGACAAGGACAACGCACTCTACAAAAAAGTCGTCGGTTACTATCAAACGGACAACGTCGACGAATTGCTCCAGGAACTCTACAAGGGCAGTCAATACGCCGCTTGGAAATTGGACCTCGACGACATCAGTGCCGTCGATAATCAAAAAAACGACGCAACCGATAAGCAGACCGACAACGCCCCCGCCGATTCGGAAAATAACGCGGACAATCAGGACAAATAGGTCGCATGATACAGACGCGCGTACGAATGTGTTGCCTGCCTGTGCGCTAACGAGCTCGAACCTTCTCGGGCGAGATCCACGTTACGTGCAGGCGGGGAGACAAACACGCAACGACACCCTCGCGATTTAGAAAAGGACTCACATTATGAAAAAATTCATCAAGCTCGTAACACTCTCGCTTATATCCCTGCTCGTTCTCGCGGGATGCGGGCAGGCGAAAGCCGACACATCAAAGACCGTGCGCCTCGGCGTGGTCGGCGACGACCAAAGACTCTGGGAAAAGGCGGCGGAACTCGCCGAAAAGGACGGAATTCACATCGAACTCGTTCCCTTCTCCGACTACAACACCCCCAACGACGCCCTGGCCAACGGCGACATCGACTTGAACGCCTTTCAACACAAGGCCTTCTTGGACGCGTACAACCATTCGAAGGGGACGGACCTCGTGCCGATCGGAAGGACCTTTATCTCGCCCATCGGCGCCTATTCCGAGCATCTGAAGCACTTGGAGGATGTCCCGAAGGACGGCAAGGTCTCCATTCCGAACGACACGACCAACGGCGGCCGCGCCCTGTACCTCCTTCAGGCGGCCAATCTCATTACCCTGCGGGACGACGCCGGCGTCAACCCCACCCTCGACGATATCGTCGACAATCCGAAGAATATCGCCATCGACGAGTTGGACGCGGCACAGGTCGCCCGCACACTGCCCGATGTCGACGCCGCCATCATCAATACGAATCTGGCCATCGACGCGGGGCTCTCTCCGAAGGACGACGCCATCTTTATGGAACCGCTCGATGAACATTCGGCACCCTATATCAATTACGTCGTCGCGCGAAACGAAGACAAGGACAATCCGCTGTATCAGAAAGTCGCGGCCTACTACCGCACGCCGGAAGTTAAAAAGCTCAACGACGAACTCTACGAATCCACCCAGCGAATGGCTTGGGAACTCAACCTCGAAGATGCCGGGGATACGTTCGAAAGCGACGCGCCTTAACAAAAAGCCCTTCGGGGCTTTTTTTCTCGCACGAATCGGTTTGTACGCGGTTCAATCATGGTATATATTATGAAGTGCTGAAAATGTATGTTACTATCATCTGACAAATTACCAAATTACATAGAAAGAGGTGTCCATTGAGTATTTCTAAAAAATCAAAACGACCTACCGGCGACTTTCACGTCATCAAGGATAAATACATCCCAGAAATCGAATCTTCGCTCAGGAAAAAACCGATTCTCATGCCCAAAGCCATCTACAAGGCCTCGGGCATCCGCATCCAGGGTACGCGCATTAAGTCCCTCGTCTTTTCGACCGACATCGCGGTCATCCGCAACTGCAACGCGCAGGCCGTCTTTGCCGTCTATCCCTTTACGCCCCAACTCGCCATCGTGCAAACCATTATCGCGGGTTCGTCCATTCCCGTATTCGCCGGCGTCGGCGGGGGAACGACCTCCGGCAGCCGCTCGATCTCTATCGCCCTTCAGTGTGAGCTCCTGGGCGCCTACGGCGTCGTCGTCAATGCGCCAATGAAAAACGAAGTGATCGAAGAGATGTACAGCGTCCTGGACATCCCGATCATCGCGACCATCGTCTCCAAGCACGACGATTTTATCGGAAAGATCAACGCCGGCGCGCGGATCTTAAACGTCTCGGGCGGTAAGAACACCGCGGAGCTCGTCCGCTACATTCGAAGCATCGTCGGCAACGAGTTCCCCATCATCGCGACCGGCGGCGGGGAGGAAGAACAAATCAACGAAACGATCAAGGCCGGCGCAAACTCCATCACCTACACGCCGCCGTCGACGGGAACGCTCTTTAAGGCGATGATGGAAGATTACCGCGCGACCAGCGACGCGAAGGACGTCAAGCCGTCCAACAGCCGCGACGCATTAAATATCGAGGAATTCCAACGCGACCTGGTCTTCCCTTCGGATTCCATCGAATACATCAATATGGAATTGGAAAAAAAGCGTGACAAGTAATAAGACACTGCGTCGTTTGGTCGCCGTCGTCCTGATTCTCTTAATCATCCTGCTCTTCAGTGTGACGCGCCAATTTCTAAGTCCCCTTTACGACACCGTCTCGCTTCTCATCAATCCGCTGATACTTGCGATCTACATCTTCTACGCCTTTCGTCCCATCCGAAACAAGCTGACGGAGTGGACCAAAAAACCGAAGCTTTCGGCGGTCGTCACCTTTTTGCTATTTATCGTCCTCGCCATCGGCCTGTTCTACGTCACCTTCAGCATGATCTACGACCAGGCGCAGAGCTTTCTGAACGACTTGGACCTGAACGCCATCGTGCAGTACTCAAACTCCGAGCTTTATCAGGAGATTAACCAATACATCCCGCTTAACAGCTCTCTCCAAAAGCTGGAGTCGTGGCTCCAAGGGCTCGTCACGGACCTTCCGAACATCCTGCCGACCATATTCAGCAACATCGGCACCTTCGGCTCGCTGATCCTGCTCGTCATCTTGGGACTGTTCTATCTGTTGGTCGACGAAAACCAAGCGGTCAAAGCCATCCACTCCCTGGCGCAGGGAAAATACTACGACCGCACCATGGACATCCTCGGGCAAATACACGAGACGCTCAAAATCTATATTTCGGGACAGATTCTCGTCGCCTGCATCCTCGGGATTTTGATGTTCATCGGCTATGCCATCATCGGCCTGAAGTATAAGTTATCCCTCGCGGCGATCGCCTTTCTCTTTAACTTTATTCCCTTTATCGGGCCGTTTATCGCGGCGGCGCCGGCCGTACTCGTCGGACTCACGATGAGTCCCTCCATGGTTATCAAGGTCATCGTCGTCTCCATCGTCACCCAACAACTCGAAGGCAACATCATCACTCCGAATATCATGGGAAGTAAACTCGACATCCACCCCTTCATCGTCATCGTCGCCGTCATGGTCTGCGCGAACCTCTTCGGCGTACTCGGCGCGCTCATCGCATCGCCCCTCTACATGTGCATTAAGATCATCGTCACGGGCATTCGAAGCGAAAAATACGACGATCGCGCGCCGCGCGCCGTCGTCGAAGCCAAGGAGAGCGACGCTTAAGATCGGCATGAGGCCATAGGTCTCATGTCTTTTTTCGCGCACCGCTTTACAGAGAGATGGCGCCTCCCCTATAATAAATAGCATCTATCCCGTTAACGTAAGAAAGGAGTGTACGATGTACTGTTCCCACTGCGGAAAAAAATTAAACCCCGACAACCGCTTTTGCACGTCCTGCGGAAGCCCGAACCCCTACTACGATTCGGAAGACGTCGCGCAAAAGACCGCGCAGCGACATGCGGCGGGTCGAGGCGAGGAGAGACCCCGTTCCCGCCCCGAAGCCTACGAGCACAACCCCATGTATGCCGCACAAGCTCCCGGCACGTTTAACTGGGGCGCTTTTTCCCTGACGATCCCTTGGGGAATCGGGAACCGGTGCTATATCTGCCTCCTCGCCCTGATCCCCGGGCTCAACATCATCATGTCCTTTATCGCGGGTTTCAGCGGCAACGCGTGGGCCATGAACAACAACGACTACCGCGACATCGAAGAGTTCTCGAGAATACAGGAGACGTGGAACCACGCGGGTTTTATCTTTTTTATCATCGCCGTCATCCCCTTCGCCTTCCTCATCCTCCTGTCTTTGCTCAATCTCCTGACCATCCCGAGTATAAGCAATAACTTCCTATAGAAATTTCCGGTGCGCCTTTTGTGGACGCCGAATATAAAAAGAGACCCCGCCGCGGCGGGGTCTCTTTTTATATCTACGCAAAGTAGGTCTTCGCTTTTTCCAATCGCTTTAAGATTTCATCCTTGCCCAGCAGATAAATGATGTTGCTGAGTTCCGGTCCGTGGACGTTTCCGGTGATCGCCGCGCGGGCGGGCATGTAGAGGTTCTTGCCCTTGACGCCGCTCGCCTTTTGCACTTGCTTCATCAGTTTTCCGGCTTCTTCCAAGGAGATATCGTCCATCTCCGCGAGGATCGACTCGAGCGCCTCGACGACTTTCGGCGCCGACTCGGACTTCAACTGTTCGAGCGCGGCCTCTTCGGTCACTTCGTACTCGTTGTAGAGGAATCCGCAGGCCTCGGGTACTTGTTCCAGACGGTCCAGACCGTCTTGGATGGTCTCCATCAGCACGCGGAAATGCTCGGGGTGTTTTTCGACATCTTCTTCGGTGAAGAGGCCCGCCTCTTTAATATAAGGCATCGCCATCGAAAGCAATTCGTCGGGCGAGAGTTCCTTCATATAGTGGCTGTTGACCCAATCCAATTTCTTGACGTCGAACACGCCGCCGGTCTTCGCGATGCGGCTCGTGTCGAATGCTTCGATCAACTCGTCCATGCTGAAGATTTCTCTATTATCTTCGGGAGACCAACCGACGAGCGCCAAGTAATTGACGAGACCCTCGGGAAGGTATCCGTGTCCGCGGAAATCTTCGACCGAGACGTCCCCCTGTCTCTTCGAGAGCTTTTTGTGGTCGCTGTTCAAGACGCCCGGCAAGTGAATGTAGGTCGGTACCTCCCAGCCCAAGGCCTCGTAAAGGTAGACGTGTTTCGGCGTCGACGGCAGCCACTCTTCGCCTCGAATGATGTGAGTGATGCCCATCAGGTGGTCGTCGACGACGACGGCCAGGTGGTAGGTCGGATATCCGTCGCTCTTCATCAAAACCTGGTCGTCCATTTCGTTGGTATTGATCGTAATGGTTCCGCGCGCCTCATCTTCAAAGCTGATGTCGCGGTCGTGGGGAAGTTTTAAGCGGACGACGTATTCTTCGCCGTTTTTAATGCGCTCCTTGGCCTCTTCCATCGACACGCCGCGGCAAAGACCGTCGTAGCGCGGAACTTTGCCCTTGATTCTCTGTTCCTCGCGCAGGGCGTCGAGGCGCTCTTTCGTACAGAAACAGTAGTAGGCGTGACCCGATTCGAGCAGTTGATCGACGTATTTTTGATAGATATCGAGGCGCTCCGATTGAATATACGGCCCACGATCGCCCTTTTGGGTGATTTTTCCGTCTTCCATCACGACGCCCTCGTCGATCTCGATGCCCGCCCAGTTCAGGGAGCGAATTAAGTTTTCGATCGCCCCTTCGACATAGCGCGTCCGGTCCGTATCTTCGATTCGAAGTAAGAACGATCCCTCGTGTTGTTTGGCATAAATATAGTTATAAACGGCCGTTCTCAAGCCGCCGATATGCAAATACCCCGTCGGTGAGGGGGCAAAGCGCACACGTACGTTGTCCATGCTTCCTCCTTATTTCTCCATCATCGTCAGTTCGGATATGATCTTCTCCTCGTCCCACGTATTGACGATCAGCTCCTCGGGATAGTCCATCTCCTCGAGCAGCGCTTCTGCCAATTCAAAATTGCCGACCTCGACATCAATGTGGGCGTCGCTTCCGACAATGACTTTCATACCTTTTTCTTTTCCTATTTTCAGCAATACCTCTAAATTCTCTTTCGCCCCTTGACGCGGTCCGTTGACCTTCAAAGAAGAGTTATTTACCTCGCAAAAAAGATCCCTCTCGACGATAAAATCGGAAAGGCGATCATAATCTAAGGGATAGCGATCGTCGTCGGGATGGCCGATGATCTTCACCGAGGGATGCGCGCAGGCGCCTATCAGTGCGTCGGTGTTGATCTGTTTCGTCTGCGATTTATAGCACTGTCTGTGAAGACTGACGATCGCATAATCGACGCGTTTGCGGTCCAGGTCGATGTCAATGGCGCCCTTTTCGTTGACGATATTGGCCTCGACGCCGCAGACGACGAGCACGTCATCGATATATCTCGGGATCGCCCGATAATTCCCGAAGATCGCATTGCTCTGAATACCCTTCATGGCCTTCGCGTGATCGCTCGTGCCGAATACGGTGAGCCCCCGCTCTTTTGCGACGATTAAATTTTCTCTGAGCGTTGAATACGCGTGTCCGGAGGCGACGGTATGCGTATGCATGTCGACATGTAAGTCCATAACGTCTCCTCTCTTTTTCTATCTTATTATAACACAGAGGCTTTCACTCATACAAAAAGGGCATAAAAAGAAGCGGTGGCCTACCGAGGCTCGCCCGCCGCTTCTAATATCTCATAATAACTCCACAGATCCTTCGACACGTCGGTAAATGCGCCGGAGGCGTAGGTGTCGAGGAAAGTCTTGTTCGGTCGCCGGTAGAGCGCCTTGTTGAGCGCCGTACAGAGTTCTTGACGCGTGATCTTCTCGGAAGGGGCGAATCGATTTTTCCCGACACCTCCCATAAATCCCGCGCGCTCGACGGCGCCGATGTAACCCCTCGCCCAGTGGTTGCTCTTGACGTCGTTGAAACTTACGCTCTCCGCCTCCTCGAGGCCCGCAAAACCCGCCAAAATCTTCGCAAATTCCGCCCGGGTGATGGATTGCTGCGGCTTAAAGGTTCCGTCCTTGTATCCGCTGATCAACCCCTGCTTTTCGACGTATCCGATAGAGGAAGCGTACCACTTGCTGTCGTCGATGTCCTTAAAGGAGCTGAACGTCGCCGGATCCTCGCCGTGATTCATAAGTCGCGTAAAGACCGCCGCCACCTCGGCGCGCGTCATCGCCTTTTTCGGACCGAAGGTTCCGTTCGGATAGCCGGACATATAACCGGGTCTCGCCACCTTCATCGCATCTTCCAGACCGCGTTGAACCTGCGCGAGCTCGCCCTGATAACTCTCGCCCTTCGCCAAGGCAAATTCCGCCGTCGCGATCGCCGCATTCACCTGCAGCTGATCGACGTGCGGACTCTTGACCATGTTCGCGTTCGACAAGATATCGAGATAGTCTTTCATCTTCGTCCGGAGCGGATCGTCCGGTTGCTCCACACTCTCGGACGGGCCGACTGTCACAGCGACCGTTTCATTTCCCTTGGAAGAGTTAAATTCAAAGGATAACTCGGCACCTGCCGGCTGCGGATTGATGACGATCGAAAACGTTCCGTCGTCCTTCGCCACCCCCGAACCGATCAAGGTCTTGCCGCGAAAGACGCGGATGCGCGTTCCCGCCGTCGACGTCCCCGTCAGGGCGTTATCCCCCGGCGCGATGGGATCGACCTTGTGGAGCCCCGACGGCTTCGGCTGTCCCTTTTCGCTCGTCACATTATACTGCGTGCTGTGCGACATCCCGTCCCCGTCGACCATGCCGATGACATAGGAGATCTTCACCTCGTCGATGTCCTTCGTATTCGGCTTGAATTTTCCGCTCAAATTCAGCGTCAACTCCGGTCCCCTCAACATCTTCACGTCGGGGATGACGAAGGTTATGATCTCTCTTCCCGACTCGTCGTTCTTCGACGTCGTCAGGCGATAGTCGTTGTCGCTCAAACCGCCGTTTACGCCCGTGTTTTCCACGTGCAGCGAACGATCGATCAAAATCGACAGCGACAGTGTCTTGATCTCGCGTTTATAATTAGCGGGAAATGCGAGCGTCATCTGCATCGGATAGTCGTCTCCCGCCTTTTGCGCGTAGGTCTTCGGCAACGTCAAATCGGAGCGAATATCGCCCACGGCAAATACCGTCGTCGAAAAACACAACAGCAGCAAGGCTAATAGTAGCGTGAACCCTTTCCTCATAACTCTCCTCCTTTCGTCTTATTATAATGGCTATCCTCTTTCTATTACGTTAAGTTTTTATAACAATTTATAACGACATGTCTCAAAAAAAAAGAAAAACCCCGCTTTACGAGGTTTTTCCGCACTACATCAATCCTTCGCGTCTCAGCGCGTCGAAGATGCCTTCGAAATCCAATTTTTCGACGTCGCCGCCCCGCCTCTTATACTCGAAGAGTCCCTCGGAGATGTCTTTTCCCGCCGTCACTTGGAGGGGGATTCCGATCAGATCGCGGTCCTTAAACTTCACACCGGCGCGTTCCGCGCGGTCGTCCAAGAGCACCGAGATGCCCTCCGCCCTCAACTCGTCGTAGAGTCCGGCGGCGGCGTTTACCTGCTCTTCTTTTTTTGCGTTGACGATCGTAATCACGACGTCGTAGACGCCCATGCCTACGGGAAAATCGATGCCGTTTTCGTCGTGGTGTCCCTCGACAATCGCCGTCAGGAGGCTGCCGATTCGACAGGAGATTCCCGTCGCGACATAGGGTTCTTCTTTTCCCGACTCGTTGATAAATAAAATGCCCATCGCCTCGGCGTATCGCGTCGAGGGCTTTTTAATCCGAATCAATTCGTAACCTGCCCCGAAGGTGTAGGCTTCGCCCTCGGGAGTCGTATCGCCGTCTTCGACGGACAGGATATCGTCTGCGATTTCCGCCTCGAAGTCCCGACCGTAATTGACATTCATCTTGTGGTAGTCCGGACGATTTGCGCCGACGACCATGTTGTCGATGTTCGTCACCGAACGGTCGACGATCACCCGCGCCCTGTCGCTCAACCCGACGGGACCCGTAAATCCGGGCGCCGATCCGATCGCGCGGATCGTCTCCTCGTCGAGCATGTCGATGGCGCTCTCCTCGACGCCTAAGTAGGCCGCGAGTTTCTTCGTATTCAACTCGCGGTCACCGGGAATAAAGGCGAAGATCGCCTCGCCGTTTACATTTAAGTCGACGGCCTTGGCACAGCGAGCGCGCTCGACGCCGATCATCTCGCTCAGCGCCTGAATGCTCTGCGCATCGGGCGTGTGGATGTCTTCCGCCTCGCGAGGATCTTCTCCTTTCGGAAGATCGTAGTGAATCGGCGCGAGTTCACGCGGATACGCCTTATCTCCGTTCCACGCGAGGGCGTCGGTGTACCCCTCACCGATGCCGTAAAAAATATACGCCTCGTCCGTTTCGACGACTTTATACGCCACGCCCTCGTCGTCGAGAAGTCCCTTTGCCGCCGAGAGCTTTTTTTCGACAAATCGCTCGGCCTCGTCCTTCGACGCGTCGAAGCGATAACCCTCGATCACCGTCGCCTCGCGCGCATCGGCGAGCGCGAGCTTCGGCTTTTGGACGTCTTTAAAGCGCTTTTCGATCTCGTATAAAAAGAGCGGCAATTGTTTGTAACTCTTCAGTTCGCCGGAGATCACATTCAAAAAAGCTTCCTCCGACTCGGGTGCGAGCGCCGATTGTCGGTTGTAGCGATCGGCGATCTTGTACATGTCTGAGCCGTAACTCTCCCAACGTCCGCTCGCCTCCCAAAGAGCGCGGTCCTGAAGAGAGGCTACCGAGACCTTGAGTCCGTCTTCAAACAGTGCGAACTCCCATCGGTTCGCCACGCGCTCAAACATCTCCATGCCGTAGGGCAGGAGACTGTAGACGCCGACGCCCGCCCCGCGCAGCATCCCCGCTCGCGACATCAGGCGATGTCCCGCGGTCACCGCGTCCGCCGGTTCTTCTCGTAAGGTCGGTAAATAATAACTTGAAAGTTTCATGCACTTCCCCTTTACTCGGCCTCTCGAATACAATTTTTTACCGCCTCTAAAAAACCGTAAGAGGCCTCCGTCGCACCGGAAACTGTATCGACATCGGCCGATTGTTTTCGAATGACTTTATCTTGCAATTGTTCAAAGGCATCTTCGACGACGCCTACATTTTCTTCGTGTTCAGTGACGCGCACACTGTCGATATAACCGTCCCGCACGCGCATTTCAATGGAAATGTCCCCTTGCATACCGCGTCCTTGCGAAACATAGATACCGTCGTGTAACAACCTGCGGTCTTCCATTCTTTCGTCCACCGGCAGGGCTCTTTTTTCGCCGTGTACCGGTTCCTTGGCACTGTAACTGACTGAGGAGCTGCAACCCGTAAGTAAAAGGCACGCCGCTAAACCCAACAGGAGTTTCTTCAATGGACTTGCTCCTTTTTCTATCTTTAATAAATACTTTGAATATCGACTACCATTCATTATAGTGAAAATACGGTCGCGATTCAACGATTATGCGGCTTTCGACCTATTTTGCGTGGCTTAAATCAATGACGCTTTGCCGCTTGATGATTTCGACCGGCAAGAGGATGGTTTCGTCCTCGCGGTCGGCATTTTTATCGTCCAAAATCTTAAAGAGCTTGCGAATGGCGACGGCGCCTATGTCGTAATACGGCTCTTTGACCGTCGTGAGTTTCGGGCGATAGATTTCGGACAGGGTGCTTCCGCCGAATCCCGCAAACGACATGTCCTCGGGGATCGACATCCCCTTATCCCGCATGACATTCATCAGATGAATCGCCATCAAGTCCTGGCTGCAAAAGAGCACGGAGTACTTTCCGCCGCGCAAATCTTCCTCGTGTTCCTCAAAGACCTCCGCGGCGTCTTTTTCACTTAAACCCTCGCAGTATAAGATCGACGGCTTCAGTCCCGCCGCGCGTATCGCGTCCCGATACCCGCGAATCTTAAACTTTTCATTGGTGCGGTCCATGTCCTTGCGCAGCGCCACGTAGCCGATCGAGGTGTGCCCGAGATTAATCAGGTAGTCGGTCATGTTAAACGCCGCAGCCTTGTTGTTGACTGTAACCGTCGGCGCCTCGTTAATATTGTAAAAGCGGTTGATCACGACGCAGGGAATTTTAAACTCGTCCAACTTATAGAGCAGTTTTTGATTTAAAATTTCAGAGATAATGATGATCCCCTCGACCTGTTTTTGGCTAAAGAGGTTCGCAAATTTCAGCTCGACCTCCGGATCGCCGTAGGAAGAGGAGAGGAGAATGTCGTAATTGTACATGCGGCCGATCTCTTCGACGCCCCTTAAGACTTGAGAGACATATTGGTTCCCTACGTCCGAGACAATGACGCCGATGATGTTGCTCTTTTTCGTGACGAGGCTTCTCGCCACTTCATTCGGCTTATAATCGAGTGCGGCGATCGCGTGAAGGACGCGCCGCCGCGCTTCGGGACTCACCGGTTTTGAATCGTTGATGACGCGCGATACCGTCGAGATGGAAACATCCGCCATCTTCGCGACGTCTTTAATCGTTGATGCCATGCTTTCCTCCTATTTCGTAATAAATTGAATGGCTCCGGGAACGACCTCGATCGTCTGCGGTAAAAACGGACCCTTTTCTCCGTCGATGTCTACGCGCATCGGCTTGTCGGCGCGCAACGTCACCGAGCGAACCTTTCGATATATAAAGTGATCGTGATCGACGTGTTTTCCCAGGCCAATCGATGTAAATAATTCCAATACTTTCGATATACTCATTCTTTCGATGACAATTAACTCGAGTTTCCCGTCTTCGACGTCCGCCTCGGGGCTGATCTTCGAAAAACCGCCGACGCTCTTCGAATTGACGACCATCGCGATCAGCGCATCCGTCTCAAATTCCTCGTCATCGGTTTCGACGTGCAGCTTAAAACTCTGTTTCGACAAGTCCGTTCCTCGAAACGCCCGAAATCCTTCGGCATAGTAAGCGAGTCGCCCAATCGACGACTTCGCCTCCGCATTGACGCTGTAACCGATCTCTGTAAACAGGCCGATCGCACAGACGTTGATAAACGCACCGTCGCCGCATACGCCGATGTCGATGGTACGCCTTCTGCCGTAACAAACCATGGCGTAAAACTCATAAGGATCCTTCGGTATACCCATCGACTCCGCAAAATCGTTAACCGTGCCGGCGGGATAGACGGCGAGAGGCACTTTCCGCTCGGCCGCATACATCCCGTTGACGATCTCGTTGACCGTTCCGTCGCCGCCGATGGAAATGATGCATTCCTCGCCGTCGTCTTCCATGGCAAATCGCGCGGCATCGCCCGCTTTTTGCGTAAATTGCAAAATCACCGTCGTTCCCTTCGATGCAAACGGCTCGACCAGTTGCTCGATCACACTCAACGCCTCTTCTCGACCGCTCGACGGATTAGCGATGATTTTCACTCGTTTCATTCTAAAAATACCCCCGTAAATATCCTATGTACTCCTATTATACGCTAAGTATAACGATTCCACAAAACCATTCTTTGTGAAAATGAGGACGATGAAAATATAGGAAAACCGTGCGGCGTAGGACATTTTACATGCAATCTGTTCGTTTAATCGCATAAAAAAAGATGCGTCGCTCTTTTTATCTCCGATTCCGCCGGCATTTGACCGACTCGGGAAAATATGGCAGTTTTTCCCGCCGCCGCGCGTCCTTCTTTTTTTGTTGAAAGCGTTTTTGTCTCGCGCATCCTCTCCGTCTTATCCCATCTTTTTTGCGCATAAAAAAAGAAACGGCGAACCGTTTCTTTTTGATTACTTCGTGCGTATGACATCGCGTAGCGATTCCAATACTTCTCGCAAGATATAAAAGTAATCGACGACATTATTTGCATTGAATGAAATGGTCTTCGCCGTATCGGAGATAGAGTCCGAGACGACATCGGCCGTATTTTGAATCTTCGAAGACGTCTGGTCCACCTTTCGGACGACGGAATCCACGGTCTCCGTGACGTCGCCGACGGTCGAGGCGACTTTCTCGACTTCCGGTTTGACGATTTCGATCATTTCCGTCGCATCCGTCGTGATTCTCGACGCGTTGGCCGTCACGATCGTCGCGTTATCGGTAATCGTCGGAAGTTTTTGAAATGTGTCGTCTATCACCGCGTCATGCGTTTCCAATTTGTTTTTTACGACCTTCAAAATACCCGCTATATTCTTTAATGCGATCATTAAGAATACGAGCGCACCAATGCCTGCTACATATAGTAGAAAACGTAAGAGGTCGTGTAAGGTAATCATCGTATCCATCTTGACCTCCGCGTCTTATTTTTCTTTCTTTTCGTCCTTCTCTTCCTTCTTGCCCTTTTCTTCTTTTACTTTCTTATCGGCGTCTTTTGCCGCTTTAGAAATCTTATCGGCGCTTTCTTTCACTTGGTCCTTGGTGTTTCCCGCTTGGGTCTTGACTTCCTCGCCGACGTCCTTTGCGGCGCTGCCGACGACATCCGCGGTATCTTTTACTTCCGCTTTGACATTTTCGCCTTCTTCGCGTACGATTTGACCGATCGCTTTAGCTTTTGCCTTGGCGATTTCGGCGTCGTCGCGCACTTCGTCGGCCTTGATCGCTGCGCGAATCTTTAAATCGTCGTAGGTGTCTTGAACGGCTTGTTGCGCTTCGTATGCGCGGATCGTCAATTCATCGGCGGCATCCAAGGCGGTGTCTTTTGCGTTTTCCGCGAGTTCTTTGGATCGATCCGCCAAATCTTCTCTCGTCTTTTTGCCGCTTTGAGGCGCAAACAAGATCCCCGCAGCCGCGCCGATAATGACGCCAAGGCCAAATTTACGGGCACGTTCTTCTCTTAAATATCTTTCACGTTCACGTCTTGCAAAATCAAAAATCATAGTAAACCCTCCAGTAAATAAATGTTAATATGATTGTACCCTCGGAATTTGTATATTATTCAAGTTTCGCTTATTTTGTTCCCATTTTATTCACTTTTCGCACCGATTACCCAAAGGAGATGCATAAATGATCATCGACGCACACACGCACTCTCGCTTTTCCATGGACTCGAGGAGCGATCCTAAAGACAATATCTTATCGGCTATCGACAAAGGTCTCGACGCGATCGCCTTCACCGATCACGTCGACCGCGTGGATAACGCACTCGATTATTTCTACGACTTCGACCGCTATGTCGAAACGCTTCGCTCGCTAAAAAATCGCTACCGCGACGAAATCGACGTCCTCATCGGCTGCGAAATGGGCTTGAATCCTTCCTTAAATTCGATCATCGAACCCATGATGGACGACGATCGCTTCGACTATTTTATCGGCTCGCTTCACACCTTAAAAGACCGCGACATCGCATCGGCGATGCGCGCCTGGGACGGTCCGCTCGAACGCTACTATAAGGAGTATTATCTCGCGATACTCGAGGGCGTGACGAGCACCGAGGGATTCCACGTCTTGGGACATTTGGACTATATCGACCGCTACGTTCCGGAGAAATCCGACATTCCCCCGTTTGAATCCTACCGGGAGATCGTCGCCGATATTTTAAGGGCGGCCATTCGGAAAGACCTCGTCGTCGAATACAACACCGGCGGATTTTACAAGGGACTCGACTACGGCAACCCGAAGGATGAAATCCTCTCGCTCTATCGCGACCTCGGCGGTCGCCGCATCTGTCTCTCCTCGGATGCCCATCGCCCGGAGGATATCGCGAGGGGATTTTCAAGCGCCGTCGAACACCTTCGCGCCCTGGGCTTTGAGACGATTACCTACTTCAAGGATAAAAAACCGATCGAATCTCCCCTCGGATAGGCGCACGCTCCTTATTTTTATATCGTCGATATCTCGAGTAAGGCGCATGATTGTGCGAGATCGCGCGCGAAGATATACAATCTACATCTTTCTCGGACTATGCTTTTAACGGATTAAAGGGTATACTATTACTGTTAACGATCATATGAATCTACAAACGGTATTGTCGTTTTTTTGTTTTTATTATGGCGACATGGTATAGGAGGTATTATGGCATCGATTGCATATCAACTTCTAAACGATCATCTATTAGAAGGAGAACTTCGCCAAGGCGAAGAAATTAAGATCAAAATAGACCAGACGCTTACGCAGGATTCAACCGGTACCATGGTCTATCTTCAACTCGAAGCGATGGACATCGATACGATCAGCACGGAACTTTCCGTCGCCTACATCGATCACAATATGCTGCAAACGGGTTTTGAGAACCCGGACGATCACCAGTTCATCCAATCGGCCGCCGAAAAATACGGACTCGTCTTTTCCAAACCCGGCGGCGGCATTTGCCACCAAGTCCACTTGGAACAGTTCGCGCGCCCCGGCAAGACGCTCGTCGGCAGCGATTCACACACGCCCACCGCGGGCGGCATCGGCTCTCTCGCCATCGGCGCGGGAGGACTCGACGTCGCCGTCGCCATGGCGAGCGGCTTTTATTATTTAAAAGTACCCAAAATTTTAAACATCCGCCTGAGCGGAAAACTCCCCGTCGGCGTCAACGCCAAGGACGTCATCTTGACCATCCTCGGTAAGAAGACCGTCAAAGGCGGTACGGGCTACATCGTCGAGTACTCGGGCGAAGGCGTCAAATCGCTGTCGGTTACCGACCGCGCCACGATTTGTAATATGGGCGCCGAGCTCGGTGCGACGACCTCGATCTTCCCCTCGGACGAAGTGACCGAGGCGTTTATGAGACGCCACGGCCGCGAGGAGCAGTTCGTGCCGATCCACGCGACAGACGACGCGCACTACGACGAGGTGATGGACCTCGATCTCTCCACGGTCGTCCCGTCGGTCGCAAAGCCCCACCTGCCCGACCAGTACGCGCCGATCGATTCGCTCGGAAAGGTTAAGGTCGACCAGGTCGCTATCGGAAGTTGCACCAACTCCTCGTACACCGACATGATGAAGGTCGCCCATATCTTAAAGGGCAGAAAGGTGCACGAGGATGTGAGCCTCGTCATCTCGCCGGGGAGCGCCACGATCCTCGGCGCCCTCTCCGAAAACGGCGCCCTCGCGACCATGATCCAGTCGGGAGCCCGCGTCCTCGAAAGCGCCTGCGGCCCCTGCATCGGCATGGGACAGGCGCCCAAGAGCGGTGCGACGAGTCTGAGATCGTTCAATCGAAACTTTAAGGGAAGAAGCGGCACCAAGGACGCGAAGATCTACCTCGCGAGCCCCGAAACTTGCGCCGCCTCGGCGATTAAAGGCTACATCGCAAGCCCTTCGGAACTCGAAGGCCTCGATGAAATCAAAGAACCCGACCACTACGACCACGCGACCAACTACCTGATCTATCCGAAGCCGAAAGACGAGCGCCCCTCCGAGACGATCATGGGCCCGAATATCAAGCCCTTCCCCGTCGCGGAACCCGTCGAAGACAAGATCTCGAAAAAGATCCTCTTGAAAGCGGGCGACAACGTCACCACCGACGACATCTGCCCGTCCACGGCGAAACTGCTCCCCTTCCGCTCCAACATCCCCAAACTCTCCGAGTACGCGTTCTCGACCTTAGTCGACGACTTTAAAGAACGCGCCGAGAAAAACCACGGCGGCATCGTCGTCGGCGGGGACAACTACGGACAGGGCTCGAGTCGCGAACACGCGGCGCTGCTCCCCCTCTATCTGGGTGTCGAAGCCATCGTCGCCAAGAGCTTTGCCCGCATCCACCGCTCGAACTTAATCAACATGGGTATCCTTCCCCTCGTCTTTAAAAACCCCGACGACTACGACCGAATCATGGAAGGCGACGAGATCACTTTGTCGAATGTCAAGGCCTCCATCGAAAGCGGCGAGTTTATCATGCACACGCCCGCCGGAGACGTCGAACTCATCGGCGACTTCAGCGCTCGCGAAAAAGACATGCTCTACGAGGGCGGCTACTTGAACTACACGAAGAACAGGAGGGATGTCGAATGAAGACCGTGACACTCATCCCGGGCGACGGCATCGGTCCCGAAATTTCAGACGTCGTCAAGACCGTCTTTAAGAAATTGGACGTCCCGGTCGCCTTCGAGGAAGTGAATGCGGGAAAGACCGTCTTCGAAAAAGAAGGCGCCTATCTTCCCGACGCGCTCTTTGAATCACTCGAAAAGAATAAGCTGGCTTTAAAAGGACCCATCACGACCCCCATCGGCCACGGCTTCAGGAGCGTCAACGTCGAGCTCAGAAAGCGATACGACCTCTATCAAAACATCCGCCCGATTCGCCCCGCGGCGAAACTCCCCCTGAAGTTTGAGGGCGTGGACATGGTCCTCTTCCGCGAAAATACCGAGGACCTCTACGCCGGCATCGAGGAAGTCGTCTCGGAAAACGAGGCCCACTCCATCAAGATCATCACGCGCGAAAAGTCGGAGCGCATTATCCGCGCGGCCTTCGAATACGCCGTAAACCATCACCGCAAATCGGTCACCGTCGTCACGAAGGCAAACATCATGAAGGCGACCGACGGCCTGTTTCTAAACGTCGCCCGCGACGTCGCCCGCGCCTACGACATTCCCGTAAACGAGGTCCTCGTCGATAATATGGCGATGCAGATGGTCATGGATCCGAGTCAGTTCGACGTCATCGTCACAGAAAATCTCTACGGCGACATCTTATCCGACCTGGGCGCGGGCCTCATCGGCGGCCTCGGCATGATCCCAGGAGTCAACAAGGGCGATGAGATGGCGATTTACGAATCCGTCCACGGCTCCGCGCCGGACATCGCGGGAAAAGGCGTCGCCAACCCGACGGCGATGTTGCTCTCCGCCTGCCTCTTGCTCGACGATATCGACGAGGGCGCACGAGCCGAAAAGATTCGACGCGCCATCGACGCGGTACTCTCAAACCCCGAGACGCGCACAAAGGATCTGGGCGGAACCTTGACGACAAAGACATACACTGATGCGTTATTAGAAAGATTGTAGGTGAGAATTATGCGAGACGAAAACATCAGTCCCGAGCTAAAGGACTTCGCGGATCGGATTACGAAACGCGATTACATCAATAAAGAGCTGTACCAAAAATACAATGTCAAACACGGACTTCGCGACGGCGACGGCACCGGCGTCCTCGTCGGAATCACGCGTATCGGCTTCGTCACCGGTTACGAAAAAAAAGACGGCAAGAAGATCCCGGTCGAAGGTGACCTCCTGTACCGCGGGTACTCCGTCAAGGACATGGTTAAGGATTTCGTCGCGACCGATCGATTCGGTTTCGAGGAAGTCGCCTATACGCTTTTACTCGGAAATCTTCCGACGAAAAAAGAACTCGCCGTCTTTAAAGACATCATGCGCGAGGAGCGGGAACTCCCTCGCGACTACTTGGAAGATACCATCTTAAAAGTTCCCGGCCGCGACGTCATGAATAAGATGATGCGCTCCACGCTCTGTCTATATTCTTACGACAAAAATCCCGACGACACCTCGACGTTCAACGTCCTGTTGCAGAGCTTGAGCCTTATTTCGAAGATTCCGCTCATCATGGCCTACAACTATCAGGCTAAAAAACACTACATCGACGGAGACAGCTTGGTCATCCACTATCCCGAAAGAGACATGTCCACCGCGGAACTAATTCTCCACCTCATCCGAAAAAATTCCGATTACACGGACGAAGAGGCGAAGATACTCGACTTAATGCTCACCCTCCACGCCGAGCACGGGGGCGGTAACAACTCGACCTTCGCTACCCACGTCGTCTCTTCCACCGGAACCGATACCTACAGCGCCATCGTCACGGCCCTCGGCAGTTTAAAGGGACCGCGCCACGGGGGTGCAAGCCTCATGTGTTCGGCGATGCTCGACAACATCGCATCCAACGTCAGAGACATCTCCAACGAGGCCGATATCGAAGATTACCTGCGCCGCATCCTGGCGGGACAGGCCTTCGACGGAAAGGGACTGATCTACGGCATCGGACACGCCGTCTACACCCTCTCCGATCCCCGCGCCGAACTCATCAAAAAGCGCGCAAAAATTTTGGCCGAAGAAAAAGGCTATTCGGATCAATACAACTTTATCCGTCTCGTCGAAGATATCGGCGGACGCCTCCTGCAAGAAAGAAACGGGACGAGCTATCCCCTGACGGCCAACATCGACTTATACTCCGGATTCGTCTACCAGATGCTCGGCATCCCGAGAGACCTCTACACGCCGCTGTTTGCGACGGCGCGCATGGCGGGCTGGTGTGCTCACCGACTGGAGCAGGTCCAGGACACGAAGATCATCCGACCGGCATACGTCCACCTGAACTCGCGGAAAAAGTACCTGTCCATGAACGATCGAAACAATTAAATAGACGACATCTATACACCCTCGGAGTCGACACCACGCGATGCCGAGGGCCTTTTTATGCACTCGTCGCGATTTGCGATCCCTTCAAATAAAAATCCCCTCGAATGCTCCGCACATTCGAAGGGATCCGTCTCGGACGTATCCAGTTAGTAGACTTCATGCCACATGTCGGTATCGTCTTTTTGCAACTTGTAGAAGATCGTGTGGTCGTTCGCCGCATCGAGAAGTTCGTAGTACGCCCAGTGATTCGGGCGGACGTCGATGAAGGTATTCATTCTTCCCATGTAGAGCGTGTCTCTGAAACTGTAGGCGTTTGTATGTCTTCCGAGCACGCGGTTGAGCATCGCGACCGCCTCGGCGCGGGTTACGCCGCGATTCGGGTGGAATTGGCCGTCCTCGTAACCTTGGATCCAGCCGTTGTTGTAGGCGATGCCGATGTTTCGACTCGCCCAGTGGTGCGCACTGTCGGTAAAGGGATGTCCGCTTCGGCCCCCTTCGTGCGTCATGCGCGTAAGCATCGTCACAAATTCCGCGCGGGTCATGTTTCTAAACGGACAGAAGCGATTGTCCGGATAACCCCTTAAGATGCCCTTTCGACTGACGATGTCGACAGCCGGAGCGTACCAACCGCTTCTGACGTCGCTAAATCCCGTCCTGTGCCTGCCGATGATGTCGAGTTTGCCCGTCTCGATGCGCGCGACCATCATCGCCACTTCGGCGCGCGATACATAGACATTCGGATACATAAAGCTGCCGTATCCCCGGATGTAGGCGTGACGCATCGACGTAGGAAGTGACGTCGACGGCTCCGACGTCTCGCTCTTGGAACAGCTGTCCGTGATCGTGAGCGTCTCCCCTATCCGAACCGAACGGGATAGTTTAATGCGGAATCGGCCGTTGATGTCGCTCACGCCGCGTCCCAAGACGACACCGTATTCGTTGGTCAGGACGACTTCGACGTTCGCGGAGGCGACGCCCGTCACTTCTCTCGAACCGGCTATCAGCGGATCGATAAAAATGCCCCTGTGTTCGGTACACCCCCTCGCCCGGTCGACTTGAACGGTGACGGTCCTCTCCTTTCCGACCTCCCGCGAGACCTCGCTCGTCGCCATGACGGGCGTCGCGCACAATAATACACATAGGATGGCGGTAAGCAGTTTTTTCATCATATTTCCTCCTCTGCCTGTCTTTACCTATTGTCTTTACGCCTCTATTTCAACCAACTCTCGTCGTAAGGATCTCGGCGCCACAAATCGAGCCGCGTCTTCTCCTCCTCCGACAACTCGCCCCGTTCGACGGCGACTTCGGAGAGTTCCGGGAATGTGGCGAGCGACCTGTGGCTGAAGCCCGACGCCTTGAAGTTCTCCTCGGCGACCGAAAGATCATAGCTGAAAATCGAGACGATGCCGACCACATCGAGTCCTTCTTCCTCGCACGCCTTCGCCGCGTCGATCGAACTCCCCCCGGTGGAGAACAAGTCTTCGACGACGACGACTTTTTCGCCCTCTTTAAAGGCGCCCTCGATGCGCTTGTTTTTTCCGTGGTCCTTCGCCTTTCCGCGGATAAATCCCGACGGCAAATCCAAGATCCACGACGCATACGACGCGTGGGGAATGCCCGCCGTCGCCGTCCCGAGCACCGCTTCGGCCTCGGGGTAGGCCTCCTCGATCAGCTTCGCCAGACCCTCTTCGATCACCTTCCGTTCCTCGGGGTATGACAAAATCAGCCGGTTGTCGCAGTAAATAGGGCTCTTGATGCCCGACGCCCACGTGTAGGGCTTATCCGGCGATAAACTCACGGCGCCGATGTCTAATAAGATGTCGCATACGTTTTTCATTGATCCCCTCCTAAAAATTCACGTCGAATACTCAGGTAACTCTCGAGCGGATCCTCCGCCTTCGTGATCGGGCGGCCGACGACGATGTAGTCGACGCCGATCTTCCGAGCGTCCTCGGGCGTCACGACGCGCTTTTGGTCTCCCGCTTCGGTGCCCTTCGGGCGAATCCCCGGACATACGAGGGGAAACGGCTTTGCGATCATCTCGCGCAAATACGCCGCCTCCTTCGCCGAGGATACGATTCCGTCGCCGCCTCCCTGCAACGCGAGCTCTGCCAAGTGAAGCACGGTGTCTTCGACGCTGTGGGATTCGCCGAGCATCGCCTCGCGCCGCGTCGCATCCGAAAATGAGGTGAGCACCGTAACTCCCAATAGAATCGGCGGATTCTCCATCCCCTTCAGTGCTTCGCGCGCGCGAAAAAACATCTCTCTTCCGCCCGAGGCGTGCAGCGTCAACATGTCGACGCCCAGATCCTTCAGCGAGCGGACCGCACCCGCCACGGTATTGGGGATATCGTGCAATTTCAAATCCAAAAAGACGCGGTAGCCTTCCGCCTTGACGGCCCGCACAAAATCGGGTCCCGCGGCGTAAAACAGCTCCATGCCGACTTTGACAAAGGGCTTTTCTTCAAGCGCTTGGAACGGCTCGAGAAACGCCCACGCCGCCTCTTCGGACGGGAGATCCAAGGCGATAATGACGTCTCGTTTCATGATGTACTCCTTTATATAAAATAAATAGATGGCTTCTTATCGTTTAGTATATACCGAAATAAAGCGGTGGCACAACCGCGAGATGCCATATAAAAAAAGGACGCCCGCGGGCGCCCTTCGATTCGACTCGATTATTTAAATTTTTCGACCTTCTCGCCGATCGCTTCGAGCGAGTCGTTCTCGTAAAATTCGATGCTCCCCCGATCCGCCGCTTCCGCGAGTTTCGGGTCGATCGGAAGACTTCCCAGATAGGGAATGCCCTTTTCCTCGGCGATGGCGACGGTCTTGCTCTTGCCGAAGATGTCGTAGCGCTTGCCGGTATCCGGCGCGATGAAGTACTGCATATTTTCGACGATGCCGACGACGGGAATGCCCATCATCTTCGCCATCTTAATCGCCTTCTCGACGATCATCGCGACCAAATCCTGCGGCGACGTGACGATGATGATGCCGTCGATCGACATCGTTTGAAAGACCGTCAGCGCCACGTCGCCGGTTCCCGGCGGCATGTCCACGAACAGATAGTCCTTCTCGCCCCAGTTGACGTCGCTCCAAAACGTCGTCAGCATATTTCCGACGATCGGCGCGCGCCACAGAACCGGATCCGTGGGGTTATCCAAGATCAAGTTGACGCTCATGATGTCGAGACCCGTCGACGTCTTGATCGGGCGGATGCCCTTTTCCGTTTGGAAAACCTGTTCGTCTGCGCCGAAGATCTTCGGAATCGAGGGACCCAAGATATCCGCATCCAAGATGCCGACGCTATGATTGCGGCGTCTCATCTCGGATGCCAATAACCCCGTAACCATCGACTTGCCGACGCCGCCCTTGCCGCTCAAGACGGCGATGGTCTTTTTAACCGACGAGTGCTCGTTGAGCGGTTTTTTTAGTGATTTGCTCTGATCCATGCTTATCGTTTTCGTCCTTTCTCTACCGCCTCTTGCGGTTACATCAATTTATCCATGACGGAATTGACTTTTTGATCGAGGCTCGCCTTTTTGTCGCGGCGATCGTCGATCTTCACGACCGAGTACACGCGGTTTGCCCCGGCCTCAAAGACCGCTTCCTGCATCTTGCGGACACAGGCAAACAACTCGTCGATATCCCCTTCCAAGACCGTTCCCATCGGGTTTAAGCGGATTTCCACCTTGTCGTTGTCCTTGACCGCGTCGTAAGCTGCCGCGACATAGGGGCTGCACGACGTCGTTTCCGTACCGATCGGTACCAATGTTAATTCTACAACTGCCATAATCATAACCTCCTCTATCACTCCGGAGGCGAGGCGGTGCGAGCCGCGCTTAAACCTCACCTCGTACATGACATCGTTTCATACGACTTTACTTTTTATCATAACACAAGACGGGGCGTCTCCCTTTGACATGTGAGCTCATCGATCTAAAAAATCGACGATTTCCCGAAAGACGTACTCCCTCCCCTCGCTGTGAATCAGGTCGTGGTTCATATGCGGAAACAGGCGCTGTTCATAGCCCGTATAGCCCAATTTGGAAAACGTCTTCGCCGTGTCGGCGAGCCCGCGCATCCCGCCCGTGATGGGGTCGTCCGTTCCGCTCAAAGCCAGGATGGAAAGGTCCGGGTTTTTGACCGCGTAGCGGCGGTAAGCCTTCAGGCGCGAGGCCCCTTCCCACATCGCCATCGCCCCGCCGTTTGTGTAGCGGGCGACTTTCTTCGGGTCGCGCTTAAGCGCCCGGATAAACGCCTCGTCGTCGACCGAACCCTTGAGCGTCTCGTTCATTTTCCAACTCATCGACGTTAAAAATCGTCCTCGATTGGTCGCGCCGGTGTAAAAACTTTCCATATAGCCCCAAAATCGCCCGGTCTCGGCGTACGGCGGACGCGCCGCGACGCCCGTCATGACGAGCTTGTCGATGAGGTCGTCGTGTTCCATCATCACATTGCGCGCGACGATCGACCCGAAGGAATGCCCGAACAGCGCGAGGGGAAGATCCGGAAATCTCCGTTTCAGATAGACGGCAAAGGCCACCTGGTCGATCACCGCGTCGTCGATTGAGGAGATATGCCCGCGCGGATGATCCTCCGACACCGAATCGCCGTGTCCGCGACAGTCGGATAAGAAGACGGTATAGCCCGCCTCTACGAGTCGCTCGGCGAAATTCCGATAGTAGGCCTTGTGCTCCTGGGCACCGTGGATAATCTGGACGATTCCCTTCGGATTGTCCGCGCGCAAAACGATAAACGACAGCGCCAAGCCGTCGGCGACGGAGCGGTAGATTCCTTGCTCGACGCCGTCTTTATTCGAATAGATGACGGAGCGATCGCGCATGCCCTCTTTCTCCCAGCGCTCGAAAGCGCGCCTCGAAGACGCCTCTTGCAGAGCGCGTGCACCCTGCGGCGCCGCAAAGACGCCGGTTAAAAAGCCGAGAAGCGGCCACGTAAACTCATGTTTCTTCAAAGATCCATCCTTTCATCGTCGGGTCCACCCCCCGCTAAAAGCGCGGGTCGACAAAAAATCCCTTCATCGCCGCGTAGAAATCCGACACGTCGCGCGCGTGGACGACTTCGCGCGTCGAGTGCATCGCCCAGCTCGGAATCCCGACGTCGATCGCTTCGATGTCGATATGACGCATGCTCAGAGGTCCGATCGTCGAGCCTCCGCGCTGACCGTGCGGATTGGCGAAGTACTGTGTCTTAAGGTTTAAGCGGTTCATCAGCGCCTTAAATCTCGCGCCGCTGTGCCCTTGGGTCGCATAACTTCGACTGGCCGAGACCTTGATGCAGACGCCTCCTCCGAGCGACGGAGAGGCGGAGGAATTGGCGATATCCGGATAATTCGGATGGTCCGCATGCACCATATCCGAGGACATCAAAAAGCTCCTGGAAAGCGCCCGGTAAAAAGCTTCTTCACCGGAAGAGAGCGCGATACGTTTCAACGTGTTTGCAAAGAAGTTGCTGTCGCCGCCGCTCCGGGTCAGGCTGCCGACCTCTTCGTTGTCGGTGATGTAGACGACCTGCGTGACGTCGGATCCTTCCGCGTCGATGAGCGCGCGAAGGGCCGGGTACGCCGTCGCCAGATTGTCGAGGCGCGGCGCGGAAAGCCACGCGCGGTCGCTCCCGATAAACGTCGACGGCTCCGCGGGGTAGAAATACAAATCATAGTCCAGGATCGACTCGGCACAGACGCCCGCCTTCTCCCCGAGCGCCCTCAAAAATCCACCGTCTTTCAGCGCCTCGTCGCCGAGCGGCACGAGGTCCTTTCCCGGTCGATACACGTGGCCGTCGTTGACTTCTCTGTGAAGGTGCGGCGCGAGGTTTGGAATCGTCGCGATCGCGTCTTTAAAGTCGACGCCCACGCTTAAAACGCCCGCCTCCGATTCGACGAGCACCCTGCCCGCCAAAGAGAGCGGACGGTCGAACCAGCTCGATCGGATAATCGCGCCGTAGGGTTCGACGTCGAAGCGCACGCAGCCGTCTTTCTCGTGTACACCACCGGGAAGCAAGCGAAGCGCCGGACTGTCCGTATGACTCATGACCACGCGAAACGCCATCTTCTCCGGATCCAAACTTCCCAATCGGAATAAGACGATCGCGCCGTCGTCGACCGTCAGGTAGTAACCCCTTCCCTCTTGTAAATCCCAACGTTTCTCCGGATCCAAGCGGGTAAAGTCCGGAACCATCTCTATCATATGTTCGACCACCTGGTACGATGTAGGACTTCGGTCGACAAATGATACAAACTCTTCTATAAGCATAAGCTCTCCTTTCTCCTATACGCCATTGTATAGCAAACTTTTCATCTTATCTATCCCCTATGTTCCTTTATTCTTCATTATTTCAGGGTATACTTTAAGTATAAAGGGAGGAATCGATGCTCATGGATTCAGCTGCCGGGCTATGGCCCCAAATTATACTTATTATTCTCTTAACCTACATCAACGGCTTTTTCGCATCGGCCGAAATCGCCATCGTCTCCGCCAATCGCGAACGCATGAACGACCTCGCGGAAGACGGCGACAAGCGCGCCGCCACGCTCTTACACCTCACAACCGACCAAACCCGATTTCTGTCGACGATCCAAGCGGGCATTACCCTCGCGAGTTTCTTCTCCGCGGGCCTCATCGCCAAAGACATCTCCCGCGCCGTCGGCCTGAAGCTCGAACAGACGGGGTTCTCTTACGGCTATACCGTCTCGTTTATTCTCATGACGATCGTCTTTTCATTTATCACACTCGTCTTCGGCGAACTCGTCCCCAAACGCCTCGCCCTCCAAAATACGGAGAAGACCGCGCTTAAATCGGCGGGCGTCATCTCCGCATTTTACAAAGTGATGAGGCCGTTTGTCTTCTTGACCGGCGCGACGACTTCGGGCGTGTTGAAGGCGATGGGAAAATACTCGGAAAACGTCGAGAAAAATATTAGCGAAGAGGAGATCAAAAGCTACCTGCGCGTCGGGCATCAACACGGCGTCATCAACGAATCGGGCGAAGTGATGATGGTTAACATCATGGACTTCGACGACAAGCTCGCTTACGAAATTATGACGCCGCGGACGTCGCTGTATATGCTGGACTACGACGACTTCGACACGGATAAAATCCGAGATATGCTCGAATCCGGCTATTCGCGCGTTCCCGTCTACCGCGACGGCCCCGACAACATCGTCGGCACGATCTACATTAAGGACCTCTTCGTCGAATACGCGAAACAAGATTACCGGACCATCGATATCAATAAAGTTATGAAGAAACCCTACTTCGTGCCGGAGACGAAAAATATCGACCGCCTGTTGCAGGAACTGCAAGCCACGAAAAATTACCTCGCCATCCTGATCGACGAGTACGGCGGCCTCGCGGGTATGGTAACGATCGAAGACATCGTCGAGGAAATCGTCGGCGAAATCGAAGACGAATACGACGACGACGTCCCGCCGATTTTAAAAGTCAACGCCTCGACCTACGTCGCCGACGGCATGACGGAACTCGACACGATCAACGAAAAGCTGAATCTCGACCTCGAGAGTGAAAATCACGAAACGATCTCGGGACTGACGATCGAACTGTTGGGCTTTATTCCCGAACCCGAAGATACGAAAAAACACAGTGTTCTTTACGAAAACCGCATTAAATTGACGACGCTTGCCGTCTCGGATAAACGCATTTCCCGCGTGGAAATAAAACTGTTGGAAGATTCGACCCGCGAAAGTGTTCGAGAGGCATCGTCGTAAGATCTACAAAAAGGAGTATGTCATGTCACTTAAACGCACAGCCTCTCTCGCCCTCGCCCTCGTCCTTCTCGCGGCTCCCGCGAAAAGCTTCGCCGGCGGCTCTGATCGCGACGCGCACATCGACTATCTCGAGCGCGCGGGCATCGTCGAAGGCGACGAGACGGGAAATCTCCGTTTAAATCAACCCATCAGCCGGGCCGAACTCACAAAAGTCATCACCGCCGCCTTATCCGCAAAGGGCGAAGTCGCCCTCGCAGAAGACGCCGAGACGCGCTACACGGACATCTCCCCCGAGCACTGGGCCAAAAAGTACATCGGCGCGCTTTCAAGCGTCAACGCAGACCGCCCCGTGCCGATCCTCACGGGCTACGAAGACGGATCCTTCCGACCCGAAAACGAGACGACCGTCGCCGAAGCGACCAAGATCCTCGACGTCCTCACGACGGATCTCTCCTCGGACGAGGTCAAAAATCTCGCCTGGCCGAACGGTTGGCTCCGCCTGGGCGAGGAGATGGGTATCGCCCTCTCAGAGACCCGGCCGAACACATCCGCCCTCCGCGGAGACGTCTTCGACGCCCTCTACCGCGCCTACTTCGAAGAGCGACCTTCCGAACCCCAAGACGCTTTGACACGCAAAGTCGACGCCTTTAATCGCGGCACCTCCTTTAACCACGCGCGCTATCAAAGAGAACTCCTCCGACTCTTAAACGCGGAACGACAAAAGCGCGGCTTGAAACCGCTTACGCTGTCAAATACCCTCTACCGCGGGAGCAGGATGCGGGCGAAGGAACTCGCGGCCTACGGCAGCATGCGCATCGGCGATAAGAAACACGTCCGCCCCGACGGAAGACCCTACGCGACGGCCTACGACTATCTCTCCTATCGGCACCCGGAGCGCCACATCGGCGAAAACCTCATCCAATACACGCTCCCAAGAGATCGTGAGGACGAGACCATCCCGCTGATAACCGACCCCGCGTTTTTGGCCCGCGACAGCTACGACCATTGGTATAAAAGCTCGGGCCACCGCGAAAATATGCTCGATCCCCTATATACGAAGGTCAATATTCAACTCTACGCCGCGCCCACTTCGAAAGACTCCGAAGACGCCATCCTGATCGGAGCGATGGCACTCGAATGATGATGTGGCCGCCTTTACGGACCTTTGTCGAGCGGAAGGAAGTCGATAAGTGATGAAGATCGCCATAATAGAAGATGACAACACCATCGGATATGCCGTGGAAACTTATTTGAAAAAATACGAGATGGAGGCCGTCATCCTCAAGGACTTGACGTCGTCCGACGCACTCAATCTGCAGGCGCTCGATCTCATCATCTTGGACGTCAATCTCCCCGACGGGTCGGGGTTTGAGTATTTAAAATGGCTCAGAACATTTTCTAAAATCCCCGTCATCCTGCTTACCGTGAAGGGTACGGAGGAATACATCGTCAGGGGATTAAACCTCGGCGCCGACGACTACATCACCAAACCGTTTTCCCTTCCGGTACTCAAGGCGAGAATCGACACGATCTTTCGGCGCAGGGGACTCGACTTGAAAAAGCTCGACTTTAAAGACCTCTCCTTGAATTTAACGTCGAAGACGGCAAGCATCAAAGACCGGCCCCTCGATCTCAATCTCAAGGAATTTTCCGTCCTGGAAATGCTCTTGGAAAATAAAGATATCAGTCTGACGCGAGAAACCATGATCAATTACGTCTGGGGATACGACCTCTACGAGGTCAATGACAATACCCTCACCGTCACCGTCAAGCGCCTTCGACATAAGCTCGGGACGTATGGAACGTATATAAAGACCCACCGAGGCATCGGTTATATGTGGAAGAGCGACGTCGATGAAGAACTATAGAAGCTTTTTATACCTCGTCCTTCTCAATCTTTTCCTATCGTTACTGGTCGTTTTTTTCAGTCCCCGATTCGATCTGCTTACCCTCTTCGGATTTCTGCTCGTTAACGCGCTCTTGCTCTTCTTGCTCATACGACGCGAAAAGAAACGAGAAGACGCGCTCGAAGAGAGAATCGACGAGATCTTTTCTCTGCTGTACGCCTCGGATTTGGAATCTGACTGCTACGAGGTAACAGACGATGCATTCGGCAATTTGCACGATGAGATTATAAAAATCTTGTCGGAAAATAAGCGCATGGCCGACAGCGCGGAGAAAAACAAGGAAGTCCTGAGAGAATACATCGAAGATATCGCCCATCAGATTAAATCTCCCCTCACCGGATCCCTCCTTATGCTGGACTTATTGGAAGAGGACATGGAAAATTACGACGAGTACGTCAAAAGACTGCGAGGCAACCTCGTCAGACTCCTCAACCTTGTGGACATTCTCTTGAAATTGGCGACCTTGGATGCGGGCGCGCTCGAGATGAAAAGAGAAGCGGTCTCCGCGAGGGAGTTATTGCAAGAGATTTGCGAAAATCTGGAAATGTACTTCCAATACGGCAAGGAGCACCTCCCTGTTTACGGGGACGATTTCACCCTGATGTGCGATCGAAACTGGACCTACGAAGCCGTCTTCAACTTGATAAAAAACGGCATCGAGGTATCGAGAGATCGACGCCTCAACATTTATTTAGAAGAGACACATCTCTATCAAAGCATTCTGATAGAAGACTTCTCCCCCGGCTTGGACGGGGAGGCGCTAAAAAAAGCATTTAAGCGCTTTTATAAGAGCGATCCCTCCTCCGAGGGCTACGGCATCGGCCTACCCATGGCCAAATCCGCGATCGAAAAGCAGGGCGGAGACTTACTTTATTCGAAGGGAAAGACGTCAAATACCTTTGAGGTTCGATTCTATAAATAACCTACGAAAGACAAAGCTTCGAGCTTTGTCTTTTTTTCGGTCACTTTCCGGTCACTTAAGGCCGCCAAAATAATAACTAGTAAAGGAGGTTCTCATATGAAGATCGTAAAAACCGTTCATTTATCCAAGATCTATCGCGGCGGCGTCGAGGTGCACGCGCTTTCCGATGTCAATTTCGAATTGGAAAAGGGGGATTTGGTTGCCATCATCGGCGACAGCGGATCGGGCAAATCCACACTGCTTCATCTGCTGGCGGGCGTGGACAAGCCGACCGACGGAGACATATTCATTCAAGACAAAAATATCGCCAAACTGAGCAAGGACGCGTTGACCGTCTTTCGCAGGAGAAATATCGGGGTAATCTATCAATTTTTTAACCTCATTCCAAACATCGACGTGCGAAAAAATATCCTCCTCCCGATTTTGTTGGACGACAAACATCCGGACGAGGACTATTTACGGGAAATTCTTTCCATCTTGGGGATAGGCGAGAAATTAGACCGCTATCCCAAGCAGTTGTCGGGAGGCGAACAGCAGAGAGTCGCCATCGCCCGAAGCCTTATCACAAGACCCGCACTCGTCCTGGCGGATGAGCCCACGGGCAATCTGGACAGGCGAAATTCGGAGGAGATCATCGGCCTCTTTCAACTGGTCAACAAACGACTCAATTCCACGATTGCAATCATTACACACGACGAAAAAGTCGCCAACGCCTGCCATAAGGTCTACCGCATGACGGACGGCAGATTGAGCTTACTGGGGGATGATGCTCATGAAAATTATTCGTGATCTGGCCAAGGCATCCGTCGAGAGCGGGAAAAAAGACACCCTCGCCATTCAAATATCCATCGTCCTCGCCGTCGTTATCCTCGGAACCGTCGTCTTTATCGTCGACTCGTTAAACAGGGATAAGTACAACTATATCGTCTCGACGGTCGGGAATTATCACGTGTCGCTATCGGAGGTGGACGAGACAATCTACGATACGCTGATCGAGGACAAAGATATTGAAAAGATCTCTTTCGATCGCGTCATCCACACGAATTTTCAAGCGGATATCTACGAAAAGGGCGACGACGGCAGTCATTTAAACGGCTACAAGATAACCGCAGGACGAAAGCCCGCCGAGGCCGACGAACTCATGGTTCCCGAGAGATTTTTAAGCAGGCATCGCGACTTTAAGCTCGGCTCCGAGATAACGGTCGATGATCAAACATATACTGTCGTCGGGGTCTACGACGACTATAACTACAGCTTTGAGGATTCCGCCCTCATCGGATGCTTGAAGGATACGAGCAAAGAGGCGCTCTTTAAGGACCGGGCCGGACTTACCGCCTCCATTTGGTACAAAAATCCGAGGGATACCTACACCCTCACCCGAGACCTGTTGAGCGACTTGGGCATCGATGAAAAGAAGGCCGAAAGCACGGGTCGACTGTACTATAACACCGATGTCTTGGAGTACAATCTGATCTATCCGTCGGGTATCATCCCGCCGAAGTCCGTGCTCTCCGAAGCTTTGGAAAAATACAGCCTCTGTTTTTTTCTAACTCTGCTCTTTGCCGTCATGATCTACGGCGCCTTCAACGTATGGAACAACAGAACTTTAAAAGAAATTGCGCTCCTAAAGAGCGCGGGGATGACCGAAAAACAAGTCAAGACGATGGTCAGGCTTAAATCCCTGCACCTCGCGCGCGTGCCGATCATCTTGGGGACCGTTCTTTCATATCTCGCGGCCAATCTGCTCTTATACTTGATGTGGCTGAACAACTCGATCAGTTACAGCAAGTTGTCGAACATTTTTGGTGATGACATGCTCGGGCCGAGCTTCCACATCATCCATCCGAGCGTCGGTGCCGTCCTTCTCACTCTTTTACTCTCTCTTCTCACGGTTTATCTCTCCGCCATCGTGCCCGCAAAAAAAGTGGTCGATTAAACATTATCGAAGGGTTAAATGAAATTTCCGAAGGCGACGTGCGCCTCGGTCCGTCGAAGATCCGCGGCAAGATCGAAAAAACACTCGCCGAGGATTACTTCAAATCGTACAAGCCCACCTACCGGGTCATTATCTTATCCATGGTGCTGTCGGCCCTCGTCCTCACGACGGTCCTGGTCTCCCAGTCTTATCGGGGCATCTTGAATCAATACAACACATATCACAGCCCGTACAACTTCTCTTCAGCGATCTACAGTGAAGGCGCGTTGGATGGGGACATGGTAAATTCTCTAAAAAACGTGGAGGGCATCGATCAAATCCACGTGTACCAAAGCAAAGATTTTAAACTCTTCCTCGGCGACAACGAGGGCATGCTCTCTCCCGAACTGAAAGATGCCTTCGACAAGGGGAAGAAAAAGTCGGACGATCTTTACGCCAAAATATATGCCCTCTCAAAGCGGGACTTCGAGAGGCTTTTAAAAGAACACGGCGCCGGAGGCAACCCTTCTTATCTTCTCTTAAATAAAATATCCAAAGACGACGATACGCCCTATGCTTTTAGAGAGTACATTCCGATTACAGATGATCATCCGCGCGAGATTCGACTGAAGTACTCGGCCGAGGGAGAGCCGATCGACGTCGACGTCGGCGGGTATATCGACTCCATGCCCTACGGTTTAAATGCCTACGACAATCATGAGATCGCCATATTTACCGATGTCGATCACCTGAACGAACTCTTTTCGACATACGGCAAGGAAGAGGCCTCGCCCTATAACGAGTATACCATCGCGATACGATCGAAAGACGACTTGGAGGACGTCTCAAAGATATGCGAAAAAATCATCTCCGCCCATTACTCCAAATCCGATCACTTTACCGATACGGAAATCTTGAATAAGGCCTCGGAGAAAGAGCAAAACCGAAACGAACACGTGCTGAACGCGGGCATCCAGACGATCCTCGTCATCATCGCCCTCTCCAACGCCTACAACAGCTTCCAAAGTAATTTAAGGGCGCGGAGAAGAGACTTCCAGCTCTTAACGACAGCCGGAATGACCGATGCGCAGACAAAGACGATGATTTTATCGGAAGCGACGATGTTATTTTCGAGAGTCCTCGCCTCTTATGTCGCGGTCTTTTTCATCGTGATCGGGTTGAGAAGTTATCGGAGTCCGTTTCCCCTTCGTTTTGTTATAAAAACATTGTTATTAAGCATAAATTATCTTCCGATTCTCGTCATCTTCGCCGTGATGATCTCGGGCGTCTTACTCGCCGTGCAAAGCGGCATCAAGTCGGTTCTCGAGGAGGACATCCACGCCTCACTGTAAAAATTTCCGCAATAAAAAAGGCTGAGAGCACGTATGCTCCCTGCCTTTTATTTTTATGCGTCATCTCTTCCGATCGGGTGGATAAACAGTCCCGAGCGCGGCTTCGGTTCAAACCACGTGGATTTCGGCGGCATCACCTTGTTTTGATCCGCCACCGCCATTAAATCGTCGAGCGAGGTCGGATACATCGAAAAGGCGACGGCCATGTCGGTATGGACCCGCCGCTCCAGTTCCTCGAGTCCGCGCACGCCGCCGACGAAGTCGATACGCGCATCCTCCCGCGGGTCGCCGATCCCGAGGATCGGGGCCAAAATAAAGTTCTGTAAAATCGATACGTCGAGCCCCTCGATGACATCGTCGATCGCCTCACCGCGATACGTGAGCCTATACCACGTATCGTCGAGATACATGCCGAATTCGCCTTTCTTTTCAGGACGCACGGGACCGTCTTCTCTTTTCACATCGAAAGTCTCTTCGATCTTTTCGACGAGTTCCTCCGCGCTCAACCCGCGCGTGTCCGCGACGACGCGGTTATAGTCGTAGACCTTGAGTTCGTCGGAGGGGTAGACGATCGACATAAAGTAGTTGTAGGGCGTCTCGTCGTCCCCCGGGCCGTAGGTTTTTCTCCGCATGTTGCTGACGCGCACCGCCGATGCCGAACGATGGTGTCCATCGGCGATGTAGAGGTGGTCGAGGTCGCGAAACGCGGCGATCAGTCCGTCGAGAATATCCTCGTCCCGAATCGTCCACACGCGGTGGACCATGCCGTCGTCGGTCTTAAATTCGAGCGGCTCTTCGCCCTCGATTCCCCGCTCGATCAGTTCCTCGATATCCGCGCGGTCGCGATACGTTAAAAAGATCGGTCCCGTCTGCGCATCCAGGGTGTCGATGTGATCGACGCGGTCCTCTTCTTTTTCTCGCCGGGTCTTTTCGTGTTTTTTGACCGTGTCGTCCTCGTAGTCGTCGACGGAAACGAGGCACATCATCCCGCGCTGGACGTGTTCGCCGTCATCGAGTTCATAAATGTAAAACCCGGGATCGTCCTCGCGATAGAAGATGCCGTCGTCTTTTAATTTTTCGTAATTTTCTCGCGCGACCGCGTTGACCGAGCCGCGGACGGCTCCATCGATCGTCGCCGCCGGCAGATCGACCTGTAAAAACGACAGCGGATGGCGCCCGATTTCTTCTCTCGCCTCCTCCGTCGAATAGACGTCGTAGGGCAGGGCCGCCACCTCGCGGGCATATTCCGCCTTCGGTCTGATCGCTCGAAATGCTCTGATTTTAACCATGGTTCACCTCTACATAAATCTCACGCGGACGACGCCGTCGATCGCGAGCAGACGCTCTCTCAACGATTCGTCGACCGGCGAATCGACGTCGATCATGGTGTAGGCCCAGTCGACGCGGTGACGGTTTAAGAGGTTCGCGATGTTGATATGCGCATCGGCGAGGACGGCCGTGATCTGACCGATCATGTTCGGAATGTTTCGGTGATTGACCGTGATGCGCGCCATGCTCTTGCAAGCGCCCATGTTCGAATCGGGGAAGTTTACGGAGTGACGAATATTTCCGTTGTCCAGGTAGTCGACCAGTTGACGGACGACCATCTTTGCGGAATTTTCTTCACTTTCGGGAGTCGATGCGCCCAAGTGCGGAATATTGATCGTATTCGGCAGACGTACCGTATCCGGATCGGGGAAGTCGACGATATATCTCGCGACGATGCCCGCGTCGATGTATTTCTTCAGCGCCTCGAGATCGACGAGCCCGCCGCGCGCAATGTTGATGAGGCGCATATTGGGCTTTGCGACCGAGAGGAGTTCGTCGCCGACGAAATTCTTCGTATCCTTCGTGTAGGGGATGTGGAGCGTCACGTAGTCGGCACGCGTAAAGACGTCCTTCGGATCCTCCAGGACGTTGACGCGCGTATCGAGGTGCAGCGCATTTCCGATCGAGAGGAACGGATCGTAACCGTAGACGTCCATGCCCATGTCGATCCCCATCTTGGCGACGCGGCGACCCGTCGCGCCGAGTCCGATCACGCCGAGCGTCTTTCCCATCAACTCGGGACCGGCGAAGCGCTTTTTGTTCGATTCGACCGCCTTTGCGATGTCGTCTTTCTTATAATTTCTAACCCAGTCGATCCCTCCGATGACATCTCTCGAGGAGAGGAGCAGCGCCGTCAAGACCAGTTCTTTGACGCCGTTTGCGTTGGCGCCCGGCGCCTTCGAGACGACGATGCCCTTTTCCGAGCAGCGGTCGACGGGGATGTTGTTGACGCCCGCGCCGGCTCGTCCGATAAATCGCACGTTCTTCGTAAATTCGTAGTCGTGGAGATCTGCACTGCGCACCAAGATCGCGTCGGGATCTTCGATATCGGGTCCGGCGATGAAATTGGCCGGCAACAATTTCAGGCCTTCGTGCGATATATTGTTAAACGTCTTGATGCGGTAGACCTTCGGTTCTTTTTTTGTCGTTAAATCAGCCATTGTTTCTCTCAAACTCCTTCATATAATCGACCAAGGCCTCGACGCCTTCGATATCCATGGCGTTGTAGATGCTTGCACGCATACCGCCTACACTGCGGTGCCCTTTGATATTGACGATGCCTTTTTCTTTTGCGCCTTTCACAAACTCGGCGTCCAGTTCCTTCGATCCGGTGACGAAGACGACGTTTGTCAGCGAGCGATCCTCTTCGGGAATGACATTTTTATAGAGGCCGCTGTTGTCGATCGTATCGTACAACAATTTCGCCTTTTCCTTATTTCGCGCCTCCATCGCCTCGACGCCGCCCATGCGCTTTACCCAATCTAAGACCAGGCCGCAAATATAAATGCTGTAGCAGGGCGGGGTATTGAACTTCGAGTCCTTTTCGATATGGGTACGGTAGTCGAGCATCGTCGGCAAGGTCCCCTTCTCGTTTACGAGGAGATCTTTCTTTAAGATGACCACGGTCACGCCGCTCGGCCCCAAATTCTTCTGCGCGCCCGCAAAGGCGAGTCCGAGCTTATTGACGTCGTAGACTTCGGATAAGATATTCGACGACATGTCGGCGACGACCGTCGTATCCAACGCGTTCATACGCTCGGGCGACAGGCGCGTCCCGTAGATCGTATTGTTGGCACAGACGTAGAGATATTTCGAATCCTTCGCCATCTCGTCGACGGAGATCTTCGGGAAATAAGAAAATCCGTCGTCCTCCGAGGACGCCAGGATCTCGACCGGTCGCAACAGTGCCGCTTCCTTATGGGCTTTTTTCGCCCAGGAGCCGGAGATTACATACGAGGCCGAGTCGTCCTTGGACAGCAAGTTCATAGGAATCATCGTAAATTGCAGCGACGCACCGCCTTGCAAAAACAAGACGTCGTGATCGTCGTCCAAGGAAAGGAGAGATCGTAAAGACGCCTTGGCGTCCTCTTGGATCGCTTCATATTCTGCACTGCGATGACTCATTTCCATGACGGACATACCGCTTCCGCGATAGTTCACCATGTCATCGGATGCTTTTTCGAGAACCTCGACGGGCAATGTCGACGGTCCGGCAGAAAAATTAAGTACTCTTTCCATAGTAACCTCCTGTAAATATAACAACAGCTTGCTTTACCGCATTAGTTCAGTAACGGTATTTCAATATTATACGCTCCACTCTTCAAAGTTACAACAGTAACTCCCGCAAAATAACATCTTTATAATGTATATTTTACATGCCCCATCGCCCCGAAGAGACTTCTCCTTCTAACTGAAAAGAGAGTGCCTTTTGCACTCCCTTTTCAGTTAAATCGATACGACGCGGACCTTCGTCCCGAATTCTTCCAGCAACTCGATCAAGTCCTCGGCGCGCAACCACACCGTCGCCGTATTTTCATTGGGATGGACGCCGATGATGCCGCCCTGCTTGGTAAATTGACGGTCGATAAAGAACTCGACGGCGTGTTCTTCGTCGTTAAACAGCCCGAACGGGGATACCGACCCCGGATCCAAGCCGAGCTTTTCTTTTAAGTCGTCGGGCTTTCCGAAGGACAGGCGGCGCGTGCCGTGTTTTTCCTTAAATTTCTTCAGATCGACGCGCTTGTCGCCAAGCACGGTAATTAAGTAGTAGTTTCTCTTCTTGTCGTCGCGCACAAAGAGATTTTTCGCATCCCTTCCCGGATACTTTAAATCGACGCTTTCGAGTTCTTCCATATTCATGACGGCTTCGTGCTCGTCCACCTCGTAGTCGACGCCTTTTTGGTCCAAAAATTCATAAACTTCCTGCTTATTCATAAACCCTCCATTTCATTTACATGATGTGGTATCTTTCGTATGCTCTATCTCTTTAATTTATCATATCGACGTCGTAACGAACAAGTTCGCCTTCTCCGAGCAAAATCGCCTCCGCCTCATCTCTGAACGACGCGATAAAGCGCTCGCCCTCCCTCGCGTCGATCGCCACATGCGCCGCCGTCAGGGACAAGTAGTTCAACATCTCCAAGTTCCCCGTCTCCTTGATCGATATATTAAAGCGATCCTTCAAGCGCATCGCAAGTTTTTGTCGCACCCTCCGCTTATCCTTCAGCGAGTTCGACGCGTAAAGGCGTATTCCCAAGGAAATAATCACGATCCGCTCTCCCATACGCCGCTCCTTTCTCCGTTTAAATAATAGATAGGAACCTCTCTTTATTTGGGTATACCCTTAAAAAGGTATGCATTATCGAACGACAGATTGATTAAAAGGAGATTTTATGAAAGATTTTGTATTTCACGTACCGACGAAAATTTTCTTCGGTGAAGGCCATGCCGCAGATTTCGCAAACGAGGTCAAGGCCTACGGTTCGAAGGCACTCATCGTCTACGGAGGCGGATCCGTCAAGCAAAACGGAATCTACGACGACATCGTCGGCGCGCTCCACGACGCAGGCGTCGAAACCGTCGACCACGGCGGCATCGAACCGAACCCGCGCGTCGACAGCGTCCGCGCGGGAGTTGAAAAGGCGAAGGAACACGACATCGATATCGTCGTACCGATCGGCGGCGGATCCACCATCGACGCCGCAAAACTCATCGCGGCTTCGACCGTATCGGGCGGCGAGCCGTGGGACATCGTCATTAAAAAACAAGCCGTCACCGGCGCGCTCCCGATCGCGAGCGTCTTAACACTCGCCGCGACGGGCTCTGAAATGGATTCGGGCTCGGTCATTACAAATCTCGAGACCAAGGAAAAACTCGGTTGGGGCAGCCCCGAAGTCCTGCCGAAGACGAGTCTCTTAAACCCCGCCTACACGAAGACCGTAAGTCCCTATCAAACGGCATCGGGAACCGCGGACATTATGAGCCACACGATGGAAAACTACTTTTCGATCGACGATTCCGCCTACCTCGAAGATTCCTTCTCCGAAGGCCTCCTGCGCACGTGCATCCACTACGGCCCCCTCGCCGTCAAAGAACCCGACAACCTCGAGGCGCGCAGCAATCTGATGTGGGCCTCGAGCTGGGCGATCAACGGCCTCTTAAAAAGCGGAAAGACGCAGTCCTGGAGCGTGCACCCGATGGAACACGAGCTCTCCGCCTACTTCGACATCACCCACGGCGTCGGGCTCGCGATCTTAACCCCGCGCTGGCTCCGCCATCTGCTAAGCGATAAGACCGCCCCCAAGATCGCGCGTTTCGGCCGACGCGTCTTCGACATTCGCGAAGAAGACGATATGAAGGCCGCCGAGGAGGCAATCGACACCCTCTATGACTTTTTCAAGTCGATCGATATCCCGATGAGCCTTCGAGAAGTCGGGGTCGAAGAAGACGCCCTCGAGAAGATGGCGAAAAGCTGCATCGAACACGCAGGCGGCGTGATCCGCGGATTCGTCGACTTGCACGAAGACGACGTCCTCGCCATCTATAAAGCCTGTTTTTAAACTTGCGATATAAAGTGAAACCCTCGGTTTGACCGGGGGTTTTCTCATAAAAAACGACCTATCTAAATACAGGTCGTCCATTCGACGAAATACCTCAAGCGATGGCGAGGGACTACGGTCCGAGCAGGCTATATCCGACCGCCATCACGACAAAAAACGAGAACACGAGCAGGGCGTTCAGAATTAAGTAGAAATATTTTTTATTGATCAGCGAAAACACCATGCCGACGATCCCGAGGGCGGGACAGATAAAGACCGTCGCGGCACCGACAGGTTTCAGTGCCGTCTCCCCGCCCGCCGGCAAAATAAACGATACCGCCAAGACGAGGATCCCTACGGCGAACGTGTAGATGTGCATCTTTTTAAGTGCCTTATTCACGTAAACTCCTTTCGCAAACGGCAAATGCCGCGATCTTTTTCTCATTATGTTGTATACCGCGATCAAACTTTTTTAATCGCCAAGACAAATCCCCGCGCCTCTCAAATTTCCGATAAAAAATTAGCTCGCTTAGCTTGCATTTCCCGCCGTGCGTGCTACACTTTAAATAGGTAAATAAATGAGAAAGGGAGGATTATCTTGAGGAAAAATTTAGAAAAACCGGCCAACATTTCACCCGCACCCGTACTGGTGATTGCTACGTATAACGAAGACGGCAGTGCCAATATCATGAACGCCGCTTGGGGAACCATGCAGGCGCCGGACCACGTGGCTCTCAATCTCGCAAAGCCCCACAAGACGACGGAAAATATCGAAAAACGTCGCGCCTTTACCGTGAGCTTCGCCGACGCGGACCACGTCGAATCCGCCGACTTCGTCGGACTCACCTCGGGAAACAAGATCCCCGATAAGGCTGAAAAGTCCGGATTCTCCGTCGAGAAATCCGAAGTCGTCGACGCGCCTATCATCAGCGACTTGCCCATCTGCTTAGAGTGTGAATTCGTCGAATACCAGGAAAACGAATACGGCATGGGCGTCATCGGAAAAATTGTCAATACGAGCGTCGACGAAAAGATCCTTTCCGACGGCGCCATCGACATGGCTCGCGCAAACCTCATTCTCTTCGACCCCCTCACCATGGGATACTACCGCGTCGGAGAGCGCGTCGCAAACGCCTTTAACGTCGGCAAAAAATTAATAAAAGGCTAGTCGGCATACGACAAAACGCTGCCCGCGGGCGGCGTTTTTTTATTTCTCCATACAAAAAAACGAGCCGCCCGGGCGACCCGCTTTCCTAAAGCCGTTATCGACGTTTTTGAGCCATCGACTGCCCCGCAAATAGACGAATCACCGTAAGTAATATCGCGAGTAGAAGGGCACTTAAGATACCGTTCATATTTCCGCCACTAAAGAAAAAGTTGGAAATACCGAGGAGCGCACCGCTGTTGACGATGCCGCCGCCGTTCCAGTTTTCGGCCGATGCATAGAAAAAATCGAAATTTTTTCGAACCTCGACGACGGTGAGTACGCAGGCGATGAGGAGAAGGATAACGCCTACGGTCGTATCCACCGCGTGGGGAATCTCCGGTTTAATAAGCCATCTCAACAGCGCGCACGCGAGACCGATGACAAATGCGTATACTCCCATTTTCAATTGTGCCTTCTTCATAATAACCTCCTATCTAAATCAAGTGACTTCGCGCCCTTACGCTTCGTTCGAATGACGGCGCGAAGAGAGTAATATGCACGAACTCAAAGAAGAATCCTTTATTACATTATTACAACTCTATCATAGCACGCGACATTCTTTTTGTACATTGATAAAAAAAAAATCAAACTCCATCCCGCTTTTTTCTTCCCGTCCGTTCCCGCTCATCGCCGATCTTCGCGGCAAACACGCGACGCCGACATCGGCACGCCTCGTCGGAGGGCGATTCGGTTTCCGGGCGTGATCGCCCGCCCACACAAAAAAGCGCCTCGATGCGAGGCGCTCTTTGTTTCTATCTTATTCATTTTGATATTTCGCCGCTCCCCGTTGCGAGAGGATGTAAAAGACGATGGCGACGAGCTGAAAGAGGACGGAGAGGACGACCATGAGGTATAAGTTGTAGTCGTAGAGGTAGCCCAAAAGCCACGATCCGAAGAACCACGAGATGCCGAAGGCCGTTTCGAAGATGCCGAATCCCGTCGAGCGGAGGCGCTTCGGCACAAAGCCGCTCACCGCCGCCTTCATGACGCTCTCCTGCGCGCCCATGCCGACGCCCCAAAGGACGATGCCTAAGATCATCGCCATCTGCGTCCCCGACACGAAGACGAAGACCGAGAAGAAGGCGCTTAAAAAGCTCGAGATCATCAAACTCTTCAGACCGATCTTATCGTAAAGCCACCCGAAAAGCAGCGCTGCAAAGGCGTCGACGATCATCGCGAGGGCATACAGGAGACTCAACGTCTCGCCCGAAAACAGCTGCGATTTGGACGCGTGCAAGGTAATAATCGTAAAGTCGATAAATCCGAAGGCGAACAGGGAGATCGCGATCGTGTAGAAGACGAACGGTTTGCCTGTGACGAATTTTTCCGTCTTCTCCTCTTTTTTCGCGAACACTTCGGGATCCGGATACTTTACCTTCGCTAAGAGCACGAGGGCGATGGTGATCGCCGCGGGGATACCTAAAAAGGCGAAGCTCAACCGGTAGGTCGAAAACAAATCGCCCGATCCCTTGATCATGCCGATGAAAAAGAGCATCACCGGCCCCAAGAAGGCGCCGAGTTGATCTAAAAATTCCTGGTAGGCAAAGCCCTTCCCCACTCCGATTTCGGACGAGGCGAAAGAGACCAACGTGTTTTTCGCGGGCTTTTTGACCGCCTTTCCGACGCGCTCCAGGATGACCATCGAGCACGCGAAGATCCAGCCGTTTTCGCCCGTAAGCGCCAAGGCGGGGATCGCCAAGACTTGAATCGCATACCCTACGATGATAAACGTCCAGTAGTGTTTGCTCTTATCGGCGAGCCTGCCGGAGACAATGCGCAGGCCGTAGCCCAACAACTCGCCCAGACCCGATACAAATCCGATCGTCGCGGCGGTCGCGCCCGTCAGATTCAAAAACTCGCCGAGAATGCTCCTGGCCCCTTCGTGGGTCATGTCGGAAAACAAACTGACGATACCCATCAGGGTGATAAAGAGAAAGGCACCCGACATATATTTCTTAGAAGATGAATCCGAATGATTCGTTTTCTTAGACAATGCAATCTCCCTTCTGCTTAACTTCGACAAAATACTTCGGTCTACGATCGCGATCCGACGCGTCGATCGTTTAAGTCTTTCCTTCTATTATACTCCGGGCGAATGAAAAAAGATCTATTTTTAAAAAGATTTTACACGTCGACGATCTTTCTTCATTCGATAGCAGGCCAACAAAATAACCGCGCCATACCCCGCACAGGCGATCAACGACGATTCCACCCCGAATGCTCCTCCGGTCGCGGCAAACGACGTCGAATCCAACACATAGGTCGCGATGGCGTACGGATCCGGGGCATTGCCGATAGAAAGCCCGCCGCCGATCATCGCGATATTCCAAAGCGCGTGGACGAGGCCGCTGTTAAAGACCGATCCGCTCTCGAGGGCGATACACGAAAACATGACGCCTACGAGCGTTCCCGAAAAAACCACGAGCACGCATTCGAAAAAAGACATCCCCGTGCCGATCGTATGTAAGGCTCCAAAGAGCGCCGAAGGGAGAAGAATCGCCACCGCCCGGTTCCACCTATCCTCCAGGACGCGCAAAATCACGCCGCGAAAGACCATCTCTTCGACAAAGCCCGCGGCGATCCCCGTATAGGCGATGCCCGCGCTCAATGTCGCCGCCCTCTCGCGCAAAGTCATGTCCGAATAAACCATCGTCCCCGAAAAACAGAACAGATACACCCCCATCACGGCGAGCGGAAGCGCTACTCCCACGGCGATCCATTTCGGTTGAATGCTGAAACGCGGCACTCTCACATAAGACATCTCGGCGCGAAGACACCTCGCGACCATGTACTTAAGGAAGAGATAGCTAAGGTCGAGGTACAAGACCGCCCCGATGCCGTTCGCCAACACCGCGGCGTGTATCTGCGAATCGATCCCTTCCGCCACCCATTGCGATATGATTTGAGCGACGATGAGAATCGCGACCGCGCCGATACTCACCCCCAATACCTTTTTTACCGTCATATTTCCTCCCGTTTCTCTGCTCTTTCATTAACTTCTATCCGGGCGCCGCGCACTTAACCCGCAGTCATACTTATGATACAATATTTTTCGTTCTATCGATCGATTGACGAGGTGATTATATTGAAAGTACTTGTTTTTTACAAAAACGACGACCGCTACATTAAAGAATACTTACGCGCCGCACTCAAACGGTTGCGCTACGCGGCCTTTTTCGTCGCACTCGCGGGATTTCTTCTCTGCCTGCTCTTCTACCGCATGCAGAACATCTTAATAAGCGGCGTCCTACTCGGCGCGAGCCTATTATCCCTCCTCGTCGGCATACTTCTCGTTCCGATGACCTTTCGGGAATTTAAGGCGCGCGAAAAAAAGATCACGGGCGGCGAGAAGGAGGTCATGCTCCGTTTCTTCGACGATCGCGCTCAAATCCATCAAGGCGAGGCCCACTTAGAAATTTTATATCGTTATCTCGAGCGCGTCTATACCACCGGCGACCTCTACATCTTTCAGTTGGACCGCGGGAGCGGATTTTACCTCCCGAAATCCGCCATCGACGACGCGAATAAAGACGCTTTTCGAGAACTCCTTTCGGGCCCTCTCGCACCTTATCTAAAATAAAAAAATCGCGACCGCCCGGCGGCGTCCATACCTAAAAAGCACCGCGTCACCGTCGATCGACACGGTGCTTTTCTCTATCCGTTCGCAAAGCTCACTTCGGAGCCATACGACGCGCCGACCTCAAAAAACTTCTTATATCAACGCGCCTACGCTCGACATATTGCATCGCATCGCCCGATCGCGCCTATCGCATACGATCATTTTTTTGCCATCGAAAAGAGGTTCTCATGTCACACTTTTTACTCGGAATCGACATTATCTTCCCCGTCTTCTTCGTCCTGCTCGTCGGCTATTTCGCCCGACAAAAGAGATTTCTGGACGCGAACTTCGTCGACAAATCCACCTGGATCGTCTTTTATATCGCCCTGCCGCTAAAACTCTTTTCGGATATTCGCGGAGCCGACATTCAAAACCTTCATATACCCTACGTCCTGTACATATTACTCGGCATCTCTCTGATCTTCTTCGGGACGTGGTTCTTTGCTCGTTTCTTTATCAAAGACCGGAAAAAACTCTCCGCCTTTATTCACTGCGCCTACCGCTCGAATTTCGTCTACGTCGGCTTTCCCATTCTCGAGGCTCTCTACGACAAACCTTCGGCGGAACTGATCATCGTCGTCCTGGCCTTCGGGCTTACCCTCTACAACATCCTCGCCATCTTTATCCTGACCTATTACTCCGAAGACGAAAACAAAAAAGTAAACCCTTTGTCCATCCTCGTTAAAATCATTAAAAACCCCATGATCATCAGCATTTTCTTGGGCGTCGTCTTTAACTTTTTACACATCCCGATCTACAAAGGATTGGACGACGGCATCGCGCTCATCTCGGCGCTCTGCACACCGCTGTCGCTGATTTTAATCGGCGCGAGCCTGGACTTTTCTTCGATTCGGGACGATCTGGCGCTCGTCCTCTCCTCGGCGGCGATCAAAACCGTCTTAACACCCCTCCTTCTCGTGCCGATCGGCGTCGCGATCGGACTCAGCCCGATGGAACTCGGCATCGCCTACGTCTTTTGGGCGACGCCCTGCGCCGTCAACTGCTTTATCTTCACCAAAGAAATGGGATCCGACTACGAGTTGGCGTCAAAAATCATCACGACCTCCTTCGCCTTTTCCATCGCGACCTACCCCATCGGCGTGGGCATACTCAAATACTTCGGGCTTATTTAAATAGATTACATAAAAAAGATACCGTACGACGCGATCGCGCGCGTAACGATATCTTTTTTATTGCCGATTTCTCTTATAGATTTTTACGGAACGCTTGTGATCTTTCAATCCACGCACCCGTAAAGGGTGCGACCGAGAGATCCCGTTACAGGGAAAAGTATTCGTGTAGATTTCAATCCACGCACCCGTAAAGGGTGCGACAGCGCATGACGCGCATACAAGACAAAGCTATCTTTATTTCAATCCACGCACCCGTAAAGGGTGCGACGTTTATTGTCAACGAAACAAAAGAGTATTTGGAAATTTCAATCCACGCACCCGTAAAGGGTGCGACAAATGAGGAAAGGGGATGTACCCCACAGGAAAAATTTCAATCCACGCACCCGTAAAGGGTGCGACAGAGACGGACCGGACTTCTTCGAATATTATGAAAAATTTCAATCCACGCACCCGTAAAGGGTGCGACAAAACCTACATCGAGCAGCTTGCCAAGGATTGGCAATTTCAATCCACGCACCCGTAAAGGGTGCGACCCACGTATTTTAGACCATACTCGTTGTTATACTTATTTCAATCCACGCACCCGTAAAGGGTGCGACTTTTCGCAACAATCGCAACGATATATCAAATATAACATTTCAATCCACGCACCCGTAAAGGGTGCGACTTATTGGAGATTTCAGGAGTATACCTTTCGAGGATATTTCAATCCACGCCCCCGTACCGGGTGCGACGGGACCGCGCGAATCGGGCGTCCACTTCCAGCGTTTATTTAAATCCACGCACCCGTAAAGGGTGCGACGTTTCCTGCGCTATTTGATTCGCTTGCCGAATCGATATTTCAATCC
>JAQYDN010000012.1 GCA_028724185.1 Bacillota bacterium
ACGGTTTTGTTGGGGGGGGCACGTTTGGTGTGGGGCCCTCCGGGGGGGGGTGGCGCGTCTATCGCCCAGGGGTGGGCACGCCGAGAAGCCCTCGCCGGGCGCCTTAAAGGGCGCCTACATACAAATCGGAGAGGTTTGTCGAACGACGGTTTTTTCGTCGGGGACTCGAGGGAGTGCCGATGTACAAACCTCGGGGTGTTAACGACTATGACGAGCATAGTGGTTATAGGAAAAGAAAAGGAGATGTAGTAATGAAAAAGGTCAAAAAAGTGCTGTCGATGCTATTGGCATTGGTCATGGTATTGACGATCGTAGGACCGAGCGTCTATGCGGCGCAGCCGGAAGAAAAGACGAACTCAGTAACGTTGCACAAAATTTTAAGTAAAGAGGCGATGGAAAATGATAAATTTCCGGGAACAAAAGGTCTAGATAATACGGATTATGTTGGAAACAAAATTGATAATTTAAAAGGATTCTTTGGAGGTAGTACCAAGGATATCGGAAAGGTGTATTTTGCATGGCAAAATAAAGCTGGGCAGTGGATCGACGGATCGGGTAATGTTGTTGATTCCGTTGATAAAGCTTTAGGCGGACTTACTGTAGAAAATGCAGGATTCACATTTGATACGTCAAAACTGCCGAACGGTGAGTATAAGATCGTAGAAGTCAAGGAAAAATCGACATATGTCGGCGAAAATGGAGAAACTCTTACCGGTATGAAGGCTGTGCCGGTAGAGATTACGCTTCCCTTGTATAACGATGACGGTGTCGTAGAAAACGCACACGTTTATCCGAAGAATATGGAAAATAAACCGCAAATTGACAAGAACTTTGCGACGACAAATGACGCAACGGAAGTAAAGAAAGATGATTTTGATTTATCCACGGAAACAGGAGAAGGCAAGAATCCTGTTGTAGCACCTAATGCCGGGGCACAATACGAAAATTACCAAAAAGAAAAAGCAAGAGTAACTGCTGAATTGGGTAAGAAAATTCCCTATGAAGTAAAAACTCAGATTCCTCAAGGCGCGGCGTACAAAAAATTAGTATGGAACGACGTGATGACCAAAGGTCTTACGTTCAACAACGATTTAGTTATTAAATTAGGCGGAACTGATTTAGAAAAGGGTACGGATTACAACATCATAGCAGATAGTGTAGGTTTCAGACTTACATTAACGACTACAGGTTTAACAGCCGTAGAGAATGCAGCAAAAGATGCAGCTGCCGAAATTACGTTAACTTATTCGGCAACAGTTAACTCGAAGGCTGTAGCGGATAATCCGGAAAAGAACGATATTCAATTTGACTACGGCAACTTCCCGGGAAAAGAAAGTGAACCTAAAGAAGGAAGTCCGAGTAATCAAGAAATTAAGGTTCAAAAAGACTGGGCAATTGAAGGACAAAATGAAGTATCGGATGCCGATAAGAATGTAAAAGTAGTTTATGTATTGGAAGAAAAACAAGCGGATGGTTCTTGGAAATTTGTAGAAGAACATGAAGCTACTTTAAAAGAAAACTTTGAATATACGTTTACCAATCTCGACGACGACAAAACGTATAGAGTTGTCGAGCACGTATCGGGTTATGAACCGGAATATGTATCGTTTGAAAATGGTATTGTAAAGATTACGAACGAAAAGAATCCGAACAACCCCAACCCGTTAAATCCGACTGAATCGGAAGTTGTTAACGGCGGTAAGAAGTTTGTCAAGGTGAATGATAAAGACGGAGCAGATCAATTAAGACTTGCGGGTGCAGAATTCTACGTTAAAGATGGTAATGGAAACGACGCAAAATACTTGGTAGCAAAATCTTCGGCAGCAGAAAATGCAGCAAATGTTGACGTTTCAGACAAGAAAACGGCACTTGATGCCGCTGTAAAAGCATATAATGATTTAACAGCTGATCAACAAAAGGATGATGAAGGAAAAACTAAAAAAGCAGCCATTGACAAGGCTCAAAAAGAATACGACGACGCATTTAAAGAAGCTGCTCAAAAATATGAATGGGTAGAAAAGACCGGAGATACTGTTCCTGCAGGTGCGGTCGTACTCGTATCGGACGGACAAGGACAATTTGAAATTACAGGTCTTGCATATGGCGACTACTATTTAGAAGAAAAAGAACCACCGAAGGGATTTGCTAAGCGAAGTGATCTTCCGAAATTTACGGTTGCAAAAGACTCTTATAAGGGTGCGGACACAGAACTTCCTTATTATTTAAAAAATGCCGAAGGTATCTATGGAGAAGATACAGATGGTTACGGACAAAAGATTATCAACCGAACCGTTACCATCCCCGAAACCGGCGGTATGGGTACCATTCTCTTCGTCATCATCGGTATCGCCCTGATGGCCGGTGCGACGATCGCCATGAAGAAGAGAAACGCAGAAGCTTAAGTGATCACGCGAGGGAGCGATCCCTCTTATGGCTACCGGAGGATAGATATGTCTTACAAAAAGAACTTTAAAAACAAAATATCTCTCTTTATTTTGGTATTTGCCATTCTTTCACTTTCTATTGTGCCGGTACTTGCAAAGGGAAATAATGCTGTGACGATCCACTTGAGGCGCGAGGGCGGCGAGGCGCTCGCCGGGCGCAGTCTCAAGGTTTGGAAAGTTTCAGACGATGTGTTACTCGACGATGTTACGACGCGGCTTCAAGAATTTGAGAAAATTAACGGAGACGAGCTCGACAAGTCGTACCGATCGTTCGACACGGAGCCGTCGGATAAGGACGGCGCGATCGAACTGTCGGATCTCGCGGACGGAACGTACTACGTCCGGGACGTCTCGGCGGGCGAGGGCGGGTATCGCGTATCCCCGTTCTTTATCGCCCTTCCCCTCGACGAGGGGAAGGAGAAGGATATCTATCCGAAGCTTATCGGCGGCGTGCCGGAACTGACACTTGTAAAGGTCTCGGAGGACGATAAGCGGCTTCCGGGCGCGGTGTTCGAGCTCTATAAGAAGTCTTCGGACGGCAAGGACGAGCGGGTTTCGCTCGATAAGGCCTACGACTACGACCCGAACGGCTCGACGGATGTGCGTCTCACGACGGATGCAAACGGTGAGGTTCGGATCGGAAAGCTCCCCGCGGGCGAGTATATCTTTAGGGAAATCGAGGCGCCCAAGGGCTACGAGATCGTCCGAAAGGACACGGCGTTTACGCTCGGGGCGGAGGAGACGAAGGTCGTCCGAATCGTTAATCAAAAGAGAAGCGACGGAAAGGGCGGCTACGACTTCTTAAAGATCGACAAGATCACGGAGAAGCCGCTTCGCGGCGCGAGTTTCCGCGTCACCCGAAAGGTCGGAAAGATGTACCGGACGGTTCAACGGAACGGCAAGGATTATGTCGTGACGTCGGACAAGAAGGGCGCCTTCTCGGTCTCCGGTTTGGACTACGGGACGTATTATCTCTGGGAGATCAAGGCGCCGAAAGGCTACGATCTTCTAAACGGCTCGGTGGAATTTACGGTCGGGGCGGATTCAAAGAATCACCGGATCAGTATTTCGAACGTGAAGTCTACGAGTTCGGGCTCGGGAGGTAACACGACGTCGACATCCGACGGTGGAGGCGGTTCGAAGCGCGGTGGCAAGGCGCGGTCGCGCAAGCGGGGCGATATTCCGAAGACCGGGGATGTGACGCTGATTATGCTCACGGTCGCGGGCGTGATCTTAGCGTGTGTCGGCGTAAGTCTCGTTAAAAATGACAGTCGTCCATAAGAGGTTTTAGGGATTTCCTTTGTGAAGTCCCTAAAATTTTTTATATCGGACGGTTTGTCCGGGCTCGCGAATATCTGTGCGCCAAGGTATATAATAGAGACAATGTCCGAAAAGAGGGCGCGGCGCCGGTTGTAAGACGAGGTCGGTATTTGGAGAGGAAATAGATGGCAAAGAAGAAAAAGAAGAGGAATTGGCCGTTTGTGTTGATCTTTATCGTGGGGTTTTTGATTCTCTTGTACCCGACGATCTCGAGGTATTATTACCGGGTCGGGGCGGACGACAACATCGCCCAATTCGACGAGGGAAGTAAGCAGCTTTCCGACGAAGAAGTCAAACGCCGGATGGCGCTCGCGCGGGCGTTTAACGCCTCGCTCGTCAATAATGTCCACGACCCGTATTCCGACGAGGAGAAGGAAGCGGGCCGCGCGGAGTACGCGCGCATGCTCGAGGTCCACGAGCAGATGGGCCACGTGGAGATCCCGAAGATCAACACGGATATCCCGATCTACGCGGGGACGAGTGAAGAGGTGCTCCAAAAGGGCGCGGGCCACTTGGAGGGGACGAGTCTTCCGATCGGCGGGAACAGTTCGCACACGGTCATCACGGCGCACAGCGGGATTCCGACGGCGAGGCTCTTTACGGACTTGTCGAAGCTCGAGGTCGGGGACCGGTTTTATATCCACAATTTAAACGAGATTTTGGCCTACGAGGTGGATCAGATCAAGGAGGTCGAGCCGTCGAATTTCGAGGATCTTTTAATTGTCCCGGGCCACGACTACGCGACGCTTTTGACCTGTACGCCGATTATGATCAACACGCACCGCCTGCTCGTGCGCGGCCACCGCGTGCCGTACGAGCCGCTCGAGGAACAACAGCTGATGCAAGACAACAAGAAGGCGATGCTCTACCGCTACGCGTTCTACCTCGCGATCGCGCTGATTATTCTCTTAAGCGGGCTCAATATTCGCTTCGTCAAGAAGAAGAAGGGCTACGAGGCGGCGTACCGGGCGCTCAAGAACAGGGATTTCGTGTCGGAACACAACGATTTTTTAAAGACGGACGACGATTCCGACGGTAAAGAGGGTTAACGATGAAAGCGACGAATTTAAATAAAAAGAAATGGCCGTTCGTGCTCCTGTTTACCCTCGGGTTTCTCCTGATGATCTACCCTGTGATTTCGAATTTTTACTATCGGATCGAATCGGACAAGGAAAACGCGGCGTTTGACAAGGCCGCGAGTGAGATGGACAAGGAAGAGATCAGGCGGCGAATCGAACTCGCGCGGGCGTACAACGCGACGCTCGATCCTTCGAGGCTCGCCGACCCGTTTACGAAGAAGGAAAAGGAAGGGGTCGCGGAGTACGCGCGCATGCTCGAGGTTCACGAACAGCTCGGCCACGTCCGGATTCCGAAGATCGACGTGGATCTCCCGATCTTCGCGGGGACGAGTGAGGAGGTACTCCAAAAAGGCGCGGGCCACTTGGAGGGGACGAGTCTTCCGATCGGTGGAAAGAGTACGCACACGGTCATCACCGCGCACCGCGGTCTCCCGAAGGCGAAGATGTTCAGAAATCTCGACAGGCTCGAGAAGGGCGATGTCTTTTATATCCAAAACATCGAGACGGTCCTTTGTTACAAGGTCGATCGCATCTTGACGGTGGATCCGTCGAACTTCGAGCCGATTCTGGTGCAGGAAGGCGAGGACAAGGCGACGCTTTTGACCTGTACGCCGTATATGATCAACTCGCACCGCCTGCTCGTCACGGGGCACAGGATTCCCTACACGCCGCCGGCCGACGAGCTCAGCGTCGGGCCGCTCGGGTCGGACTTCTCGTATCGGGACTTTTTGATGTTTATGATTCCGGCGATCCTGGTTCTTTTGGCGCTCGCGATCTACAACGGCAGGGAAATGAAGAAGGCAGAAAAGAGATTAAGGGACTATGAAAAGAAATAAGAGTGTTTACGTCATCCTCGGCTATCTGTTGATTATGCTCGGTATTTCGCTGCCGCTATACGGTTTCGCGAACATGAGCTACAGGCAGCTCGACGAGAAGCGGGCGTACGAGGAATTTTTGGAAAATCGCGTGGTGACGGAGGAGGAAGAGAAGGGGGTCGCCGCCTACAACGCGGAGATCTCCGAGAACAACGTCGTCGACCCCTTTACGAGCGAGGACTACAGCGCGGAGTACGAGTTTTACAAGGCGCATCCCGACGAACCGTTCGCCTACCTCGAGGTTCCGAAGCTCGGGATCAACAAGCCGGTGTACCTCGACGCGTCGTACAAGCACCTCGACATGGGGGTCGCCCACATCGACGGGACGAGCCTTCCGGTCAGTGGCGCGGGACGCCGATCGGTCATCGCGGGGCACCGCGGATGGTATCGCGATTTAATGTTTTTTAATCTCCACAAGCTCGAGGCGGGCGACGATATGTTTATCGTCCGCGGAAAGACGCGGATGCACTACAAGGTGAGCGACACGGAAGTGATCCTCCCGAGCGATTGGGACGCGCTCCAACCGCGGGAGGGCGAGGACATGGTGACGCTTCTGACCTGTTCACCGCTGCGTCCGCCGAGGCCGAGGCGTCTTCTCGTCAACGGTGTGCGCGTGCCGGATCCCGAGGAGGCGGCGCCCGTCGAGGCGACCGGAGAAGCGAGCGAAGAGCCGGTCGACCCCGGCGTGAAGACGCTCGATGATGCGATCTTCGGCGTGACGATCTTGGGCTTTGTGCTCCTGTTTATCACGATGTACAAGTTGATCAAGTATTTAAGGGATTAACCTTATTCGCATGCGATCCCCTCTTTCCGGGCGACGGGAGGAGGGGATCGTTTTGCACGTATGGACGCCTCTTTTGTATCGCCTCGATACCCGGAGCACACGCGCTCGCGACGGTTCTCTCGATCGGGAAGAACCGCACTGCCGGGGCGAAGGATGTTTCGTCGAAGCTCTCGACGGATTACATCCTTCCGCGACGTCTCCTTGGACCGCCGGGCGTATCTCACGATCCTCGGACGAACGATCACAAGGCGCGACGGGACGCGGGTCCTCGACTGATGGAGGTAAAGTAAAACTCCCTCGCGCGATGCGGGGGAGTTTTTGCGTCGCCTTGAGAGAGTGGTTCTTATTGTTTCTATATTGAGAACTCGCGGACGAACGGTGTTTAAAGAGGGGCGGGCGCGTCCGGGACAAATCTTTGATTTTGCGAGGTGATGTCGCGCGGGGAATTGGGTATCTTATAAACGGGTGATTACATGAATATTATTCCCATTCCCGCACTCGCGGACAATTATATATGGGTGATCGAAAAAGACAGACATATTACGGTCGTGGATCCCGGAGAAGCGGATCTTCTGCTCGATCTCATCGACAAGAAGGGCTGGGAGCTCGACGCGGTGCTCCTCACGCACAAACACCCCGACCACATCGGCGGGGTCGAGGCGCTTACTCGCGCGCATCCCGCGCCCGTGTACGGACCCGAGGAGACGGGTCTTGCGACGCGCGTCGTCTCGGGCGGCGAGATGTTCCCCTTGATGGGCGAGACGGTCGAGGTGATCGCGACGCCCGGACACACCGAGGGGCACGTCGCCTTTTTAATCGGGAAGGACTTGTTCCCGGGCGACACGCTCTTTCTCTCGAGTTGCGGCCGTGTCTTCAGCGGCGATTACGACGCGATGTTCAGGAGTCTCGGCATCCTGAAACGGATGGACGACGACGTGAAGGTGTACTCGGCGCACGAGTACTCGCTGTCGAACTTGGAGCAGAGCGTCAATTATATCGACAGCGACGCGGTTCGCGACGAGCTCGCGCGCGTCAGAAAGCTCCGCGAGGAGGGCGCCGCGACGCTCCCCACGACGATCGGCAAGGAGAAGGCGGTCAATCCGTTCTTTATCATCGATAACGTCGAGGAATTTAAAAAGTATCGGGAGTTTAGAGACCGGTCGTAAAAGTAAACAAAAAAAGCGTCCGACGCGTCAGTGCGCCGGGCGCTTTTTTGTTGAAAGAGTTTACGACTCTTTCGAACCCGGAGATTATGAAGGGTGATCGTTTAGGAGGGGTATCTCAGCGGGTTTCTTCCAAGATCTCGTCGACGGCGCGGTAAAAGGCGTCGATGTCTTCCACGTCGATGGCACCTAGGCTGCAGAGGCGGAAGGTCGGGGTATCCGCGACCTTGCCGGGGTAGATGGTAAAGCCTTTGTCGTAGAGGGCGTCGTGGAATTGAAAGAAGTCGAAGGGCTCTCCGGGGGCGTCCTCGCCGTAGTGGGCGCCGTCCGAATCCAAGGTGTCGGGGTAGAGGACGGGGAGGACGAGTTTCGCCATGTACTCCTCGGGGAAGGCGATCTTAAAGCCTCTCGAGAGGGCGCCGTCGCGGAGTGCCGTCCAGACGTTGCGGTGTCTCGCGCTTTTTTTCTCGATGCCCTCGTCGAAGAATTCCGCGAGTGCCTGTCTCGTCGCGTAGATGGTTTGAACCGGCGGGGTAAAGTGCATCTCGCCCTTGTCTCTTAAAAAGCTGTACTGAAGGTAGAGGTTGCTGTAGTACGAGCGCTTGGGGTAGTCCTTCGACGCCTCCAGGACGTCCTTTCGTCCGATGACGAAGGAGAGTCCGGTCATGGACATCAGGCCTTTTTGCGCCGATGCCATGATAAAGTCGAGGTTTTCCTCTTCGACGGTAAAGGGCAGGAGGGCGTAGGCGGAGGTGGTGTCCGCGACCATAACGGCGTTGTGGGCGTGTGCAAGTTCACCGATTTCTCGGACGGGGTTTAAGATGCCCGTGCCGGTCTCATGCATACAGGCGTAGACGACGGCGACGTCTTTTTCGCGTTCGAGCGCCTCGGCGACGCTCTTTACATCGACCGGGCGGTCGGTGGGAAGGGTCAACTCGACGAGGTCCAGGTCGTAGTAGCGCGCGGCTTCGGCGGCGCGGGCGGAGTAGGAGCCGTTATTGACGACGAGGATCTTTTTTCCCTCGGGAAGGAGGGAGCTTACGCAGGCGTCGATGTTGAGGGTGCCGGAGCCGCAAAAGAGGACGGCGGCGTAGCGCTTGGGGTCGGCCTCTACGACGCGGAGGAGATCGCGTTTCATCTCGCGCATGATCTCGACGAATTCCCTTTCGCGGGGACAGATGTCGGGGACGACCTGGGCGTATTTGACGGTGTCGGTGGTCGTGGAGGGTCCCGGGTTCAGCAGGATGTTTCGTTTAACAGCTGTTCGTTCCACGTTAGGCCTCCTCGTTTTTCGCGGAAATTTGCGTAAAGATGAGCTCGGGGACGTAGCGGATGTCGGGGACGAGGAAGTCGGGGTTTGCCGCGGCGAGCTCGTCGTAGTCGTTGGAGCCGCTCGCGTAGACGCCGATCGTCCAAGCGCCCGCGTTGTTGCCGCTTAAGATGCCGGCGGCGGTGTCGTCGACTTTGACGACTTGCTTGCAACTGAAGGTCTTATGCGTGATCTCGTAGGCCTTTTGCATGCAGTCGTAGATCATAAAGGGAGTCGGGCGGCCGGGGGCGTCTTCGCCGTTGCTTTCGACGTCGGCTTTGAGGTCGTAGCGCTCGCGCAGGATGGCGTTTAACTCGCCGGCGTCTTTTGCGAAGTAGCCGGTGTCGAGGCCGATCAGTGCGCCGCCTTCTCTCAAGCGACGAAAGGCTTCTTCGGCGCCTTCGACGGGACGGGCGAGGTCTTCGTCGACGATGTATTTGGTGAGGAGGGCGCGAAATTCGTCGAGCAGCTCGTCAAAGTCCTCGTCGTTCGGGGTTCTGCCGAAGTTTTCGACCCACTGGGTTTCGATCGAAGGCGTCTTTAAGAGCATGCGCAGGTGGGTCGGCTTGTAGGTGCCCATGGGGCGGCGAATGGTTTCCCAGTCACAGCGGATGCCGTGGTTTTTAAAGAGTTCGTAGAAGGGGACGACGGGCGCCTTGCAGCCCTTGCCGTCGTCTTCCGGCCAACGCGCGCTCAAATCTCTCGGGCCGTCGCAGACGGTTCCCGCGGTGTCGAACACGACGAGTTCGATGTTCTTTCTATCCTGTGTCATGTGTATCTCCTTTTATTTCTTAGCGTCTTCGGAAAGTTGCATGTGTTTTTTCAAGAGGTCGACTGTCAAGGGTTCCTTGAATTCCTTGGAGTATTGGCCGATGTTATCGGGGTCGGTGGTTTCGCCGTCGTAGAGGGCGAGGGGGTAGTAGGTTTGAAGTTCCGCCCGGCTCTTATCGACGAGAAGGTTGGCGATCTCTTGCGCCTGTTGTTTTTTGGCGTCGTCTTTTTTATCGACGACGGCGACGCCCTCGGTGAGCGTAAAGTTGCCCTCGGTCGGGTCGATGAAGTCGATGGGCTTGCCCTCGTTTTTCGCCTTGACGGCTTGGTGACGGAGTCCGAAGCCGATGGCGGCCTCGCCGGCCAGGACTTTTTTAATCGGAGCCGATCCGGACTCTTCCAAGTTGTCGCCGGCGTTTTGATACATCGCGGCGAGCACCTTGGAGGCGCCGTCCTCGCCGTAGGCGTCGACCAACGCTTGGATCATGAGCCAGGCGGTCGAGGAACCGGAGATGTCGGTGACGGAGAGTTTGCCCTTGTACTCCGGCTTGGTCAAGTCTTTCAGCGAGGCGGGGAGGGGGAGGTTGTCGTTTTTCACCTCTTCGGTGTTGTAGAAGATGGCACCTTGGTTGGCGAGGAGGGGTCTGTAGTAGTCGGGGTATTCCGCGAGCGGTTTTTTAGCGATCTCGAGGGGCGCGAACATGTCGTTTTTCTCCTGGGCGCTGTCGACGTAGAACGAGCTCATGACGACCATGTCCGCCTCGATGTTTTTGCCCTCGGCGAGGAGCTTGCCGCCGAGTTCGGTCGTTCCGAACGTTTGGATCGCGTACTTGCCCTTGTATCCGGAATCGTCGAGCGTCTTTTTCATCGCCTCGATGGCCTCGTCGTCGGAATTGCAGTAGATGACGACTTGGCTCGAGGAGGCGCCGTTTTTGCCGGAGGAGCAGGCGGTGGCAGTGACGAGGAGCATGAGTGCCATGCAGCCCGCCAAGATTCGTCTTAACCAAGTGTGATGTTTAGATGTTTTCATGTCGTCTCCTTTATGGATGGTGTCTATGCGGCGCTCGCTTTTTTTGCCCGCCTCGTCATCATCCCGCGGGTGATCGCCCGGAGGATGAGGTTGCTTACGAGGATGAGCAGCGAGAGCACGAAGATGTCGTCGAATTGCTGGTAGTGTTCGAGTTCTTTAATTTTCGTAGTGAGCAGCGCGGTATCGGCGCCGACGATAAAGATGACGGCGCTCACGGTGACCATGGCGTTGACGAAGTAATAGCGAAAGATCTCGAGAAGGGTGGGGATGGCGTTCGGGGTAATGACGCGCCGGACGGTGTCGAACCAGCTGTCGCCCATAAGGCGCGCCGTCGTCTCCCACGAAGGGTCCATCTTTTCGAGGGAGGACTTCATCATTAAATAAGGGGTGGCGTAGTAGTGGATGACGGTACATATGACGATGAGGACGAATGTGTTTTGCAGAGGTGTCCCCGAAAAGGTCAGCATGTAGGCGATCCCCAAGACCATTCCCGGGATGGTGTTACTGATGAGCGCGATGTTTCGGGTGATCTTGGCCGCCGCCGTGTCGAGTTTCGAGCGCACCGTGGCGAGTCCCACCCCGTAGACGAGGATCGTCCCGAAGAGGGCGGTCATGAGGGCGACGACGATGGAGTTTTTGTAGACGCGCACCAAACCGCTGTCGCCGAAGACGCTCGCGAAGTTTTTCGTCGTCAGGCTCAAGTCGTAGGGCCAGCCCGATACGAGGGGCACGACGATGATGGTCGCGAAGATGCCGATGACGAGAAGTGAAATCAGAATCGACAGAACGCTCCAAACGATATCGCGAACTTTATTGGGGGTGAGTTCGACGCGGGAAACCTGTTTGTAGCTGATGTTGAATCGCTCCATATAGGCCAGGAGCAAAATGCTCAAACAGGAGGGGATCAGCATCATAACCGCGATCGCCGAACCGCCGTTGAAGTCGGGCAGGGCGCCGAGCATTTGGCCGTAGAGCGCCGTGGCGATGACCTCGAATCGGCCGCCGACCGCCATCGGAATCCCGTAATCCGTAAAGCAAAGGAAAAAGCATTGGATGATCGAGGCGGCCAAGGTCCCCAAGAGGGGGCGGAAGACGGTCGTGAAAAACGACCGGGGCGCGCGGTCGCTCAGCACGCGGGATATGATTAAAAATTTCTTGTCGATGTAGCGCATGGTGTTTTCGATCAGCACGAACGAGACCGGCAAGGTGTAGACGATGTAGCCCAGGACGATGCCGTTTACGCCGTAGATGTTAAAAAGTTGGCGCCCTCCCAAGAGACGGGTAATCAGTCCCTGTTTGCCAAAGGCGTAGATGATGGCGAAGCCGTAAGTAATCGTAGGTAAAAGCATCGGCAACATGGCGACGATCCGGATCGCCCGCTTAAAGAGTCCGGGCGCGTCGGTGTATTCGACGGTGTAGGCGATGATAAAGGCCAAGGTCGTCGTGATCAAGGCGCTACCGAGGGAGGTGGCGAAGCTGTTTTTTAAAATCGTGCCCAGCCCCAGATCCCGGAAGGCGCGAACGAAGTTGCCGAGTCCGACGCCCTCCGGTCCCGTGAGGGACGTGTAGAGGATGATGAGCATCGGGACGGCGAGGAAGATGCCGAAGAGGACGAGGCACAGGGCGACGATGCGTTTCGCATTCGACTCGGGACGGGAGACCGCGCCGAGTCTGCCGCCGACGGCAGAGGTCATTGCGCCCACCTCTCTTCGACGGGTTCATCGTCTTCTCCGGGCGGTATCGCCGGATCCTCCTGCCTTTGGGACCGGAGCGTGCTGATCAATCCCGAGGCGCCGAAGAGGCGGAGGATGTTGTTTCGCTTAATTTCCAATTGATGAAGGACGAATGTTTCCACGAAGGGGTCCTGCGGATTTCCGATAATCTCCCGGGGCTCGGAGTACTGCACGATGTGTCCCTTGTTGATGATCAGTACGCGGTGGGAGAGGGTAAGGGCCTCCTCCGGATCGTGGGTGACGATGAGGGTCGTGAGGTTGTACTTATGGGCGACCAGTTTGATCCAATCTTTGATGGACTCCTTGATAACGCCGTCCAAGGCGCTTAACGGCTCGTCCAAGAGAAGAATTTTCGGCTTCATCACGAGGGTGCGGGCGAGCGCCACGCGCTGCTTTTGACCGCCCGAGAGCTGATCAATCCCCTTGTCGACGTGCGGCCTCAGATCCAAGAGGTCGATGAGCTCGTCGACTTCCTCCCGGCTCGCCAGATCCGGCTTGTTTTTTAAGCCGTAGACGATGTTTTGATAGGCCGTGAGGTGCGGGAAAAGTCCGAAATCTTGAAAGACGATGTTAAACCCGCGATCTTCCATGGCGACGTCGGTGATGTCTTCGCCGTTATAGATCAGCTGTCCGCTGTCCACGGGGACGATCCCCAAGATGATATTGAGCAGCGTCGTCTTTCCGCAGCCGGACGGGCCGAGGATCGACACGATTTCTCCGTCATGGACTTCCAGATTGACGTGTTCCAGAACGACTTGTCCGTCGAAGGACTTGGTAATATTTTTTAGTTCCAGCATATTCTCTCCTTTCTCAAACAGACATTATGGGAGAGGAATAATCGGCACGTCTTATATTCATGTAAAGATTATGGAAAACAATCGTATGAAATCAGTGACTTTTTTTACATAAGGCGGCGACTTTCGTCGAATAAGGCGCTCCATCGGAGTCGTATCGGCCGTCCGAGGCGATGCTGCGCGGTCTTTATCTATCTTTACGCGGTCTTTATATCGGCAAGGGCCGGCCGGGGAAAGGTCGTCCGGTAAGAGTATAGATAGAAGGAAAGAAGAAAGCGGCGCACTCGTCTCGCGGGCCGAGCGCATAAAAAAAGCGCCCGGCGGGCGTGGTGCTCCTCGGGCGCTTTTGTCGTCTTAGGTGATTACAGTCCTCTCGGGTTCAGGAAGTTGTCGCGGATGCGTTCGGTGACTTTTCTCAAGTGCGCCTTTTCCTGTTGCTCGATCAATTTCAGTTCCTCGGGCGCAAAGCGCGGCACGATTTCCTCGAGTTCGCGGACGATCTCGACGGTTTCGCGCTCGATGCGCTCGGCGAGCTCGAACATTTCCATCTTGTCGCGGATTTTCTTCGCGCGTTCGAGCAAATCGTCGGGTTTCGCCAAGAGGCTGCGGTGAAGGCGAAGGTTGAAGTAATCGTAATCGTCTTGATCGACCACCCAACCGCCGTCGCTTTTTGCGCGCTCGGCGAGTTCCATATAGACGTCGTGGTGATTGTCCTCGTCCTTCGCCATGTTTTCGAAGTAGATGTCGCCCATTTTTGCGTCTTGGGCGATGTGGCGATAGACTTTGGCTACTTCGGTTTCGTTCTTAGCGAGCAGTTCTAAAATTGCTGCACCATCAACTCGTTTCGTCATAATTCCTCCTAATCTATACTCCATTGCGTATACATTGTACACCAAGCGCCGCGATTTGTGAAAGTGAAGTTCGACCTTAAAAAGATATAAAAAGAAGTTGCAAAGAAAAAGTAAATTTGCTATAATACTCATTGTTGATATCGAGATGTAGCGCAGTTTGGTAGCGTACATGTCTGGGGGACATGGGGTCGCAGGTTCAAATCCTGTCATCTCGACCAATGATATAAACGGCTGTTTGCGGCTAGCGTTGCAATCAAGCCGTTTTTTGTTTGTCCTTTTTTGCTGTATACGTCTCTATTATGCTGTATTTGCACGAACTCCCCGCCAAAAAC
>JAQYDN010000013.1 GCA_028724185.1 Bacillota bacterium
TGGTGCGGAGAAAGGGACTTGAACCCTCACGTGATGACTCACACATGCCCCTCAAACATGCCTGTCTGCCGATTCCAGCATCTCCGCTCAACAATTATAAAGTATATCAGGACGTAAACAACATGTCAAGACTTCATTAAAAATTAATGTCATATCCCGTCGATTTATACGACGCGACTTCGATGTCACCCGCCCATCGCACCGTCTTTATCGATACCTTTCCGGTGTGAATAAGAGCATCTTTTTTTGACGTGCTTTTTATTATACACGAATTTTAGAAAATAAAAAAGGGAAATCTTAAAAAAGATCTCCCTTTTTCACCTATCGCGCCGCGGAACAATTTGTTATTTCCCCTCGGCACGGGTGGCGCGAATTTGGATGTCCTCGATGCCGTTATAGACGGAAAATGCATTGGGACGCATCTCGCCCTCGACACGAGGTCCCGTCACGAGGACGCGCTGTTTAAATACCAGTGGAATATAGGGCACATCGCGCCTAAACAGCTGATATATTTTTCCGACCAATACCTTGCGCTCGGCATCGTCTCCGCTCCTCGCCAGTTGATTTAACAGATCGTCCATCTCCGCATTTCCGTATCGGCTGATATTCATGCCGCCCGCAGAGGACGAACCCAAGACCGCGCGAAGGTCGGGGACGGCTGAAAAATCCATGCCGACGATCGCCATTTGGAAATTTCCCGACGTCAGGACTTGGTTTAAATCGCTCGGCGTCTCCTTCTTCTTTCGAGACGATGCGTCGTCATCGACCTTGGGCGCCGCATCCATCTCCTTCAGATGCGCGCGTATGCCGACTTTTTTTAGGTCCTCCGCGATCGTCTGCGCCTCGGTGCGCATGCGGTGGTTCTCGACATTCGAGGCGATCTCGATCGTAAGCGGCGCACCGGATGTGTCTTCGCGATACCCGTCGCCGTCGATGTCGCGATAGCCCGACTTTTCGAGCAAACTGATGGCGGAATCGACGCTCATATACGACTCCTCTTTCGTAAAGAGTCCCCCCGAAAGCTTCGGATTGATAAAAAAGTTTGCCATGGTCCCCTGAGACAGATACAAGCTGTCGATAATGCGCTGCTTGTTAATGCTCAAGTCGATCGCACGCCTCAATTTGGGATCCCGAAGAAGGGGGTCTTTTGTATTGAGGGCGACGACTTCCATACTCTGCGTCTCGTAGGGCTCGACGCTGCTCGTCTTGTCCGTGCGGTAGCGATCCCACGTATAGTCGTCGATTACGCATACGTCGACCTGTCCCGCATCGTAAGCTTGGTGAATGGCGTCCTTATCCGAAAAAATCAACCCCTTGATCTCGTCGATATAAGGGAGGCTTCCATGATAATTCTGATTTTTTTCCAAGAAAATACGCTTATTCTTGTCCCAACGCTTGAGCGTAAAGGGCCCCGAGGCGACCACCTTAAAGTCGTCTTTCTCGAGCATCCCCGCTTCCCCGTAAATATGCGCGGGCAAGATCGGAAACGATAATAGTTCCATGTAGTTTCCGTAAGGTCTGTCGAATTCAAAGTCGATATTTCGATCGTCGAACACCACCGCCCGCGCCACCGCGTCCAGGTTGGACCCCGCGCCGGTGCTCCGCCGGATCATCGCCTTGTAAACGGCATCGTCCGGTCCGTGTTTGACCGCATCGAAGGTCTCTGCGACGTCCTTGGTCGTTATCGGCGTCCCGTCCTGCCAATAAATATCTTTTTTAATCGTGACACTGACGCGTTTTCCTCCGTCCGAGACGTCGACGTGGTCGGCGATCGACGGAACCATCCGCCCGCTTCCCTCGTAGACAAACAATCGATCGTACAGGAGATTGCTCAACTGGTAGTACGACTCGTTTTCCGTAAGGAGCGGATTCAACGTGTCGAAATTTGTCAAGGGAACGACGAGCGTTCCACCTTGGCGCGCGGAACCTCCGGCGCCCTTTTGCTCGACGACTTGATGTGACGACGGCGCGAGACCGCACGCGGTGAGCAGCATAAAAAGTGCTGCAACGGCAACAAGTTTAGTTCTCTTCACCGCGTAATTCCTCCAACGCGCGATCGACCTGGTTGTAGAGGGTGATTAGATCTCCGGAGTTATCGAAGACCTTGTCGGCCAACCGGCGTTTCTCCTCGGCGGGCATCTGCGTCGCGATTTTTTGTCTGGCGTAGTCTTCGTCGATGCCGTCTCTTTTCATCAGCCGCTCGATGCGGACGTCGGGATCCGCGTCGACGAGCCAGATCTCGTCGAAATCGAGGCCGTCTTTTTTAAGCGCATCCTTGTTTTCAAATAACAAGGGGATCTCCAAAAAGACGACGCCCTTCTTGTCGCTGATGAGATGGAGCATCGCCTCGACGATCGCCGGATGCATCAAGTCATTTAATTTTTCGCGCTTCACCTCGTCGTGAAAGACGATCTCGCCCAATTTCTCCCGATCGAGCGACCCGTCCGCCTTGATCACGTCGTCTTCCGAAAAAGCATCTTGAATTTTTTTAAGCAGATCGCTGCCCGGCTCGACGAGGTTTCTCGCGATCACGTCGGCGTCGATCACCATATAGTCCCAACCGAGTAGGTACGAGGATAGGGCGCTTTTTCCCGATGCAATCGTACCCGTAATACCTATTCTATTTTGATTCATACCAATTTTCTCCCGTCTCAACTTCTACGCGCACCGGAATAGAAAGCGGCAGTGCCGATTCCATGGTGTCGATTAATAATTTCTTTACTTCATCCGCCTCGTCGTCCGGAGCCTCGACGATCAACTCGTCGTGCACCTGCAACAACAACTTCGACTTCAAATTTTTTTCTTTCAATTGAGTATACACCGAAACCATCGCCTTTTTAATCATGTCGGCCGCCGTTCCCTGAATCGGCATATTGAGGGCGACGCGCTCGCCAAAGGAACGGACGCTGAAATTTTTAGCGCTGAGTTCGGGGATATAGCGCCGTCTGTGAAAGAGCGTCTCCACATATCCTTGCGCCTTGCCGACCTCGACGATGTCTTCCATAAACTGATGGACGCCACTGAATCGCTTTAAATAATTGTCGATGTACACTTTCGCTTCCTTGCGCGGGATATCCAAGTCGCGCGACAGTCCGTAGTCGCTGATTCCGTAGACGATACCGAAATTTACCGCCTTCGCCCGGGAACGCATAAGCTTGGTTACCTCCTCCGGATCGGTGTGAAACACTTGAGAGGCCGTCGTCGCATGAATATCCGCGCCGCGATTAAAGGCATCCCGCATCACATCGTCGCCGGAGACGTGAGCCAAGATGCGGAGTTCGATCTGCGAGTAGTCCGCATCGATAAATCGATGCCCCTCTTTCGCGACAAACGCCTTTCGAATAGCGCGTCCCGCCTCCGTCTTGATCGGGATATTTTGAAGATTCGGGTCGGTCGAGGAAATCCGTCCCGTCGCCGTAATTGTCTGTTGAAAGGTCGAATGAATCTTCCCGTCGTCTGTAATCTCCGCCTTCAATCCCTCGACGTAAGTCGATTGAATCTTCGATAACTGACGATAATTTAAGATCGCATCGACGATCTCGTGCTCGTCGCGAAGCTTCTCGAGCACCTCTTGATTCGTGCTGTAGCCCGTCTTCGTCTTTTTTATCGGTTGAAGACCCAACTTTTCGAACAAAATCTCGGACAACTGCTTGGGACTGTTGATGTTAAACGCCTCGCCCGCCAAGGTATAAATCGCCTCTTCGAGCGAAGCGATCTGTCCCTTGAGGTCGTCGCCGATCGCATCTAAGACCGCCTCATCACACGCAACTCCTTCAAACTCCATCGACGCCAGGGTTTCCACCAGGGGCATTTCGATGTCGGAAAACAAATCCCACATATTGAGGTCGACGAGCTTTTCTCTCTGCGCCTCCATCACTTTCGGCAAATAGTGATGAATCTCGGAGAGGTAGTGGCAGACCGCCTCCTCCGCCTCGAGCGCCGTCTTCTTCTTTTTACCCTTTCCCAAGAAATCGTCGGGTGAAGTAACCGTCTTGTTCTCGTAAAGACCAATCAAATGCGACGCCTCGTAATTCGACTTCGCCGGATCTAGCAGATATTCGGCGATGGCCGCGTCAAAGTCGATGCGCCTCGGTTCGATCCCGTACGAAAACGCATACAAAAACAAATCCTTCAGATCGATTCCGCAAATGGCTACGGCGTCATCTTCGAGTAACGGCTTTAACTTTAACAAGTCCTCTCGCGCCGGCTGCTTGACGATACTCCCCGCATCGCTCGTCGAGAGAAGAAGATATTCGATCGACCCGCCGCGATACGGTTTCTCTTCACAGACGACGTGAACCATCACATTCTTTGCGTCTCGAATCGCCGAAAGCGCCTCGTCCATGTTCTTTAGCGGCAAGTCCTCCACCTCGACCGTCTCGACCTCCGACGCTTCGCCCGGAAGGCGCTTCATCAACGTGAAAAACTCATACTTCGCGTACAAGTCGCGCAGCGTATCGAGGTCGTAGGGCTTGCGCTTTAAATCCTCGATGCCGAAATCGAGCGGCATATCCGTCACGATCGTGCCGAGCTTTTTACTCAAAAACGCCTGTTGACGGAACTCTTCCAAGTTCTCCTTGCGTTTTTTCCCGCTTACCTCGTCGATGTGATCGTAGACGCCTTCCAAGGTCTCGAATTCCTTTAAGAGCTTAATCCCCGTCTTCTCGCCGATGCCCGGCACGCCGGGAATATTGTCGCTCGAATCCCCCATCAAACCCTTTAAGTCGATGAGCTGCTCGGGCGTGAGTTCATATTCTTCTCGAATACGCTCCGCGTCGTAGATTTCCATATTCGTGATGCCCTTTTTCGTCATGAGCACGCGGACGTCGTCTTCGATCAGTTGAAAATAGTCTCTATCGCCGGTGAGGAGATAGACCTTTTTATTCTCCCTCTTCCCCAACTTAGCGACCGTCCCCGCGAGGTCGTCCGCCTCGTAATCGGGCGAGTCCACCGTCTTGATGCGCATACTCTCTAAAATCTTCATTAAATACGGCCACTGTTGGTCGAGCTCCGACGGCGTCTTTTGACGCGTCCCCTTATATTCCTCGTAGAGGTCATTTCGAAACGTCCGACCCTTTTGATCGAAACACACGAGCAAATACTCCGGATCGATGAGATCGACGGCGTTTTCCATCATGGAAACAAACCCGTACACCGCGTTTGTGTACAGACCGCGTTTCGTCTTTAAGAGAGGCAGTGCGTAAAATGCCCTAAAAAACAAACTACTCCCGTCAATGATTAAAATCGTATCTTGATCTTGCTTCATACATCCTCCTTGGCTTTATTATACACGAGTTTGAACGGACAAAAGATCGAAATACAAATCCTATGCCCGTCCCTATTCGCTCCGGACATAAACGAGATGTTCTTCGCAAGACAGCTGCCCGTCTTTCCGCGAAAAGTAAAACGCCATACCGATGCCAACTACAGCATCGCAACTCGGATACTCCTCCACACAAACGACGAGCAAATATATCCACGCGACACGATCCGTCGACGAGGAGGCCGAAGAAAGACTCTCCGAAATTATCCGTCCAAAATTAAGAGCGGTAAAATAAGCGGGAAAAAAGTGGGGAGTCTATGCAAATGTAGCAACATGTAGCGGCATACAACAAAAAAGATAAAATAAAAAACGGCTAGATTGCAACGTTAACGCAATCTAACCGTCTACATCATTGGTGCCGAAGGCGGGGGTCGAACCCGCACGGTGTCGCCACCACTGGATTTTGAGTCCAGCACGTCTGCCAATTCCATCACTTCGGCTCGCCAATACTACGTAAGTATAACATAGCTGCGAGCCGTTTGTAAAGGATGAATTTTACAAATTTAATCCATCGTTAAAAAACTCGTGTACGCGCGGTAAGTCGAGTAGATGTCGGCCTTCGAGGCGACTTCGTAGGGGGCGTGCATCGAAAAGAGCGCCGTCCCGAGGTCGACGACTTCCGCACCGGTCTCGGCGAGAATGTAAGCGACGGTACCGCCGCCGCCTTCGTCGACCTTGCCCAATTCTCCGAATTGCCAGATCACATCGTCGTCTGCGAATTTCTTGCGCAGTTTCGCCAAAAATTCGGCATTTGCATCGCTGGTACCGTTCTTTCCGCGGCTTCCCGTATATTTCATCAGGCAGACGCCTTCGCCGAGTCGCGCGGCGTTCATCTTGTCCATCACCTCGGGATAGGTCGGATCGAGCGCCGCGGTCACGTCGGCGGAGAGGACGTAGCTGTTTGCGAGGGCGCGTCTGATCGCGAGATGGGAGTCATTTCCCATCGCCGCGAGCACTTCGCCCACCGCGTTTTCAAAATACTTCGCACTCATCGACGTATTTCCGACGGAACCGATCTCTTCCTTGTCCGCAAAGACGGCGACGCACGTCCTCTTTCTTCCGGCCGTATCGATCAACGCCCGAAGCGAGCTGTAGGCACAGACGCGGTCGTCCTGGCCGTACGAGGCGATCATGCTGCGGTCGAAACCCAAATCGCGCGCCGAAAAAGCCGGTACGACCTCTAATTCGGACACGACGAAGTCGTCCTCTTCTACGCCGTACTTTTCTTTGATGAGCGCGAGCAGCTCTTCCTTCACCGCCTCGTCGCCCTTGCGATGGCCGGCCAATATATTTAAGTTTTCGCCGAGAATACCTTCCGCGAGTGTCTTTTTATTTTGAGACTTCCCGAGGTGCGGCGCCAAATCCGTCACGGTAAAAATGGGATCGCCCGGCTCGTCGCCGATGTGGATATCGACCTTCGTACCGTCTTTTCTAAACATGACGCCGTGAATGGCGAGGGGAATCGCCGTCCATTGGTATTTCTTGACGCCGCCGTAATAATGCGTCTTCAACAGCGCGACGCCTTCATCCTCGTAGAGCGGGTTCGCCTTCAAATCGAGTCTGGGCGAGTCGATGTGGCTCGCGATGATCGACATGCCTTCTTCCGGATCGGAGCCGATATCGAACAAGATCATCGACTTTTCCCTATTGACGAAATACACGCGGTCGCCCGCTTTAAGCGCGTCGACCTCGTCGAAATTCCTGTATCCCGCCGCCTCGGCCAAGCGCCTGATTTCGCTTACGGCCATGCGCTCGGTCCTCGCTGCGTTTAAGAAATCTTTGTACGACTCCGAAAAACGCATGATCTCTTCGATATCTTCTTTTCTTTCCCAATACGTTTTATGGTCTGTCATGGTCTTCATTCACCTTTCCTTCATTATTATCCGCTGTTTGGGGACCGCCCTCGACAGTCAGGTCGGCTTCGGTCTTCGTCTTGCGCTCTTCCCCGTCTTCGGGGCGCGTCTTGCTACTCGTCGAGGCCGGTTCGTCGTAAAGCAAACTATGCGCGAGCATATGCGCCATCAAACGCGTCGCCGGTTGATTCATACGGCCTTCTTCGTCGTAAAAACCACTTTGAACTTTCGTCTCCTTAAACCAGTCGATGACCGTGGCATTGGCATACGCATTGGCGATGCGCCCGATGAGCTCGTTATTCTGGTCCTCATATTCCGAATTCGTCACGACGGTAAAGAGGTAGACGGGCCTTCCCTCGGCCGCATCGACGATCGCCTTAACCGCCTCGTAGCTGAGCGGTCCGTCGTTTCCGATCTGCAAGACGATCGGTCCTTCGCCGCGATAGTTTTTTAACTGTTCCACATACCACTCCGCACTCAAGTGCTCGGAGCCGTGTATGCGCAGGGCGGGCATCAACTTTAAGTAAGATTCCCGCACGGCGTTGACGACGCTGTCGCCCAGGACCAAAGCTTCCTTCGATTGTAAGATACCCAAATCCTTATTGGTTAATTTATACTTCGGATTCTGGGCATTCACCTGTTCAATAATCGCGGCGAGTTCGTCGGACGGTTGAAATTGTTCGGTGACGGAGGGTTCCCTCTCCTGTTTCGACGTATTCGACTCGACCGTCTTGACGACCTTCTTCGAACCCGTCACGACCTCCATCTCGCGCGAAGGTTGCGTCGCAAAACTGTACACTGAAATCGCGACAAAAATCGCCGCCATTGCCGCGAGCACGCGGCGTCCTCCCAACTCGCGGACTTCGAAGACATAATACGACACCTGTGCGACAAACAGGAGGACGACGAGGGCGATCAGCCCCGCCGCCACGTCGTTTAACTTCCACACCTTCGACATCGCGCGCACGAAATAAAATACCGGCATGCTGTATAAATACAGAGGATACGCCCGATCTCCTAAAAACGTAAAGAGCGGAAAGTGAAAGACACTTTCAAAGGCCGAATCTCCCCGAAATAAAAACAAAAGAAACAAACTGACCAGGATGCTCGATAAAAATAAGCCGCCGAAATAAGCCGCGCTCGCCTGCCGCATAAACAGCGACAGAATGACGAATACGATGATGATGCCGAGCATCGCGATCTCTCTGCTGCCCACCTTGACGTGTTTCTTCGAAAAAGCCGCGTAAAAGACGACGAGAAACGGGATAAAAAAGCTGAAAATGCGGCTGTCGGGCATATAGAAAATCCTCGACTCCGTCAATCCGAGCCCGCCGTAAATCGCCATGAGAAGTCCCGTGACGATCGACACCCCGCCGGCGAGAAACATAACCGATATAATCTTTTGTCTCGTCTTTCTTCCCGCGACGAAAAGCGCGAAAATAAAATAACATTGGAGGAGCAGCGAGACAAACCACAAGTGCCCGAACGGCGACGGCTGATGAATGCTCAGCGGATAACCGTGCGCGCCCTGAAAAATATTATTGACAAAAAACAGTCCCGATAACGCCCCTCCCCGCACCATCGGCAGATCGGCCGCAAAAAAAATAGCGTAGATGACCGTCGTCACCGCGATCATCGCCACGAGCTGTGGCCATAAAGCCTTTACTTTTTCTACAAAAAAGGGACCGGGATATACCTTCTGTTTAATATAGGCATCAAATGTCACGTAGCCGAACAGGGCAAAGAGAAATTGGTAACCTAAATGCCCTCCCAAAAACGCTTGACTGAATGCCATGTATACCAAAATAAAGCATAAGGCGAAACCTTTTATACCTGCTATGGTTCGCTTCTGTTTTATAGTCATAAATCATACTCCTTTAATTAATAGTTTTATTCTACCACAAAGGAATAAGATTAATGAACCTTGTCGGCGCTTTACACCCCCTTTATTCTTTTTACAGTTTTTTTAAAAAAAGACTGGACAAACCCTCCTCCGCTATGTATAATAGTTTTTGTTGTTGAGGTTATGCACCTTTAGCTCAGTTGGTAGAGCAACTGACTCTTAATCAGTGGGCCTAGGGTTCGAGTCCCTAAAGGTGCACCAATATGCTCTCGCAGCAAAAGAAGACTTCTTTAGAGGTCTTCTTTTTTTATTTCTCTTTATACGGCCTTTCACGTCTCAAATATCGACTTACATAACTAGTCGAAAGACGCATCCACACCCGCCAAGTCGCCTTAAACGCCGGCAATCCGCCCACAAAAAAGCTCCGCACTATCTCAGATAGCGCGGAGCTTTTTCTTTCGGTCCGTCGGACCTGTTTACTTTAATGTTGGACGAGATTCATAATAGCCGTCCACATTTCTTCGATGTTATCCTTGTTCATTCTGACGTAGCGGTGGCTGTTGGACGCCTCGACGATTTCGTAGTAAGCCCAGTGGCCCTTCGACAAATCGTCGAAGCAAGCGACGTCACCTCGAACGTCGATAAGTCCGCGTTCACTGACGGAACGACCCGCAAAGCGATTTAAAAGTCTCGCGGCTTCGGCGCGCTGAATCGGCGCGTCGGGTCTAAACGTTCCGTCCGGATAGCCTGAAATGCGACCGTTGCCGTAAGCCTGATTGATCGCCTCTTCGTAGCGATGTCCCTTGACGTCGCCAAACGGCGCGACCTCATCCGACTTGTGGTCGATATAATAGAGCGCTCTTGCAAACTCTCCGCGCGTAATCGGTTCGTTCGGCCTGAACTTACCGTCTTCGCCAAACATGAGGTTCTTCTTCACCATGGCGTTGATGTCGCGGTTATACCAACCGCTCGGCGTATCGACATACATCGGCTTCGACGTGTCGGAACGGTCCAAGTCGGCGAGGCGCGAAATCATCGCCGCCGCCTCGGCGCGCGTGATCATACCCTCGGGTTTAACCGTCTTATCGGGATAACCGTAGATATAGGCGATGTGTTCGCCCTTCTCGAGCTTCGATTGATCGTCCTTGTCGATCGGCGTGAGCGTAATCCAATTGCCGCCGTGATCGACGGGCGGAGCGATCGGTTTATCCTCGTCTTCAATCGTGACGACGACCTCCGTTTGGAGCGTCTTGCCGCCGACGGTAACCTCTACGCCGATCGTCACGCGGCTCGGTCCCTTATAGCCTTCGGGAACTTGAACCGTGAGTGAACCGTCGGAATTCGGCGTGACGACGATGCCGTGACCAGGCGCGTCCGTAATCGTCGGCGCGGCATCCGGCTTGACGGGATCGCCATTTTTATCCGTAATCGTCGGGTTAATCACCTTCGTCTCTCCCCTACCGATGTCGGTATTCGGATAATTAACCGACGTCTTGTCCTCCGGCTTCGCCTCGACATCGCGATGCGTCGGGTCGGATGTTTCATTCGTCGTCGTATCGGTAACGGTCACGTCGACACCCTTTCCGCCCGGAACGACCTTATCGCCGTCCACCGGAATTTGGAGCTTACCGTCTTCTGTCGGGACCGCGGTTCCGCCCTCCGTCTTCCAGTTGCCGTCGTCATCTTTGTTGACGACGACAGTCGAACCGTCCGGCAGCGTCACCGCGATTCGATCTCCGTCGCTCGGCGGCGTAACGCGAATGACGCTGTCGCCTTCGGTGACGGGATCGACGGCGGGACTCGAAGGTTTCTGTACGTGGGGCTTGGTCTCGACGGTTACTTCCGTCGTAATCGGTTTTTTGCCTGTCTCTGTTTGAGTAACACTAATCGTATCCCCGGCTGTAAGTTCTTTGTCAGCGGGTACGTTCACCGTCCACTTGCCGTCTTCACCTACCGTTGTTTCGATCGGATCATCCATGCCCGGAAGGGTTACTTGAATGGTGGCGTCCGAGACGCCGTTTCCCTTAATAACCTTATCTCCCTCGATCGGTTGAGTGACTTCGGGTACTGATGAGGATGCTCGTTCTTCTATGGTCTCCGTAATTGTCGTCGGTTTCTTACCGGACTCCGTTTGGGTAATGCTAATCGTATCCCCGGCTGTAAGTTCTTTGTCAGCGGGTACGTTCACCGTCCACTTGCCGTCTTCACCTACCGTTGCAGTTCCCAGTTCCTCGCCATCTTTGTTCGTGACGACAATCGTTGCACCTGTCTCACCTGTACCGTTGATGGCTTTATTTCCCTCGATCGGTTGAATGACCTCGGGTGCTGATGAAGATGCCCGTTCTGCTACACTCTCCTTAATTGTTGTCGGTTTCTTACCGGACTCCATTTGGGTGATGCTAATCGTATCTCCGGCTGTAAGCTCTTTGTCGGCAGGTATATTCACGCTCCAAGTACCGTCTTCACCTACCGTTGCAGTTCCCAGCTCCTCGCCATCTTTGTTCGTGACGACAATCGTTGCACCTGTCTCACCTGTACCGTTGATGGCTTTATCTCCCTCGATCGGTTGAATGACCTCGGGTGCTGATGAGGATGCCCGTTCGGAAATAGTTAATTTATCTGTATATGCTGTTAAGTCACCTTTCGTCAACGTTATCGGTTTGTTATCGTGGTCAGCTACGGTTAGTTCAGTTCCGTTTGTCGGGTTTGCCGTAATCTCATAATCTCCTAAATCCTCAAATGTAACTTCTTGTTTATTGCCGTTTTTATCGGTGAGGATCGCTACGAGGCCGGTTAAATCAAGTTTCTCGCCCTCGGTGTAGCCGGTCTTCGGTTGAGTTGTGACTTCTATGCTCGTCACGTTATCTTTGTCAAAAACGCTCGATACGGCGCTTGCCGTAAAGGTAGTATTATTTTTGATAGCTTGATCCCACGGATTTTCAACATTCCATGCCGGTTCTTTAAAATTATCTTGG
>JAQYDN010000014.1 GCA_028724185.1 Bacillota bacterium
CTCGAGTCGCTCGGCGATTTGTGTCCGTAGAATAGACAAGAGTTACAGTTGTCGCTCGAGGGCGCGCGCTTTGGCGTGGAGGATCTCCTCTTCCTTCTCCTTTAATTCGCTCGTAAAAAACCGTTCGGATCCGACCAACGTCTGTTTTCGAATAAACGATTCGGGGACGGCGCCGACGTTTGACTTCGAGACTTCGAAGAAGTAGCCGAGGATTTTATTGTATTTAATTCGAAGATTTTTAATGCCGGTTTCTTCTCGCTCGCGCTCCTCGAGTTGTAAGATCCAATTTTTCCCGCCCTCGGAGGCTTCGAACAAGCGATCCAACTCGTCGTCGTAGCCTTCCCGAATAAACCGCTGATCTTGGTACGACGCCGGCGGATCGTCGACAAAGACACCCGAGAGTGTCTCGATGAGATCTTCACACAAATCGGCGGACTCGTAGATTTTTGAGAGCGTCGCACTTCCCTCCCGCTCGATAAACTCGACGATGTCCGAAAAAGCGCGTAGGCTCTTTTGGAGCCGTATGATCTGTTTCGGCGTCAAGGTTTCGTTTGAGATCGATAGAGCGAGTCGGTCGATGTCGTAGATCAAATCTAATTTTTCGACGATGTCGTCGAAGAGGATGCGATCGGCGTGGAGCGCGTCGATTCGATCATAGCGCTCGTTTAAAGACGCGATACGCATCAGCGGACGCAAGATATGTGTACGCATCGTTCGACTGCCCATGCGCGTCCTGCAGCAATCCAGAATCGCGTAAAGTGAGTTTTCCTTGGAACTGTCATGGTTGTTTTCGACGAGTTCCAAATTGCGAATCGTCGTATCGGAAAGGTCCATGACCTCATCGTGTGCCTCGGAACTCTGAAGGTAGAGGTGATCCTGGTGATGAAGTTGTGTTTCCTCCAAAAAAGCGAGGAGAAGTGGCAGGGACGCACCCCTCTCTTCGGTAAAAAGTTCCGGATACGCTCGGGGTATGCCTGTTGTATCGAGCTCGAGCGCCCGAAGTTTAACCACTCCGCCAAATGTCGCCGCGCGCTCCAAGAGATCCCGGTAATCGGCTCCTTTCGGATAGATTATCTCGACCGGTCGGTAGAGGGCGAGCTGTTTTTCGAGAAAACTCGCCACCTCGCGGTCGTCCCACACGACTTTAGATTCGAGGTGAAGTTTCCCCGAGGCGTACTCGCAGTGCGCGAGATGTATGATTTTTCCCGACATCGCGATGCTCGTAAGATACCGCTCCTCTCCGTCGGAGGATTCCTCGTCGATAAAAGTTCCCGGCGTCACGATCTTCGTGATCTCGCGCTTGACGAGACCTTTCGCCTCTTTGGGGTCTTCGACCTGATCGCAGATACTGACCGTAAATCCCTTCTTGACCATGCGTTTGATATATTGATTGGCGACTCGGAACGGAACGCCGCACATGGGAATCTTTTCGTCCAGTCCGCCGCTCTTTTTCGTCAAGGTCAGATCCAAGATCTGCGACACCTCGATGGCATCGTCGAAGAAGAGCTCATAAAAGTCGCCGAGGCGATAAAAAAGATACGCCTCGGGGTGCTTTTGTTTGGTTTCGACGTAATGCCGCATCGCCGGCGTCAGTTTTTCAATATCACTTTGTCGCATGTACGATTTCTCCCCTTAACGAGAACGTATTGCCTCCTGTAATCTTAACCGGCGTCAACTTTCCGATGCGATCGGCATCGTAGGGCGCGTGTACGAGCTTAAATCCGCTCGTCCGACCGCTCATCATCGAATCGTCATTTTTGCTGATCGAATCGAAGAGAACGTCCTGAACGGTGCCGTGAAGTTCCTCGTATTTTTCACGCTGAATGGCGTAGACTTCGTCCAACAACCGCTGGAAGCGCTCGTCTTTGATCGATTTCGGCACTTGATTTTCCATGACATCGGCTCGGGTGCCTTCTCTTCTCGAATAGATAAACGTAAACGCGTTGTCGTAGCGCACGCGGCGAACGAGGTCCAGCGTATCTTCGAAGTCTTCGTCGGTCTCGCCCGGAAAACCGACCATGATGTCGGTCGAAAGCGATATGTCGGGACGCACGGCGCGCAATTTGTCGATCAGTTTAAAGTAATCTTCGCGCGTGTAGTGGCGATTCATCGCTCTTAAGACGTCGTTAGAGCCGGATTGCACGGGCAGGTGCAAGTAATTGGCGAGTTTCGGAAGCTCGCCGTAACAGGCGATCAACTCGTCGGAAACATCCTTCGGATGGGAGGTCGTGAAGTGGATGCGGTCGATTCCGTCGATCGCGTGAACCATATGGAGGAGTTCGGCAAACGTCGTCTTTTCCTCCAATGTCTTGCCGTAGGAATTGACATTTTGCCCCAACAGCGTCACTTCGTTGACGCCATCTTCGACCAATGCTTCGATCTCCTCGAGGATATCTTCAGGCGATCTCGAAATCTCGCGCCCCCTCGTATAGGGCACGATGCAATAAGTACAAAAGTTATTGCAGCCGTAGATAATGTTGACGTAGGCGGAGTGGCCGTCGACTTTCGAAAAAATGCGGTTATCGAGGTTTGAATAGCTCTGTTCGATGTCGACGACGGTCGTGTTTCGGTCGTCACTTTCTAAAATAAGCTGCGGCAAGCGATGAATGTTATTCGTGCCGAAGACGATGTCCACGTGCGGGAAGGTCTCGAGGACGTAATCCCTCGACTCCTTCCGTTGCATCATGCAGCCGCAGACGGCGACCTTTAAATCTTTATTCTTCTTTTTGACGTGTTTGAGCCGGCCGATGTGTCCGATGACCTTGTCTTCGGCGCTGTGTCTGACCGAACACGTGTTGATAATTGCGAGATCCGCTTCGTTTTCATCGTCGATTTCGCGAAAGCCCATTGTATCGAGCAATGTCTTTATTTTTTCGGAGTCGTGTTCGTTCATTTGGCATCCATGTGTCGTAAGCACGTAGGTATCGCCCTCGTGCATATCTCGAACGCGCTCTATAAATTCTGTATTTAAATCTTGCATAGTCGCTCCTTTAAACATACTGGAATTTATTATATCATAGAGGATTTATAATTTTAGGCAATAAAAAAGACATCCTGCGATGCCTTTTTTAGAATGATGCTTAATAAGCAATGAATGCTTTTGCCTTGGTGTGGCAGATGGGGCATTCTTCTTCGTTTTTATCGAAGGTGATGTATCCGCAAACCGGGCAGAGAAGAATGTCTTCAGCATCTAAGTCGTTTCCGGCGTCGACTGCTTTTTTAGCAGTTTCATAGCGCTCGGCGTGAACTTTTTCAGCTGCGACGGCATATTGCATAGCCTTGACCGCTTCTTCTTCCTCTTGCATCTTTGCAACTTCGATGTATGCGGGATACATTTCGGTGTATTCGAAGACTTCGCCGTCGATACCTTTTTGAAGATTTTCAGACGTGTTGCCGATGCCGAAGCCGGCCATGCTCGTAACGGGGAAGTCGCCGTGAACATCTTTTAATGCCTTAAAGTGCAAGGTAGCATGAATTCGTTCAGCTTCGGATGTACAGTTAAAGAGTCGCTCTACATTGGGAAAGCCTTCTTTTTTTGCAACTTTTGCCCAAATACCGTAGCGCATATGTGCTTGGCTTTCGCCGCCGAAAGAACTTCTTAAGTTATCTTGTGTCATTGCGTGCATGCTAATTCCTCCTCTATGCTAACTGTTGTTTAACTACACTAACATTATATATGATTTTTCTCGAATTAACAAGAAATTTATCTTCCAAAAACGATCTCCAAGGGGTCGGCGTTACTCCATATTTTCAATCTTTGCCGCCTGATCGGCTGCGGTGAGTGCGTCGATTAGGTCGTCGAGATCGCCGTTGTTGATGTCCTCGATGCGATGACTCGTGTAATTGATCCGGTGATCGGTGACGCGTCCCTGCGGATAGTTATACGTGCGAATGCGTTCGGAGCGATCGCCCGATCCGATTTGAGATTTCTTTTCCTTGCTTACGGCATCTTCCTGTTTTTGACGCTCCATGTCGTAAAGTTTGGTCCTCAAAATCTTAAAGGCCTTATCCTTATTTTTCAACTGACTTTTTTCGTCTTGGCAACTGACGACGATGCCCGTCGGAATGTGTGTCAATCTGACCGCGGAGTCGGTCGTATTGACCGATTGGCCCCCGTTTCCCGACGAACGGAAGACGTCGACGCGCACATCGTTGGGGTCGATATCGACTTCGACGTCGTCGATTTCGGGCATGACGATGACTGTCGCCGTCGACGTGTGAATGCGCCCGGACGATTCGGTCTCGGGAACGCGCTGGACGCGGTGGACGCCGGATTCGTATTTCAACCTCGAGTACGCGCCCTTTCCTTGGATCAGGAGGATCGCCTCTTTGTAACCGCCGATGCCGTTTTCGTTACTTGAGAGAAGTTCGGACTTCCAGTTATTTTGATCCGCGTAGTGGATGTATTGACGCAACAAGACGCCCGCAAACAGGGCGGCCTCGTCGCCGCCCGCGCCGCCGCGGATTTCGACGATGACGTTTTTATCGTCGTTTTCGTCTTTTGGAATTAAGAGCAATTTCAATTCTTCTTCGATATCCTTTAACGCGTCTTCGTCCTTTTTGATCTCCTCTTTGACGAGTTCGCGCATGTCGTCGTCAATTTTTTCCTCGAACATGCTCTTGTTGTCGCTTAAATCGTTGCTGATCTCGACGTATTGTCTATATTTCTTGACGATGGGTTCGATTTCGGCGTGTTCGATTGCCGTCTTTTGAAGGAGCTTGCTGTCGCTTTGCACCTTCGGGTCCATCATCATATCGTTCAGTTCCCGATAGCGATCCTCGTAAACTGTTAAATTTTCAAACATTCGTTAACCTCCCAACTACTACGCGATCTAATCCCGAAAAATCTTTTCTAACTTCTACACCCGAAAAATAGCCCTCCGTCATAAGCCGACTCACGGCACTTCCCTGCCCCGATCCGATTTCAAAGACGAGGTATCCACCGGGATAGAGATGGCGCTGCGCCTCACGTATGATGGCGCGGTAAAAATCCAGTCCTTCCTCGCCTCCGTAGAGGGCGAGGTGTGGCTCATATGACGAGACGCTTTCGTCCAAAGTTTGCATCTCACCTTTCGAAATATAGGGCGGATTCGAATAGATGAGATCGAAACGTCCCTCGATCGCCGAAAACAGGTCGGACTCGACGAGATCGACGCGATCGGCGCCGTGTCTTTTTTTATTGATCGCGGCGACCTCGAGCGCCTCTTTCGATACATCGCAGGCGACCACGCGGCTTCCCTTCAACCGCTTCGACAACGTGATGGCGACACAGCCCGACCCCGTGCCGATTTCCAAGATCTTCGGCTCCTTTAACTCGAGCGCTTCGATCGCATCGATACTCTGTTCGGTGTCATAGCGCGGTATCAGCACGCGTTCGTCGACGTAAAAAGGTTCGCCCATAAAATAGGCCCTATGGAAGATGTAGGCGAGCGGTTTTTTTCGCTCGACTTCTTCGATGACGGAATCCAGCGCCTCCATCTCCGCCTCGCTCAACATACGATCGCCTTCTACGATGAGATCTTTTCGCGTGATGCCGAAAAGCTCTTCAAAGATAGCGTCGATTTTATAAGACGGTTCGTCGCCGAGTCTTTTTAAGGCGCTCCGACGCGCGTCTTTTAATTCCATGAGTCGTCTTCTCCAGCTTCCGGTAACACGGCCTTTAGCGAGGCGATGCCGACGGCCATTTGCTCCTCGTCCGGCTCGCTTACCGTAAAGTATTTTTGAATCATCAGTCCCGGATAGCGCAACACATACGTCAATTTATTGTCGTATTTTCCGATCAGTCGGTTGACCTCGTAGCTCACACCCGCGATCAGGGGAAAGACCAAAAGACGTACGATGATGCGACCGGCCATAGACGGCCATCCGAAAAAGGATAAAATGATGACCGAGAGAATGAGCACCATAAAGAGAAAACTCGTCCCGCAACGAGGGTGAAGTCGCGAGTATTTCTTGACTTCGTCCACGATGAGCGGCGCCCCCGCCTCGTAGCAGGCGATGGATTTGTGCTCGGCGCCGTGGTACTCAAAGACCCTCGCGATGTCCTTTTGCTTGGAAATCAGTCCGAGATAGACGAAAAAGATAATGATTCTAAAGACGCCTTCGATTAAATTCAGCAAGAAATGACTTTGGATGCGGTTCTCGAAAAACGTCGCCAATAAGTTGGGCAAAATCATAAAAAAGACGACTGCCAACAAGATCGATAGTCCGACTGAGAGCATCTCTTCAATTTTTTTATGGTTCTTCGGAAATTTTTTCTCTAAAAATCCGCTTTCGCCCTCTCCTTCGTCTTCCCAAAATGAAGCCGAGTACATAATGGCATCGACGCCTGTCACCATCGCTTCGATCAATTTGACGGCACCTCGCAAGATGGGAAGATTAAAAATGGGATGGCGTTCCGAGATACTGTGGTTTTGATCGACCTTGACCGTAATCTCGCCATCCGGTTTTCTCACGGCGTAGGCCGTCTTCGAAGGGCCCTTCATCATGACGCCTTCGATCAAAGCCTGTCCACCGATCGTCGTCTTAAACGATTCTCTCATAGTTTGCGTTTACTCCTTATAAAAAAAGATCCGCTTGCACGGATCTTTTTCTTTTTATCTATTGTACTTTTTGTTGAATTTATCAATACGTCCGCCTGTATCCGTAAACTTTTGGCGACCTGTGAAGAAAGGATGGCATTCGGAACAAACTTCCACTTTTAAATCTTCTTTTACAGAGCCCGTCTTGAAGGTGTTGCCACAAGCACAAGTTACAGTTGCTTCTTTATATTCGGGATGGATACCTTTTTTCATCTGTCCATACTCCTTTCTATGATATTCTGTTAAAATTACTAACTCATTTAGTTTAGCATACTCTCCTCAGAATGTCAATTACTTTGCGTATTCCGGCTTAGATTTTAAGTCGTGGACGCTGTCGATAAAGCGCACGGTCCTCGAGGGAAGGCGCAAGACTAGCGACTGGGTCGTCGCCTTGTTGTCCTTCATAAAGCGCACGCCCTTTAAAAGGTCGCCGTTGGATACGCCGGTCGCCGCAAAGATCATCTCGTCGCCTTTGGCGAGGTCGTCGATGCGGTAAATCTTCCCTTCTTCCGCCGAACTATTTTTGATGCGGTTCAGCTGCGCCTCATCGGAGTGAACGAGTCTTCCCTGGAAGTCTCCGCCCAGACATTTTAGGGCCGCCGCGGCGATGACCCCCTCGGGCGCCCCGCCGATCCCCATGATCATGTCGATGCCGCTTTCTTCAAAGCAGGTGTAGATGGCCGTGACGATGTCTCCGTCCTTAATCTTTTTAATGCGCGCACCGATACGGCGAATCTCTTTAATCAAGTCGTCGTGTCTCGGGCGGTCCAATACGGAAATAGTCATTTCTTCGGGCGACTTCCCGATGGCCTCGGCCACGCGCTTGATGTTGTTTTCGACCGTATCGTCCAATTCGATGGCACCTTTTGCCGCCGGGCCGCACGCGATCTTTTTCATATAGACATCGGGAGCGTGGAGCAGGCACCCTTCGGGCGCGACGGCGACGACGGCAATCGCGTTATTCATCCCGTTCGAGATGGCGGTCGTTCCGTCAATCGGGTCGACGGCGATATCGACTGCTTCGTCTCCCTTACGGCGCGTACCGATTTCCTCGCCGATATAGAGCATCGGCGCTTCGTCGATCTCGCCTTCGCCGATGACGACGGTTCCGTTGATGTGAACGGTATCGAACATTCTGCGCATGGCGTCGACGGCCGCGCCGTCCGCGGCGTTTTTATCGCCCTTTCCCAAGAATTTTGCACCCGATAAAGCGGCCGCTTCCGTGACGCGTGCCAAGTTTAAACTTAAATCTCTATCCATTGATTCTCTTCGTCCCTTCGAAATCTTTATTAAACTGCTCGATTCCCCTATCCGTCAGAGGGTGTGCGAGCATCTGTTGAAATACCTTGTAAGGTACCGTCGCGATATGAGCGCCGGCGAGCGCCGCCTGCTGAACGTGGAGAGGATGGCGAATACTCGCGGCGATAATTTTCGTATCGTAACCGTAGTGCTCGATGATGCTCGCCAACTCGCGAACGAGCTCGATGCCGTCGCTTCCGATGTCGTCCAGACGACCGATAAACGGGCTGACATACGACGCGCCGCTTTGAATAGCGAGAATCGCCTGATTGACGGAAAAGATAAGCGTACAGTTGGTCGCTATTCCCTCGCCTTCCAACTCGCGGATGGCGATCAAGCCCTCTTTCGTCATCGGAACCTTAATGACGACGTTCTCGTGGATCGAGTGGAGCGCTCTTCCCTCTGCGATCATTTCTTCCGCCGTCTCGCCCGTCACTTCCGCGCTGATCGCTCCGTCGACGATTGAGGTGATCTCCCGGATTACCTCTTCAAAGACGACGTCCTTTTCTTTTGCGATGAGACTCGGATTGGTCGTCACGCCCGAGAGAACGCCCCAACGCTCGACGTCTTTGATCTCCTCGATATTTGCCGTGTCGATAAACAGTTTCATTATTTCCAAGCCTTGCCGTCGCTGCCGAAGACCTTGATTTTTTCCTTGACGGTGTCGGCCATTCTTTGACGAGCCGGTTTCAAGATCTTTCTCGGATCGATTTCGTCGGGGTTTTCGGATACAAACGACTTCACCGCACCGGCAAAACTTGCGCGAATGTCGGTGTCGATGTTGATCTTTCGGATGCCCGCGCCGACCGCATTTTCCAAGGTGTCGTAGGGCACGCCGCTCGATCCGTGGAGGACGAGGGGCACTTTTACGACGGAATCAATTTGCTTGATGCGCTCGATGTCGACTTTCGGTTCCCCTTTATAGACGCCGTGCGCCGTGCCAACGGCGATGGCGAGGGAGTCAACGCCGGTTTCTTCGGCAAAAACTTTCGCCTCTTCGGGATCCGTATAGGTCGCCTCGGCCTCGGAGACGACGACTTGGTCTTCCGTGCCGCCGATTTTTCCGAGTTCCGCTTCGACGGAGACGCCGACGGAGTGGGCGATTCTTACGATTTCCTTGGTAAGGCGGATATTTTCTTCGAGTTCGTGTTTCGACGCGTCGATCATGACCGATGTAAATCCGTTGCGGATACATTTTATAATTTCTTCGAAATCGGTCCCGTGGTCCAAGTGAAGCGCGATCGGAACGTCGATTAATTCGGCGGTCGTCTTAACTAAAGCTGTGATGTATTCGACACCCGCATATTTAATTGCACCTTGAGAAGCCTGTAAAATGACGGGCGCACGCAATTCGTCAGCCGCCTCTGCGATCGCCTGAATAATTTCCATATTGTTTACATTGAATGCGCCGACGGCATATTGATGGTCATCGGCGTGTTGAAGTATTTCTTTTCCCGTAACTAACATTGACATATCCTTTCTTACTTCTCGATAGGTTCTAACAGCACGACCGCCATGGCCGTGATACCTTCTCCTCTTCCTTCATACCCCATTTTCTCCGAAGTTGTCGCCTTTACCGAGATATCTCTCATTTCTTTTTGACATACATCGGCGATATTACGCCGCATCTCCTCGATATAAGGCGCGAGCTTCGGAGCTTGGGCGATGACGGTACAATCGACATTGCCTACGCGATAGCCGTGCTTTCGGATGAGAGAGACGACGGTCTCCATCATCGCCAAACTGGAGGCGTCCTTATAGTGCGGGTCCGTATCGGGAAACAGCTTTCCGATATCTCCGAGAGCCATCGCACCGAGCATGGCATCTTCGATTGCGTGAACAACCACATCGGCGTCGGAGTGGCCGAGGAGACCTTTTTCATAAGGGACATCCACGCCTCCTAAGATCAACTTTCGATCCTCGACGAGTGCGTGAACGTCATAGCCAATTCCTATTTTCATTCTTCCATCCTATCCGTATAAATAGCATCCGCAAAAATCAAGTCCTCGGGTGTGGTAATTTTAATGTTTTTATAGGAACCTCGGATAAGCCGCACCTTTTGCCCGGTCTTTTCAACCAAAGAACAGTCGTCGGTTCCGTAATAACCCTCGTCGAATGCCTGTTCGTAGGCGCCGACGAGGATGCTTTTTTTAAAACCTTGGGGCGTTTGGATGGCAAAGAGCTTCGAGCGATCCGGCGTGAAGCTCGCCCAATTTCCATCGTCGCTGATCTTCACCGTATCCTTCATCGGCGTCATTAGACAACACGCCCCGCTCTCTTCTGTCCCTTCAATAACCGATAGGATTTCCTCTTCGGTCACAAACGGTCTCGCACCGTCGTGCGTCAGGACGATGCCGTCGAAGTTTTTCAGGAATTGAAGCCCTTGCCATATGCTGTCTTGCCGCTCTTCGCCGCCCAAGACGATGTGAATGGGATGTTTGTGTTCCATATCCTTCAAGATATTGCGCATCATCAATTCCTCGCCCTCTCGAATGAGGAGGACGATAAAATCGACGACATCCAACCGATCGAACGCTTCGAGCGTGTGACGAATCATAGGCTTGCCGTGAATCGGCAAATATTGTTTATTTTGGCTTATTCGCATGCGCTTCCCCATGCCTGCGGCCGCGATGAGGGCGCATACCTTATAATCAGTCATCTTCTTCGGTCTCCATATCCGGTGTTTGAGAAAAGTCGATATTGTTTAACGCATAGACGATGATGTCTCTGGCGATTGGCGCGGCCACGCGTCCGCCTGTGCGTCCCGCCTCCTCGACGATGACGGAGACGGCTACTTCGGGGTCGTTTGCCGGCGCATAGCCGATAAACCACGCGTGGTCGCTACCGGAAGAGTTCTCGGCGGTTCCGGTCTTTCCCGCTACCGTCGTCGAACCGAGTGCTGCCCGCTTGCCCGTACCGTCTTCGACGACCGAAATCATATAGTCGTTTAATTTTTTGGCAATTTCGGGCGGAACCGACTCCGAAAGAACTTGCGGTTCCTTCTTGAGGATTGCGGTACCCTTCGGATCGTCCACCTCGGTCACGAGATGCGGTTCCATCATCTTGCCGTCGTTTGCGACGGCCGATGCCACCATCGCCATATGCAGCGGCGTCACGAGTACGTCGCCCTGTCCGATGGCCGATGCCGCCAAGGTCGTCTTCGGCAGATGCTTTTTATAGTCGAACACCGACCTGGTGACGGGCAGATCGAACGGGATCTTTTGGTTAAAGTAAAACTTATCCGCAGTCTCGCCCAGGGCGTCTTTGCCGAGTTTTGAACCCTTTTCGACGAAGTACGTGTTAATCGACTTCGAAATAGCTTCTTTCAAATCCACGGTTCCGTAGCTTGCGCCGCTGTCGTTTTTAAACTCGCGGCCGTCGATGACCTGAGAACCCGTATCCTCATAATTGAGATTAATGTGGTTCTGTTCCAATAAAGAGGCCGCCGTAATGACCTTAAACGTAGATCCCGGCGGATAGCGCCCGTTGATCGATCGGTCGAGAAGCGCTCCGGCCTTATTTTGCTGGAGATCGTTCCAATCCTCCGCGATGGACATCGTGTTAAAGTCGGGCAAGGAGACCATCGCATAGATCTCCCCGGTCTTCGGATTCATGACGACGATGCTTCCCTTCGTCGTGTTTTCTTCCAACAATTCGCGCGCTTTAGACTGCACCTGCGTGTCGACCGAAAGCACCAAGGTGTTTCCGTCCTGCTTTTTGTCGCGAATCATGTTTGAAAGTTCCTTTAACGTGCGATTCCCGTTTCGGTTGAGGAGGTAATCGTTGTACGACGCCTCCAAGCCGCTCTTGCCGAGCGAAGAGTGGGAATACCCGATGATATGAGAGTATAAAATGGGATAGCTATACTCCCTATGGTAATTGCCCGGCTCGCCCTCCGAGGTGGCGAGGAGCTCTCCGTTACGGTCGTAAATGTCTCCGCGCTTAATCTGCGCCTCTTCGATATAACCGCGTCGGTTGGACGGGTGATTTTTGACCGTCTCCGCTTGGAAGAAGTAGAAATAAGTCAAGTAGATAATGCACGCTAAAAACAGAACGACCAGTCCCGCGAGAAGGACGACAATTCGCCTAAGTTCTGATTTATTCATCATTCACCTCTTGTCGCAATCCTTCCTTTTCATATTTCCAAGACAGATCTTCTGAGGCGACTTGCAAGATGCCGAGTGCGATAAAGCTCGATAAAATGGAGCTCCCGCCATACGACATAAAGGGCAAGGTAATCCCCGTCATCGGGATCAACTTGATGACGCCGCCGATATTTAAAAAGGCCTGTACCGATATCATCACCGTCGCTGAAATTGCCAGAATTCTGTAAAACTTATACTCCTGTTCGAGGGCGATTTTTATGCCCCGATAGATCAATAAGATATAGAGGAGGATGATGGCAAATCCCGCGAAAAGTCCCATCTCCTCGCAAATGACGGGAAAGATAAAGTCCGAGACCGATACGGGAATCAGCTCGGGGTGACCGAAGCCGATGCCCGCGCCGAAAAATCCGCCCTCCGCGATGGCAAAGAGCGACTGGACGATTTGTCTGCCCGCGTTATAGACATCCGCCCACGGGTCCCTCCAAATATCAAATCGCGTCCGGACGTGAGCGAAGAGAAAATACCCCGCGATCGCACCCAACACCAACAATCCGATGTTGATGAGGATGGCCTTTTTATCGGGATCATAGACAAATTGAATCGCTATATACATCGCCATAAAGATGACGGCCGTCCCCAAGTCCTTCTGGAGGAACAACAACAACACGAAGAAATAGACGATCGCCATAATGATGTAGCTGGCGTACGGATAGCGCGTATATTTTTCGTAGTTCGCGTAAAAACTGCCCAAGATAAACATCAACAGAATTTTTATAAACTCCGTCGGTTGAAAGGCGATAAACCCTAAATTTAACCAGTTTCTAGCCCCGCCCGACGTCGTACCGAAGACGAGGGTCAATAAAAACAAGAGGACGCTGACCACGAGCGCGAGCGAACCGTACCGTTCGAGTCTCGGTATCACCCTCACGATGAAGTATGTCGCATAAAAGAGCAATACCCCTAAAAAAGCCCACTGCAATTGCTTAATGCCCGTCTCGGGCTCGATCCGAAAGATCGTGATGATGCCGATCGTGAGCAACAATGATATGATCAAAAAAATATAATTATCCCCTGTCGTAATCTTGCCGAGGATAAAATTCGAAATATAAATAATAAAGACGAGACCGCCCGTTAAAAACAAGAGTTGGCGGTCCAACTCTCCTTCATAAGTATAAAATACGAGGATAATCGCCAATATTTCGAAAATCAGCAAGATGTCGCGGGGACGTCTTAACAATTTATTTCGCACATGCCACCTACCTTGCTTGGTCGACGAAGAGGAATTGAATGAAACCGACGCCGATGCGGTCGCCGTTTTGTAATTCAGTTTCCTCGTAGAGCGTTTGACCGTTTAAAAACGTTCCGTTTGCACTGTTTAGGTCGCGAATATAGTAGTGACCGTCTTCTTTTTCAATCACTAAGTGATTTTTAGATACGAAATTATCTTTAATCACGATGTCATTTTTACTGCTTCGGCCCAATTTCGTCGTCCCTCTCAACACATAGTATTCTTGCATTTTAAAGTTTAACGAGTCGAGCCGATTGACTACTTTTAGGTAGGCTTCATCTTTACTGACTTCCGAGGTCTGCATGGACCGAATGTCCAAGTAGATCATGCGTATGATGGTAAAAATAAATAAGTATATAATCAGTATAAAGATGTATTTAAATATCTGTGAAAGTATTGCAATCATCCTGCACCTCATCATCTCAATTTTATTAAATAGTATCACAGAGAAAATTCATTTTCAACGAATTAGAGGGCTCAAAGCATTGAGGTTTTAAGAAGAAATATCTAAATTATGTTAAAATAAATCGGTGATATCTATGAACATTCTACGCATTCGAAAATCAAACCATGAGTATATCGTCGAGATCGAAGGCCGCGATCCCCTATCCTTGAAAGAATCGGTCTTTGTGCGGCATAATCTGTATAAGGGAAAGGCCGTAACCGACGACGACATCGCGACCATCGTCGCGGATGCCGAAAGACAAGAGGCCATCGACGTCGCGCTGCGAAAACTGCGAAATCGAAAGACCGAACATGAAATTCGATCACTACTCTCGCGCGAGGGATTCGACGACACTTCGATCGATGCCGCAGTCGATTATCTCGAGGACTATCGTTTGATCGACGACGAGGAGTACGCCCTCTTATATGCAAGGGACAAGCGACACATCAACGGATACGGTCCCGTAAAGATCGCCTATTTTTTAAAGAGAAAGGGCGTCGACGACGACCATATCGAACGGGCGCTCGCCGATTACGACGACGACGAGGAACGGCGCCTAATTCTTCAGTTGATCGAGAAAAAATATGTGCGCGGCGGCGAGCTTACAAAGGAAGTGCCAAAAATTATCCGCTTCCTTCTCTCGCGAGGATTCCATTACGAAGCGATTAAGGCGGTGCTTTCCGCGTGGGATTGATACAAAGGCACTTCGTCTATATCCTGCGCTGTTCGGACGGGACCCTCTATACCGGTTATACGACCGATCCGACGCGCCGACTAGACGAACATAATCGCGGAAGGGCCGCAAAATATACGCGCGCAAGGCGACCGGTCGAACTCGTCTACGTCGAAGAAGTCGCGGATAAATCCTCCGGGCTGAAGCGCGAATACGCCATTAAGCAATTGCCGAGGCAGAAAAAAATAAAACTGATCGAACGAGGTGGTGACTACGATGGAAAAACGCATACCCGGAAATATTGAGGAAGCGAGACGTTTAACGAATATCGCGATTACGACGGGTCAGATGCTCGTCAAAAACGGCGCTGAAATTTACCGAGCGGAAGACACCATCGAGCGGATGGTGTTATCGAGAGAGATTGTTCAGGAAGTCGACGTCTTCGCCTTGAGCTCCGCCATCTTTGTCTCGGCGGAGTACCGCGGCGAGTCGATCACGATGTTAAAAGATATTAAATCCTACGGGGTCAACCTCGCCAAAATCGACGCACTCAATGCGTTCTCGCGACACTTCGTCGCAGGCGACATTCCCCTCGACGAGGCGCACAACGAATTATTGGCGATCTCACAAATGCCCGCGCGAAAACCCCTCGTATCGATGTTCTTCACGGGGCTTTGCAGCGCATCCTTTGCCGTCATGTTCGGCGGAACGTGGTACGACTTCGCCTATACCTTTTTTATCGGAGCCATGTTAAACGGCTGCCTGCGCTTGACCGGAGAGCACAACCTGTCTTTCTTCGCAGAAGTCTTTATCGGCACCCTCGTCGTGTCTATTTTGGCGCTTTTCGGTTCTTACTTTTTCCCGCGCCTACATATGGATATGCTGATTATCGGATCCATCATGCCGTTGGTCCCCGGGATGGTCATCACCAACTCGTTTCGCGACATCATAAGCGGCGACTACGTGTCGGGACTTATCGGAATCACGAAGGGGATTTTTGTCGCCCTCACCATCGCCCTGGGCGTCGGAGTCATTCTGAATATTCAAAAGATGTTTATGTTAGGAGGTTGAGATGTCTGTCACAAAAGCTGTCGTGATGTTTATCGTCTCCATCTGCGCCACCATCGGCTATGCCATTCCCGTGGAGGCGCCCAAGCGATCCGTCGTTTCGAGTTCTCTCAGCGGCGGGGTCTCCTATCTCCTTTATCTGCTCATCATCGAAATGAACGGCAGTGCCTCCTTCGGTGCATTTTTGGCCGCTTTTTTGATGGGTGTCTTAGGCGAGTTCTTTTCGCGGCGATACAAAATGCCCGCGACGATCTTTATCATGCCGCCCCTCATCACGTTGGTTCCGGGCGGCGGTATGTACTACATGATGAGTTACTTGATTCAGGATAATATGGACCTGTTCCTCCGGGAGGCGGTCGACACCTTTTCGATCGCCGTCGCCCTCTCACTCGGAATCGTCACCTCGGGACTGTTCTCGAAGTCCCTGCGCTCCTTTAGAAGGCGTTCTCTGCGACACAACAAATTATATTTTTACGAATCGCGAGAAGATAAAATAGCTTCTGAACGGTCCGTTGAAAAGTAATCCTTTCTTAAGACTCCGTTCTTCTCGCGCTAAAAGCCACCCCGTCAAATGAAACTTTGGCAAGTGCGCGTAACGGGAAACGACAACGGATAGCCGTCCTAGTCGTTAAAGAAGTGAGTCGAGGAACAAAAACCTCGCCTCGTTCGATCCCCGGCACCTAGTGAAAAATCTAGACAAAAAAATTCCACGCTCAGCGTGGAATTTTTTTGTCTATTAACTTGTTTTACCCTAAGATCTTAGTCATTTTCGGATGCGTATCCTCGGATGCCTTCTTGTCGACGTTTTTTAAGATCAAAAAGCTGATGATAAACGACGCCGCTCCGAATGCAAACAGATACAGGTCTCGATTGACCAAAGTCGACGGTAACAGGACATTCGCCAAAGCAATACATGCTAAGAATATCACCAAGGGAATGCCGTAAACTTTATAAATCGAATGCAATACGAAGTTGTCGTTGACAAAGAGTTCGACCGTATCGCCTTCTTTTGCATCTAATTCATTGGGAATGGAAATATATTCGGGTTTTGATTCACATGCACCGCTCGTGCAACCGGCACAGGCGGAGCCACACGCACCATTTCTCGTCACTTCCATATAGGCAAGTCCGTTTTTAACCGATAAGACACGTCCTATTTGAATCATCTAATCACTCCTCTATGACGCGAATATGCACCTCTTCGAGTTGTTTCTCGGAAAGTTCCACCGGCGCTCCGGTGAGCAAATCGCTCGCCGACTGCGTCTTTGGAAATGCAATGACATGACGCATATTCTTCTCGCCCGTTAATAACATAATCAGGCGATCGAGTCCATAAGCCAGCCCTCCGTGTGGCGGAGCTCCATACTTAAACGCTTCGATCAGGAAACCGAATTTTTCCATCGCTTCTTCTTCGCTGAATCCCAACGCCTTAAACATCCTCTCCTGGACGTCGCTGTCGTGGATACGAATCGAACCGCCGCCCATTTCGTCGCCGTTGATGACGATGTCGTAAGCTTTCGCGCGACAATTCGCGGGATCGGATTCGATCTTATCCAAGTCTTCGTCCATCGGAGATGTAAAGGGATGGTGTTTCGCCACGTAGCGTCCTTCTTCCTCGTCGTATTCGAATAACGGAAATTCGACGATCCAAAGCGGCGCGATCACATCTTCGGGGATCAGGTCCATTTCATCCGCGATGTGATTTCTCAAATTACCGAGCGCGGCGTAGACGACGCTGTTTTTATCGGCGACGAATAAGATCAAGTCGCCTCGTTTTGCTTGAACGTCGTCGATAATCTGTTGTGCCTTCTCCTCGCCTATAAATTTGAGAATCGGCGATTGGATTCCGTCTTCTTTTACCTTCATCCAAGCGAGGCCCTTGGCCTTGAAGTCTTTGACGAATGCCTCCAATTTGTCGATTTTTTTACGCGAATAGAACGACTCTCCGCCCTTTACGACGATCGCACGGACGCTTCCTCCGTCCTCGACCGCACCGGAAAAGACTTTGAAGTCACAATCCTTGACGATATCCGAGACATCTTGAAGTTCCATGCCGAAACGAACATCCGGCTTGTCGACGCCGTATCGATCCATCGCCTCACGGTAGGTCATGCGGTCGAAGGGAATGTTTAAATCGACGTCTAAAATTTCCTTAAACAACATCTTGAGGTACCGTTCGTTAATGGCGATGATATCATCCGCCTCGACAAAGCTGAGTTCCATGTCGATCTGCGTAAACTCCGGTTGACGATTGAAACGAAGGTCTTCGTCGCGGAAACATCTCGCGATTTGAATATAGCGATCGAAACCCGCCACCATAAGCAGCTGTTTCATTAATTGCGGGGACTGAGGCAAGGCGTAGAAGGAACCTTCGTGAATGCGACTCGGCACGAGGTAGTCTCTCGCGCCCTCGGGAGTCGGCTTATTCAACATCGGGGTCTCGACTTCTACGAAACCCTCGTCGTAGAAAAAGTCCCGCGTTAATTTATATACCCAAGATCTGGTTCGTAAAACAGATTGGCTGTGCGGTTTACGCAAATCCAACGTACGATATTTTAATCGCAGGTCGTCGGAGACATCGTCGTCGTCCTTGACGTAGATGGGCGGAACCTCCGATTCAGAGAGAATCTTCAGTTCGCTCGCCAATATTTCGATACGTCCCGTGGGAATTTTTTCATTGACGGAACTGCGCTTGCGCACGGTGCCCTTGACGGCGACGACATATTCCGAGCGCAGAGACGTCGCCTTATCGAAGACCGTCTCGTCCTCTTCGCTGTCGAAAACGACTTGAACGATACCCGTGTAATCGCGGACGTCCGTAAACACGAGGGCGCCCAAGTTTCTCGATTTTTGAACCCATCCCATCACGACGACGGTCTCGTCGATATGTTCCTCACGTAATGTTCCGCATAAATGGCTGCGCTTCAACGCGCCGAGAGATTCTCCCATGATTCCTCCTAACAAATTCTTTCGTCTATCTTCTTTTGCCAATACATCTTTTCGTCGCCCTCGGATTGATCGGCGAGCGCCTGCCATATATATTTTGCCCCGTGATCCATACCCTGGCAGCCCGCCAAGAGCAGCACGTCGCCGGGCTCAACTTTCGATTGAATCCTATCGATCGCCTCTTTTAAGTTGTCGATGACGGGAATATCGTAGCCCGCTTTTTGCATTTCACGTTGAAATGCCTCGAGTTCCCCGTCCGTCACGGCGTCCTTCGACGAGACGACCTCGACACTTTTCGTCGCGATAAAATTCTCTAAGGGCAGTTTAGGCATCCACTTGACGGTCTCTTCCGCATTTTCTCTATTGAGTTCTGCACCCCTGCCGCCTCGAATCGCGTACAAAATGTGTAGGCGGTCGTAGTCCATGCGGCAGAGCGTCTCTAAGGTGACGTCGATATTTTTAACGTTGGCGTAGTGATCGTCGATGATCATATAATCTTTATTATAGATCAATTCAAATCGTCTTTCGACCCCTTTAAATTCGTGGAGCGCTCCCCGAATGACCGACTCGTCGATTCCCGCGAGGAGGCCGAAGGTAATGGCGATCATGGCATTTAAGACGGAGTGGTATCCCGCGACCTGAAGATCGATAGAAAACTCCGTTTTTTTAAGAGACCAATCGTCCGTCGTTCGATCTTCCGTGACCACGTAGTTAAACGTCGGAAAGCCGCTCGAAATATCGATATCGCGGATTCCGATCAATGCCTCTTCCTCGATTCCCGCCGTAAAGACCTGACCTTCGGTCTGATCTACCAAACCCTTGATCAGCGGTGCATCGATATTTAAGACGACCGCGGTCTTATGCTCGGCGTGGCGAATCAAGCGACTTTTAAAGTGAAAATAATTTTCAAAGGTTCCGTGCTGTTCCAAGTGTTCGACGGAAATATTGTTAAAGCTTACGATGTCGTAGTCGATGCCGCGGTTACGGTAAAGTTCCTGTGCCGAAGAGGAGACTTCCATCACCACGACGTCGATGCCGCTATCGGCCATGTTCCGCAAGTGACGTTGGAGGTGGATGGACTCCGGCGTCGTCAGGATGGAGGGAATCGACACGTCTTTATACTGTACTTCGACGGTTCCCACGACGCCTACCTCGTAGCCCGCCGCCTTAAAAATATCCCGTATCATATAAGCGGTCGACGTCTTCCCGTTGGTGGCGGTGACGCCGAGCACGGTCATCTCTCTCGACGGATGGCCATAAAATTCACACGCCAAATCGGCGAGCGCCATTCTCGGATTTTCCACGACGACCTGCGCGATATCCGAATCGACGATGTGGTCGACGACGGCGAGGCTCGCTCCCGACTCACGCGCCTTTTCTACGTAATCGTGTCCGTCCTGCAAAACGCCTTTCATCGCGACAAATATATCGCCCGAATGGATATCTCTCGAATCATTGGATATATGCTCAATCTCGGCATCCGGGTCGATGTCGCCTTTAATCTCCGAATACTCGATGACCTCTAACAACTTCTGTAACTTCATAAAACCTCTCTCAAAAATTTTGATTTCTTGGCGAGTACTTCTCCAAAACGGTCGGTATAATCCCGCAAATTTCTAAAATTCGAAAATTTTCGAATCGTCTTTCCATGGCGGTCGACGAGTTTCGATGTCGACGACATCCCCACGCCTATCACCGAATGGATTTCTTCCATCATAATCATATTGTAAAGCGACTCCGTATCGCCCCGCGCAAAACCTATGTTGGAGCCGTTTCCCATGATGCGTTTTTGTCGATAGAGATAGTAGGGATGGTAATCCGCCTCGCGCATGCGCTTCATCGTGTAGATCTGCATGTTTCGGATGTTTTTTGTATAGACGCCTTCATTTTCGAAGATCTTCGATCCGTTTTTAAGTGACAGGACGTGCACCGTGATGTTTTCCGGTTCCATATCGATCAAGCGGTCGAAGGTATAGCGCACTTCGCTTAGACCTTCGTCTCCGAGACCTAAAATGACGTCCATATTCACCTCGAGGTCCGAATACGCCCTTACCTCCCGATACGCCCGTTCGATATCTTCTGCGCGATGAGGTCGCTTCACCTGTGCGAGCGTCCGGTCGACCATGGTCTGAGGATTGATGCTGATGCGCGTAACCGGGTAGTCCGAGAGCCTTTCGATCAAGGCCTTGTCGATCGTCTCGGGACGGCCGGCCTCTAAGGTAAACTCCCTAGGAGACATGCCCTTAAAACGATCCAAAATAAGACTTAATTTCTCCAGTGCAATCGACGTCGGCGTTCCGCCGCCGATGTAAATGGTCGTCGGCGGCGTGCCCATTTTTTTCAAGACGAAATCCAACTCTTTTAGGAGGTATTTCATGTACTCATCCACCGCGTCGTGATTGTCGGAGCAAATCGTCGGATAACTGCAGTAATCACAGCGCGTCGCGCAAAACGGGACGTGAATATAGAGGGAGTAACCCTTGCCCTCGATGTCACTCGTCTTTTTTGTCTCTAAAACGGCAATATTCATCAAGAGTTTGGCCGTCTCGGGATCTAAAAGGTACTCGTCGACGAGATACCTGAATGCCTTCTCATCGCCCAATTCTTTGCGATATGTTTGCAAAAACTTGATGGGACGCGTCCCGGTCATGATTCCCCACAGGCAATCTTCTTTGTCCTCGTGCTCGACATCTCGCGCTATCCAAGAGGCTATCTTCCGCTTCGTCTCGAATTCGTCCCGATACGGAAAGGTCTTTTCAAATCGCTCGTCTCCTATGACGAGTACGACATGTTTTTCATCTTCCGTCGTGTCGATGGATAAAAATAACTCTCCCGATGTTTCATAATATGGAAAATAGATTCGAAGTAATTCATAAAATGTATGAATCTCCGAATCTGTACCGTTTACAATCCGTATCATAGGACTTGTCGCATATAGGGATTGATCCTTTTTTCAATTCCGATCGATGTTTCGGGACCGTGTCCGGACAATACCCTTAAATTATCGTCGAGTTTTGACAGTCTATCGAGAGAACGCATCATTGCGCGCAGATCGCCTCCGGGGAAGTCGGTTCGACCGATGGATCCCTGAAACAAGGTGTCGCCGCTCAACAACAGGTCGTCGTACTTATAGCAGGCCGAGCCCGGCGTGTGTCCCGGCGTCAATAAGACCTCTACCTTTCCACAATCGAGTTCGATGACATCCTTGTCTTTTAAGAGCACGTCGGGATCCCTATCCGGTACCTCGCCGCCCATCATCGCGATAAAATTGGGATCTTGGTGTCTGAAGTTTTCCAATTCGTCTTCGTGCATGTACACCTCGACGTCTAAAGCGTCGCGCACGCGATTGAGAGCGGAGACGTGATCACCGTGTGCATGCGTCAGTAAGATCGCCTCGATGTCGACGTTCAATTTGTCGACTTCGGCGAGGATTCTCGCGGAATCCGCACCGGGATCGACGATGAACCCCTTTAACATTTCTTGGTTGTAGACGATATAACAGTTCGTCGTACCGCCTACTAAGACCATTTTATATGCCATTAAAAGCTCCTTTCGCTATCCAATAAAATAGTGACCGGACCGTCTGCTACCATGTCAATTTGCATATCGGCTCCAAATTGACCTTTCGCGACGCGATGTCCCCTCGATTCGATGTAATCGATCAACTGCTCATACATCGGTTCCGAAACATCACCTTTGGCGGCTCGAATATAGCTCGGACGGTTTCCCTTTCGACCGTCTCCGTACAGGGTGAATTGGCTGACAAGCATAATCTCGCCGCCGCTGTCGCCTACATTAATGTTCATGACACCTTCGTCGTCTTCGAAGACGCGAAGTCCTAGAATTTTCTTGCCGATGTAGGCGATATCCTTTTCGGTGTCTTCCGTCGATATGCCGACGAGAACCATGAGGCCTTCATCGATCGATGAGATACATTCTCCATCGACGCTCACGCTCGCTCGTTGAACTCGTTGAACGACAGCTCGCATGTTCTTCCTCCTTAGCCGCTAACTCGATACGCTTCCAAGACATTATCTATTTTTTCCAACTTCTTCAACAGCCTGTTCAGCTCCTCGATATGGTGAATGCGAACCGTCGTTCGCACGACGAGCATATCGTCCTTATCTTTTTTAGCTGATAAATTTTGTATATCCAGCTTGGCCTCGTGAATGTGATTGGCGACATCCGCCAAGACATTGTTTTTATTGTCGGCCCGTACCTCGACCTCGGCGCTATAGGTTTCGCGTTCGTCGATATCCCATCTCGCCGGAATCAGTCTTTCCTCGTCTAAATTATTCTTTAAATTAATGCAGTCCGAACGATGAATACTGACGCCGCGGCCCATCGTGATAAAGCCAACAATCTCATCTCCGGGAACCGGCGTGCAACATTTCGCGATGCGCGTCTTGACATTGTCGATTCCCTTGATGATGATCCCGCCGGTGTTGTGGTGATCCTTTTGCGTGACGTCGAGAGAGACATCGCCCATCGTCGCATACGTCCCTCTCTCTTCGCGCTTTTCTTCTTTCATATACTGGGTCAGCTTCGCCGTGACCTGTCTGACGCTTAAACTGCCGTATCCGATCTGGGCGTAGAGATCGTCGAGCGTGTCCAAGTTGAGTCTTTGGCGAATATCTTCCATCCACTCGTCTCGAATAAAATCCGACGGTTGATATCCGAGGCGCTTCGCCTCCTGTTCGATCATGGCTTGACCCTTGGTGATATTTTTATCGCGGTCTTTAACCTTAAAGTACTGTTTAATTTTGGTGCGTGCCTGCGGACTCGCGACGATCGAGAGCCAGTCCAGCGACGGTTCGGAATTTTTATTCGTTATAATTTCGACGATTTCGCCGTTTTTAAGCCTATGGCTCAACGACACGATGCGCCCGTTAATCTTCGCACCGACACAGGTGTTGCCCACGGCCGTGTGCACGCGGTAGGCAAAGTCAATGGGCGTCGATTTATCGGGCAGATTGATGACGTCGCCGTTCGGCGTAAATACGAAGACTTCGTCCGCAAAAAAGTCGACCTTTAGCGTCTCCATAAACTCATTCGGATCTTTTAAGTCTTTTTGCCACTCGAGCAACTGTCTAAGCCAGGTCAAATTTTCGTCGAAACTGGTCGTCTTCTTGGCGCCTTCTTTATACTTCCAGTGCGCCGCGATCCCGTACTCGGCCGTCTTGTGCATCTCCCACGTTCGAATCTGTACCTCAAATGTCTCGCCGTTGTCGTCGATAACCGTCGTGTGGAGCGACTGGTATTTATTCGGCTTCGGCATGGAGATATAGTCCTTAAAGCGCCCGGGGATCGGTCTGTACATCGTATGCACGACGCCGAGCGCGCCGTAGCAGTCCTTGACGTCATCGACCAGGATGCGAATCGCCTGAAGGTCGTAAATTTCTTCGAAGGTCTTTCCCTTCTTCATCATCTTTTTATAAATGCTGTAGAAATTTTTGGGACGACCCGTGATGTCGGCGGCGATACCCATGCGCTTTAATTGGTTCGAGACCTCTTTGATAAGTTCTTGTATCAGCGCTTCCCGTTCACTCAGCCTGCGATTGATCATATCGACGAGCTTGTAATAATTCTCGGGATCCAAATAACGAAGCGACAAGTCTTCCAATTCGGATTTGACGCGGCTCATCCCCAAACGATCGGCGAGCGGCGCGTATATTTCTATCGTCTCGAGCGCCTTGTCGTGCTTCTTTTCGGGCGTCATATATTCGAGCGTGCGCATATTGTGCAAGCGGTCCGCGAACTTTACGATAATGACGCGGATATCTTTTGCCATGGCGAGAACCATTTTTCGAATATTTTCGGCCTGTTTTTCCTGTTTCGTCTGGTAGGAGAGCATCTTTAATTTCGTGACGCCATCTACCAAGTCGGCGACTTCTTCGCCGAATTTTTCCTTGACATCTTCATATGTGACATCGGTATCTTCGATGGTGTCGTGGAGCAAGCCCGCAATGATCGTCGGAACGTCCATGTTCATTTCCGCTAAAATCAGCGCGACGTTCAGGGGGTGAATAATATAATCCTCCCCCGAATTTCTCTTTTGACCTTGATGGTGTTTTTCGGCAAACGTGTACGCCTCATATATTTTATCCGTATCCGCTTCCGGATTATATGACAGTATCTTGTCTATTAATTTTTGAATCATTTAATCACCATATTTAGATTGTCGTAACTCTTCGATTTGAAACTGCAGTGTGTTCTTATTTTGAAAAGTGTCAATTTTCGGAAAATAGGCTATATCGACTTTGCACGTCCCGTCGGGCCTTCGAATCGCATCCATCAACGGGAGAAACTCGTCGGCCGGTCGAAACATAATGCCATCGTAGGTCCTATTTTTATAGACGAGGGCGAGCTTGATCACATTTCTGTTTTTCCCAAGTATTCGGTAGCGACCGATATAGACACCTGTCGCCCCGAAAAGCGGCTTCGGATTGCCGTTGCCGAAGGGTTGGAAGCGATCCAGGCGCTCGACCGTCTCCTCGCTCACCCGATCGAGCGGTAAGACGACATCCAAGCGGACGCGAGGCACTAAATCTCTCGGATCCAAGGTACACTTTTCCAAGACGTCCAGTTTAAACGGCACGAACTGATCTCTGGGTAAGCTCAGGCCACAGGCCATGGCGTGTCCCCCGAACGAGGTGAGATAATGCGCGCTCTTTCGGACGCTTTCCACTATATTATACCCATCGATGCTCCGCCCCGAACCTTTCAGGCCTTTTTCTCCTCTCGAGATGACGATACAGGGTCTATTGTATTTCCCCTTGAGTTTTCCGGCGACGATGCCCGCGATGCTCTCGTCGATGGTTTCATCTTTTAGGATATAAAACAACTGCTCCCGCTCTTTCGGGTTTTCCAACTGCATCTCCAGGCGCTTCGTCCCTTCGGCGGTCAGTTCCTGACGTCTTGCATTTAAATCTCTGAGATAGGTCGCCGTCTTCTTGGCGAATTCTCTGTCCTCGGTCAAAAACAGCTCGACCGCGCGCTTCGCCGTCTCGAGTCGACCCGCCGCATTGATCGTCGGACCGATGATAAATCCGATGTGGTAGGCGCGAATATCGCCGTGAATGGCCGAGGCCTCTCTCAACGCGTTGAAGCCGATATGCTCCGTTTCGTTCAAGCGCCGCAACCCTTCGACGACGAGGTCTCTGTTTTCATCCTGAAGTATCATGACGTCGCAAATCGTCGCCATGGCGGCAAAACCGACGAGGTCGGGATCCATCTCTTCCAATTTCCCGGAAATACTATATAAATAGTTTATGAAATAATAGGCTAACGCGCCACCACATAATTCCTTGAAGGGATAGGGACAGTCCGATTGATGCGGATTGATGATGGCGTCGGCTTCGGGCAATCTTTCGCGACCGTCTTTTTTTATAATCTGATGGTGGTCGATGACGATAACTTTTATATTTAAGGCTTGCGCGCGCTCAATCGCATCGAACTGTGCGATTCCGTTATCGCAGGTAATAATCAGCTCGACGCCGTCCCGTGCGGCCTTCTCGGACATATCGACTTGCATGCCGTATCCGTCCTTGCGCCGGTGCGGTATGTCGTAATCGACCTCGTAGCCGAGCGCGGAAAGGCCCTTGACGAGAATCGTCGTGCTCATGGCCCCGTCGCAGTCGTAGTCCCCGATGATCCGGATCTTACCCTCTGTCTTGCGCACGATATTTCCCGCCTTAACCATATCTTTCATAGTAATCGCCGAGTGAATGTGCTCCATCGAAGGAGACATATAGGCTTTTATTTTTTTCGTCGTGTCGACGCCGCGATTTAAGAGTAGGCGATACTCCCATTCAAAGAGTCCCAAGGCGCGAAAGTCGATCTCCTCCTTCGGAGGATCATTTTTTATCGACCAATACTTCATACCACGTCATTCGACTCTTCGGCATAAACCGTAAGTGCACATTCCAAGCGCTTGCGTTCCATCTTACATCCGATTTCAAAGGGTTTAAAGATGTCCCCGTTGTTGTGATAGGCGTTGGCGTGACAGCCTCCGCTGCAGAAGTACTTCGCCCAACAGTCGCTACAGTCTTCCTTGTGAAAGACATCGGCGCTGTGGAATTTCTCCTGGAGGTCTTTATTCACGATTCCGTCATCGACATTGCCGAGCAGGAATTCCTCTTCACCGACAAATTGGTGACACGGATAAATATCTCCGGTCGGCGTCACCGCGACGTATTCGGAGCCTGCGCCACAGCCGACGCTCTTTTTGTAGGCACAGGGCCCGCCCGAGAGGTCGATCATGTAGTGGAAAAATAAGAAGTCGGGGTCTTCCTTTCGAATGCGTAAATAATCCTCACTCAGCTTTTCATATTCGTTTAAAATTTGATCCAAGTGTTCTTCGCGAATGGCGTATTCTTCGTCGGGATCCGTGACGACGGGCTCCATCGACGTCTTTTTGAATCCCAAGTCGTGATACAAGAGGACATCTTTCGAAAAATCGAGGTTGTGATTTGTAAAGGTCCCGCGAATATAGTAATCCTTATCCCCGCGTTTGGAGATGAGTTTCTGAAACTTCGGTACGATGGCGTCGAAACTCCCTTTGCCGTTTACGGTCGGGCGCATGCAGTCGTTGACGTCTTTTCGACCGTCCAAGGACAGGACGACATTGGACATTTCGCGATTTAAGTAATCGATGTTTTCATCATCTAAGAGCAAGCCGTTTGTCGTCATCGTAAAGCGGAAGTGTTTGCCGAATTCCTTTTCGCGCTCTCTTCCGTATGCGACGAGTTGCTTGACGACCTCGAAGTTCATCATCGGTTCTCCGCCAAAGAAATCGACTTCCAAATTCCGACGATTTCCGCTGTGCGTCAAGAGAAAATCCAATGCCTTCTTGCCCGTCTCGAGATCCATCACCATGCGCTCGCCGTGAAAATCTCCCTGCGAGGCGAAGCAGTAGGAGCATCTTAGATTGCAGTCATGTGAAACGTGCAGACACATGGCTTTGATATGACATTCCGGATTGAAGTGACTGAGATCGACCGGGTCGTCCTCCGAGTATAAAAGCCCCTCTTCCATGAGATAGCTGAGCTCGTCATACCCCTCGGAAAGCGCCTCGGGATCGTAGCGATCGCTATATTTCTCTACGATCTCATCTTTCGATAAATCCAAAAGATCGCCCGCCATCTCGAAAATCATCTCGTCGACGACGTGAACGGACCCGGATGCCACATCCAATAATATGTTTTGACCATTACCTTGAAAACGATGAATTTTACGCACAGATTTCCCCTTCTAAAAGAAAAAGCTGTGGGAAGCCCACAACCTTTTATCTATCCTTATTCTCACACTTTTGGTTACCGACCGTACACGAGGTCTTGCATGCGGACTGACAAGATGTCTGGCACTCTCCGCAACCGGCGTGTTCCAAATTCTTACGCAGCGAACGCTTCGTCAATGTTTTTATGTATTTCATAAAACAACTCCTTATTCTTCTTCTTTTTCTTCTTCGGTGTCTTTCGTCTCTTCTTTATCCTCTTTGGGTGCCTTGCGATGGGCTTCTTTTAAGACGGTTTTGACGGCCCATTTTGACATTTCGAGTCTCGTCTTCATGCCGGTGGTCTCGATAATAATGACGTCGGCTTTAACTTGAACAATCTTGCCGATAATGCCGCCAATGGTTTGAATGACGTCACCGACTGCCAGGTTGTCCATCATTTTAATCGCTTCTTTTTCCTTCTTTTTATTCGGACGAATAATTCCGAAATAGAAAATCGCGATCATGAGCACGATGGAGATCAACGTCGGAACCATCGAATTGGCACCGGTTTGAGCGCCGAGCGGAAAGACTCCATTCCCAAACTTCATAAATACCTCCTATCCGTTTATTTCATTATAACCATATTTCGCGTAAAAGTCATCTTTATATGAAAGAAAGTTGTCATTTTCGATGGACCTTCGAATGTTGTCCATGAGCTTTAGCAGGAAATACAGGTTATGGTAGCTGGCGAGCCTTAATCCTAAAATCTCATTCGCCTTAAAGAGATGGCGAATGTAGGCTCTCGAATAATTTCGACAGACGTAACAGTCGCATTCGGGATCGATCGGTGAAAAGTCGTGTGCGTATTTCGCGTTTTTGACGACCAGTTTTCCGTGAGCCGTAAAACAACTTCCCTTTCGCGCGTTGCGCGTCGGCAATACGCAATCCGCCATGTCGATTCCGCGCTCGACGGCTTCGAACAGATAATCGGGCGTCCCGACGCCCATCAGATAGCGGGGCTTATCTTTCGGCAAAAAGTCCGTCGTATAGTCCAATACGTCGCACATCACATCCGCCGGTTCGCCGACGGAAAGACCGCCGACGGCGTAGCCCGGAAAGTCCAGGGACACCAATTCCTCCGCACTCTTCTTGCGGAGATCTTTATACATCCCTCCCTGCACGATGCCGAAGAGATGTTGCCCCGGCTTGTCGTCGTGATAGATCTTGCAGCGCTCGGCCCACCGAGTCGTCCTGTCGCTGGAGCGGGAGATGTACTCTCTCGTCGCCGGATAAGGCGCGCACTCGTCGAAGGCCATCATGATATCGGAGCCTAAGATGTGCTGGATCTCCATCGACTTCTCGGGCGATAAGTACTGTTTGGATCCGTCGATGTGACTTCGAAAGACGACGCCTTCTTCCGTAATCTTTCTGCGATGGGCGAGGCTGAATACTTGAAATCCGCCGCTATCGGTTAAGATGGGGCCGTCCCAATGCATAAAGCGGTGCAAACCTCCCGCCTCTTGAATGACCTCCATCCCGGGTCTTAAAAAGAGGTGGTAGGTATTTCCCAATATAATTTGAGCACCGATATCATGGAGTTCTTCGGTCGTCATGGTCTTGACCGTCGCCTGCGTGCCGACGGGCATAAAGATCGGCGTTTGAATCGTCCCGTGCTCGGTCTCCAGGACGCCGCGCCTCGCTTTGGTATTTGACGATGTATGGGTTACCGTAAATTTCACGCATTCCTCGATTCTATAAACATGGCATCGCCGAAACTGAAAAACCGATATTTTTCCTCAACGGCATGCTCGTAGGCCTTAAGAATAGTTTCTCTTCCCGAAAAGGCCGACACCAGCATAATCAGCGTCGACTCCGGGAGGTGAAAGTTCGTCACGATCGCATCGACAATTTGAAATTCGTATCCGGGGTAGATAAAGATATTCGTCTCGCGAGCGTCCGGACGTATCTCGCCGAGCGCATTCATGGCGCTTTCCAAGGTTCGGATGGACGTCGTGCCGACGGCGATCACGCGTCCACCCCGCGCCTTCGCGCGGTTGATTTTTTCGGCAGCGACCTCGTCGATGCGATAGTATTCGCTGTGCATATGGTGTTCTTCGATCGTATCGGTCTGAACGGGTCGAAATGTGCCGAGACCGACGTGCAAGGTAATCTCCGCGACGTCGGTGCCCTTGTCTTTGATCTTTTGGAGCAATTCCTCGGTAAAGTGAAGGCCCGCCGTCGGCGCCGCCGCCGATCCTTCATACTTGGCATACACCGTTTGGTAGCGATCCTGATCTTCCAGTTTTTCGTGAATATAGGGCGGGAGGGGCATCTCTCCCAATTTTTCGAGTATCTCGATAAAGACGCCCTCGTAATTAAAGCGGATCAAACGCAGACCGTCGTCGGTAATCTCCTCGACGGTCCCCGAAAGGTCGGAGGAAAATTCGATCGTTGTCCCGAGCTTCATCTTTCTTCCCGGGCGAACCATGCACTGCCAAAAGTCGGGTTCGAGTTCTTTTACGAGCAGCACTTCGATCTTCTCGTCCTTGTCGGGACGATGGCCGAAGATGCGCGCCGGCAAGACTTTTGTATTGTTAATCACCAGGACGTCTTCCGGGCGAATTAAATCGAGGATGTCCTTAAAGTGTAAATCTTCGTAACTGCCGTCGCCCCTTAAGTGCAGCAGCCTCGACTCGTCTCTCTTTTGAGAGGGATGTTGGGCAATCAATTCTTGGGGAAGATCGTAGTAAAAATCGCTTGTCTTCATAGTGTCCTTTCTTTATTGAATATAGGTGCCCGGGAAGTAAAACATGAGGATGTCCTTATACCCCATGCCGCTCTCGGCCATATTGATGGCTCCGTACTGGCTTAGGCCGACGCCGTGACCGTAACCGCGTCCGTAAAATGTCGTGCTGTCGCCGAGGACCATATAATCCGAGGCGGAGGCGGCCGCCTTTTCGCCCGCAAACGGCTTTACGCCGCTCGCCGTAAGTATCGTCGAGCGAATAAAGGGGACGATGCCCGTCGAGCTTATGATGCTTTGGTTGCCGAGAGGTACCGTGCCCGATGCCGTAATGACCGCGGGTTGCTCCTCCCCTGTCGGCCGATCGATCGGCGAGGTATCGAAGTCGGTGCTCTTTAACGTCACAGGCCCCATCTGCATACGGAATTGATTTCCCGTCATTTTTTTACTCCCCGACGTCCCCACGAGTTCGAGCGTCTTGATGCGTCCGCCCTGTGTACGGTCGATGACGCGAATCGCCTTGGGCGTGCCGATCTCCGGGAAACGACGCGAAAAATCACTCTTCTTAAAGGTCGCCTTCCACGTACTGTGATTCGTTTCGATCGAATAAGGGTCGGGCATGGACTTCAGATAGGGGACGGGATTGCCTCCCCATACGTCTTCGATCGACTCCGTCCTCCCGCCGCTCGTCGCGTGGAAGATCGTGTTGGCGACACTTCCCTTATAGTATAAGAGCTCGCCCCGCGTTTCAAAGACCGCGCGGTCCGTATTTTTCGATTCGACCGACATGCCCGCATACGCTTGAGATGCCGTGGTGTCGTCTAAATTATAGCCCTGTTTCGCGAACTTATTCCAGTTAAAATAGGCGAACGATCTCGAGACGATCGCCTGCGTTTTTAACGCTTCGATATGCGTCGACGTCCCTATTTCCTTGGGAAGGACGCCCCGAATATAATCATCGACATCGACGATATTGATCGTCTCTAAAGACGATCCCCTCTTTTGAAAGCGAACGGATCCGCGATAAGGTTTACCGTTGACGACCAAAAATCCGTTCGGAGAGGAAAAGACATCGCCTTCGGAGACTCGGCTTGCGGTGACGTCGACGGCACTTCCGACGGAGGCGCCGTTTTTTAAGACGCCGCCGTCCGACTTTAACTGTACGGACGAACTCGTCGGGCCGATTTTAACGTGAATCGGTTCTCCGCTCGCGTAAACGCCTTGTGAAACTAACAAGATACAACTCATCAGAATTGCGGATAGCCATTTTTTCATAATTCTTCCTTTCTATAGGGAATGCCTAAGTGGTCATAGGCAGCTCTGGTCGCGACGCGTCCCCTCGGCGTTCGCTGAATAAAGTTAATCTGGAGCAAATAAGGCTCGTAGACGTCTTCGATCGTAATGCGCTCCTCGCCGATCGTCGCCGCGATCGTATCGATGCCGACCGGTCTACCCTCGAAATCGAGGATCATCGTCCTTAAAATTCGCCTATCCAGATCGTCGAGACCGTATGCGTCGACGTCGAGCATCTTCAGCCCTTCTCTCGCGACCTCCTCGTCGATCAACCCGTCCTTGCAAACCTCGGCAAAATCCCGAATGCGCTTTAACAGACGATTTGCGATCCTCGGTGTGCCGCGGCTGCGCTTGGCGATCTCGAGCGCGCCCTTGGAACTGAGGGGGATATTTAGGATTTCGGATGAGCGAAGCAAGATATCTCTCAAGCTGTCGACGTCGTAGAGTTTTAAATTAAGCAAGACGCCGAACCGGTCCCTGAGCGGCGAACTCAACTGCCCGGCGCGCGTCGTCGCCCCGATTAAGGTAAAGTGGTTTAAATCGAGTCTTAGAGATCTCGCCGAAGGCCCCTTGCCGACGATGATGTCGAGCGCAAAATCTTCCATCGCGGGATAGAGAATTTCTTCCACCGTCCTCGGAATGCGATGGATCTCGTCGATAAACAACACGTCGTTTTCTTCGAGATTAGTCAGCAAACTCGCGAGATCTCCCGGCCGTTCGATCGCGGGACCCGAGGTTACGCGCATATTCACGTGCATTTCGTTGGCGATAATGTTGGCGAGCGTCGTCTTGCCGAGCCCGGGCGGTCCACTAAGGAGCGTATGGTCCAGGGACTCCCCGCGCTGTCTCGCCGCCTCGATAAATATATCGAGTTTTTCCTTTGCCTGCTCCTGACCGATGTATTCCGAAAGAAATTTCGGCCTAAGGGCCGTCTCTACGCGTTCTTCCTGTGGCAAGACGGTTTTAGACACTAAACGTTCGTCTTCCATAATCTTCCCTTCTATCAGCTATTCGATAAGCGCCTCAAGGCGTCTTTTAACATCGTCTCGACGCTGCCCTCTTCGGTCGCATCGATCGCCTTCTTGGCCTCATTTCCAGAATATCCGAGCCCCACGAGGGCCTCGTAGACCTCTCTCGAGACCTTTGAGTCCTCGATAGCGGCTTCGCCTTCTGTCGACGGTTCAATTGTCATATGCTCTACCTTGTCTTTTAATTCGAGCAAAATACGCTCCGCCGTCTTTTTCCCGATCCCGGGCGCCTTCGTCAAATTGCGCACATCGCCTGCCCGGATAAAACGAACGATGTCGTCGGAGGAAAATCCGCTCATCATTCCGACGGCGACCTTCGGTCCCACGCCGGTGACGCCGATCAACATATGGAAGAGCTCGCGTTCCCTCTCCTCGAGGAATCCGTAGAGCACGAGCGCGTCGTCTCTGACTTGTAAGTGGGTATACAACGCGGCTTCTTCTCCTACCGGGAGCTTGCCGATGCTTCTCGAGGGCATGTTCACGGTATAGCCGATGCCTCCCACCTGTATGACGACGGCCTCGAGCGTCTTATCGACGACCTTTCCTATCATACGGTCTATCATCGTTCACCTACTTTAATTTAAAAATTTCCTTGCTGTTTGACGAATGAATATGGGTGATGGCGATCGCGAGTCCGTCCGCCGCATCGTCGGGCCTCGGTATCTCCTTTAAATGCAGATACATCTTTACCATTTCCTGTACCTGGCGCTTATCCGCGCGTCCGTAACCCACGACGGCCTGCTTAATCTGGAGGGGCGTATACTCGTAGATCTCGAGCCCTTCCTGCATGCAGGCTAAAATCTCGACACCTCTCGCCTGCGCTACGGAGATCGCCGTGGTGATGTTCTTGTTGAAAAACAACTCTTCCATCGCCACTTCATCCGGTTCGGACTCCCTGATAATCTTCGTCAACTCTTCAAACAATTGGTACAGTCGCTTCGAATACGCGGTCTTGCTCGATGTCTCTATCGTACCATATTCGATAGGACGGAGGCGACTGCCCTCTACGTCGATAATCCCGTAACCCATCGTCGCGAGCCCGGGATCAATTCCCAATATTCTCATAAAACTCCTTAAAAAAAAGGCCCTGAGGAAGAGCCTTTCGCTTACGCATGGTAACGTCTTAATACCAAATCATTGATCCCACACCAATACGCGGATATGTATATACGCAATCCGTCTCGATACAAAAATTTCTTCAGCTTTCTATTTAATCCCGAAAGTTCTTGATGCGTCAACATATAATTGGTCTCGTGGTACAAGGACTTCGGAGACTGGAAATTCATTTGAAGTTGGCGATCGACGTAATGATTTAAGGTAAACACCTTTCGCTTTAGGACATGTTGCGAAAAGTGCGACGTCTGCTCTCGAATGACGGCCTCCGCGCCCGCATTCAAGTGGCGCTTAATGCATCGCTTTCGAAAGAGGTCGATATCCTTTGACGGGACGCTGTAGTGAAAAAGCAGTTTCCGCCCGAACATCGTCTCGACATCGAACTCTCTTAAAGCCAATATCTCGAGCTCGTTCGCCTTGGCGATGTCCCGATAGCCCTGTCGGTATCCTTCGAGATACATGACGAGTTCAAAGCGATTCACGTCGTCGTAAATAGCGTCGGTCAAGCTGTCCGCAAACAAAATACGATTTTCCTTGTATCTTAAAAAATAAAGAATATCCTTTTTCAAGTTTTTCATCGACACGTAAGATGGAAAAATATTGTGAATTTTTTCCTCCAGATCGTACAATCCGAGAAGAATTTGCATGGACGAGCTGTCGCAGTGATATAAAAACCGATGCATTAACTTTTCTTTCACGTTGACATAATTCATCGCATGATCCTTCATCTTCGCGTTATTCGCAGACATTCTTCTCCTCCTTATCGTCCTCATTTTATCACAAAGTGACAAGGAGGTCATTATTTTTATAAGATGTCCTCGCCCTTCAGTTTGGCTTCCATCATAAACGATTCGGGCCAGACGGATGCCTGAACCTCCGCAATCGACTGTTTTTCGAGGAAGAACATACAAATTCTCGATTGGCCGATGCCGCCGCCCACGGTGTAGGGAAGTTCACCCGCCATGAGTTTTTTATGATATTCGAGCGACAGGCGGTCCATGTTTCCCGAGAGCTCGAGTTGGCGCATTAAACTCTCTTCGTCGACGCGAATTCCCATCGACGACAACTCGAGTGCCGAGTCGGTCACGGGGTTATAGAATAAGATGTCGCCGTTTAAATGCCAATCGTCGTAATCCGGACTCCTCGTGTCGTGAGGCGCCCCGCTCTTTAAATCTCCTCCGATCCCTTGGATGAAGACGGCTTTTTTCTCGCGACAAATCTCGTTCTCTCTCTCCTTGGGGGAAAGATCCGGATATCTGTCCTCGAGTTCCTGAGAGGTCATAAAATAGATCGAACTCGGTAACTTTTTCGAAAGCAAGTATGGGTAGACGCTGTTAATATACGTCTCTGTCCGTAGGAACACCGAGTAAATTTCCGACACGATAAAGTGCAGATAATCTTCCGTCCGGTCCTCTTTTCGAATAACTTTCTCCCAGTCCCATTGGTCCACGTAGATCGAGTGGATTGCGTCCACTTCCTCGTCGGGGCGAATGGCGTTCATATCCGCATACAGCCCCTCATAAAAACCGAATCCGTAGTTTTTGAGCGCGTAGCGCTTCCACTTGGCGAGCGACTGCACGATCTCGAGGTCGATGCCATACTTTCTCAATTGAAAAGAGACTGCCTTTTCGACCCCGCTCAAGTTGTCGTTCAAGCCCGTTTCCGGCCTGACGAACAAAGGTGCCGACACGCGCGTAAGATTCAGCGTATTCGACAGGTCTCGCTCGAAGTAATCCTTTAAACTTTTAATCGCGATCTGCGTTTCTTTAATTGTAAATTTCGTTGCTTCCGAATTGTTTCTCATATTTTCTCCTTAAAAAAAAGCGAATTTTCCATCTCATTGGACGAAAAATTCGCTATGCCACCATTTCAAGTACTACATACTCTATTATAAAATAACGGGTAAAACCGTCTGTCCTTTTGAGAACAGAACCTCCGAGATGTTATCCGTAAAAGCTCATCGGCGGCTCTCACCGTCCCGCCTCGCTGAACATGAGTCGTTTTTACTTCCCTTCTCTTCTCAGGTTATGCCATTTGAACTTGTCTTTCTAATCCGTAATTGTAAGCGACTTCACAAATCGTATCGAAAATCGACGCGCTCAACACGTAAGCCGACTGTGCGTCATTTTCATACGTGATGTCCTTTGCGAGATAGTCTTCGACCAAACCCGCGATTTCGTCTTTTACAAACGAGCGCAAGTCGTCCATCTCGCCGGCAAAGTGAAATTGGGGAGTACGCGAGAGGATCGACCGATCGATCGCATGCTTCCTAACATAGTGATTCAGTTCGTGCTCATAAGACATATGCTTCCACATATCTTTCATCGACGTACAACGAATCCGTCTGGCGTGCGGATGTGTCATATAATCCGACAAATAGTGACTGATCACGCCGATCTTGTAGCTGGCCGCGTGTGTTAAAAGTCCGGAACCGGGTCTGCGGTGTATCATCTCCGATACATAAGGAACCAATTTGACGATATTCTCTACGACATAGTCGATACTTTCTTCATAGTAATGCGGAATAAACTTATACTTCGGGTAAATGTCCGGCGCGATCGAACCGCGCAAAAGTTTCGTCTCATTCAGATGAACGCCGAATTCGAGCTTTAAATGATCGCTCAGGTCTCCGGCTAGGATCCTGTGTGTTTCAGGTACCATGAACACTCCTTTTTTCCTTATTCCTCACTTATAGTCTATTATACCAAAAAATTGAGAATATGCAATCTAGCGGTATAGATATTGATATTTGCTGAATTGGTTGGAGATCGCCGTCCACACGTCGGGCGTCTCAAAACCCAATCGCCACGACGAGATTCCGGCCAGATTGTACTTCCGCATTAAAGATACTTTCCAGGCAACGGAATCGGCGTCTTCGACCCATATTTTTTCGGACTTCCCGTTGATATTCTGTTGAATTGTATATTGTTTCGCCTCATCGTCCCATACCGGTTCGAGATTATGCGTCTTAACATAATCGACCGTCGTCTGCATACCGACCGCCGTCGAGTCCAAACCGTCGGGCGTCTCCTGCCACAGTCGCGCGTAGAACGGAACCGATAAAATAAATTTTTCGGGCGGAATGTCTTTTAGACTCAAATTAATGTTTCCCTCGACCCATTTATACTCGGCCACGGAGCCGGCTTTATCGGAACTGCCCCAGTGCTGATCGTAAGCCATTAAAATGACATAGTCGCTTACATCGGCGAGTGCCTTTCGGTCGTAGATCTCGTGTTCGACTTCCTTCGAAATTTGAGGCGTGACGCAGACGGAGACCAAGAGATTTTCGGCCTTCGCCGCCTCCGAAACTTCCCGGACAAACTGCGTCAGTCCGTCGCGATCATCGACTTTCATATTTTCAAAGTCGATATTGATTCCCTTCATGCCGTAGGACTTCGCCAAATTCACGATCATGGCGACGGCTTTTTGTCGAGCTGCGTCATTTTGAAGAAATTCGTGCGTCAAGTTCGGATCGAAACTGTTATCGAGATAAGCCCACGTCGCGATCCCGAGTTTGGCATAATTTTCTACATAGCGGATATCGCCGCGGTCCTTAATGTCTCCCGCAGCATTTTCGATCGAAAACCACGTGGGAATCACGACATCCAGCCCCTCGATCGGCTTAATACCCGCTATGACGTCATCCTTCACTTGAGAGTAGGTATAATCATAGGTAATGTTCAAAGGTTTTTCTATCGCCGATTTTATCGGCTCCGAAGATTTTCGCGTATATTTGCCGTCCAGCGTTTCGACTTTTATATTGTCTTCCCGAATCCATCCGAGCAAGCCGTCGCGTTCGCGAACGCGATACCAATCATCCTCTTTGCCGAAAACCAGAAGATCGCTGTCGGCATCCAAGGTGTCGACGATCGGCGCATTCGTCGTCGCCGACTCGCGCATATTGACGCCGTCGCCGGAGAGTACGCCCTTTCCGTGTTCTTTTCTTCTGTCGTCGATGACTAAGACATTCTTGTCCTTGTTGTAGTTCATGCGCACCGGATAATCGTGGGCGAAGGCCTCGACCGGTACGTAGATCGTCTCGTCCTTTTGGATGAGCGGATCTCTCAACCCGATCTTCGCGCCGTTAATCGTCGCCTCGCGGCTGTTCAACGGCAATACTTTTTCGCCGGATCCGTTATTCAATACGACGGCTTTCTTCGCGTCGTCGTATTGTGCGTTCTCGTCAAAGTATTTTTGAATCGCATCGAGAGATAAGAAGTATTGTCCGTCCTCGCGCATCGCTTGCTTCTTCGACAACATGTGGTCTTCATAGATTACGTGGAACGATTCGGAAACATTGGAATATTGGTTGTTGCCCTTCGCTTTAAGTAAAACGGCGAAAGCGCCGAATACGATCACGGCAAATATCGCTAGTAGTGTGAATATTTTTTTCATGGTACCTGCCACTTTCCGAGTCTGATATTACAAATAATAGGCACTGCGTTTGCAATGCCTATTCGTACATTAAAACTTCTTTTCTTTGACCTTTGCTGCCTTTCCTTGACGGTCGCGCAAGTAGTAAAGCTTCGCTCTGCGAACTCGACCGCGCTTAATAACTTTAAGATCTGCTATTCTGGGAGAATGCAGGGGGAAAGTTCTTTCAATGCCGACGCCGTAGGAAATTCTTCGAACGGTAAAGGTTTCACGCGCGCCGCCGCCTTGGCGTTTAATGACGGTACCTTCGAACGCTTGGATACGTTCTCTGGAGCCTTCGATGACGCGGTAGTCGACGCGAACCGTATCGCCGACTCTAAATTCCGGTAAGTTGTCTTTTAATTGTTCTTGTTCAATGGATTTAATGATGTCCATTTTTTTCCTCCTCTATCTGTTTTTTCAGTTGTTTCAAATATGCTAAGTCCGATTTTGAAAGCTGCGCCGACGACAATAAGTCCGGTCGACGTCGATACGTCACTTCGAGCGATTCGTGCCTTCGGTGCTCCTCGATCTTCTTATGGTTGCCGCTCAACAATACCTCGGGTACAGTGTAGCCCTTAAAGTCGTAAGGTCGCGTGTAATGCCCATGTTCCAACAGACCGCTCGAGTGAGATTCTTCCTTCGCGGAGTCTTCATTGCTCAAGACCCCCGGAATGAGCCTGGATACGGCGTCGATTAAAATCATCGAGCCCAACTCACCGCCGGATAAGACGTAGTCGCCGATGGATATTTCCTCATCGATATAATGATCCAATACACGCTGATCGATACCCTCGTAGTGACCGTTTAACAACACGAGATGTTCTTTTTTTGCGAGAGATTCTATCTTTTTTTGGCTCAAAACCTCACCTCTCGGAGATAAGTTGATCACATGTCCCGACCATCCGCGATTGCGCAAGATGGCGTCGACCACCGGTTGCGGCTGTAAGACCATGCCCGGTCCTCCGCCGTAGCTGTAATCGTCGACATTTCGATGCTTATCCAGAGTATAATCCCTGATATCGACGCATTCGAGGTCGACCAATCCGCGTTCGATCGCCTTTCCGATGACCGAATACTCGCCCATATGTGCGACAAAATCCGGAAATAAGGTTAAGACGGTAAACTTCATGACAACAACCCTTCGATCGGATCGATGACGATGCGCTCGTCCGTGACATCCTTTATAAAAGCTTTCACAAAGGGTACTAAAAACTCGCGCTCCCCGTCTCGGACGACGAGGATGTCGTTGCCGTGTTCGGTCAATACGTCGCTCGCCGCTCCGATGGCATTTCCCGATGTATCGAACACCTCGAGACCGATCAGATCGTCGATAAAAAACTGACCGTCTTCAAGGGGTTTTCTGTCTTCGATCGGAATGTACATCTCGACATTTCTGAGGCGCTCCGACGCATTTCGCGTGTCGATTCCCTCAATTTTCATGAGAACCATCGACTTTTGAACGCTCGCCGACTCGATCGAACGCAAGTCGTCCTCGCCCTCCAAAAAGATACGCTTAATTTCCGCGAGCCTCTCGGGTGTATCCGTGAGCGGATAGACCTTAACCATCCCCTTGATGCCGTGGGCCGATGTGATTTTTCCGACGAGAACTTTAGTCTTCTCGCTCATCAAAATCCACCGTTACCATCACTTGCTCTTTCGTGCCGACGGCCTTGACAATGCTTCGAATAGCTCTTGCAATTTTTCCCTGTCTACCGATGACCTGTCCCATATCTTCGGGTGCCAGATAAACCTGGATATGTGCACGGCCCTCTTCTCTCGTTTCAATAACTTCGACGGAGTCGGGATGTTGAACGAGTTTTGAGACGATGTAGCAAACTAATTCCTCCACAGTCTCTCCTCCTCAGCTAAACGGTACTTAGTTTTCTTCAGCTTCTTCTTGAACGTCTTCAGCTTCAGTTTCTTCGGCTTCTCCTTCAGCGTCGGCTTCTTCCGCATCTTCAGCTTCTTCAGCTGCTTTTGCCTCTTCGGCCGCTTTCGCTTCGGCTTCCTTGGCCTTGCGCTCTTTTTCTTCTTCTTCAAGTCTGTCTAATTCAGCTTCGCGTTCGGCTATTGCCTTTGCTTCGGCGGCCTTTTCTTCTTCGCGTCTCGCCTTTTGAACCTCGATGTTGTCATAATTTCCGCTCGCTTCATAGACGGCGTTTTCCTTAAACAAGCGTGCGACGGTATCCGTCGGCTTCGCGCCGTTCTTCATCCAATTATTGGCCTTGTCGGCATCGACTCTCAAGATTTTCGGTTCCGTTAAGGGATTGTAATAACCGATTTCTTCGATGAAACGACCGTCTCTCGGTTTTCTGGAATCTGCAACTACAATTCTGTAAAACGGATTTTTCTTGGAACCCATTCTCTTCAATCTAATTTTTACTGCCATTCTGTCCTCCTATATTTTCCTTGTACTGTTAAAAGGGAAAAGGCATTCTCATTCTGCGTTTCGCCTTTCCGCCGTTCATCGCTCCCAGTTTCTTCATCATTTTCCTGAGATCTTTAAACTGTTTTAAGAGCGCGTTTACCTGTCTGACGTCGGTTCCCGATCCCTTTGCTATGCGCTTGCGTCTGGAACTGTCGATGATCTCCGGATGCGCGCGCTCTTTCTTGGTCATCGATTGGATGATCGCCTCGACGCGGGCAAATTCCTTTTCGTCGACCTTGATACTCTTTAGAGCCTTGTTGCTCATGCCGGGAATCATCCCCAAGAGATCTTCGATCGGACCCATGTTTCGCATTTGCTGCATTTGATCCAGGAAGTCGTCGAATGTAAAAGTTTGTGAACGAATTTTTTCTTCCAATTCCTTGGCTTTTTTCTCATCGACAAACTCTTCCGCTTTTTCGATTAAGCCGACGACATCGCCCATGCCCAAGATGCGCTTCGCCATGCGGTCCGGGTGAAATACCTCGAGAGCGTCCAGCTTTTCGCCGAGCGCGATGAATTTAATCGGCACGTCGGTAACCGAACGAATCGAAAGCGCGGCACCGCCACGCGCGTCCCCGTCGAGTTTCGTCAAGACGACGCCTGTGATCGATATCGCGTCGTTAAACGACTGCGCGACGTGTACGGCATCTTGACCCGTCATGGCGTCTAAGACCAGGAGAATTTCGGTCGGTTCCACGACCTCTTTAATGCCCTTAATCTCTTCCATCAAGGCCTCGTCGACGTGCAGTCGACCCGCAGTGTCGATAATCACGACATCGTTGCCGTTTCGTTCGGCGTGTCGAATACTTCTCTCGGCGATCTCGACCGGATTCGCATCGGTTCCCTCGGAATAGACGGGAACGTCGATTTGCGAAGCGAGCACCTCGAGTTGCTTGATCGCGGCCGGTCGATATACGTCGCATGCGACTAACAGTGGACGCTTGTTTTGCTTCTTCAAGAGACGCGCCAGCTTCGTCGTCGTCGTCGTTTTACCGGCCCCTTGCAGACCCGCCATCAAGATGACCGTCGGATTCTTCGAAAAGTCGATCTTTTCGGCGTCGTCGCCCATGAGCGCGGTCAACTCTTCCATGACAATTTTGATGACTTGTTGACCGGGCGTCAAACTCTCCATGACATCGGAACCGAGGGACCGCTCCTTGACGCGTTTGACAAATTTCTTGACGACCTTAAAGTTAACGTCCGCCTCTAACAGAGCCAGCTTAACCTCACGCATCGCCTCGTCGACATCTTGTTCGGTAACTTTCCCCTTACCTCTCAATTTGCCGATCGTATTTTGCAATTTATCGCCTAGGGATTCAAATATCATAGTATCCCTCCTTTTCGATACGGGACTCGATTGAGCTTAAAATTTCGAGGAATTTCGGATCGTCGCTATAAGCTCTCAGCTTTTCGAGCTGTGCTCCGAGAAGCCGAGCGTCCTCGTTCCACTTTCTATTTTTTTCAGCCAGACCCAGGGTCGACTCGTATGCGTTCAACGCGGATTCCGCACGTTTAATATTTTCGGAAACAGCTTGCTTTGACGTCTTTACAATGTCCGAGATCTCGTTTAGAGAATAATCTTCTCTATAGTAGAGATCCATGACCTGTCTTTGCTTCTTGCTCAACAATTGATCGTATAAATCTAATAAAACATTGATTTGTATTGTTTTATCCATGATCACTCCCATTAAAAAACAGGGTCAGGTTAAATCCTTGACCCTGTGAATTATACTACCTCTCTATGTCTTTGTCAATAATTGACGCCTAAAATTTCATCGACCGTCTTGTAGCGCTTTCCGCCCTTTAAGTAAACCTTGGGCAGACGCTTTTTAAAGTGCGTGATAAACGAGGTGGGAATTTCGTCGTTGGCCTTTGCGATCTCTTCGATCGTGATTTCCTCTTTTCCCTGCTTGCCGATAATCACGACTTCATCGCCCACCTTACAGTCGACGCCGGTCGCATCGACCATCATCTGATCCATACAGATGCGTCCGATTTGCGGACATCTCTTTCCGCCGATGAGCACGTCAAATTTTTCGGACATACTGCGCTCCATGCCGTCGGCGTAGCCGATCGGTAGCGTGACGACTTGGGTCTCGCGATCGGTCGTATAGATTTGACCGTAGCTGATCCCCTCGCCCGGGCCGATCGTCTTAACGTGACCGATCTTCGCCTTGAGTTCCGCGACAAAGCGGACGCCGAAATCCTTTCCCGCCGGATCGCCTTCGACCGTTCCGTATTGAATAATGCCGGGACGAACGTAGTCGAGGTCGAAGTCTCTAAAATTTATGATGGCGTGCGAGTTGGAGACGTGGCGCTTAAGATGAATATCGCGCTTGGCGAGTTCCTGCACGACCCAATCGTAGCGTTCGTATTGTTTGATCGTAAATTCCCGGTCGTCGTCGGCTTTTGCAAAGTGCGTGAACATCCCCTTGATCTCGATGTGGTCCATTTTGTAGATGGCCTCGATCGCGTCGATGCTCTCCTCGGTCGGTTTAAAACCGATACGATTCATACCGCTGTCGATGGCAATATGAACACCCGCCTTTTTCCCCATGCGCGCGGCTAAATCGTCGAGCTTTTTCGCGACATCCAGACGATAGAGCGCCATATCGATCGAATTGTCGATCATGACGTCAGCCACTTCTTCGGGCGTATACCCCAAGACGAGGATATCGACATCGGGAAGCGCCCGGCGCAGAGCCATCCCCTCGTTTCCCGAGGCGACGGCGAAATGCGTAACGCCGCAATCGATCATGACCTTTGCTATCTCGATGGCGCCAAAAGAATAGGCGTCGGCTTTGACGATTGAAATAACGTCCGTATGATCCTTTAAATGGCTTTGAATGACCTCCATATTGTGCTTTACCTTATCGAGATCGACTTCCAGCCAAGCTGGACGAGTGATTAGCATATTCACCTCTTTCTTGAAACCATAAGTAAACTTCTTTTATAGTTTACCACAAATCTGTGAAAATTATGCAAGAGAACGGACAAAATCTACCGATATTATTCCATATTTACGAGTGCATCTGCAAAATCTTTACCCGAGAAGTCCTGTAGGTCTTCCATGCCTTCGCCGACACCGATCAATTTAATCGGAATATCCAACTCCTGGATAAGCGGCAAAACCACGCCGCCCTTTGCCGTACCGTCGAGCTTGGTCAAAACGATACCGGTTAAATGGGTCACTTCATCAAACGATTTGGCCTGTAAGATGGCGTTTTGACCGGTGGTCGCGTCGAGGACGAGCAGAGATTCCTTCTGCGCGTTCGGCGATTCTTTCTCGATAATGCGGTGAATTTTTTCGAGTTCGTTCATTAAATTCTTTTTATTGTGCAGGCGACCCGCCGTATCGCAAATAAGCACGTCGATGTTTCTCGCCTTTTGTGCCTGGATCGCATCGTAGACGACCGCCGCGGGATCGGCACCCTCTTTATGGCTGATGACCGGCGTATTCGAACGCTCGCCCCAGGTCTCCACTTGCTCAATCGCGGCGGCACGGAAGGTATCGGCGGCGGCGATCAGGACGGATTTTCCCTCTTGCTTAAAGCGATGCGCGAGCTTTCCGATCGTCGTCGTCTTTCCGACGCCGTTTACGCCGACGATGAGAATGACCGCCGGAGAGGGCTCGATCTGAAGTTTCGCGCGATCTTCGTGTTTCTCCAAGATCTTTTGAATCTCTTCGACGAGCAGCGGACGAACGTCCTTCGGATCTTGAATTTGACGTTCGCGTATACTCTCCTTCAGGTTATCGATCAACAGCATGGTCGTTTCCATTCCGATATCCGAAGAAATCAGCAGGTCCTCCAAGTCCTCGAGCATGTCGTCGTCGACCTTGACGTAATTGCCCAAGATGTCGTTGATCTTATAGTTCATGTCGTCGCGCGTCTTCGCGAGACCCGCTTTCAGACGTGCGAACCATCCGACTTTTTTCTCGCCCTCGCCGCCCTCTTTTCCTTCGGGCTCGGAACCCGCCGCCTCCTTATCGACGGCGTCTTCTTCGACGACCTCTTCGGACACGCCACCTTCGTCAAAGGCGTCTTCGGGCGTGATTTCCTCCGGCTCATCCGACATAACTTCGGTATCTTCGACGACCTCTTCGGACACGCCTTCTTCGTCAAAAGCGTCTTCGGGCGTGATCTCCTCCGGCTCATCCGGCATAACTTCGGCGTCCTCGACGGTCTCTTCGGAGATGCCTTCTTCGTCAAAGGCGTCTTCGGGCGTGATTTCCTCCGGCTCATCCGGCATAACTTCGGTATCT
>JAQYDN010000015.1 GCA_028724185.1 Bacillota bacterium
CAATCCACGCACCCGTAAAGGGTGCGACGCAGGACGGTAACGCAGGATATTATCCGATAGACGAATTTCAATCCACGCACCCGTAAAGGGTGCGACATCTATAAATAGTATAGCACAAGGAGACATGACATATTTCAATCCACGCACCCGTAAAGGGTGCGACCATTTAGCGGTCGAGATCCCCGAGGGTCATTTCGATTTCAATCCACGCACCCGTAAAGGGTGCGACTAAACATCGAAAGCCTGAACACCGTAACCTACGACATTTCAATCCACGCACCCGTAAAGGGTGCGACGTGGCGCTTTTTACTCCGAAAGCTTAATCCGCCGAATATTTCAATCCACGCACCCGTAAAGGGTGCGACCAGACAGATATAAAAGACGCAATAAACAAGGCGGATTTCAATCCACGCACCCGTAAAGGGTGCGACTCAAGGCCGACTATGACGCAATAATCGCCGATATTATTTCAATCCACGCACCCGTAAAGGGTGCGACACGCAGCGGCGAAAGAAACACATACGAGTCTATCTATTTCAATCCACGCACCCGTAAAGGGTGCGACATTCAAGCGAATCTGAAACAGCAGGGACTTCATAAATTTCAATCCACGCACCCGTAAAGGGTGCGACTGCATTTTCAAGCGCTTTATAGCCTTTAGAACACAGCTAATATCATTTTTTAAAGAGTTTTGTCTCTTTTTTTCATGTTTTTTATGAGATAGTTTCTATCTTTGTATGTCCAGCTCGCTTTCTCACAATATGAGCAAGTCGGACTCGGGATTATAAGAGTGATCGAGTCCCATCGTCTCGACGCGTCTTTCCCAGTTTTTTCCCAAATTATAGATCCTGATCGAATCTTTCTTTACGTCGATTATATCATTTAACTTTGCCTTTATCGTCACCAAACTCGCGGGATCGATGTTTAACTCAAAGACCGAGTTTTGAACTCTCTGCCCGTAATCGGTACATACTTTTGCGACTTGTCTCAGCCTTCGCCTTCCTTCGGGACTAATCGTTTCGACGTCATATGTTATGAGTACTTGCATTTATCCTCCTATCATAAACGGCGGATAGGACTGTAGGTCCCCTCGGATATAAGCATTTAACAGCTGAGCTTGAACGTGAGGTAACAGCCCTATTTTCATCTTCTCCCCGATAAACGGATGTTCGATCTCTTCCTGCTCTCTTTTGTTCCAATAACTTAACACAGTATTTCGACCCTTTTCGTTTAAGAGACACGCTCCATTTTCCTTAACCTCAAAACAATTTTTGTCAATCCGATTCAAATTAATCAGAGACAGACAGAATTTATCGACCATAAACGCGCGCATTTCTTCTACGATATCCAACGCCATGCCTACTCTTCCGGGACGATCGGTATGGAAAAACCCCGCGTAGGCGTCGATTCCTACACCTTCTAAGGCCGCCGCGATTGAGTTCGTCAGCATCGCATATAAAAAGGACAATAGAGCATTAAAACGATCCATCGGCGGCCGTTTACTGCGTTCGATAAAGTAAAAATCTTTTCTCTGTTTTAAAATGAGCTCATCGAGTACCGAAAAATAGATCCTGGCGATCGTTCCTTCGATCCCTCGAATGCTGTCTTTATTCGATGTGCTTTTTATTTCCAGCATCAATTGCTTGATCATGTCAATCGCCTCTTGAAGACTCTTGACGTCCACTTGATCTTTGTGATCAAGTTTCCCCCTTATCAGAATTTTTCGCGAATTATAAGCTTTCGCATAGATGATGTTTCTGACAAAATCCAATGATTTCTCGGACTCCGCTAACTGATACTGCTCTTTACGCGTATAAATATTTCCGTATGACGCACCTAACACACGTCCGCAATATTTCCCATAAGGGGTGAAAAAAGAGATCGCGACATTTTCTTCCATGCACATCTGCATTAATTCCGGACTGACACCCATGTAATTAAAACAGACAATTTGTCTCAAAATATGAACGGGGTATCTCGCGACACGCTTTCCGTCTAAGGAGACGACGACATTTCGTCCCTCTTTCCGGAGATAGTACTCCGGTTTCGTAACATAGAGCACGTTCAAAAGTTTTTTCATAATTCCGCCCCGTAAATATATCGCTCGACATTCCTCGCTTTTTTCGTAAGTCTCGGCCTGCAATCCTCATAAAGGGAACATTGCGTACAATTTTTAAAGTACTCCGCCTTCGGTATATATCGCCTTTTGTAATAGTCATGCATCGCATCGGCCGTCTCGATGGCGAGTGCTCGCAAATCTTTCGTATATTCGACTCTTTCTCTCGAATCGGTTTGATGATAGTACATATATCCGTAATCCATACGGATATCAAAAACTTCCTCGACACATAAAGCCTGGGCCATTAGCTGCACGCGGTCGTATTCTCCTCGCTTTTTCTTGCCACGTTTATATTCGACGACGACGGGAGTCCACAATCCTTTTCGGTTCTTTAGGGAGATTCCTCCCTCGGATCGAATAAATTCGATGACGTCCAACCGTCCGGAAAGTCCCAGTCGTTTCGAACTTACATCCATCGCCCGCGAAATAATAACATCCTTTCTTTTTTCTTTGATAAAAGGCTTATCGACTTTCGCATGAATCAGTTGGCCTTCGGATGTCGCCCTATTTTCGCTCCAAATCTGTTCGATATGGATCAACGCCCACTGCCTTCGGCAAAACAAAAAATGCTGTATGCCGCTGAGCATCAGGTACTCTTCTTCCCTGTACATTTTAGAAGCCGTTTAAGTGTTCGACGCGCAGTCCTTCTCTTTTGTATTCTTCTAATTTTTCCTCGTCCAGACGGAAACGATACGCTTCGTACGTCGGATTGAGTGCGTTCACGTCCATCTCGTCGTGTAACAATAGGTTTTTAATCTTTCCGCTGGATACGTCGCCGACCTTCGACGTATGATCAAACCAATAGATGTCTTTTACTTCCATCGATCCGTCGGGTCGCGCGGAGGACACGTCGTTGACGAACAGGGTTTGGATGCATTTCTTTAAAACCTCCAAATCTTCTTCATCAAATCCGGTTTTATCCGCCAGATAACAGTTTACGCTCCCGTTCACGACGTAGACGCCGTAGTCGACAAAGTGTTTGCTCCCCATCGTGTCGGAACTTCGGGATTTCCCCGCTTTCGGCTCCATGCCGCTCACGCTCTTTGTGATTTGCATCGTCGTCGTATTAATCGGATCGACCGATTTCGCAATGGAAATGCTGACCGGCCCGCGAATGCCGATCGATCGCTTTTGATATGGAAATACCTGTCCGAACGCGCGAATATCCATCCATTTCTCGTTGGCTTGCTCGACGACTTCCGGATCTTTCACATCTTTGTTAAATACATCATTAAACCTGGATTCGAGCGAATGAAAGCCGTCATCGCTTCTTTCTGACGCTTTTACGAAGATGTCGTGTCCCATATCTTGCATGCGATTTCTCAGTTTACGCTTAATGCAGACATCGCTGATTTCTCCAAAGCCGCGGCCGTCGACTCTCGGCATATTTCCCGTCAACGGGTCCCCGTTGGGATTGGCACCTACTACTTCTATCGTAAAGATAAAGTCAATTTTATGATTAATCATCGGTAACCTCGCTTTCTACTATATCTTTATCCTCTTCACTTTCTTTTTTTGTGAAAATATCCCGCATTTGACCTTCGTATCCGAAAATAAAACCGTAATCCAAAGGCCGATTCACTTCCGACGATTGAATATCATACTGCTCATGTAATAAATTGGTCACTTCTTCTATATCTCGGATGAGTTTATAATAAATACCTCGCTTTGACTCGTCCAACTTCAGCTTTTTTTCGTAAGGTTTTATCAAGTTTCGCAATCGCATCATGATTGTCGCCGGATGATTCGTATAGCTTGTCCACATCTTCTCGGCATTGGTAATCCGTTCCGAATCATCGTCCAACGTCGTCGCTTCCATCCGTTCGAACAATGCCAAGAGTCTCCCGAATAAGTACGAACGATCCGTATTTTCTCTATCTAACATAGGACTGTCGATTCCCTCCTTTTCTTTTAAAGACGCGAGCGCACAAAATTTCACTTCGGTCCACATCTCTTTATATCTATGTCTATTGCGAATATTGGTTTCGAGCATCGCCACAATGTTTTCAGGCATATCGCGCCCTTCCACAATCGCCGAAACAATCGCCTGGTACTGCGTTTTTAAAAAACTCGGTTTCTTTACTTCCAGTTTGGCGCTTTGACCATCTCCAATTTCGACTCCGTAAGCCGCACGCACCATTCTCAATGGACTCGGCGTCAACTCTTTATTTCGTTTTTCTTTTTTATAACCGAACCAATGATACTTCTTTTGCCACTGCGCCAGATTTCTCTTTAATGTCGAGACATTTAATTCTTTAAAATATTTGGCTGCGACGCGTCCGTTGCTAATTTTGTCGAAAACAGCGATATAATACCTGGCCTTGTCAGAGAATAATATTTTCCCGTTCGTAAACGATTTGACGATTTCATTCGTCTCTTCGTCGGAAATATACTGAATTTTTTCTTTTTTCGGATTCTTTTGAACTTCTTTACTCAAATACTTTTTTTTCTTTTCCTCTTTCTTTCCCTTTTCCACTTCCACACTTTTCGTGGTATGACATTCTGAATTGTTCTGAATATCATCTGAAAACCAACTGACGACGTAGGCCTGTTCTCCAAGCCATCGACTGGTATTTTTCCCCGAAAGAAGATATTTTGCCATTAAATGGATCTTTTGACTCGTCTCCGTACCGATCCGGATACTTTGATCCGCTTTCGAAAAACGGCCCCAATAGTTCTCGTCATTCGCCGTAATCTGTGAAATCAAACGTGCCGTCGCCATCAGCGGACGGTGCTTGATACATAAGTAGTCCTCTTCGCCGCTTAAATCACAGATGATTTGCTTTTTCTCCGGATTTTCGTGATTTTGAAATTCGACGAATTTACGATAGGCCTCTTGTAATTCTTTGTTTTCCGATACAGCAACTTCTTTTTTGTCTCCAGATTTTGCAATTTTAAACGTCATAAATGCCTTTTTGAAGTCGACATTGTTTGATTGACCTGTATTCTCTTCTTCTGTCTTCGCCTCATTCTGACCTTGGATTTTCCTTACAATTTGGTCATAGACATCATCTCGCTTCAAAAAATCATGAATGATGCGCACATATTGGTTATTCTCGTATGCCAACCACGACTCTAATTGCTCCATATAGGCGATGCTCTTTTTCCCGCCATCTTGTATGACATACGGAATCGAATCGACGAGCGGGTGTGGCGCTACGCCGCTCGACCTCGCGACGGAATCTTCCGTTACGGGGAAAATGATCACTTGATCTTTGGGGAGAGGGTAAGCCTGCAGTAATTCACTATCTTGACTGAGCAACACTTCAATGATATTCTTCCCGTTAGATGTCATCGAGTTATAATACATCGGCAAAATCATCGTTCCGTAATTATCCGGTTTCCCCACCAAATCGTGTTCGAGTGCGTAGTTATACGAATGGAGCAGCGCTGTCAATAAACTCAAATTATTTCACCTCCTCTATTCATAATCTCTTAATTCTTCGTCGACGGATTTCGTCATCGTCGGCTCTTTAAACGTATAGTTCGATACCTCTTGGACGATTCCCTGTCCTTCCAACGCACGATAATTAATGCGGCCTTTTTTCATATTGATCGGCGCGTAAATCGCCTGAAGCGTGCCGCCCGAATGATCCGGATAGATGAACTCGTTGAACATAAGACCGAATCCCCTATCTTTCTCATCATAGTAACCCTTATCCGTCTTGTATTCCTCTTCGCTCAGTGCCTCCAGATAGCCCGTACATTCGCTCACCCCGAGGAAGATAGGACGCCTCCCTCCACGCTTAAGGGAACGCTCCGTAATGGCCTCGTGTTTCTTAAAATTGCGATCGCCCTTTAAGTCTTCTCTCGCCTCGTTCCATTCGAAGTGAAATTTAATGTAATAGCATACATCGACTAAATAAGTGTAGGCACTCAAATCGGCTTTCCCGTTCTTCAGCAAGAGCCGCGTACCTTGGGTATAGGACTCGATCTTGTTCATGATGCGAACCTCGTCGACGACATTTCTCAAGACGGGTTTAAAATAATTTGCATCGACAATGCCGCGAAGCATTTCTCTTGTAGGCAAGTCATATGTTAATTTTTCTCCCCCTGATTTGCTTTCGGGCGCCGTAATAAGCGCCTTGTCGCCGTAAACTTTGGCGTAAAAATATTTAGATTGTTCCATCGTTCACCTCCTTTCATTTTCATATTAATATATATTAAATATGCTGTCAATCTTATTTTCACTTTCTTCATTTTTTGGTATACTGTCTTTGCCAGCGCAAGCTGTGGATTGAAAAATATTTATATAAATTAGACCTATTATTATAGGTCTTTTTTATATGCCCTAAAGCAGAGAAAGTCCGAATTCCTCCGTCACGCCGAACCGCGAATCATAGTATTCGCTCCCTAGAATATAGACGGTCCCATCGAGTATGTTTTCACAATCACCCAGTCTTCGATCGCTCATCGGAACGGTATAGCGAGACAAATTCCGAATCTGCAGCTTAATTTCTTTTAATACGCTCGGGTCGAAGGTCTCGCGATATTTCTGCTCCAAATTCCGTATCTCGTTGACGCCGTCTTTCGTCGGTCCGTAATCGACGATCACCGAATGTTGCACATTGTCGATTAAATTAAAATTGTCATACGCTTCTCTAAAGGATTGGAAAAAGTTTAAAATTAATTCTTCCTCCTCCGCGACGAGCCAGCCACCGACATCCTCGACACCGGAAGCTAACTTTTCAAAAATATCTCGCTTCTTCTCATTTTTGGAAAGCAATTCCAATGTCTCCGTCAAATCGCGATTATTTAGATTGGCATAGAGTTTTTCAAAGTATGGTGCTACAAAATCTTCGATTTGTATTGTGTCTTTTTCGTGCCTTAAGATCAGCCAGCTCGCCAGTTTGCGATCGTCCATTCCCTTGATCGGCGACGTATTCTCTTGACGATGATCCATGTTAATAATATAGGTATAAGCTTCGTCCCGCCTGCCTTCTCTGTTGCACCTCCCTCTCGCCTGAACGATCGAATCGATTCCGCTGAGCGAGCGTATGACCACGGCGAAGTCCACGTCCACTCCCGCCTCGATCAACGCCGTGCTGATCACGCAGATGGGCTCGTCTCTCTCTAACCGCTTCTTTATTTCCTTTATCTTTTGAAGCCGGTCGTGCGCCGTTAAATTTGTCGTCAGATAGTAGAGATTTTCCTCGTCGATCCCGACAGATACCGAATCATAGAGCTTTCTTACAGCGGATTTTGTATTTAAAACGATCAATTGCGACCTTTCCTTTTGTCCGATCACAAACTTTGAAAGTTCTTCGATCGTATACTCTTCGGATATATCGCCCAGTATCGCGACCGATGCGCGCTCAAAATGCTTTGACTCGTCGCTTGAAAGCGTCACTATGTCGACCTTTTCTCCGTCGCGATCGCCGTACGCCAAGCGATGACGCAAACTGACGGATCCGTATGCCGGCTGCGTCGCCGTCGATAAAATAACTGTCGTATGCATCACTGTCTTCATAAAGTTTAGGGCGAGTGTCGTCATGTAAAGCACCTCGTTCGGAAGGGATTGCAGTTCGTCCAACACGACGACGGCGTCGATAAACGATTTAAAACGCGTCAAATTTGCGGATCGCCCCTTAAAGAGCGTGTTAAAAAATTGCACCATCGTCGTCAGAACGACCGGCGACGTCCAGTCGTCCAACAAAAAATTCCTTCTCGCGGCCTTTAACGAATCCCCGCTGTCGTCCTCGCTCCTACTTTCCATGTGATCCGAGGCGTCTCGCACGATATTGGAGTGATGCTCCAGGACGTAGGCGTCATTTTTTAAGATGCCCCTCATCTCATCCGCATTTTGCTCCAGAACGGAAAGGTACGACGTGATGTAGAAAAAACGCCTCTTCTCCTGATACTTCATTTGATTGACCCCGTATCGCAAGGAGAGCAGCGTTTTTCCCGCGCCCGTCGGTAAATCCAGGGTATAAATTCCGACGTCGTCGTGCATCGAGCGCTCCAAAATCGCCTCGGCAATCGACGCCCGCGATCGATTCAACGCACTCTCCGGCGCCGAAAACGACGCATACTTATCTCGAACGCGCCATTCGAACTCATCTACTACTTCTCTCAGCTTTTCGTCATCTTCATCCTCAATGATGATGTCATAGGCGTTGATCGTATCCTTAATATCCGCCGACTTTAGAATCGAGACCAACAGGCGCATCAGCATCCCGTGGTAAAACGCCATCGCCTCGTCGACATCATCGCTCGTCTCCTCCGCGACACTTTTTAAGTGTCTTATGACAGTTACATATTCCTTAAATCCTTCAAAAAACACCTGTCTGATATCGACGGATTGAGACGACAAGAATTGCTCGAAGGCTTCGACGTCCGCTTTGAATTCCGGCGACTCCTCTTCTCTTCGCGCACGCTCCAAGGTCGTATATACATACTCATTTTCGTCATTTTTTCTGACTTCATCGTATGAACCGTGATGCGCCATCATTGAATACATGAGGATGTTTGTGTAATTATTTAATTCAATCAATAACGAAAAATCCTGTTCAATCATTTCGATCAGCGACTTCCACATCGAATTCCCCGAATCGTCGCAAAGATCTCGACTAATCTCTTGAAACAGTTCCAACGTCATCGCGCCGCCGTAGCTGGAGTGATCGACGCGAATCGACGAATTTTTCAATATCTTCTCTTGAAATTTCTTCTTCATCTTGCCGCTGTCGTGGAGCAAGCCTATGTAGTACGACATATTTCCCAGATTAATTTCTTCTCCGACAGCGCGAGACGCCTCCGCGGTACGAAGCAAGTGATCGCCCAGTGTTTGCTTGCGCGTCCTATCTTGTTGATCGACATGCGCATAAAATATATCGGTCATATTTACCTCCTGAAAACGTTATCTCCAGCTACTATATAGTATACAATAAGATCATCCTTTTCCAAACATATATTCGATATTTTATTTTGATTTTTATCTTTTAAGATAAAAAAAAAAGCAACCCCTTTATTCGAGGTTGCTCGTTTTTTACATTAAGTTATGCAATTTCAGTATATCGATCAGCATGGACGTCCTGTAGTCGTTTAAATCCTCGCGATTATCGCCGATTTCTTTCGGCCTGTTTTCGATCGCCTCGTCGACGCCCTCGTAGACTTTGGACATGTCGTCCGGAAATTCGGTCCACGTCGCCATGTCGTCAAGCCAGGTAAGCATCGACTTGCCGATCACATCGACCATACCCTCGAGCCCCTTATCGCTCGCGAGTTCGAAGTTCAGGGCGGATCCCATAATGCCCCACCGGATGCCGGGACCGAAGGTAAGCGCCTTGTCCACGTCCTCCATCGTGGCGACGCCGTTGACGACGAGGTCGATGCTCTCGCGGAAGACGGCCGCCTGCAGGCGATTCGCGATATATCCCGGCACTTCTTTGTTTAAGACGACGGGAATTTTCCCGAGATCGCTGAAAAATGTCTTGACCTTTTCGGGAAGCGCTTCGTCGGTCTTCTCTCCTTTGATAATTTCAATCAGCGGAATGATATGCGGCGGGTTATACGGGTGCACACCGAGGATGCGTTCGGGATGCTTCGCGTTTTTCGCGATTTCCGATACGAGAAGGCCCGAGGTGGACGATGCCAAGACCGCGTCGTCCGGAGCGTATTTTTCAAAAAGTTCCACGACTTCGCGTTTTTTCTCCATCGTCTCCGGCCAGTTTTCCTGTACGTAATCGACGTCCTTGAGCACTTCTTCCATGTCGGTCGAATACGAGATGCGCGAGAGGATGTCCTCTTTTTCCTCCGCATCGATCACGTCCTTTTCCAAGAGTTGATCGAGCATGGTTTCTATCTTTGTCTGCGTGCGCTTCACGCCGTCGTCGTTTCTCGAAATGTTCGTGACATTGAGACCGCCGCGGGCAAAGATGATCGAAAAGGACGAGCCGATGACGCCTCCGCCGATATTCGCTATTTTTTGAAATTCTGTCATATCTATACCTTCTTTCATCTATCGTCTTCGATGGGGTTCTATCATCATCACGTAAACGTTGAAAGGCTTTATTTCAAGCCTCTATTTGGTATCTACCCTTTTTCTCCGCCCAATAGACGGATCGGTCGAAGTATTTTAAAATATATCGGAGCGGGTCGTTAAGTGCATTTGCGATTGATCTCGCGCCGCCGCGCCCGTAAAATAGTGTCGTAACTATCTTCCCTTAACGCTCTTCGAGTCACAAAGCGAGGTGCTCCGTGAATGTCTCTTACTTATATGATCTCATCTTATTATTTTTCATCTATTCCGTCGCCGGCTGGATCACAGAAGTTACTTTAAAATATTTCCAGTATCATCGGTTTATCAATCGGGGTTTTCTCATCGGTCCCTACTGCCCCATTTACGGCACGGGCGCGGTCATCGTGACCGTCCTTTCGGGCCTGCTCGCCGATTACGACGCCTCGTACGGCACGAGTTTTGTCATCTCATTTTTCTTTTGCGGTGCCCTGGAGTATCTTACGGGCCTTCTGCTCGAGAAGAGATTTCACGCGAGATGGTGGGACTATTCGCAAAAGCCCATGAACCTCCACGGGCGCGTTTGGATCGGAAACCTGATTCTCTTCGGTCTCGGCGGCATGGCGGTCGACAAGATCTTCAACCCCTATTTGCTGATCTTTCTGGAGGGCATGCACGCGGATACGCTGAGGACGTTAAGTCTCCTCATCGCTCTTATCATGTTCTCGGATTACCTCGTCTCTCACTTTATCATTCGGCTTCTCAAGAAGGGCGTCGAAAGCTCCGACGCCGACGACAGCGAAGCCATCGCGAGAGAAGTCCGCTATCTGTTGGAAAACACGTCGGTTCTGCACAAGCGCATCCTCGATGCGTATCCGGAACTCGTCTTTCGAACTGAAAAGGTCAAACAAAGGCTGGAACGGGCGCGGCGAGAGCGCGAGCGTTTGAGGGCGATGGCCAACGACAGTCTCCTCGAGCTGTCCGACCTGATCGAGGAGACGCGCGACAATGTCTCGAAAAACCTCGTCACGACGCGAGCGCTCCAACGAAACATCATCGACCTTCAAGACGATCTCATCGATCTGCTCCTCTCCGACGACTTGGACGATGCGACGAAGGCGTCGCTCCTCGCAAAGCTCGACGACGAAAAACAGCTTCTCGACGAGCGCGAACGCCGGCGCACGTCGCTTATACGATCCCTGCGCAGTGAAAACGACCGGCCGCGGGTCGACCCCGGGGACATTAATCGCCCAGATAACGTTCGATGATATCCCGATACGCGTCGATAAAGTCCAGGTATTGAGAAAGCGGCAACCGCTCGTCGACCTTGTGATTCAATACGGGCGTGCCCGGTCCGTATACGGCGAGTTTCAAATCGCGATTCGCTTCGTGGAACTGCGCGGCATCCGTCGTCCCCGATATCACCATGGGGCCTACTTTTTCGACGTCGAAGGACGCATCGCCGCCTTCCAACATCCCCGTCAGCTGTCCGTTTAACACGTCGTTCATTTGATTTAATAGGTACGCGGGCGAGAGCGTCTCGCGTCGATTGGCGACCTCGCAAATCGTCCGGACGATTCGCGAATCGGGATCGGTCTCGACCGGTGCCAAGTCCGCCGTGACCTCGACGGTCAAGTCGAAACCTTCTTTTTCGTTGAGGCGATCGACGACCGCGCGCACTTCGCGCATGAGCGCTTCGTTATCGAACTCGGGAATCGTCCTCGCGTTCGCCTCGAATTCCGCGTAGTCGGGGATCGAATTGACCTGGTGGCCTCCCTTTACGACCGTGATGTTGTGAAACGTCTTTCCGAGGACGTCGTTGGTGTGCTTAGACGCCTCCCTCGACACACTCTCGCGGATCTCGGACATCGCCTCGAGCAAATGCTCCACGGCGTTTTCCCCGATTTCGGGCGTCGAGGAATGCGCCAAGATCCCCTTGGAGACCACTTTATAGTTGAGCGAGCCCTTGTGCGCGTAGGCGACGCCGACATCGCACGGCTCGCCGATTAAGACGGCTTCCACGTCGTCGACATAGCCCTGATCTGCCAATTGCTTCGCCCCGAGCTGGCCGATTTCTTCTCCGACCGTCGCGAGCAATCGCAGCGTCCCCTTGAACTGTCTCCGCTCGTTTACTTCGATCAGGGCGATGACCAACGCGCTCAGCCCCGACTTCATATCCGAGGCGCCTCTCCCCCAAATCATGCCGTCTTCGATTTCGCCCGAAAACGGGGGATAGGTCCACAAGCTTTCGTCACCCGCACTTACCACGTCCATATGCCCCGAAACCGCGAGCGTCGGGCCTTCGCCGTTGGAAATCTCAGCGACGAGGCTGCACCTTCCCTCCGAATAGTCGATCCGTTTCGAAGAAATGCCGTGCTCCTTCAATAGTCGCTCGTAATAGCGCGCGACTTCCCGCTCGCTTCCGTTTTCGGACTTGATTTGAATGACATCCCTCAAGATGTCGATGGATTGTTGTCGATTCATGTTATTACCTCTTTTCTACGCGCATTATACCGAACGCAAAAACACAGACAGTGGATGTCAAAGGGTCGCTCGGCACGACGAGACCGCACAAAAAACGGTCGACGCGCGGAATGATTATTTCCCCGCGCGGAGGGTATATAAAAATTATCCGCGTAATATTTTTTTACCCCAATAGTTGGTATGCAAACAAAGAGGTGAGGCCTTGCAACGAAATGCGTTACACGATGAACTGCATTTTTTAGTTTATCTATATTTCCAAAAATCCAACGGGGAGATCTGTAAAGAAGTCACGTCTCGCTTAGGCCTCCTTCCCGGGCAGCCGAAGATTTTAGAGTTTTTAGGCGTCGAGGACGGGGCCCGCCCCGTGGAAATCGCGACGGCTTGTGACCTGGATCGCTCGACGGTAAGCGGTCTGTTGTGCCGGATGGAGGACATGGGCCTGGTCGAAAAGAGAAGCTGTGAGCACGACGCTCGAAGTTTCTACGTATTTTTAACGGAGCGCGGAAGAGACACTCTGAGAAAAGTCAAGGAGATTTGCCTCTCCGTCGACGAACGGGCGATGAAGGGACTCTCCCCGGAAGAACGAACTTTTATATTAGACGGTATGAACAAGATGCTCGACAATCTGTCGTAGAGAGGAGACATCGATGGAACGCAACGTAAAAACAACAGTTAAAGGATTTAGAACGCAAGACGGCGCAGGTGTACAGTTGGTGCGCGTCTTGGGCAATCAAACGGTCGAGGAGTTCGATCCGATTTTAATGCTCGACTCCTTCGACAGCACAAACCCCGACGACTACACCGCCGGATTTCCGATGCACCCTCACAGGGGAATCGAGACCATCAGCTATCTGTACAAGGGCAAGATGGTCCACAGAGACACCCTCGGTAACGAGGCCGCCATCGGAGACGGCGAAGTACAGTGGATGAACTCGGGATCTGGGATTCAACACGAAGAACTCATCCCCGAAGCCGATCGACTCTTGGGCGTCCAACTGTGGTTGAACTTGCCGCGCGATGAAAAGATGAGCACGCCGAGCTATCACAGCATCCACCTGGATGATATCGAGGATATTCCCTTCGACGGCGGCTACCTGCGCCTGCTTTCCGGAAGCTATAAAGATCACGAGGGATTCCAAAGCGAGCACCTTCCTCTGGACTACTACGATATCCATTTAGAGGTCGGCGCGGAGTTTTCCCTAAAGACCGATCCGGACGATTCCGTCATGGTCTTTACGCTGCTCGGCGAGGCCTTCGTCGGCGACGAGAAGATCGAAGAAAAGACCGCCGTAAAGTTGACCGAGGGCGATACGCTTCGCCTGCGCGCCGGGGACGAACCCGCGCAAATCCTCTATATGAGGTCAAAGGCGCTCGATGAACCCGTCGCCTGGGCCGGTCCGATCGTCATGAACACGAGAGAGGAACTGGAAGAGGCCTTTAGAGATCTGCAAACCGACAACTTCATCCGCGAAAAAATGGAATTTGACGACTAAATGCATCGGCGTTTCGCCTTCTCCCGGAAATGGGTAGGAATAAAGAAGAAGGACGATCTGTCAGGATATTTTTTGAGGTGATATAGATGGTATTGGAAATTTCGTTTGATGCAGAAAACAATCGCGCGGTCGCCCGCGATCGTGGACAGGAGATCGGGGAATGTACTTTCTCCCCATCCGACAATATATGGGTTATCGACCATACCTTCGTCGACGATAAGTACGAAGGACAGGGCATCGCCAAGCGATTAGTCGATCAGGTCGTGGGACAAGCCCGGAATCAAGGTAAAAAGATTTCCGCCACCTGCCCCTACGCCATTCGCCTTTTCGCCGGCAGCGATGATTACGACGACGTCGTCGTCAAATAATAAATATCGACGAAAAGCGGACAGTGCGAGCTGCCCGCTTTTTAATTGAATCTTTCAAAGCAAGATGCCTCGTTTTCACGCGTATGCCATTTAATCTTTTCTTCACATTCTGTTTCAGGAGAAAATATATCCGTTTCGCCGAGCGATTCCCGCGCCTTTTTGATATAATGGCTTTCATGAAAGGATGATAAGTATGAGTTATGTACCGAGTTACGATGAAGCCTTGACTATTCTGAAAAAATACAACAAAGAACCCTTTCACATTCAACACGGCAAGACCGTCGGCGCGGTCATGGGATATTTCGCCGAAACATACGATCCCGAACGCAAAGATTTTTGGGAAATCGTGGGGCTCCTGCACGACCTCGACTTCGAAATGTATCCCGACGAACACTGCGTCAAACAGGTCGAGCTGATGGAGGAAGAGGACCTCGACGAGGACATCATACACGCCACCACCTCTCATGGATATGGCTTAACGGACTCCAAGGCCAAGCCGGAGCACGTGATGGAGAAAATCCTGTTCGCCATCGACGAACTCACGGGCATCATCGGCGCCGCCGCCCTGATGCGCCCCTCCAAATCGGTTCAGGACATGACGCTCAAATCCGTCAAAAAGAAATTTAAAGACAAAAAATTCGCGGCGGGTTGCAACCGAGACGTCATTCGAAGCGGCGCCGATAAGCTCGATTGGGAGTTGGACACCTTGCTTTCGGAGACGCTCGAGGCGATGAAGGCGACCGAAGAAGCCTAAGACCGCCGTACTTTAGCCTCCTCGCGCCTTCCTTTCCGGCGCCCGATACGGCGAAAATCGCCACCCCCCGAAACTGTCGCCTACGCGGGCGGCAGTTTTTATGTGCATATCTCCGCGACCTTCCCTTCCTTGAGAAGACATCCTGCAAGCCGCCCCACTGTAAGCTTATCGACCTATGTATGCGCTTTTAAAAGTCGAGACCATCTGATAAAATAAACACTTATATGGCGATCGCTTTCGATCCGCTCAAACAATATCGACGAAAGGAATGAATCATACTTATGTTTATCAATCTGTTTCGATGGATTCTCACCTTGTGCCTCGCCTTTGCGGCGGGAAAGTTGATGAACAAAATAAATATGCCGGCGATCCTCGGCTGGCTGATCGTCGGCATGATGTTCGGTCCGCACGCCGCAAACCTCATGCCCCAAGAACTCACTAATACCTCGCAGTATAAAATTGTTCTCATGTGGATGCAGTGTGCCTTCGGCGTTCTGCTCGGCTCCGAACTCATTTGGAGCAAGCTCAAGACGTCGGGAAAGGCGCTGATCACGACGACTCTTTTTCAGTCGCTCGGCACGTTTTTCGTCGTCTCCGCGACATTTGCCGTCGTATTTTACTTAAGCGACATCCCGATCTACCTCGCATTCATCTTCGGCGGCATCGCCCTCGCCACGGCGCCGGCGCCGGCCCTTTCCATCGTCAATGAATTTCACGCCGAAGGACCGGTCACCGACACCCTACTCCCCATGACGGTACTGGACGACGTCGTGGGCATCGCGGTCTTCTTTACGATGGATTCTTTGATCGCACAGAAACTATCCGGCGGTGCGCTGCCGCTTTACATGATCCCCGTCATGATCGTCCTTCCCATCTTGATCGGCGCGCTTTCGGGATTTCCGACGGGTCGCCTGTTAAGAAAATGCACCTCCCCGCGGGACTATCTCCTCGCGCTGCTCTTCGGCGTGACGCTTACCGCGGCCGTCGGTTGGCTGATCAATACCTATCTTCTCTCAAGCATTACGCTTAATTACCTGTTGATGGGCGTCTCCTTTTCAGCCGTATTCTCCAATATGGTAAGCTCCGATGCACTCGATCAAATCAACCGCGCATTCGCTCCCGTCCTCGGCGTCTCCCTGCTCGCCGCCATCGTCGATTTGGGTGCGCCCTTGGACTACCACCTTATCTTCGGGGCGGGCCTGTATACCTTTATCTACATCGCCTCGCGCGCTTTCGGAAAATACTTCGGCGCGCGACTCGGGGCGACGCTCACCCGCATGCCGGAGACGGTGTCGAAGTATCTGGGACTCACCTTACTGCCTCATTCCGGCGTATCGCTGGTCTTTACCTCCATTATTTGCACGACCCTCTCCTCCCGTCCGGAGTCGGTGCACATCATCCAGGGCACGATCGCCGCGGCCGCCATCATCAACGAATTTATCGCCGTCGTCGTCGCGAAAAAAGGCTTCGAGCGGGCGGGAGAAATCAAATCTTCAGATATTTAATGCCGTTTATGCAAAAAAGACCGATCGATCGGTCTTTTTTTAATTCCTTCATTTGAATATTTGCGCGACATTTCCGCCGGATCGCCCTGCTACAGAGAGGCTTTCCGGCAATTCCGCACTCGCGCCCGACCTCGATATTATTTATCGCTCGGCATAGATCGGTAGAGGCGCTGTGCGAGGGCCGCCAGATTGATGGATTGGAGGTATACCTTGCCCGGACCCGTCACAGTCGTATTCATCAGGCCTTCTCCGCCGAATAAGACGTTTTTCATTCCGCCCTTCACCACTTCCACGTCCATGCTACACGTCTCGTCCATAAAGGCGAGGACGCCTGTATCCAAGACGATTCTTTCGCCCGGTCCCAAGTCGTAATCGACGCAGTAACCGTTAATTTCTAAAAATACCGTCCCGGGCCCGGTGACCTTTTGCATGATAAAGCCTTCCCCGCCGAACATCCCGCTGCCTACCCGTTTGTTAAAATATACCGACAGGTCCACCCCGTAGGTCGCGCACATAAAGGCCTGTTTTTGCGCGATGATGGACTCGCCCGCCGCCAATTCTTTGACGATGATGCTGCCCGCAAAACTCGAGGCGAAGGCTATTTCGCAATCTCCCCGCGCCGTGTACTTGCTGAGAAAGAGGCTCTCCCCCGAGACGAGCCTGCCGAACATCTTCTTCGCCCCGCCTTCGGACTTCACTTCCGTTAAGACGTCGCCCTTTTCCCAAGTCCTTCCCCCGGCTTGGCTGATTAAGGCTTCTCCGTTCGATAAGTAAATTCTCGCTACGGGTAACGAATCTCCTTCGATCGTATATTTCATGGTGTTTCTCCTTACATAGGTTCTTCAATCGCTGACAATTTATTTTAACACGTCTTTTTTCCCGAAATATAGGCCGCGTGGCAAAAAGTCCGTCATTTAAAGAGACCGCCCTTCCGTCGTCCGACACGAAATCGCGCAAGTCTCGGCTAAACGGAGCGGAGCCTCCGCGGCGTTTCTTGGCCGCGAAGAACTCGCACCGCTTTCGCATCGATATAACGCGCAAAAAAAGTCCGGCATTTACCGGACTCCCCGACGGTCGACGACGCATCGCTGATTTTCGAATGCGAGCTAGTGATCGATCCTTACATACGTCGGCACCAAAATCTTGATGTCGTTTTCTCTGAAGGTGTCGTAGAGCGCGTGGACCATCATCCGCTTGTTCTCGCCCCGCTCATTGTAGTGCGTAAGGAACTGAATAAAGATCCTGAATCCGTTGGACTCGAGTTCCGATCTGACCTTGGGATCGATCGTAGAACCCGCCTTTTCGATCGTCCTCCGGAAGACTTCGATCGCCTCCTCGTCATACCTTTCGAGCAACATCGCGTGTTTTTTAAGCGCGAGATCTTTCGCCAGTTCTAAGGCTTCGTGCCTATCCTCACCGAAGGGAATCAAGAGAGAAATCTCCTGCACGATAAAGGGGCTCGAGCGCGTGTAATTTACAATAGCCTTTTCGAAAATAAAGCGATTGGGCACGGAGATATAGCGCCCCGTCGGCTTCAGCGTCCCGATCTCGTGGCCGATCTCCGCCAAATCGAAGTGTAAAAAGTCCATGTCGGTCACCTGACCCGTCCGATCGTCTATTTCTATGACGTCGTCGATGACAAAGGTGTTTTTATAGCTGACGTAGATAAAGGCGACGATGTCCAAAATAAAGTCCTTGAGAGCCAGCGCGACGAATGCTAAAAAAATCGTGACGATCAGTGCAAACGACTGATCCTGGCTAAGCCATAATCTGAGCGTCAACGCGATCGCCAAAAGATTTAAGATCAAGTGGGTACTTCGCTCGACGCGCTTCGACTTCACTTTATCCGGAGCCACATTCTTTAACACATGATAGATGACCTTGGACAAGAGCGCCGCCAGGACAAAGGCAAGGATCGTATAGAAGAGCTTGACTTCCAAATTTCCCTGCGACACGAGCTTGTCGTTAAAAGAGACCAATATATTTTCCATAACTTCTTCCCCGTTTCCGCTCAATTTCTCTATCTATTATATCTCAATCGACAGGTCTCTTTTAACGCTATCGCGCGATCGGTTGACCGCATAATACTCGGCCCATACACGCCACGCCTCACAGAACTCGGCACAGCCTTCTTTCGAAGGAGGTCTCTTCTAAAACCCGATGCGGCGCCACGTAACGTAGAGAAACGACCGTTCCTTCACTCAGCCGGTTCCCCCTCTCTCAAGTTTTTCTCCAACAAAACCAGGTTGACGCCCCGGATGCCGTTAAAGACGGTCGGGACGATGTCGACTTCCCGATACGACAATTTTTTGTACATGGCGCGGGCCCTTTTGTTTTTTTCATTGGTGTCCATGCGCAACTCGTACCACCCGTGTTCCCGCGCGTAATCCTCGTAAAACGCGACAAATTCCCTTCCGATTCCCCTGTGGTTACACGACGGCGAGACGACGAGCGTATGCAACACGCACACCGCTTCATCGGGCACTTCGTCGTCCCACGAGCCCTTTCCGTACGCCTCGTCCTGCTCCTGATTGATGACGGCTGCCGCCAAAATATCGCCCTCGTCGTCGTAAACGAACAGATCGCCTCTCTTAAGAGCACGTAGAGCCGTCTCTCTCGTGGGATACACCCCTCTTATCCATCCCACGGATACCGTACCTTTCTCTTCGCTTTCGTGTATGGCGTCGTAAATCTCCACGACGCCGTCAATATCTGCGCGTTTCGCCTTCCGTATCATCTTTTACGCCTCCTTCTCGCTATGTTTACCTACCGACTTTATGTCGAGGCGGCGAGCCGCTAAAACGCCTACCGCCATGCAATAATCTCTGAAGTATTCCGAAAATCCTCCGGCTATTTACCTTGCGAAGGGATCCTCTTTAGGATCGTCGTTTCGGACGTATTCGATCAGCTCCGCTATGTCCTCGGCGATCTCTCTCCCGTAAGTGTCTTCGACGAAGGCGAGCGCCATGTCGATGCCCGCCGACACGCCGGATGCCGTATAAAACTTACCGTCCTTGACCCATCGCGCTCTTCCGACCCAATCCGCATCTCCCGTACCCGTCACCCACTCGAAGGCCCGCTTATTGGACGTCGCACGCTTTCCCTCAAGCGCACCGGATGCCGCCAACAACGCCGAACCCGTGCAGACGGACAAGACGACACTCGACGAATCGACGAGCGCTCCGAGTTTTTCGAGGAAGACGGAATCTTCGACGAGCGATCGCGTTCCCATACCGCCGGGGATTAAAAATACGCTGCCGGGCGGCAACACATCCACCCGTTCCGTATCAACCCTCACGCTGTCCGCGCCGGTGATGATTCCTCCCGTCATCGAGACGTAGTGAAGATTTGCGCGAGGCGCCTTTCCAAGCACCTCGACCGGGCCGAACAAATCTAAACTCTCAAACCGGTCGAACAGTAAACAATAATAGTTCATCATATCCTCCTGTCTCCTCGGTATGGTAATCAAAGATGTCTCTGTCTGATTTTTACCGAGTCCTATCGCCATACGCGATCTTACGTCTTTCTATGGGCGACCCTATTTCGCGCTCTTCCACCTCGCCTTCGATGAATTCTCGGCCGAGCCGCCGGGATTCATCCCGCACACCGAACGCGCTATCTCCGAGCGATTAAGACCGACGCCCACCACCTATAGGAGATGTCTAAAGGGGTAGGTGAGGAAGTGGACGCCTTTAAGAAAGACGGATTTTGGAGTCGACAAGCTCTCTTTTCGAGCGTCAGGTCCATATTCCATCTCTCCGCCGGGAAGAACTTGTCGGCTCGCGTCCATTTTCTCCCGCATTTGCTCGCGCAATTCGGCGTTGAGTTCCGGAGAGTCGACGCAGAGCATGCTCTCCGTATCCAGATAGATCGAGCGCATATCGTAGTTGAACGTTCCGACGAGGGAGATCTCGTCATCTATCAAAATCGTCTTTGTATGTTGTGATTGAGCGCCCATGTATTCGTAAAGATCCGATCCCGTACGGAGGATGGCCTTTCGATTAAAAAGCTCCTCGGCATTGCCGACGATGTTTGCCCCGTACTCGGGCGAATTGGTCAGATAACTGACGTGAGCGCCGTATGCCTCGTTCAAATCGGAAAAATCTTCATAATGTCCCTTGTTTAAAATAATATAGGGCGTCTCGACGATAATGTCCTTCCCCTTTTTCATTCTCTCCAACAGGCGGCGGTAGACGAGGGGAGGTTTGTTGCCGGCCTTCCCCGATCCTCGGATTAACTCTACCCGCCGAGACGGAAGCGTCTCGGCAACCCAATCGGTTTCTCTAAAGGCATCGGGCATCTTCTCTTTCAATTGACGTTGAAGTTCACCCGTCCGCTCTTCAAAATCTCTGTATTGCTTCAAATCTTTCTCGCGATCTTTGGAGAGAGGTTTTACTTTCTTGACTTTATCCAAGTTCCAAATTTCTTCAAAATAATCCTCGACCTGCATGAGGGAGTTTCGCGTATGTTTATCCCCCTCGTAGACAATGAGGTCTCGATCTTGATTTTTCTTGGGTTCGTCGTCGTAATCTCCGATAAATAAGGAGTTTTGATTTCTCCCTCCCAACATATACACCTGGTCGTCGACGACGATAAATTTATCGTGCAGACGGTAGTTAAACGTCCAGGGCTTGAAAAATCGAATGGGGTTGTAGATTCTCACCTCTATATTGGGGTGGTTATCGATCAAAGAAAAGTATTCGCTTCCGACGGTCTTGAGATTGATTCCGTCGACCAACAGACGAACCTTCACCCCTCGATCCGCCGCATCCATCAGCGCGGAAGTAAACGTTATCCCTCCCATGTCGTCGCGATAGCTGAAGATCGCCATATCGACAGTCTCCTCGGCCTGAGTCAGGAGCCTATATCGCCAAAACTCGGCGTCGTGGATATCGTCTATGCTCATGACGCGTTCCCGATCCGACATGGGAGCGGCGGCAAGCTCCCGATCCCTCTCCAGCCAGTTCTCGGGCATCGCGGCTTTAAAAAGAGGCGGAACGATAAGCGCTATCGCGAGAAACAAGAGATAGTAGCCGATAATTCTCGGAATCCAAGATATGATCATTTGCAGAAAATTTAATAAGTCTTTAAATGTCAACATGCCTTCCCCCGATCGCATCTGTCTTCTTTACATTTCTTCGATATTTTAAGTCGTTGCTTTTATATAGTAAAGCACTTATAAAGAATTTACCCCAAACGACGCGACTCAAGCAACGAGCCCATCAACCGCTTGCCCCGGCGTATCGTAAGTGAGCGAGCAAAATTTCGGACAATCAAATAAGGCGGTCCGTACGATCCGACCGCCCTATCCTTTGAAAAAATCATTCTCTCTAAAATTTTATGAAAAACGTCCTCGCATCCTTTCAATCGCCCCGACGTCTCGACGATTGAATTTAAGCGAATAATTTCATCAGGTACAACAATACCTCGTCCGGAATGAGACCGCAGAATATCCTGTCCAAGGTTCCTATCACACCGGGCGTGGAAACGGCAAATCCCCGATCGGTATCCTTCATCGATTTTTCCACGACGTGTTGAGATTTAAGGGGCAAGAAGAGCTTCTTTCTGTCCATCTCGGCCTTGTCGATAAACTCGGTATCCTCTATAAAATAAGGACATACCGTCGTGACGTTGATGCCCTTCGGCAGGAGCTCCCCGCGAAGACCTCGGGCATAGGTATAGATAAAGGCCTTCGATGCGGCATAGACGTTCAAGTTGGGGATGGGGTTAAATGCCGCGACGGACGCGATTTGGATGATGTTTCCCCCCGCCCCCATCAACGGAGCCACGATGTGGACCATCCTCACCTGGGCCTCGCAATTGATCTTTCCGGTGTGAACTTCCTTTTCACTGCCGAGCTCGAGACTGTAGCCGCTAAACCCGAGGCCCGCCGCATTGATCAAATAGGCGATGTCTATGCGCTCACTTTGAACCTTCTCTTCCAAGTAAATCTTAAAGGCCGCCATCTCCTCCTCGTTCGTCATATCCATGGGATAGACCGTCGTGGGAATCGTCAGCGAATCCTTCAGTTCTTCCAACCTCTCCTCTCTCCTCGCGATCACGAGCAGCTGGTCTACGTCGTCTTTTTTATGTTCGCAAAAAAATCTCGCGTAGTCCCTGCCGAGACCCGAGGACGCCCCCGTGATAATGGCCAGCTTTTTCCTCCCCGTCTCCGCGGCATCTCGCTTGCCGAGGATCCTGTTGTAGTTTATCTTCTCGATCAGGTAGATCACGACAGAAATACACGCGCAGACTAAAAAAAACGTGCCAAATATGGTTACCAATTTATCCCAAATCATTCTACCCCTTCTTTCGTCACCGCATAATCCTTCGCTTGCTAAACAATCCTCCGTCGACGTCGACCTGCCGATCTCTTAACAGGCGCTACGACAAGTCTTATTTCTTTTTTACCTCTTTTCTCCCGAAATAATGATACAATCGCCCGAAACATTAAAAATCTTTCGATCGCCTTCGCCGAATCCGTACAACTATCGGCCCAACAGTTTGCCGAAGACGACGTAACTGATCGCCCACAACGCGATTCCGAACGATAAAAAGATTCCGAATACCTTCAGGTAATCTCGAAACGTGTGTAACTCGAACCAACCGCTGACCAGCAAGCACGGAAAGACCGTGCACAACATCGCGATAAAGTGGACGCCCGACTGTTTGAGCAACGACCAATGTTCGATCTCGTAGATAACCGACGCCGCCGCCACCGACGATACGATGATCCCGACGAGAAACGTCGACTTCACTTGAAACGGATCCATCTTCTGATGTTTCATCACAGACGATATGACGGCCATGATGACGAAGGGAATCATCCCCCTGAGAATCGCTTTTTTTACCAGCATACCTTGCTCCCATCGATGATTTTTTATCGTTGTCGCTTCCTCAAATATGCATCAACCCTTTTCGTATATAAGCCTTTGTTTCTTTTATTCTATCAAAAAAAGAGGTCCCCCGATACGCAAACCGCGCCTCGCAAGACCTCTTATCTCCGTATACATCCAATTTATCCGCCGCTTCGACCGAAGGCGACGCTGTTTCCGGTTTATATCCGCACCATTCTCCATTTCGCGACATCCGGCGCAGACAACCTATCGTCTCCTCGGCCTTCTTTCGATTCTAACTATAAGATCGCTTCAACTTCCTTGCGAACCTGATCCATGTCGTACGTCGGTTCAAAGCGCTCGACGACCTTGCCGTCGCGGTCGATCAAGAATTTCGTAAAATTCCACTTGATATAGGCCTTGTCCCCGAACTTTTTATTATTATGTTTTGCGAACTGATCGAGCGCGACATTCTTTAGTCCCTTGCCGAAACCTTCAAAGGGTTTTTCGCTCGCGAGATAGGCAAACAGCGGTTCGGCCGATTCTCCGTTGACGTCTATCTTCTCGAATTGCGGAAATTCAGTTCCGAACTTTAAGGTACAAAAAGAATGGATCTCTTCCGTGCTGTCCGGCGCTTGATTGGCAAATTGATTCGACGGGAAGTCCAGGATCTCAAAGCCCTCGTCCTTTAAATCCTTATACATCTCTTCCAGCGGCTCGTAGTGCGGCGTAAACCCGCATTCCGTCGCCGTATTGACGATTAATAATACTTTGCCCTTGTACTTTTCAAGGCTTACATCGTTTCCGTCCATATCCTTTACCGTAAAATCATATACCGTCGTCATTTTAAACCTCCTCATCTTCTCCGTCTAAAATTTCGTACAACAGAGAATACAATTCCTTCTCCTTTTCAAAGGGTAAGTCTATGCATTTTTCGACGTTTGAAGGAATATCCTTCGCCCTTTCCTGTAACGCTCTTCCCTTCTTCGTCAACGTAATCAAGACGACGCGTTCGTCCTCCGGATTACGACGCCTCTCTATAAATCCCTGCGATTCGAGCTTCTTCAACATCGGGCTTAAGGTCCCGTTGTCGAGCTTTAATTTATTTCCAATTTCACCGACAGTCAGATCATCTTCTTCCCATAAAACCAAAAAAACAAGATATTGGGTGTAGGTAAGACCTAAAGGCCTCAACCACTTGATATAAAGGTTTGTAACCTTTCTCGCCGCGGCATAAAGCGGAAAACAGAGTTGATTGCTCAGTTTCATTGCTTCCTTGTAATCGACGTCCATAATTCCCCTTTCATGTTTTGTACAACTATATTTTATTAAATATAAATGCGGATGCAAGGGTATTTTCGAATCTTTGAAATTTCTTATCACTCACATGGCGCGCCAAAAGATAATTCTCCACGCACTATGTTCACAGACAATCCGTTCTCCGCGACACAAATCATATCGGACGTGCGGATAAACACGTCCTTCGCACACAACGTCCGTGCGAAACACCCCGGCAATCCTGTTCGCTTTACCGGCGAGATTCACGCGCAAAGCGCGTCATATCGATCCTCGAGAGACTTTTCCGCGTCGGAAAACAGGAAAAGGCGGCGATCGTGCGCGAACGCGCGGGAAGATAAAAAAAGAAACCCGACTTTCGCCGGGTTCCTCTTCATCTTGTGCTATTTTTTATCGGTCAAATGACGTCGTCACTTGACTTTTTCTCGCGCAATTTTTATGCGGCGAATTCATATCGTCCGTATTTAGTGAAATTTATTAATCGCTTCAATTAATCTTCTTTCGCAAGGCTCGCTTCGATGAGTGCGATTGCGGCGAAGTCTCCGTTTGCTCTTTCTATTTGGTTGATCAATGTTCTGAAGGTATCTTCTTCTTCAACTTGTTCGTCGACAAATTTTTGGATAAAGGAAATAACGCGCTCGTCGCCTTCTTCACGCGCGGCCTTTGCAATTGCATGAATCTTGCTCGTGACTTCTTTTTCGTGTTCGAGCGCTTGTTTTACGACATCCAATAAGTCCTTAAAATCGTCGTTCGGTTTTTCCAATTTCCCATAAGACGGTTTATAGTCGAGGCTCAACAAGAAGTCCATAATTTCTTCGGAGTGTCCCAACTCTTCCACGACTTGTTTATCAAACCAGGCTTCAAATCCCATAAGATCTTGTTCTGCGGCATATATTTGCATCGCTTTGTAGTTATATCCGGATTGTGCTTCAACCGTTACTTGTTCATTCAGCATGTCTAAAAGTTTGTTACTCATTGTATTCCTCCTGTTTAAAAATCACATAGTTCTTACGATACGTCTCTTAATAATTGGGAACACGTCAAGCATCGATACATGGCTAAAACATCCGCGTCCTGTCGACGGAACGATCGAACGCTTAACCGCTCGCGTTCATTAAATACCCCGTCTATCGGAAATCTAACATCTTATCAGATATTTTTCGATCAAAAAATATCTTTACATTAGTTTGTGTCCTATGCATCGAATACCACTTTATTAAATCTATCGCCGCTTTTGGAATATTCGTCTTAATGTCTTAAAAACCGCCTGACGTGCTCGGCCGTATAAGAAGCCTTGCACTCGATAAAATCCGCGGGATAACCCTGAAACAGTAATTTCCCTCCGAGAACTCCGCCCCTCGGCCCCAGGTCGACGATCCAATCCGCTCGGCTGATCACCGACAGGTTGTGCTCGATCACGATCAGGGTATTGCCCTCATCGACCAATTCGCGAATAAGCCTCATCAAATTCACTATATCCGATTCGTGCAGACCTGTGGTGGGCTCATCCAGGATAATAATCTCCGACAGTTTCTCGGAAAGCATCCGGGCTATTTTTAATCTTTGAAGTTCCCCGCCCGAGTAAGTGTCCAGAGTCTGTCCGAGCTTTATATAGGATAAGTTGGCTTTTATCAACGACCTTAAGGCGCGGTGTATCTTCGGATTGTCGTAAAAAATCGCCTCGGCCTCGACGGCCGTTAAATCAAACACCTCGGCGATATCTCTTCCCCTATACGCATACGACAGCGCCTCGTCGTTGAACCGCTTGCCGCGGCATTTCTCACAGACATACTCGGAATTTCCCAAATAAGCCAAGTCGAGCGTTATCGTCCCCTTCCCCTTGCACGCGGGACAGGCTCCCTTGCCCGTCACCGAGAACAAGGACCTCGCCACGCCGTTTTCCCTACCGAATATTTTTTTAATCTCGTCATATATCCCCAAATAGGTGACGATGTTCGAGCGACCGGTCGCCCGCGGCAAACTTTGATCCAATATCGTGGATTCGGGATATCGGCTTTTAAAAATCTCCCTGATTAAAGTGCTTTTACCGGAACCCGCCGGCCCCGTCACGACCGTCATCGCGCGCTTGGGAATCTTGACGGTCAGATTTTCGATATTGTGCTTGGAGACGTTATTCAACTCGTAATAGCCCGAAAAAACTTTTTTCTCCTCGTTAAGATGGTGCTCTTTTAAGAGGGCTTTTGCCGTAATCGTGTCGGAGTGCAGCAATTCACGATACGTGCCTCGAAAAGTTATGTCGCCTCCGTCGACGCCCGACCCTTCTCCGAAGTTTATAAGATAATCACAATCCTTTATCATGTCCGGATCGTGGTCCACGAATAATACGGAATTGCCCTTTTCCTTCAGCCCTTTAAAGATGTTCGTCATCCCCTCGATATCTTGGGGGTGGAGTCCCGCACTCGGTTCGTCAAAAATATACAGGACGTCCGACAAAGAACTGTTTAAGTACTTCACCATCTTAATTCTTTGAGACTCCCCGCCGGATAAGGTGCCCGTCGGCTGATTCAATTTCAAGTAATCCAGGCCGACGAGCGATAAGCTTTTTAATTTTACCTTTAGCGCGCGAGTAATCGCTCCGACGCGCTCGTCGTCGATTCCGTCTATAAAATCAAATAAATCGCAGACGTCCATATCCGAACAGTCCGCGATGGACTTCCCCTTTATTTTTGCGCGCAATACGTCGTCATTGAGTCTCGCCCCGTGGCAGACCGGGCAGGTTTTTGTGATTAAAATCCGCTCCACATCCTTTTTGTACCGAGGATCCTCCGCGTGGATGAAACTTTCCATAATCCGCGGAATGACCCCGAAGTATTTGGCCGTCTTGTGCCACTTCGAACTCGGATGTTCGGGCGTTATTTTTGGAGAATATAAGAGCAGGTCGAGCTCATCCTCACTGAAGTCGGCTATTTTTTTACGGTTGTCGAAATAGCCCGACTCCGTATAGCGGGTCAACCTCCACCCCCCGTCTTTAAACGTCGGAAAGTCGATGGCGTTATCGTCTAAGGATTTGTCAAAATCTATCAGACGATCGACGTCTATGGACTTCACGACGCCCAAGCCTTGGCAATTTTTACACATGCCCTCAGGATTATTGAAGGAATACGTCATCGAATACCCTATAAATGGCACCGCGACTCTGGAATATAGGAGCCGCAAATCCGAGTAAATGTCCGTCACCGTCCCCACGGTCGACCTGGCATTTCCGCGAATCTTCTTTTGGTCAATCACCAGCGAAACCGGCAGATTGGAGATGGAATCCACCGGAGGCTTTTTATACTTCGGCAGTAGATTCTGAATATAGCCGGAGTACGTCTCATTTAACAATCTCTGCGACTCGCTCGCGATCGTATCGAAGACGAAAGAAGATTTTCCCGATCCCGAGACGCCGGTGACCGCGACAATCTCGTGCTTCGGAATGTCGACCGAAATACTCTTTAAGTTATTGGTCTCGGCATTTTTTACGACGATGTAATCATTCATCTCTCCCCATCCTGGCCTTTCTCAATTCATCGGATAAGATCCCGGATAAACGGATAAATTCTTCCTGTTCCTCTTCGGTAAAGTGTTCTGCGGCTATGCGATAAAGGGCGCTATGCCTCTTTGAAATATCCTCCAGAAGAGCGTCGCCGCCTTCGGTCAGTGAGGTGTACAACTCTCGCCCGTCCAACTTGTTCGGAATTTGCTCGATATAGCCCATAGACTTTAAGCCCCTCAAGGCCTTCGATAACTTCGTCCTCGATACCCCCAAGACGAGACTTAAGTCCGACGGTAATATTTCCCCTCCCTTTTTCAATCGGCATAAAATATCGTACTGTAGCCAGGTGATTTCTCTCGGATTGACGAGATTTCTCTCCGCCACCATTTCGCACTGTAATTCGATCAGCGATGCCTTTAGATCCATGATATTCCCCCCTTATAGTTTCTATATCGAAATTATATCACAATCGCAATTAACGGCGAGACCCTTCGCCTTTGTTTTAAGCGATGGAGAATCTCTCTTTCGCCTCTCACCGAATTTCCGTTGTGCAACTTCTCGCCGCCTGTCGACGGCCTCTTTAAGAGGATCGATCTCTCTGCACATTGTCGGACAATAAAAAATACCGTCGCCTCGACGCGAGACGACGGCATGGTCTTCCACCGACAGCGGCCCTTCGACCGGACCGCCCGTTCATTTGTCTATTCGCTACAATTCACCCGATACGTTTCCCTATGTATCTTCCGCCTTTTAGATTGGTTCATATCCCCTTATCTTCGCATTGGCGATATAGACTCCGATGATAATAACGACGGCTCCGAAAATTTGGTACACGGTAAATGTCTCGCCGAGGACAAGCGCTCCGGAAATAATCGATACCACCGTCGAAACACCGATAAACGAGGACGTCTTGTTGACCCCTATCTTGGCGATGGCTATGTTCGATAAGAAGAACGCGATCACGGAACAGCCGATCCCCTGATAGACGATCGCGATAAGAAAGGTCCCCTTCTCAAAAGGCAGCATCATCAACGCCCGGGCGTTACCCGAGGCCGCGGCTTCCGCTAACGCGAGGACGATAAACAGGACAGCTCCCGCAAGTAACATGACATACGTTATTTCCAAACCGGTAAAATCGTTCGCCTTATCTACAAATACTCCGTACAAGGCATAAGATGCCACGGCGAGGAACAAAAACGCGTAGCCTATTCCCGATAAGCTGGACGACGCGCCCACCGCGAGCACGGTCATGACGACGCCGGCAAGCGTGATTAAGATACCCGCGATCTGATAGGGCGTGGGCTTTTTCTTAAGAATCAACGTCGAGGCGATCAACGATGCCACCGGTATGCACGCCAAAAAGACGCCGCTTTCGGATGAGGTGGTATAACTTATTCCGATCGTCTCCCCGATGTAGTAGATGCACGGGCTGAACAGCGCGACCATAAGGAGCGGTTTTATATCTTTGCCTTTTAAATTTACTTTTATCGCTCCCGAAAAGACGAGGATACTCATGGCAACGGCCGCAATCAAAAACCTCCATCCGAGAAGGGCGAGTTCGCTCGCCGATTCCGTCGCCTGCTTGGTAAACATATAGCTCAATCCGTATAAGGTCTCGCAACCGAGCGCACATAGCGAGCCCACGATTCGATTATCTTTCTTCATCTCCACGATCGCACCTCTGTAAACTCTCTTCATTCCATCTAATTCAAGGTCTCCGTCGGCCGTTTCCCATCACGTTCAAATCGTATCGTTATTTATGTAAAAGACGGATTCGCAAAAAATGCGATTCCTGTCGAAGATATCTATTCAAACGTCCCTGTTCTAATCGATTGATTTCTTATCGTGCACGCCTATGACCATGCCCTCCGACCTCTAATTTTCTTTATCGTTCTCTTCTGTATGGGCATGATCTGTTTTTGCAAGTATACCCATAAGTATGACGGGTAAGATAATGCGTCATCTATTCACGACGCGAACCTTCACAACTCCCCCGAGGTGTCCTAAACATCTCTTTCCAAGAACTTTTTGTGTGTATAATCCATGCCGATCGCGCCGAGCGGGGCGGTTAGAATTATAGCCATGACCGCCACCGAGAGGATGATTTTCCCTGAGGGAAGCCCCGCCGTGAGCGGAACCGATCCAATCGCCGCCTGCACCGTGGCCTTCGGCAGATAACTGATAACGCAGAAGGCTCTTTCCTTCGCATTTAATTTCGTTCCCGCGACACAAACGGCGACGCCGACGGCGCGAATACAGAGCGCGATCAAAATCATGAAAACCGCCGCAAGTCCCGCCTCCAACGTGTAGCGAATGTCGACTGCCGCACCGACCAATACGAAGAGCACGACTTCGGCGGCTATCCAGAGTTTTCCGAACTTTTCGGAAAGTCTTTTGGACACAAAGACCGTACTCTTCATCTTGAGCACGCTCGCCATCGACACGACCGCGATAAGGCCCGATACGGCGACCTTGCCCTCGAGCCAACCTTCCACTGCGACCAACAGAAAGGAAACGCCGAGGAGAATAATGACCTTCACGCTGTTTCGTATGTATCGCTTTTTTTCATACGCCCGCTCGAAATAGTCGTAGAGCGCATATCCCAGGGCCGCCCCCAAGACCGCGCCGAGAATGATGGAGATCGGAACATTTAAAAGGCTTTTGATGTTTACAGCGCCGCCCTCCGCCATGCCCAAGAATGTCGTGAATAAAACGATGACAAAAATATCGTCACAAGAGGCCCCCGCCATAATCATCTGCGGGATGGCCTTTTTCGTGCCGACTTTCTGTTCCATATACTCCACCATGCGCGGCACGACCACGGCAGGCGAAACCGCTCCGAGGACCGATCCCATCAGAGCCGCCTCCACGCGCGTGATTCCGAAGATTTTCGGCGCGAACATCGTGTAGGCCAAAATTTCAAACGTCGCCGGCACAAAAGCCATGAGAATCGCCGGCCTTCCTACTTTTTTAAGGTCGGCCAAGTCGAGGGAAAGCCCCGCCTTTAATAAAATAATGATGAGTGCCATCTTCCTGAGTTCCGAGGAGATGGATAGAACCGACGGATCCAATAAGTCTAAGGCGAAGGGTCCGAGGACGATACCGGTAATGAGCATGCCGATTATTTTCGGCAGGTTCATTCGACTGAATATCGAGCCCGTCAAGAGGCCGACTAAAAAAATAAGTGCAAGTGATGTTAACATAATTTCCTCCCATAATCGCAAAAAAGCCGATGCTCCTGCGACCGTCATCGTAGAAGTCATCAGCTTATCAGCAGTTCGGGTTTCCCCCGGGAGAACTTCATTCCCTTTTTTAGGATTATATAATGGTTTAAATATCGGGTCAACCGACGAAAGCTCTCCCGTCAAACACATCGCCCGCCACGCGACGACGGGCATGCTAAATCTAGCGTCTTCCCGCATCCGGATAAAAAGGACAAGCTTGTTGCAAACACTGATTGTTAAGATGGGATCGGGAGCAACTGATGCGATCCGGACGCATGTCAACGCCCAGTGTTTCTCTCGTAAAATCAATTGCCTCCATGATCGCAAGATATGAATCTCTCTTACAACACCGCGGACCTCCATTTTTGCCGATCGCATCCAGCGCTCTCGCCGTCATTTGATTGGAAAGTCCCCACGACTTTTCAGTCAACGGCGTCGATTTCAACGCAATCGACATGTACATCCCCGCGCTGATTCCCGCTCCGCAGGCACCCCAAAATCCGCAGGCGCCACCCGGGACTTGCCTTCCCCGCGCCTGCATTTCGAGGAGCGCCGCTTTTAGATCGATCTCTCCGCCCGCATTATTATAGGCGGTCAAAAGCGCCGAACCGACCATGGTATGATGCTCCGGGCCGTGCATATGGCAAGACGGCATATCCATCATCTCCTCCAAAATCTCAATCGGGCTCGTCGACAAACTGTTCAAACAGATGGCGACGACCCCGTCCATTCCCTTCGTGTGACATTCGTCGCAAACAAAATGGCCCTCGACACACCTCGTCTTGCTGTGTTGCTTCTTATGACAAAGTTCACATTCCATCACCTCGTCGGCATCGAAATATTCCAGGGGCGCTTTGCAAATCAGGCATTCTTCATTCATCAGTCTCACCTCGTCCAATTCTTCAAAAATTCATCATCCGTTCCTTAAAATTATATGCGATCTATGGAAATAATTCGTCGAATCTTTTATTCCCTTTCACCATAAAAAGGCACCCGACCGCAGCCGAGTGCCTTACATATCCCGAGGGCGCTATCCATATATATCTTCATAAAAACGGCGACGATGTCGAAATGATGCGTGTGGCGACGAATCGAAAATAGGCGCATCCACCTCGACCGTCATCACCCGACAGATCCGATTTTCGTATCATGCCGGAGGCCGTTTCCAACATCCCATTCTACATCCCCTGAATTACTGCTCCTTCAGAAGCAGCGGCATCAGGGTCGCAACCAATCCGTAAGTTGTCGTCGGGAATGCGAAGATCATCTTGCTCAGTTCCTTGACTCCCAACTTCTCATTGATGATCAAGGTCAACAGGTCCATATAGGTGCCCGCCTCGTCGCTCATCACCGCGGCGCCGACCAGATGATTCTTGTGGTCGATGATATACGTAATATGGGCATCCTTTTCCGCCTTGTTGAGCCAAGACATCGTTTTGCCGAAATCTACCTCTTCCACGCGGTATTCACCCGGATTGTTTCTCGCTTCCTCGATCGACACGCCTACCTGCGCGATGCGCGGCAAGGTGAATACCAGGTTCGGAATCGGCGGATACTTGATCGCGAAGTTCAACGGATTTAAAATATCCAGCGCGATATAGTTGGACTCAAATTCTGCGGTCGGCGTCAGTTTCGGGATCTTCTTATCCACGACATCCCCGGATGCGTAGATGTGCTTTACGGATGTACGCATATGATCGTCGACTTCGATGCCTCTGCCGGAGTATTGTATGCCGATACCGTCGAGATTCATGCCGTCTACATTTGCGCGGCGTCCGACGGCGACCAGCACATAATCCGTGTCGATATGAAGTCCGTCCGCACCCTTCAGGGCGTACCCGTTTTCCGTCTTTTCGATGGATTCAACCTTGGCATTGAAGACGAAGTTCGCTCCCTGTTCCTTCATTTTATCCACTACTTTTTCTACGTACTTTTGCGGATATTGCTTAAGAATAATTTCCCCATCCGTGACGATATCGACCTTTCTTCCGAGGCTCAAACAGATGGACGCAAATTCCATGGAGATAATGCCTCCGCCGATAAAGCTAACGTGTTCGGGAATGTCATCCAAAGATAGAAAATCTCTCGAATCGTGCATGTATTCTTTGCCGGGAATATCCAGCGGAATGTAGTTTTGTCCGGTTCCGATGACAAACTTCTTCGCCCGGTAGGTCTCCCCGTCGACCTCGATGGTGTTTTCATCCTTAAACGTCGCCTCGCCTCGGATAACTTCCAGTCCAAGTTGTTTGAACATCCCCGACATGACATCCGGCATACCGCCGATCAATTTCTTTTTGTACTGCATTAAGCTCGTCCACTCGATTTTCGGCTCTTCCTTCAGCCCGATGCCTTCGTAGCGCTTCATCGCCTCTTGCAATTCGACGGGCGAGTCGAGCAGAATTTTTGCGTTACATCCATAGTTGGTACAGGTGCCGCCCAAAAATTCCCGTTCCACGAGCGCGACTTCTTTTCCCGCCTTCTTAAGAAGTAGGGCGCCGTGCCAGCAGGCGTGGCCGCCTCCGATAAATAGTACATCATATTCTTTCATCGCAATTCCTCCTTGCAAAGCCGCCTCGACGGCGTACTTCACGTCTCCTATGTTCGCTATCACTTCGTAACGGACGATTAACTTTTTTATAATCCGCAAGGGATTTTGTAAAGTTCCATTTGATGTATACCTCATTTTCGAACTTTTTATCGTCTATCTTCCGGAAATTGTCGATTCCCGCAATTTTCCGCTCTAAACGTCTCGCGTCGAGGTATCAACGTCCCTAACCCGAACCATCGAGAAACTGCGCCGATGTTCATGCTCCGGCCATGTGACTATCGAGCCGCCTTTTATGGCCGAGATGCGTGCGGCTTTCACAAAATAAGATGTATCCTGCACACCAATGAACTGCTTTTACATGCGGATTCGGGAATAAGACCGCACAATCTGCATCCATCGAAATCGTTGAAGATGGAGTGCCGTCTATTTAATCCATCCTTTTAATCTCCAAACCAGCCTTTTTTCTTAAAATACCACAGCATGATCGCGGTGATTAAGAGAGAGACAAGCCAAAAGGAGAGGTAGCCGTAGCGCCAATTCAGTTCGGGGAAGTATTTAAAGTTCATGCCGTAGAGTCCCGTCAAAAAGCTCAGTGGACTGAAGATCGTGGCAAGGATCGTCAAGATCTTCATAATATCATTGGTGCGATTGCTCACGCTGGAGAGATAGGTATCGAGCATCCCCGAACAGATTTCACGATAGGACTCCACCAGTTCAATGGCCTGCTCGAGACGACTTGTAATGTCTTGGAAAAAGTAGCGATACGGGTGATCGATAAATTCCGGCGTGTACTGCAAATTGCGCAGGACCGTTTGATTGGGCCATAACGTCTTTCGAATGTAGATGAGATCCTTTTTTATATTGTAGATCTGATGGAGTTCCTCTTGCTTTGGCGTCGATAAGACATTATCTTCTAAATCGTCAATTTCAAGCTCCAACGCCTCCAAGCTGTCGAATTCAATATCCAAGAGCTTGTCGATAATGAGGTGGAGAAGATACTCCACATCATAACGTTGGATGACACGTTCCTCCTCCAAGACCTCCGTGGGATCAAAGGGATGATATTTCGGCGTGTCTAAAATGGTGACGAGTGTTTTCTCAAAGAGAAGCACGCCCAGCTGGAATTCCTCCAGACGACGCGTCTCGTCATAGTTGTTGGCCTTGAGCGTAAAGTAAAGATAATGCCCGTGATTTTCAAACTTCGGGCGTCGACCCGTCTCGGAAACAACTTCCACCATATGATCCGTCATGCCGAAGGCGGAGAGCATTTCCTGAAAACGCGAGGCGTCAAATTGATCGATATGCAGCCACTGAAAGGCGTCTTCGCGAGGTCTAAATTCCCCGAGGCTGCTCACCGATCGATGATCAATAAATTCCCGATTGTACGTCGTCAGGACCATGGGATTCATCGTATCACTTCCTTTCCCTTACTCTTTATTTTATCGAGGATGGAATTTTAAGGTTTAGATATAGAATTAACAACGTTGTGTCGATCCTTGGGATCTATTTATCATCTTCCCGCATCCGGACCGGATCCGCTTTAAACTAAGCCGACAGCATGGATACATGCCTATTTTTCAAAACGTCGTGTGCGGGAATATCTCCATGATATAAATTCTTTCGTTTATTACATATTCTATCACGGACAGGCCAATCAAAAAACAGCTCTACTTAAGAGCTGTTTATACTGCTATTTATCTGTTCATCATTACCTAACCCTCTCAATAAGAATTTTGTATTATTCCAAACTTCTAATCCTATCGACAAGGCTACTCCTACTATGTTTTTCATAAAATTTTAAAGTAAACAAAATTCCGACTATTATATTAACCATATTAACTATTATCAGTGGATGAATCACAAAACTAAACGATGTCCATTTCACTGAACGCATTAAATCTACTAAAATAAATTTATCCACCGCGACCATAATTACTACAGAAATTAAAAGGGCTGATATGGAATAAATGAGGTTCTTCTTTACCAGGTAACTTTTAATGTCTTTTTTTGTCATACCTATCGCTTCTAATATGGATACATTCACCCTATTTTTGATGATGTCCGTGGCGATTATATTTATAAAATTTAAGACGGATATTAAAAATAAAATCACTGCAAGACCATAACCTACAAATTCTATTAAATTTTTAAAATCTCTAAAGGAATCTACTTGTAGTTCTCTGGAATCGTAGGCAAAGTCCGGATTGCCCTCTAATTCTTTCAGTAAATTGTTAAAACTGTTTTTCTGACTCTTTTCAATATCAAAGCCGTAAGACATGATACTTTTATCGCCGGTCAACTCTCCGTATAATTTGGGAGCCATATAAATACATGTTTGACCTAAAACAGGACTGCTTTCATTGTCTTTATCTTCATGTATCACGGAGTAATATCGAAGTCCATTGGAAAAATTGTAATTAATTTTACCCATTACTTTGACTTCTTTACTCTTTTCTTTAAAATCGATGATTAGTTTGTCGCCTACTTTAAAGGGTGCATTTTTATCGGTCTCTTCTCCGATTAGCACATAATCGTTCAAATTCCACTTATCTCTATCAAGCTTTCCCTCTAAGAAGACTTGTTTTGATATTAAGTAATCATCCATTCCTAATAAAACCGGCGATATTTTCTTATCCCTAATTTTTATATCCGGATAGGTGTATTCAGAACCATAGGAGTAGATGGCTCCTCCATGTTTAAACCCTTCATGTTTTTCAATTCTTTTAATATATTTTTTAGGTAGACTATCTTCGCTATTAAGGTACATATACCTAAAATATTTTGGACTTGCAATATTATAATCTGTAGAAATACTATCTGATAGGCCCTTTTCTAGATCTATATTTCCTGTATAAGTTAAAACGCTATTTAAAATAACAGCGGCTAAACTCATCGAGAGAACAATTGATATGAACCTAAATTTATTAGAAAATACTTGTCTTCTTGCCAATTTCCATAAGGAAATGTTACGACTCTTATATTCTTTTTTTACTTCTACTTCATTGTATCTACTGGCTTCTATCGGCGAAATCTTAGAAGCATACCTCGCTGGAGTGATGACTGATAAAAATACGGTGATCAATGTAAATATGATAGAGAATAATACAATGGTAAAAATACTTATCGCAGATAGACTGATGTCAGCTAACATAATATTAGCGGAAAATATTTTATTTAGTATTATCTTTCCAAGGATAACGCCTACTATATTTCCAACAATTAGGGACGGAATCGCTACCAACAGAGATTCCATATGGACAAGTTTTTTAATTTGTGGTTTTGTCATGCCTATGGTTTTTAATAAACCAAATAACTTTATATCTTCATTCACAGAAATTTTAAAAATATTATTTATAATTAGAAATCCCGCCAACAATGCCAATAGGACAAATAAAATAGCGGGTAAAAACGTCAAGACATCAAAGTCATCATTATTAGATAAATAGGCAAAGTTAACCCCTATACGTAATTCATTATCGGCTAAAGACTCTGGCTTATCCACTATGTCATAACCATTTCTAGCAGCAATCTTTAAAAGCTTATCTTTTATTTTCCATGAGTTATTAAGCATTACGTCCATTTCATTTTGCTTTTTGGGAAAATCCAACTGATCTGTATACGCTTTAGATAAATATATTTGTCCGACTCCGGTATTTGAATCTATGGCTTCTCTATAAGTTCCGGAAATAATAAAATCCTTCGTTTTACGATCTACAACCTCTCCCGTATGAGATTTTTCTATATTAAATGAGATCTGTATTTTCTCTCCTATCTCCCCTTTGTATCCAAGCTTTTTCGCCGTCGCTATATCAATAAAGACCTCATCTTCTTTTTCGGGAAGGTCTCCCTTTATATCTTCCATGAATGACCAATTTAAAGCTTTTTTATCGATGGTCGATACTTCGGCCACTGTTTTTTCATCATTGAGGTTTCCAACCAACGTCCTAACTGAATAATCTTTTATATCAGAATCCTTTGATAAAATCTCTATATCCCTATCTGAAACTTCTTTGAAAGAGCCGTGACTTATGGTACCAATCGTCTTCATCGTTTGTAATTCCATACTCTTACCGATCCCTAAAACTACGGAAAATAAGCTTGTAAATAATATACACGTAAGAGCGATGGCGACTAACAATATATTTTTTCTTTTTATATTGACATTTAATATCTTTTTTGCCAAATGTAACATATACGTTTTATTGTTGACCTTCATTATCTTCCACCAACTTCCCATCTTCGATCCTTATGATCCTACCGGCAGCTTGGGCTACTGTGTCGTCATGAGTGATCATTAGAATCGTATTTCCAAGTTCTTTATTTATTTTTTTAAGTAAATATACTACTTGGGAGGAAGATTTTGAATCCAGATTTCCGGTAGGCTCATCGGCTAAAATTAATGATGGTTTTGTTACCAAGGCTCTGGCTATTGCAACTCTTTGCTGCTGACCTCCGGATAGTTCGTTCGGCATTTTATGAGCCTGATCTTTAATTTCTAGGATCTCTAAAATATTTTCCACGTATTTTCTATCGACTCTCTCACCGTCAAGTCCAAAGGGCAATATAATATTTTCATAAACATTTAGCATGGGTAATAGATTGTACGATTGGAAGACAAAGCCAATATTTCTTCGTCTAAATATCGTCCTTTCATCATCTTTCAAATGATAGATGTCTACATCATCTATTATCACTTTTCCTTCTGTCGGATAATCAAGACCTCCGACAAGATTGAGAAGCGTTGACTTACCGGATCCGGAAGCACCTACGATTGATACGAAATCTCCGTTTTTAACTTCAAAGTTTACTCCGTCAAGCGCTTTTATAACTACCTTATTTTTATCATAATATTTCTTTAAGTTTTGAACTGCCAACATATTCATCACCTCCTATTCTTAGGTTAACAGCATCATCTTACAAACCACTTACAAGGGATCTTACAAATTTGTTAGAAAAATAGACTTCTCATAAAGGGAAGTCTACTGAAAATTTTATTCTCTTGTCGTCTAAGGATGCCTTTATCTTGCCATCATGCTTTTCAATAATTTCTCGGGCTATATATAGTCCTAAACCTAATCCGTCTTTCGATATAGAGTTCCTACCCCGATAAAATCGTTTAAAAATATCGGGTAGATCGTTCTCTACCAGACTTTGGCATTCATTGTCTATATCGAAGTTATAATTCAGGTAAGATTTATAGACCGCCATGTTAATCGTTGTGTCTTGCGGTGCATATTTAATCGCATTATCCAATAAATTATGAATCGCTTCTTTTATCCATCTTTCATCCAGGTCTAAATATACCCTTTCAAATTTATATGAAATATTTATATTCTTGCCGACCGCAGACTCCCTCAATTCATGTACCACCTCTTGTACTATATCCGGTAAACAAATTCTGGTTTTTTGAATAACTATAATATCTGATTCTAGTCTTGAAGATTTTACAAGCGTTTCAATTAAAAACTTCAGTTTATCTAATTCATACTTTATGATTTCTATATATTCCCCTTTATCGGGATCCTTCTCAAGCAAAGAGATATATAGCAAGAGGTTCGTAATCGGAGTCTTTGTTTGATGTGAAATATCGGCTATCAAATCCTTGGTTTTATTTTTTTCTCGGTTTAGTTTAGATTCTCTGACTTGATTCGCATACAAAAACTTCATCAGTTTGGATTGAATCTTCGATAATTCCCTTTCATCGTAATCCGGCATGGCAAGTGTTCCTTCCATTGCCTCATCAATGTAGTTCGACAATTCCCTCATTTGCTTTCTTAAAATTACATGTCTATAGAGGATAAGTACTAAAAGTAAGCTTAAAATTATCGCTAGTAATTCCATTTATAGCCTACCCCGAATACCGTATCAATAGGATTGTAAGGTTTTAACTTCGCTCTAATTCTTGAAATATTGACGCTGAGCGTATTTTTATCGATAAATTCATCATAATCACTCCAAACTAAATCAAATAATATCTCTTTAGTTAAAATTTTACTTTTATTTTTAATGAGATAGTAGAGAATTTTGGTTTCTGTTGGCGTTAAGTCAATATGAACCCCGTCAACACAAAATTTGTTATGTTGAAAATTAAAGTTGAGTCCTTCATTTTTATAAATGATAAAATCTTCCGTCTTATTTTTCTCAAACATTCTTTTAATTTTAGCTTTCAATATACCTAAGGAAAATGGTTTCGTTATATAATCATCGGCCCCCAATTCAATCGCAGAAATTATATAAGGTTCAAGGTCAATCGCAGATAAAACTATAATAGGCGTCGCTGAATTTTTTCTAGTGTTTTTTATTATTTCTAATCCGTCCCCATCCGGCAAATTCATATCTAATAGAATTAGATCTACATTATAAATATGTGTTATTGAATCCTGTAGCGTATAAGAAGAGATAAGTTCATAGTCATTTTCTAAAGATATGGATAGGCCTTTATTTAAATTTTTGTCGTCTTCGATTATTAATACTTTCTTCATAACGTGCCTTCCCTTTCTAAACTCAATCTCTCAACTCTAAACATTGTATTCCGGAATTAGGGATTCTTTATTCCATCTAATGAAGGTTCTTAAAGTTTTAATCATTCGACTCTATTTATACCATCCTATATTTTAGTATAGCAAAAAACAGCTCTATGGAAGAGCTGTTTACTTATTCATCATTTTCCCTCATCTCGATTTAAACCTATCTTTTAGATTTTCATCCTATACGATTATTTTCGCCACTCTTGATAATATAAAAAATCTTCAAGATCTTTTTCTCAACTTGAGTAATTTTCTTCTTTAAAGTTCTATTCCGGATCATTTATTTTGGCCTATTTCTTCTTAACAAGAAGTGCCAAAGATTCCACGTGCGCCGTCCTCGGGAATTGGTCTACCGCCTCCAAGTGTTCGACTTCATATCCCCGCGCCCGGAGGATGTCGATATCTCTCAGTTGAGTCACGGGATTACAGCTGATGTAGAGGATTCGCGGCGCGTCGAGGTCTGCGAGTTTTCCGATCGCCTTGGGATGGATGCCGTCGCGCGGCGGATCGACCACCAAGAGGTCCGGACGCGTCTTGAGCGTGTCGATCAGCTCCAACACGTCGCCCGCCAAAAAGTGCGCGTTGCCGATGCCGTTTTCTTTCGCGGCGCGATTGGCATCCTCCACCGCCGACTCGACGATTTCGATGCCGATAACTTCCTTGGCCTCTTTGGCGAGGATTTGCCCGATGGTACCGGTGCCGGAGTAGAGGTCGTAGACGACGCCCTTCTCGCGACCCGCAAGTTCCCGAGCCTTTTCGTAAATAATTTTCGCCGTATCGGGATTCGGCTGAAAGAAGGAAAAGGGCCCGATTTGAAAGTCCAAATCCAATAGGCGCTCGTTCAAAAAAGCGTCGCCCGCCAAATGCTCGACCTTCTCCGGCTTAATGGCATCGGCCCAATCATCGGAGATCGTGTGGTAAATACTCGCGATCTTTCCCTTAAGAGAAAGATTTTTTAAGAGATCGACAAAGGCCGCCTCGTCGATTCCCTCCGACGTCGTGACGAGATTTACGAGATAGCTGTCCGTCGCCCGCGCGTGGCGCACGACGAGAAAGCGCAACACCCCTTCGTGTTTCATGCGGTGATAAAAGGGCGTCCCGAGATCCCGAAAATAGGATTCCACGGCCTTTCGTATCGTCTCCATATCTTCGGGCACCAAAAGGCAACCGTCGGTGGAGACGATGTCGTAAAAGCCTTGTTTATGGTGAAGACCCAGGGTGAGCGGACCGCCTTTTTCCGCATCGCCGAAGGTGTATTCCATTTTATTGCGGTAATGATAGGGCTCGGGCGCCGAGGTATAGGGCACATCGGTGCCGTAGAGTTCGTCCATCATCGCTTTTTTCAGTGCCGATTCTTTGTCGTAGGTCAAGGTTTGATACATACAGCCACCGCATATAGGGGCGTGGGGACAATCCGGCGCCGTTTCGATCTCGGAGCGCTCGAGGACTTCTAACAGTTTTCCCTTCTTGAGCGTTTTTCGATTGCGCGTAATTTTTACCGCCACGCGCTGCCCCGGCAGGGCGCGCTTCACCTCGACGCGCGCTCCGTCCTCCGTTTCGACGATCGCCTTGTTCGGAAATTTACATTCGACGACGACACCTTCTACATACTTCTTTGCCATAAAGCCTCCTTTTCTATACCCTGCATTATACCATGAAGAGCATCGTCGACCGTCGGGATCTAAACGAAAACAGGCTACCGCGAACATCCTTTGACACCTCTCCGATAAAATAGGTGACTTATCGGGTACATATTAATTGGTGATATTATGTTTCATTTTGATAACTCCTACGAGGAGCTTCCCGACGCGTTTTACGAAAAAGTAAAACCGACACCCGCGGAAGATCCCTCTTTTTTTATAACGAATCGACCTTTGGCAACTGAACTCGGCGTCGATCCCGACGTCCTGTTTTCAGACGAGGGACTCGCCGTCTTAAGCGGCAATCAACTGCCCGAAGAATCCTCCTCCATCGCGATGGCTTACATGGGCCATCAATTCGGCTACCCGACCATGCTCGGCGACGGCCGCGCGATTTTACTCGGCGAGCAGATCACGCCGAAGGGGGAGCGCTACGATATTCAGCTCAAGGGAGCGGGCCGCACGTCCTTCTCCCGCGGCGGTGACGGACGGGCCGCGCTGGGCCCGATGATCCGCGAATATCTTATAAGCGAGGCGATGCACGCTCTGGGCGTCCCCACGACGCGCGCCCTCGCCGTGGTAAAGACGGGACAGGATGTCTTTCGCAATCACGCGGAGGACGGAGCGATCTTAACCCGCGTCGCCGCGAGCCATTTACGGGTAGGCACGTTCGAATGGGCTTCTGCAACGGACAACGATGTCAACGCGCTCCTCGACTACGCGATCAAACGACACGAGCCCGACTTGGCCGAAAAAGAGGACCGAGCCTATTTGTTTTTTGATCGTGTGGCCGCCCGACAGGCGATGCTGATCGCGCAATGGATGGCGCTCGGTTTTATCCACGGCGTCATGAACACGGACAATATGACGATTTCGGGCGAGACGATCGACTACGGACCGTGCGCCTTTATGGACACGTTCGACCCGAAGACGGTCTACAGTTCGATCGACCACTTCGGCCGCTACCGCTTTGAAAACCAGGGGCAGATCGGTGTCTTTAATTTAAATAAGCTGGGCGAGGCACTTAGCGAACAACTCGATCGAAACCCCGAGAAGGCGGAGTCGAAAAAGGCCGCCGTCCTCGCGCACTACGCCGACGCCTTTGAGAAGAATTATTTCGATCTCCTCGGAAAAAAACTGGGTTTTCAAACCTTAGATTCCGAAAATACACACCTCGTCACGGACTTTTTAGCGCTGATGTACCGTGAAAAGTTGGACTATACGGAGTCGTTCCTGCGTCTGACCTACGGCGATCGACGGGAGGATTGGTCCGAAGACTTCAAGGATTTCTATGCGCTCCTCGTGCAAACGACCGGTTCGGAGGGTGAGGCACTCCGTTACCGCTCAAATCCCGCGATTATTCCGAAAAACTACCTCGTCGAGCGAGCCATTCGGGAGGCCGAGGTGGGCGATGCGTCATTTCTCGCGGAATTTTTAGAGCTTCTGAAAGATCCCTTCGCCCACACCGAAGCTCAAAAGGCTTTGCGGGATACGCCTACGATTCCCCTCTACAAAACTTACTGCGGGACCTGATGAAGATTTTCGATCTATTAATCATTGTCGCTTTATCACGATGATGATAGAAAACTCCAATTAGAGTTCCTCCCTTTCCGCGATATAATAAATGTAAGTGTTTGATTGATGGCTATCATGCCATAAAGGATCGCGTAAAGGAGGATAAGATGCGCGAAGACAAGCGTAAACTCGTACAAGATGTATTAAACATGGAAGATGCCGAAAGAGTTCCCATCGGTTTTTGGTGGCACTTCGTCCCAAAGGATAAGCACTCCGCGGGACTTCAAGATCCCTCTATTTTCAAAACGGTCGTAGAAAAACAAAAAGAGATGTACGATGCCCTCCAACCCGATTTCGTCAAATTGATGACCGACGGCTACTTTTCACATCCGGGCGTCGTCGAAAACGACATTCGAACCGTGGATGATCTCAAGAAGATCAAGCCCATCGGCCCCGATCACCCGTGGATACGTGAACAGATCGAGCTGACGAAAAAAGCACTCGAATACATGGAAGGCGAAGTGATGGTCTTTTATAATATTTTCGCGCCCATGCAATCCATGCGCATGTATATCGAGTATATCTACTCCGACATCGACGCGTTCCAAGACTTGATCATGAACCATCCCGAGGATATGGCCGCCGCCGCGAAAATTATCGGCGACGACACCATTACGCTGATGAAGGCCCTCAAAGAAGAAACAAATATCGACGGCATCTATTACAGCGTTCAAACCATCCAAAATCCCAAGGCCGACGAAGCGTTCCACGATCGCTACATCGTCCCTTCGGATCTACAGGTTCTGGATGCCGCCAATGAACTTTGGGACAACAATTTAATCCATATTTGCGGCATCGCCGGGTACCACAACGACATCCCCTTCTATAAAAAATACAAAGCCAAAGCGTATAATTGGGCCGTCCATACCGACGATTTCAGTCTCAAGGAAGGGAAAGAACTCTTCGATGCCGCAGTCATCGGCGGATTCGACTATAAGCCCCATACTCTTTTAGAAGACGGAAGCGACGAAGAAGTCGAAACATTCGTCAAAGAACTCATCGAAGATACGGGAAAGCGCGGTCTGATCATCGGCGCCGACTGCGCGATTCCTTCCGATATCGACATTGGACGGCTCAAGTTTATCCGCGATGTCGCGAAAAAATATTCCTAACGCCAAAAAGGAAGACCCTCGGGTCTTCCTTTTTGGATGTCCTTTTAGAAATATGCATGTTATGAATACGTGGACAGTTTATGATCGTGACTGCGAACACTTCGAACGTACATAAGCACATCCCCTACCGCCAACAGGATGGTCGCGATCGCGATCATTGTAAACATGGCATTGTTAATATTGCCGATAAGGTATTGCATATCGTTCATGCCGTCCATGACGTGACTCTCATAGACCGTCGGTGCGACGCGTTCGATGATTTTCGCCACAACGACATAAATTATCTGTACGCCGACATAAAGCATAATGGGTCCGCCGATGCCGAAGCGTCTAAATTTCTTTTCGCTCCCCACACTCGTCACAAACAACCAAATGATCGATGTAAAGAGCAGAGATACGATACTCGCGATGATAAAGATCACGATGACGCGCGGATGCAACTGAGCCACGGTGCGATGAAAATCCGTCATCATTTCCGTGTAGATAGCGGGATCGAGAACGCGTCTCGCGACGGTAAAGATTTTTAATCCGAAGACGAGCATGCCGTAGAGATCGATCAACACGAACCAAATGAGGCGCGCGCCTATAATTTCTTTTCCCGTCAGCGGAAGGCCGCTGAAAAAGTCGCTGTACGTTCCGTAAAAGCGCTTATAATCGCGGATGTACAACGCAAAAGCGCAGACGATCCATGCGATGTAGCCGCTCACGATATTCATTCCCGCCGCGACGTCTTCCGAGAAGAACAAATATAAGAGTGAAGCCAGAATCGGGACCGCCGCGATCGCCAAGAGTAGCCATTTATCCCGTCTGAAATAATAACCGAGTAGTTTAGACACCATACACCTCCCTAAAGATATCCTCGAGATCGCCGTGATACCACGCCCTCAGCGCGTCGGTATCGTCCTGCATGACGACTTTGCCGTCTCCTAAAAAGACTGCCGTATCGATGATCGGTTCGATATCCCGAACCATGTGCGTCGAAAGAAGCATCGTCGCGTTTGGGTCGAAGCCGTCCAAGATGCCTTCGATGACGCTCTGTTTCGCCGCGGGATCCACCCCGCCGATCGGTTCGTCCAAAAGGTAGAGCTTCGCTTTTCTCGAGAGCGTCAAAGTGATTTGCAGTTTGTCGCGCATCCCCTTGCTCATCTCCCGAATCTTTCGTTCCGCTTCCAACTTAAATTGCTCGAGCATATAAAATGCCTTGGATTCATCAAAATCCTCGTAAAAGCGCTTGTAGATACGAATCGCCGCGGCCGCCGTAAGGTCTTTCGGCAGCGGCAAGTGGTCCGGTTGAAAACTTACGATATCCTTCGTCCAAGCTCCGGGGGCGCTGCCCGCGATCTTTACATGTCCTTCGTAGTTCATCTCGAGGCCCGCCAAAATTTTTAAAAGCGTCGTCTTTCCCACGCCGTTCGACCCCAAGAGTCCGACGATATGGCCTTCTTCCAGGGTCAGGTCCAGATGATCCAAGACGATATTGCCCCGGTAATCCATCGTTAAATCGGATATATCAACGATTGCCATTGTGTCCTCCCTTCTCCCACTGTTCGTTTAAGAGTTTGATCGCCGTCTCTTTCGACATACTCAACTGATTGGCGACATCGATCAATTTCCGACATGCCTCGAAAAAGACGTCCTCCGCCAACGCGTCGATGTTTTTCTTATCTTCTGTCACGTATTTCCCCCTCGTCCTGTCCGTTTCAATCAATCCTTCTCTTTCCAGTTCCTGTAGTGCCCTCTGGATCGTGTTCGGATTGACGCCGAACTGCTTCGCCATATTCCGAACTGATTCCAGTTTTTCCCCGGCCTTGAGATCGCCCGATGCGATCTGTTTTTTTATCTCTTCATACAACTGCAGATAAATCGGTCGATCCGTATCGAAATCCATGGTCATGTACCCTCCTCTCTGTCTGTATTACTTCCTTAACACAGTCTTATTGTATTATATGCTTAGTACAGTGTCAATGCTTTTTTTAATTTTCTTCTTTTCCCGCATTGTTCGAAAAATCCTCCACGAACAAATTCCGCTCTTCCGTCGTTCCTATGTCGGCGGTGGAGATTTTTTCCCGCCTCGCGACCTTTACCGGGCTTATTTTGCACAATAAAAAATGGACGTCCGCAAACGTCCACTTTTTATTAGAATATAGAATATAGGAAGGTGTCATTATTTAGTTTTCTTGCATCGCTCGTTTCATGGCGACATATTTCGCCAGGTCAAAAAAGAAAAAGCGTATTTTCGATAACAAGATATTTTCGTAGCATTTCCAGTACCCGACAAATCGATGCTTTCTTTTCTCGCAAAAAGCCTCGACGTCGGAGAGCGGATAGCCCAGAAAGATACCGATCTCGTCGGGACAGCCAGTTAAAAATCGTCTTTTTAACTCCGCAATGGCTTCGTCCGCACGTCGATAGTTATAGCCGCGATTCTTTAAAAAGGCTCGGCATCTTCTGTCTTTCAGTCTGTGTTCAAGTTTTTTTCTGTCGTAGAAGTATAATAGTAAGCTGCCCTTCGGATTCGTAAACTCCGCATGCGCAAGGGGTATCGCACAGCGCAAGTTTTCATCACACATCCAGCAACGGGACAGGTCGCGAGTAGGACTGCACAAGTTAACAAGAGTTCCGGTTTTTCCGCCGAACACCGTCGGCGCCGTATAAGCGGTCAGTATCGCTCTTAAATACTCGCGATCGTCGCAGGCGTCGCATCGATTCAAGAAAGAGATCGTCGATTGATCAAACTTACGCTTCAGATAACAGGCGAGCACGCTTTTCGCATTCCTCTAACGCTTTACCGTCCGGTTCGCCCTTGGCGATGATCGTGTCGATGTAAGAAACGCCGAGGCCACGAACCTCGTCTTCCCACGTTTCCATCCATTCGCCGTTCGCCCAATCATACGAGCCGAACAACAGCACACTCTTGCCCTTCAGTTTGGGATTGACATCGTCCATAAATGGACGCATGCTGTTTTCTTCCAATTCCTCGGAACCCATTGCCGGGCATCCGAACGCGATCTTATCCGCGCCCTCTACCATCTCCACGGTCGCGCTGTCGACCTCGACGAGTTTCGATTCTTCTCCGGAGGCATCGATTGCCCTTGCGACTGCATTCGCCATGGCTTCGGTGTTGCCTGTTCCGGACCAATATATGACAGGAATCACTCTGTCCTCCTTTCTACCTTGCGGCACCTCATGCTGCACGCTTTGGCATAAACGAAAGAAGTATCTGAAATATGTACCGCAAAGCTGTTATTGATATTTCTTATCGTTTACATGTATTATTATAAGAGCTGTTCGCGCGGAATGCAACCCTTTTTTTGAAATAAATGATATTTCTTTTCAATAATCTCATCCGGTCCGCGGAACTCCAAAAGAAACGGCTTTATTTCGAGGATTTGGCGATTTTACTGCGCAAACGACACACGTCTTTTTTCAAATACTTATCTTTCTATTAGGCGATATTTTATGTTTTTCGATAACTACTTATTGATTATCGATAAATGGATCGTATAATAAAAGTAGGAGGTATTTATGAAACAGTTCCAAAAATATGTGATCGGGCTCGCTCTCGCGGCGAGTCTCGTCATCCTTCTCGTACTGATGGCCGTCGCCGGTTGGTTTTTCCTCAAGGCGCGGTTATCGCTCGACGAACCGTTCGCCGCCTACAATTATATGGCGACGCCGCTCTTCGTTTTCTTTTTCGTCATGGGGATCAATCTGATTGTCGCGATTATTTTCGGCTTTCAAACGACCGCCCTCTACAGCCGAGACCGATTATTCGAACGTCCCATGGAGCGCGGACTCGAGCGCACGGCGCTGGCTTTTTTAACGGCATGCCTCGCCGCGCTCTTAGAGGCGATCTACATTCTTCTCAATGTTCAATCCGTCTTCGTCGCCTCGCCCTTTCTCTTGCTCGTCTGTCTCTTTTTATTGGCTTCGCAGCTCTTTTTCCTTCTGTCCGACGTCATCCGACGCGGGCGCGTGCTCCGCGAGGAAAACGACCTGACGATTTGAGGTGCGGTATGATTCGCGTTGATTTAGACGTCGTCCTCGCCAAGCGCAAGATGACGCTGACGGATCTCTCGAGGGAAGTAGGGATCAGCCTACCCAATCTCTCGATCTTAAAGACGGGAAAGGCGAAGGCCATTCGCTTTTCCACACTCGACGGTATCTGTCGCGCGCTCGATTGTGAGCCCGGCGATATCTTACGCTATGAAAGGGATGAAGCTCATGACTGACTTTAGAAAAAAACACTTGCTCGTCCTGGCGGTCTTATTTCTTATAGGACTTATCGTCGTATTTTCTATTTCCGATCGGCGTCCCCGCTCGCTCAAGGCGATGAACGCCGCCTTCGGCACCGAGATTTCCTCTCGCGCCGACCTCGTCTATAAGTTCGAATATCCACCGAGTTTTCAGGGCGACGGCGTCTCTTATTACGTCTACCGCCTCGACCAAACAGACATGCACCGCCTTCAGAAGGCACTTTCTACCAAAAAATCTTATGCGATCGATTCCAAAATCGGCGTCGCTGCGCGAAGTGATCTCGGAATCGCAAATGACCGCGCAAAAGATGCTTACTCCGTCGAACCGCTCTCGCGATTTAGATTTTATTATATCGACCGCTCACCCCAAATTTACGACGACGTCATCCCGAACTACGACGCACTCCTCGTCGATGCAAAGGATGCGCTCGTGATTTATCTCGTCAGCGACTCCTAATACGACGCCCCTTCGGAGTGATTCCGAAGGGCTTTTTATTTGCAAAAATAGGAGTCGCTCTTCTCTGCCACACACAGCAGTTATTCTGCACACAAAAAAAACACACGTCCTTTCGGATCGTGTGTTTTTCATTTAACCGGCAATTTCCTACTCTCCCGGGTCGTTACCAACCAAGTACCATCGGCGTTAAGAGGCTTAACTTCTGTGTTCGGTATGGGTACAGGTGTGTCCCTCTTGCTATCGTCACCGGACGACCATCATCGACATATACAATCAT
>JAQYDN010000016.1 GCA_028724185.1 Bacillota bacterium
CACCACCGACTTTATGACCGCCGACTGGGCGAGAATCCCCTACGACGTCCTGGATAAGGCGAGCGTACGCATCGTCAACGAGGTCGATCACATCAACCGCATCGTCTACGATATTACCTCGAAGCCCCCGGCAACGATCGAGTGGGAGTAAGCTACGTCGCGATCGCGCCGCCTAAAGACCATGGCATAGAGATATTATTAAGAGCCTTTCATCATTTTGGTGGAAGGCTCTCGTCAAATGAAGGATTTTTGTCCCTTTAAGAGGAGATATTGCCGTGCCGAAAACTGATGGGAATCGGCAGCTCGCGCTCGGTCGGTGCGAGCGGAGATTTGAAGACTTGGCAGACGACCGCGCGATGTGTGAGATAGTAAGTGCGATTGTCGCCGAAATGTCTAAGAAAAGGAGACAAAACGGAAAATGCCTGGTTTTAAGGGAAGTCGTAGACGTCTAAAATCGGGAGTTTTCTCGCCTCGGGGCGCAGAGGGTTGCGCGTCCGAGGAAAATAGAGTCATCTCGTATGCGTTGACTTTCCCCTATACAAGACGTAATATTAAGTTAACTATATTAAAATCGCATGGGAGGGCGTAAGATAAGCCCTTCGTTTACATAAGGCGGGCGAACGCGATCGGCGATTGAAAAATTGCTCGAACGGGGACGCGCGCAGATAGAGATAAAGGAGACTCAAGAGATGATTAGAATTGTCACCGACGACGGCGCGGATTTAAAGTTTCATCTGCGCGAGAGGTATGATATTCGCGTGCTTCCTATCGGTCTCACGGACGGAGAGCGTGAAATTGAAATAGACAGCGACGACGTGGCGGACAGAATGTACGACGGCATGCGCGCCGGCGTTCAATATTCTACATCGCGAGTCGCATCGAGCGTGATGCAGGAGGTCTTTCGGGAGTATCTCGAGCAGGGCGACGAGGTCATTTACGTCACGCTGTCTTCGGGCCTTTCGGGTTCTTACGAAGGCGCGGAGCTCGTAAAGAGGGAATTCGAGAAGGAATACCCCGGAAAATTACATATCGTCGACTCGCTGGCCGCGGCGATGGGCGTCGGGGTTATGGCGATCAAGGCGGCGATTTTAAGGGATCGCGGCGAAAGTGCCGAGGACATCGTCAACTACTTGGAAGATATCCGGTCGAAGTCGTTCGAGTTTTTTGCGGTCGGCGGCTTGGAATATCTTCACCGCGGCGGACGCGTGTCGAAGGCGACGAAGGTCGCGAGCGGCGTCTTGCAGGTTCATCCTATTTTAGAGATCAATAAAGTGGATGGAGAACTCAAGGTCATCGACATCTACCGGGGCAAGAAGTCGCTGTTTAAGAAACTCAGAAAATATATGCGGGAGCACTGCAAGGACGGCGTCTTCGACCCCAATCAGACGGTCTACGTCTACGACGGCGACTGGCCCGGAAAAGTGAACGAATTGAAGGAGTTTTTCGTCGAGGAGATGGGCGTCAAAGAGGAAAATGTAAACACGGTGGACGGGCGCATCGGCTGTATCATCGGCGCGCACACCGGTCCCGAGATCATAGTCGCGACGTTTTCGGGCGATCCCGACGAGTTGAGCGTGCTTCCCCCTTTCGAGAAATAGCGGAGGGAGGAGATGCGACGTCGCATCGCCTCGAGACAAAAAGTGGCGTCAAGTCGCTTGGAATAAATACATACCGTCGCGGATGGACCGCGATGAGGTAAAATTTAGAACCGGCGCAGAGCGTCGGTTTTTTCGTACGTATTTTTCCCTCGGCCGTCGCGGAAGACTCTCGCGCGCCGTTTAAAGGAGAGAAAGCCGAAGGTAGTGCGATGGGCGGGATCGTTTCTTTCGAGGACTCGCCCGAAGAGGATCGGTAGAAGTTGCATCGGAAAGGAGATTGTTATGGCTATTATCGGTGGAGCGATGGTTCCCCATCCCCCGCTACTCATTCCGGAGGTCGGAGGCGGGGAAGAGGCAATAATCGAAAAGACGACGAAGGCCTACGACGAGGCAGGGCGCCGGGCGATGGCACTTAGGCCTGAGACGGTCGTGGTTCTCTCGCCGCACAGCGTGATGTACAGGGATTATTTTCACATCTCGCCGGGTGCGTCGGTTGCGGGAGATTTTTCCGCATTTCGCGCGGGAAGCGTCGGGATTTCCTGCGAGTACGACGAAGAATTTGTAAGACACCTCGCGGAGAAGGCGCAAGAATCGGATTTTCCCGCGGGAACGCGCGGCGAGCGCGACCCGAGGCTCGATCACGGGACGATGATTCCCCTGTACTTTCTAAATCGGCACGTCGAGGTGCCGTTTAAGGTCGTCCGCATCGGCTTAAGCGGCCTCGGCCTCGCCGATCATTACCGATTCGGTACGATGATTCGGGACGTCGCCGAAGCGCTCGATCGGCGGGTGTTTGTCGTGGCCTCGGGCGACTTGTCGCACAAGGTGCGCGCCGAGGGACCCTACGGTCTTTCAGAGGAGGGCCCGGTGTACGATGAAAAAATAATGGAGGTGATGGGCTCCGCGAACTTCGGAGAATTGATGGCATTTCCCGAGGTATTTCTCGAGCGCGCGGCGGAGTGCGGTCACCGCTCGTTTACGATCATGGCGGGCGCTTTCGACGGAAGAGACGTCGAGACGAAGCGGCTCAGCTACGAGGGCGTCACCGGCGTCGGCTACGGCGTCTGTACCTACCTCGTTTCGGAAAGAAACGACGACCGACGATTTCTCGCGCGCTACGAGGCGCGCGAGCGCGCGGAACGCGAGGTGCGGCGCGCACGCGAAGACGACTACGTCGCTCTCGCGCGAAAAAGTGTGGAAACGTACGTGACGACGAAAGAGGCGTGCGACGTGCCTAAGGATCTTCCCGAGGAGATGCTCAATCGGCGCGCCGGCGTCTTCGTCTCGCTCCATAAAGACGGGCGTCTGAGGGGATGCATCGGCACGATCTTTCCGACGACGGGCGCGATCGCGAATGAAATTATCGAAAACGGCATCTCGGCGGCGACGCGCGATCCGCGGTTTCAACCCGTCGAAGAGCGCGAATTGGACGCACTCGAGTATTCCGTCGACGTCTTGGGAGAGATCGAGGCGGTCGAGAGTATCGCGGACTTGGACGCCTCGCGCTACGGCGTCATCGTCACGAGGGGATTGAAGCGCGGGCTCCTGCTTCCGAATCTCGACGGAGTCGACACGCCCGAGGCGCAGATCGCGATCGCCAAGCAAAAAGCGGGCATTCGACCGAATGCGACGGTGAAACTCGAGCGCTTCGAAGTGGTGCGACACGAATAGGAGGTCTGTGATGGCGACGTGTGACGTGTGTTTTAGACATTGCCGATTAGAAGAAGGCGAGGTCGGTTTTTGCGGTGCGCGCGAAAACCGGGAAGGCGTGATCCGCCCCGCAAACTACGGGATCGTGACCTCGGCGGCTTTGGATCCGGTGGAGAAAAAACCGCTCGCGCGCTTTTATCCGGGGCGCGACGTATTTTCGATCGGCTCCTACGGCTGTAACCTGCATTGTCCCTTTTGCCAAAACGCCGCGATCTCGATGGCGAAGATGGGCGAAGACGGGACGCTCCGTGCCGATCTCGGGAAGGGCGAGCGATCGATCGATTATACGGTGTGGTCTCCGGAAGAGGTCGCCGAGCGGGCGCTTTTTTACAAGGCGCGCGGAAACATCGGACTCGCCTATACTTACAACGAACCGCTCGTGGGCTACGAGTTTGTGCGCGACACGGCGAAAGAGGTGCGGGCGCGGGGGATCAAGAATATCCTCGTCACCAACGGCACGGCGACGCTCGATGTCCTCGAGGAGGTCTTGCCCTATATCGACGCGATGAACATCGATCTGAAGACGTTTCAACGCGCCGTCTACCGGGAGCTCTTGGGCGGTGAACTCGAGGCGGTCAAGGCATTTATCGAGCGGGCGGCCCGATCGAGCCACGTCGAGATTACGACACTCGCGGTGACGGATATGAACGATTCGCTTTTCGAGATTCGCGAGATTGCGGCATTTATCGCGTCTTTAAACGGCGGTAAGGGAAGGGAAATCCCCCTGCACATTTCGCGCTTTTTCCCCGCGTATCACATGACCGATCGATCGGCGACGCCGCCTTCCCGCGTCCTCGCGATGGCAAAAGAGGCGAGAAAGTATTTAAAATACGTCTATCTCGGCAATATGTAAGGGCAGGCGGTCGATGCACGCGCGTTTGCGAGAGGAGGGAAAACGATGATGTTAACGACATTTGAAGTATGTTTAAGACTGTTCGCCGCGAGTATGGCGGGCGGTTTGATCGGCATGCAACGCGAGCGGGTCAATCAAACGGCGGGATTCAGGACCCATATTCTCATAACTGTCGGCGTGGCGCTCGTCATGATCATTTCGACGACGAGGTATGCGCCGGGAGCGGTCGGAAACGACCCCATGCGACTCGCAAGCCAGGCGATCAGCGGCATCGGGTTTTTAGGCGCGGGCGCTATCATCAAAGAGGGTGCCACGATTCGCGGACTCACGACCGCGACGGGCCTTTGGGTCTCGGCGGCGATCGGACTCGCCTTCGGCGCGGGGATGTATCGGGAGGGCGTGATCGTCACCGTCATCGTGTTAATCACATTTACGATCTTATTACATTGGAAACAGCGCGTATTTACCGAACATGTCGACGAGAAAAAGGCGGCGCCGGCAAAGCTGGAGAAGAATTCGGTGAAAATGACGGTAACGCGCGATTTGTCGACGGGATTTATCGAAGATATCAGAGAAGTCTTGCACGTCCACGGCTTCGACATTATACGCATCGCGATCGACCGCGGCAGGTCGACGGAAGGGGAAGACAAAGGTGTTTTTTTATTTATCCTGACATTGCCCGCGAGCAGGGAGGCTTCCGCCGATGCCTGTCTATCGGCAATTCATCGATTGCCGGGAATTGAGCACATCGAGCTGGAGACCGTCGAGTGAAAAGCAAGTGATAGACATCTTTGAAGAACATTAGACATATAAAGATGTCTCCCAGATAAGAGTGTGGTAAAATATAAGTAAATTTCGGTAAAAAGGGAGGTGAAATCGATGTTAGAGAAATTAAAAAGCAAGGAGACGTGGAAGCCGTTCGCGATCATTTTTTTGTTGAGCTTGGTCATTACGCTCATAACCTTAGTCTTTGCGTGCGGCCAGGAGGGCGTTCGCTCTCCGATATTTAAGAGTTACCTCGGAGATCCTCTCCTGATTATGATGAACTTTCTGCCGATCTTTATCGCTTTTCTCCTGATCTACGCGCTGAGCGGCCGAGTTTGGGTGGGATTTTTGACGACATCGATTATATTTTTTCTGCTTTCCGTCGTCGAAAAATACAAACTCTTATTTAGGGAAGAGCCTTTCGTCATCCCCGAGATCGCGCTGATTCGTGAATCGGCGATGATGAAGGATCATTATGACATTTCCCTCTTCGGATCCGATCCCCTGGCGATTTTCGCGGTCGTGGCGATCGTCGCGATCACGGTGTTGCTCTTCAAAAGGTATCCGATGCCGTGGAAGGGAAAGAGACGCTGGCAGTTCTTCGGCAGCGTCCTCGCCTTAAGCCTCGTCCTGTTCCACGGATTTGACGGCCTCTACTTTACCCCGAAGGTCTATGCACAGGTGGGCAATGAGGACGTCATCAACGTCTACAACCGAACCGAGGAATACATGTCGAAGGGTTTCGTCTATCCCTTCCTCTTTAGTGGGCGCATGCTGATCGGGGATAAACCGGAAGATTACGACAAGAAACTCGCCGGCATGCTCTGGAACGACTATAAAGAAACCGCCATCCCCGAGGATAAAAAGGTCCACGTCGTCTCCGTCATGCTCGAGTCCTTCTCGGACTTTTCGGCGTTTGACGGCATGTCCATCGACCCCGACGTCTATCGGTGTCTGCACGAGATACAAGGGGAGGCGGTCCACGGAAACCTCGTCACGGACGTATTCGGCGGCGGCACCGTCAACACCGAGCGCGCTTTTTTAACGGGCTACTCCGGCGCAAATCACTCGGGTACGGCGACGCTTCTAAAAGACGTCAGCTCTCACGTCCGCTACTTTAAGGACAACGGTTACGTGACCGAGGCGCTTCACCCCATCTACGGATGGTTCTACAATCGCAAGAACGTCAACCCGAGACTCGGGTTCGACGAGTATTTGTGTTACGAAAATTATTTTAAACCCATCGAGGAGGCGACCGGCGACGACAAATGGGGCTACACCCGGGACGAACACTTTTTCCCCGAGGTAGAAAAGCGCTTAAACCGCGTGGCGAGCGAGGGAAATTATTACTTCAGCTACGCCCTGACCTATCAGGGACACGGGCCCTATGCCGATTATAATCAGGCGGACGGGCGCTATATCGAGCCGATCGAGGGCAAGAGCATGCAGGATTGGGCGATTGCGAACAATTACCTCTCCCTCATCAACGACACCGATAAGGCCATGGGCGAGTTTGTCGAATCCCTGCGCCAAAATCAGGCGCCCATCGTATTGGTCTTCTACGGCGACCACAAACCGTGGCTCGGCGAGAACGACAGTGCCTACCACACTTACGGGATTAACACGGACCAATCGACGATCGACGGCAACCTCAACTACTACACAACCCCCTACGTTATCTGGGCGAATCCCGCGGCGAAGGCGAAGCTCGGACTCGACTTCGAAGGCGAGGGGCCGGACCTCAGTCCTTTTTTGCTGATGAAGTACCTCTTCGAGTACATGGACTGGCCCTTGGATGCGATGATGCAGGTTCAAAACGATTATCTGAAGGACGCGACCGTGTTCCACACGCCCCTACTGCGCGACGGAAAGGGCTATCGCCACATCGACGGCGATCCTGAACTTCTCGAGATGATTCGCCAGTACCGGTGCATGGAATACTATCGAAAGAACGAAGAAATTAATTAGAGACGAAAAGTCCCTACCGCGGTAGGGGCTTTTTTCGTGCGTAAAAGTTCGCGGTTTTCGGGGCGATGCGGCGCATGAAAAGGGTATATACTGATAGACAGTCTACATATAACAAATAATAATGAATGAGAGGAGACCTATCATGGTACATATCGAAACACGATTAGGCGACATTACGACGATGAACGTCGATGCAATCGTCAACGCGGCGAACGAGGAACTTATGTGCGGAGGCGGCGTCTGCGGCGCCATCTACCGGGCGGCGGGTGCGGAGAAGCTCAGAAAAGCGTGCCGCGCGATCGGCCACTGCGACACGGGCGATGCGGTAATCACCGACGGATTCGACTTGCCCGCGGACTACATCATCCACACCGTCGGGCCCGTATGGTTCGGGGGCGAGCGCGACGAGGCGAAACTCCTCGCTTCCTCCTATAGGCGTTCCCTCGAGGTGGCGAAAGAAAAGGGGCTTAAGACCGTGGCCTTCCCCTCGATTTCGACGGGCATCTTCGGCTATCCGACGGAGAGCGCCGCGGCGACGGCCGTCGCTGCCGTGCGCGACTTTTTAAAGGACGACGAGGAGATGACCGTGATTTGGGTCCTCTTCGACGAGCAGACGAAACGCATTTACGACGCGGCGCTCGGAGAAGAAGCGTGAGAGCCGAAGGGGCGCTTTGGGCGAAGAAAGAAGAGATTTCCGGGACACTCTATTGGCTGCCGCTCCTGCAACATCTGGAGGATACGACCGGTATCGCGATCCAACTTTGGAATCATTGGCTCCCTGAAGGAACGAGACAAACGATAAGTGAGGGCGCCGGACTGGACGAAGACGCTGCCGTCGGCCTCGTCGCCTTTTTAGCCGCGAGCCACGACTTGGGAAAGGCGACGCCCGCTTTCCAGACGATGAAGAGTTTTCACGCATCCGAAGCGCTCGACGCGTATCTGCTCGAACGGCTCGAACGCGCGGGCTTTGAAGGTATTTCTCGCCTCCACCTGTCGACTCCCTATGCCGTGCACCACACACTCGCCGGGGAAAAGCTGTTAAATGATTACGGCGTCCGTCCGGGGATCGCTTCCGTGATCGGCGCGCATCACGGCAAGCCGCTGGCCGGCAGCTATCTTCTTCGGGAACAGGAAGGCTACGCGGCTTACTACTTCCAAAACGAGGACGCGGAAGATCCCGCGCATCGACGATGGGACCAAGTCCAGAGAGACATCTTCTCCCTCGCCATGGAGGCCGGAGAGTACGACTCGATCGACGACATTCCCGAGGTGCCTCAAGCCTACTTGGTGCTCTTATCGGGCGTGGTGATCATGGCGGATTGGATCGCGAGCAACACCTATTACTTTCCGTTGCTACCGATTGATTCCGAAGCGGCCAGCGATTCGGAGAGGCGCCTCGAGAGAGGATGGAATCGCTGGCGACGGAGCGATCTATGGACGCCCGAGAGACGAGACGACGTCGATGAGCTCTACCGGGACCGATTCGGATTTTCGCCGAGACCCGAGCAGCGATCGTTTGCGGAAGTTGTCGCGGAAACCGACGATCCCGGTATTTTTATCTTCGAGGCGCCGATGGGGCGAGGAAAGACCGAGGCGGCCCTCGCAGGCGCCGAGCAACTCGCCCAAAAGACGGGGCGGAGCGGTCTGTTTTTCGGGCTGCCGACGCAGGCGACCTCCAACAGTATGTTTACGCGGATCGAGGAGTGGCTCGAACATACGGTGTCGGGAGAGGTCTCGATCCAATTGGCTCACGGAAAGGCCGCGCTCAATCGAGACTACGCCAAGCTGCTGGGCAAGGGGCGTCACATCGATGTGGACGCCGGAGAGGGGACAAACGGCAACGTCGTCGCAAATGCGTGGTTTCGCGGAAAGAAGACGACGGCGCTCGACGACTTCGTCGTGGGGACGGTGGACCAATTCTTATTGGCATCGCTCAAACAAAAGCATTTGGCGCTTAGGCATCTCGGCTTTAGCAAAAAAGTCGTGATTATCGATGAAGTCCACGCCTATGATGCGTATATGAGCATCTATCTCTTAAAATCCATCGCGTGGATGGCGGCCTATCGCGTTCCCGTCATCATCTTATCGGCGACGCTTCCGGCAGAACGCCGAGAGGCGATGGTGAAGGCGTATATGTCGGGGAAGGGTGTCAAGTGGCGCGCCGTCGAAAAACCCGACGAAGGATTGGGCGGCGACGCGTACCCGCTGATCACGTACACGGATGGGAATCGCGTCGGCCAATACAAAGACTTTCCGGCCACGGCGTCCAAGGCCGTCGCGATCGAGCGATTGCGCGAGGAAGTCCTCTACGATAAGATCGACGCGCTGATCGAAGACGGCGGCGTCCTCGGCATTGTCGTCAACACCGTCAAACGAGCGCAGCGAATCGGCCGCGAACTGGAGCAGCGCTACGGTTCCGAGGTCGTCGAGATCCTCCATTCGTCGTTTACGGCGACCGATCGCGTGAGGAAGGAGGACGCGCTCGTCGGGACGATCGGCAAGAAAGGCACCGAAGCGGGCGTGCGTCCGAAGAAGAAAATTATCGTCGGAACCCAGGTCATCGAGCAGTCGCTCGACATCGACTTCGACGTGATGATCTCGGACTTGGCGCCGATCGACCTTCTGATTCAGCGATTGGGAAGGTTGCACCGTCACGATCAGACATTCAGGCCCGAACGTCTGAAAAACCCGATTTTTTACGTGCTCGGAGCGGAAGACGGAGAGGATTACGAGGAGGGAGCGCGCCACATCTACGGCGAGTATCTACTGAGAGAGACGAAGGAGAATCTTCCCGAAGAATTAAACTTACCCGAAGATATTTCGACGCTCGTTCAGCGCGTCTACGGAGACTTGACAGATTTCGATAAAGACGCTTCGGATCCCGTGAAAGATACGTTTATCCGCGGGAAAAAAGATAAAGAGGAAAAGGCGAGAAATTACGTCCTCGAGGCACCGAAAGTCGTCAAAAAGAAAAAGACCGACGCGACGTTGACGGGTTGGCTCAATAACAACCTCGCGGGTCTTTCGGAAGAGGGCGCTTACGGGCGCGTGCGCGACATCGACGAGTCGATCGAGGTAATCTTACTAAAGAAGTTGGGGGACGGTTACGGCTTTTTTGAGGAGGGAAAGGATATCTCCGAAGACATTCACGATCCTTCGGTTGCGATAAAAGTCGCGGCGCATACGATTCAACTGCCCAAAGCCGTGTTCGGCTACGGGGGAAAGGAGATGGATGCGACCATTGACTTTCTGGAACGCTATACTCTCGAGCATTTTAGGGATTGGCAAGAAGAACCTTGGCTTAAGGGAGCACTTGGTATATTATTAGATGAGAACGAAACGTTTTCATTGAGGGGAATCGCATTGCGCTACGACCCCTCTTACGGCTTAACGTATGAAAGGATGTGAGATGTGGGACGATTTAATTTGCTCGACGAGCCGTGGATACGGGTCGTTGCGAGCGACGACGGGCGATGTGAAGAGGTGTCGCTGAAGGATGTTTTCGAAAACGCTCATACATACAAAGGCCTGGGCGGCGAGATGAAGGCGCAGGACTTCGCCGTGTTTCGGCTGTTACTCGCCGTATTGCATACGGTGTTTTCGCGCGTCGACAGCGCGGGTGAGATCTACGGATGCGACGATGTCGATGGATCCGTGCATACGTATTTCAAGCTCGACGAGAGGATGCGCCCACTCGCCGAGGTCGAGGAAGACGACGTCGACGATTACGCGGGAAGTCTCTACGATACGTGGGAATCACTGTGGAACAGGGGTTCTTTCCCGCCGTGCATGAACGAGTATTTGGAACGTTGGCGCGACCGCTTCTTTTTGTTCGACGAGACCTATCCTTTTTTCCAGGTGCGTGAAGCGGATATCGGAGAGGGGAAGATCAACAAATCGAGCGGGAGCAGCATAGCCGGGAAAAATATAAATCGAAGAATCTCTGAAAGTGGCAATAAGAAGGCGTTGTTTTCGCCGAGGACGGATAAAAACGACAATAAAAGCTTCTTAACCGAGGCGGAACTCGCGCGTTGGCTCGTCACTTATCAGGGATATTGCGGACTGTCGGATAAGGTCATCTTCGGTAAGGAAAAGTACGAGGCGAAGGTGTCAAAGGGTTGGCTGTTCGATTTGGGCGGCCTGTGCATCAAGGGAAAGACGCTGTTTGAATCGCTCTTGTTGAACTTGGCTTTGGTTCGTCCGGATCAACCGGAGGCGCTGTACGCGCAGAAACCGTGTTGGGAATACAGCCCGCAAGAGATGATCGAGCGCTATTTGAGGGATAGAAATACGCCGCGACGCATCGACAATTTAGCAGAACTGTATACCTTATGGAGCCGCGCTATTTACATCGACCCCGAAACGGACATGTCGAAACCGTTTGCATTCGAGGTCGTCAAACTCCCGGATGTCGCGCACGTGGACCACTTTATCGAACCCATGACCTTATGGCGTTTCAATAAACAAGGCGATAACAAGGACCGCTATACGCCGAGAAAACACCGCGAAGAGCAGTCGCTTTGGCGTTCCTTTGGCTTAATCAGCGGAAAAGGTGAGAACGAGCGGGAGCCGGGGGTCATTCAATGGATAACGGATGAATCCATATCTCCCTGTATCCAGGGCCGGCGGTACCGGTTGGTCGCGGTCACGATGAAAGACGACGGCAACGCCACCTCGTGGGTTCCCGTCAATGAGATCACCGATACCCTGCGGCTTCACGAAAAACTTTTGACGGACGAAGGGTGGGAAAAGCGCGTAAACGACGTCGTCGATATGACCAATCGCGTCGTTCAAAACATCTATGGACGTTTTATGTACGAAGTCAAGGATATTCGTAATGTCAAACAGGACGGCTTCGTGGAGCGAGAAATCGCTCAGCTTTATTACGCCGTCGACGAACCCTTTAGACAGTGGATCGCGCGCATTCAACCGAGTGAGGACAAGGAGTCTACGATCGACACCTGGAAAAAGACGCTCAAGAAGATCGTCAAAGACCAAGCCGACCACTTCGTCGCCCAGGCGGGACCGAGGGATTTTATCGGGAGGGTCTGCTCGAAGGAGAGCGGCGATAACAAGGAAGGAGAGGGCGAGTATAAAAATATCGCGACGGCGTACAATGCATTCTCCTATTTTTTAAATAAACAACTGGATGTCGAGGAGGGGTGAGATGAGCGAACATAAACAGAAGAAGAGAATGGTCGAAGAGACCGCGAACCGTATTATCGCGGCGCTCGAAGGGACGTTGGGGACGCCCGCGGGCAAGGCGAACTTGGCGCATTTAAGGAATTCGATCGGCAGGCCGCTGTCGCGGACCGTCGCCCTGTGGCCGTTGATTTACAGTTATATGCCGGATTATTTTTTAGACGACAGAGGATTTACGACGTATGAGGAGCGGGCCATTTTGACTACGCTCGGCTTGTATGCCCTGCATCAACAGGGAAACAACGAGTCGGTAAACGAGCGGAATAAGCGAACGATCGGCCGTGCACTCAAGGCGCTGCGCGTCGAGGAAGATACACAGGCGGTCGATCGCCGCTTTAACGCATTGGTTACTTCCGAGACGTTCGAGGAGCTCAGTCACTATTTAAGACAAATGATCGGCCTGTTGAGATCCAAGACGGAGGCAAAGGTCGACTACGCGAAACTGGCGGAAGACCTCTACTGGTTTCAAAGAGGTTATCGGGAGAGAATGAGACTTTCCTGGGCGAGAGACTACTACCGGATCGATGTAAAAAAAGAGAAAGAAGGAGCTGAAGACCATGAATAATGACAGATTATTTTTAGACGTGCACGCCATCCAAACGGTTCCCCCGTCCAATATCAACCGCGACGACACGGGCAGTCCGAAGACGGCGCAGTACGGCGGCGTGCGCCGCTCCCGCGTCAGTTCGCAGGCGTGGAAGCGTGCGATTCGAACTTACTTCAACGAGAACGGCGACACGGCGAATGTCGGCGTCAGGACGAAAAAAATCGTCCGCTACGTCGCGGATAAAATCATGGCATTGGATGCGTCGAAAAGTGAAAAAGACGCGCTTTCGCTCGCGACGAAGGCGATTAACGCCGCGGGCATCAAGACGAAAGATGTGGACGGCGTGGCCGAGGCGAAGGCGCTCTTTTTCCTCGGCGACGAGCAGGCGAACAACCTGGCGAAGGCGGCCATCGAGGGTGTGGACGATAAAAAGCGACTAAAAGAGATCTTAAAAGCGAATCCCGCCGTCGACATCGCGCTCTTCGGACGCATGGTGGCCGACGATCCGTCGTTAAACGAAGACGCGTCCTGCCAAGTGGCCCACGCCATCTCGACCCACGGTGTGCAGACGGAATTCGACTTCTTTACGGCGGTCGACGACATGGCGCCCGAAGACAATGCGGGTGCGGGTATGCTCGGAACGGTCGAATACAACTCATCGACGCTCTATCGCTACGGAAATATCGCAGTCCACGAACTCGCTCGGCAATTGGGCGATAGAGAACAGACGATTAACGCGATCGCACTCTTTGTCGAATCGTTTGTTAATTCCATGCCGACGGGAAAAATCAACACGTTCGCCAACCAAACTCTGCCGCAGGCGCTCGTCGTAACGTTGAGGAGCGATCGCCCCGTCAACCTGATCAGTGCTTACGAGGAACCCGTCCGTTCGAAGGCGGGTTATGTCAAAAAGTCCGTGGACAAGTTGTTCGAGGAGATGAGGAAGACGGAAGCCTTCGTCGAATCGCCGAAGAGCCTATTTTATATTGCGGGAAAAGATATCGAGGGGCCGAGCGAGGGAAGAGAGGAAGATTTATCCGATTTGCTCGACGACTTGAAGAATGCCTTAAACAGTTATGTAGAGTAGGAGCATCGATGTGAAGACGATTTTGCTAAAATTGGCGGGACCTCTACAGTCCTACGGCACGTCGTCCTATTTCGAGACGCGGGAAACAGATTCACACCCGTCGAAGAGCGCTGTGATCGGCATGATCGCCGCCTCATTGGGTTATGAGCGTTACCGGGACGAAGATATTCGAGCGTTAAATGCTCTGGATTTCGCCGTTCGCGTCGACCGCGGCGGCCGCCTGATGAAAGATTACCATACGGCGAAAAAGTACAAACCGTCGGGGGATCTCGAAAGGACGTATGTAACAAACCGCTATTATTTAGAGGATGCCGTGTTTGTTGCAGCTGTCGGGAGCGAGGACGACGCGCTCGTCGAGAAGATAACAAAAGGTCTTAAACGGCCGTATTACCAGCCCTACTTGGGGCGGCGCGGACTGCCGCCGACGTGGGATTTTTACTTGGAGACTGTCAAGGGGGAACCGGTCGATGTGTTAAAGCGCTATCCGATACAAGATTCCGTTGCCCGGGAAAGAAAGACGTCGGTGCCCATTTACGCCGACGCCCACCTCGTGCCGGAGGCTCCGTCCGAACTTCGAAACGATCGCGCCGTTTCCTTTGATCAGCGCGCGAGGACATTTCGCTTCCGGGGCGAGGCGGTCTTGGAAGTGATCCCGGTGTATAAGGACGAGCACGATGCATTTGGATCGATTTAGGAGGTGAGCATGTATATAACGAGGGTGAAACTCGATACAGAGAACGGCAAAAAAATGAAGCGCGCTTCCCATATCGCCGCGATGCACGGTGTTATCGAGGACAGCTTTTCCGAGGAGCGGGGTCTAAACGAGAGGAGTCGAAAACTTTGGCGTATCGATCCGATCGGCGGAGAACTCTACCTATTGATCGTGAGTCCGGGTAAACCCCACCCCGACGTGCTCGAAAGAGTCGGCGTCGCGGGAAGCGTCCGAACAAAAGACTACGATCCCTTTTTGAGACGATTGGAAGACGGGATGAAGGCGCGGTTTCGCGTGAAACTAAACCCTGTGTGGTCGTCGCGAGAAGGGAAAAAGAGCGGCGAGCGGGGGCGAGTCGTCCCCGTTTCCGATGCCGATCAAATGCAGTATCTCTACGACCGCGCCGAACGGTACGGATTTCGTCTAAACCGAGAAGACTACGCGGTTGTCGAGCGGGGAAACGAGCTCTATCGTAAAAGGGGACAGCGAGACATCTATCTTAAAAAAGCGGTGTACGAAGGCGTTTTAACGATTGCCGATGTCGATCGACTGAGAAAGGCGCTCACCGAGGGTATGGGAAAAAAGAAAGCGTACGGCTTCGGGATGATGACCCTTATTCCCATGAGGCCATGACGCGCGAGAAAGTCGGCGCAAAGAAGGCGGATTTAAAGGAGTTGCCGCGCATCGGCGATCGTGTTAGCTTTATCTATGTCGAACACGCCGCGATCAATCGACAGGATAGCGCACTCACTGTCACCGACCGCCGCGGAGTGATACGCATCCCTGTCGCGATGATCGGCGTATTATTGCTCGGGCCCGGGACCGACATCAGCCATCGAGCTGTCGAAATCTTAGGTGACGCGGGAACGAGCATGTTGTGGGTCGGCGAGCGCGGAGTGAGGCAATATGCACATGGCCGAGCCCTTGCCCGTTCGACGCGTCTCCTCGAGAAACAGGCGAAGCTCGTCACCAATACTCGGAGTCGCCTCGCCGTCGCGCGAAAAATGTATCAAATGCGCTTTCCGGGCGAAGACGTCGAGCACTTGACGATGCAACAGCTGCGGGGGAGAGAAGGTGCGCGCGTAAGGACGGCGTACCGGAAATATTCAGAAGCATTCGGCGTGTTTTGGGATAAACGGACGTACGACGTCGACGACTTCGAATCCGGCAGCGTCGTCAACCAGGCGCTGTCCGCGGCCAATGTCGCGCTATATGGCATCGTACACAGCGTGATCGCCGCACTCGGCATGTCCACGGGACTCGGTTTCGTACACACCGGACACGACCTCTCTTTTGTCTACGACGTCGCCGATTTATACAAGACGGAAATCACGGTTCCCATCGCCTTTAAAATCGCATCCGAATCGAACGAAGATGACGACATAGGCGCGATAGCCAGGCGAGCCGTACGCGATGCGACGCTCGACGGAAAATTAATGGAGCGCATCGTCAGAGATTTACAGTTTTTAATGGATGTGGCGGTCGATGAAACCATAACGGCCGATACGATTCATTTATGGGATGATAAGGAAAAACTCGTTTCACACGGCGTGAGCTATACAATATTCGGCGAGGATGTGTAAGATGCCTTTTACCGTGATTACCCTGACCAATGTACCGCCCTCGCTGCGAGGCGATTTAACCAAATGGATGCAGGAAATTTCCACCGGCGTCTACGTAGGAAACTTCAATACAGCCATTCGCGAAAAACTGTGGGAACGTGTGAAAGAAAGCGCCCGGACGGGCGAGGCGACGATGAGTTACGCTTGTCGCAACGAGATCGGCTACGATTTCGAGATCGGTCATGCTCGGCGCGAGCGTATCGATTGCGACGGCATCCCGCTCGTCTTTATTAAAAAAGAAGAGACGGAACAACCGGAGCAAAGGATGGACAGGGGGTTCAGTAACGCCGCGAAATTTAGAAAGGCCAAACGATTTTCCCGCGGAACGAAAAAACTTGCCGAACCCTATGTCGTACTCGACGTGGAGACGGACGGGCTCGACGAGAAGAAACATGAAATTATCGAGATAGGGATCGTCAGAGTGGACGGCGATAAAAAAGATAACTATCATGCGCTGATCGAGCATCGCCATCCGCTGCCCGAAAAGATCGTCGCGCTCACCGGCATCACCGATCAACTCCTGTCGGAGCGGGGAAGACCTTTAGAGGACGTCTTGCCCGAGGTGATGCAATTTATAGGGGATCGCCCGATCGTCGGGTACAACGTCGCTTTCGATGTGAAATTTTTAGATCGGGCCCTTCGGACATCGGACGAGGGAGCGTTAAAAAATCGCTGTATCGATTTAAAGGCGATGGTCAAAAAAGAAAAGCAATTTTTAAAGAGCTACACATTACAGAGCGTTTTAAAAGCTTATGGCATCGGTCGCACCGTGCCCCACCGCGCGTTGGAAGATGCCGAAATCATCGAGGAGCTTTCAGGGAAAGTAAATGAATTTTTGAAATTTAAAAATGAAAAGGGCTAAATTGCAGGGATCCTTAAGTAAGCTACCCGCACACGCGGGGGTGATCCTACCAGCCCTATATGGCACTTTAATAACTAAAAAAGCTACCCGCACACGCGGGGGTGATCCCTTGCACGAAGCGGAAAGCGGGACGACCTGGCAAAGCTACCCGCACACGCGGGGGTGATCCGGTATTTTCATTTTTCACCTCCTTTCCGGGGCGAAGCTACCCGCACACGCGGGGGTGATCCTTGAATTAACTGGAATAACGAATGAAATGCTTGAAGCTACCCGCACACGCGGGGGTGATCCTAGAAACCCAAGGCATTATGGCGAATACGGAAAAAGCTACCCGCACACGCGGGGGTGATCCTAGGTGTAAGCTTCCGCCCATATTTGGGCCACCAAGCTACCCGCACACGCGGGGGTGATCCTAGTAGGTCGTCCGAGAGGGCGGCCTTTTTTATAAGCTACCCGCACACGCGGGGGTGATCCCGGCTTGATCGCCAACGCGTATGGCGTCACGTTAAGCTACCCGCACACGCGGGGGTGATCCCGGCTTTTACCTCGTTTATGAGATTGAGGCGCTAAGCTACCCGCACACGCGGGGGTGATCCTAATAGGGATCCGTGTTGATCTCCGTACTCGCCAAGCTACCCGCACACGCGGGGGTGATCCCACTTAAGCACCATCGAAGTACGTGTCGGCCAAAAGCTACCCGCACACGCGGGGGTGATCCCTCGCAACCGGAGAAGAGATTATCACGTCTTACAAGCTACCCGCACACGCGGGGGTGATCCTACGGTTGTATTAAAGCCGCCAGGCGCCTTTACAAGCTACCCGCACACGCGGGGGTGATCCTTTGTTCAGAGTGGATCCCGTTGTCCGTGTATAAAGCTACCCGCACACGCGGGGGTGATCCTATGGACAACACATTAGCGGCA
>JAQYDN010000017.1 GCA_028724185.1 Bacillota bacterium
TGTGACGTCTTTCACCTCGGGGCTCGGCGCGGACGCGTCTTCCGCATCGTCGACCTGTTCGCCTTCGACCTGCTCCGCCCGATCGCTCGCGACGTGCGGCGTCACATTCACCCGATCCTCTTTTTCGGGCTTCGATTTTACCGAAAACAAGACGGCGATCAACAACAAGATCGCGAGGGTCGCCCCGATGACGATCGCAGCCGGATGCTCCCTTACGAAGTCTCCCCGGGAAGTCGATCCGTAAGCGCCGTCTCCGTCGTGAAACGGATCGTTCTTTGCGTCGAAGGACGTCTCTTTTCGGCGGCGCGATCCCCGATCGATTGTCTCGTCTTCGTCAAAGCGATCGTTATGTAACAGCTTTCCGCAATGGCCGCAAAAGTCGGCATCGTCCGGATTTTTAGAACCGCAGTGAGGGCAAAACATAGCTACCTCCTCCCAAACCTTTTTTCCAGTATACCACAATCGTCTCGCCAAAAAGACGGAAGTCGACGAGGAGATGATTCATTTTTTATTATATTTTTATTTTCTATTATTAATGATATGATAATAAAAATATTTCCACGGAGGTGCCTATGAAACGTTTTCGCTATCTTGCCCTTTTCCTAATCGCCGTCGTCCTCGTCGGATGCGCAAAGCCTGCGCCGAACCCCCGCGGTCATTGGAAGGACAGACCCCGGGCGACATCCGCCGTCCAAGAGGATGTCAAGGAGGTACAACGCCGCGAACGCACGGTCGCGCGAGAACAAAACGTCGTCGTCAAGGTCTTTAGAGAGCTCTTCGAGCGCACGGTCGGACGCTTGGACATCGTCCGGAAACAGGTGATTAAAAAAACCATGGTTCCCCTCTATAAGGATGTCCTCGACGGCGAAATGCCCTACGCGGTCGAGAGGGCGGAGGATGCTACATATATCGAACAGACCGTCTCCGATCTCCCGGCGGAAGATACGTTGCTCTTTACCTTTTACGATCACCCGGCCTTCGACTATCCTCTCCTGATCCTTTGTCATCAAATCTCCGGGGATCTTCGGCTTTTTTCCATCGTCCAATTTTTCTCCGACGGCAGCTACTCCACCTTTTCGTCGCTCGAGCCCGGGGAAATAAGTATCTTCTCCACGAATCTTTACACCGATTCCGAGGGAAATTTGTACATCGACAATATGGATACCGGCGAGATCTTTGAAATCAACGTCGTCGACGGCATCTTAAAGATCGACTACGGCTACTCTCCCGACGGCAAGGGGTTTGCGACCACGCTCACGGGCGACTTCTCCTCCGAAAACCCCGACATTTACATCGAGCCCGACTACGCCGACGGCACCGATCTCTTCGTCCAGACGAGGATCATCGCCGACACCTTGGAACCGTTCGATCGGGCGAATTTCGACGCCCTTCGATCCGAACTCCGGCCCATCGAGCTTATGCCCTACGACGACGATAATTTTTATGAGATCGCGGGGCGATACACCGATCTCGACGCCGGAAAGGCGCACAAGGCCGATAAAGGCTTCTCCGAAAAAGAGTTCCGCGCATTTATCGACGAAAACCTCGACCCCTACGTCACGGAAAACGGCACCGAATGCGTCTTTATCGACGACTACAACCACAACGGAAAGCTCGCCGCCTATGTCATTACGGGCGAGGACGCGGAATCTTCGGCACTCTTCTTTATCAACGAAGAACTCGTCTCGACTCCCGTCGAAAAACTTACCGGGGAATTCTTTTATTACCGCGATCCGAAACTCCTGCGCGCGGGCAAAGATGCCTATCTGCTCCTGACCGCCAACGCCGGCGGGCCAGGCATCACCTCCTACCTCTACGGCGTCGAGGACGATAAAGTCTATTGGCCCGACATCTCCTCGAATGTCCAGCTGTTCGATCGGGACGGCGAGAGGTTCAGCGACAGTCAAACCTATTTGGAAACGACCGATACGGGCGGCGTCCGCAAGGAAAAAACCATCTACTACGATTACGATCAACATACGCGGCAATTTATTCGAGCGAACGATGAAAAAAGCGATGCCGGAACCGAAAACATCGCGCTTAACATCGACGGCAAGGACGCGGGTTCCCTCGCCGCCGTCGAAAAAGACGGCGCGCTCTATCTGCCCGTCGGAGAATTTAATCTCGTGCTCGCTTCCTACTTTAAATATCCGGGAGTGGACCGGGAGGACTTGGAGCTTTATCTCGCAAATGTCGGCGAAACTCTCGCCGAGCCGATTGCCGGCGGGAACGGAGATTGGAATTTCGGCGCCTTCCCGCCGGTGATGGAATATCTCTACCATTATTCCAAGAAGCATCAGGTCATTTTATCGACTTTTGAGCTCATGGACCTCGAGTCCCAAACGCCCCCCGATCGCATAACCTATCTTAAGCCGACTCACCCGCCCTTCGTCGAAGGCGATTCTCTCTACATGGACGTGGAAACACTCTCCTCCTGTTTTGTCTTCTCGTATCAATTCGACAAAAACGGCGACGTGCTAAACGTGAAACAAATCGATGGCGACGATGTAGACGATGCGTGGAAGAGCGTCCCCGCAAAGGGTTATCGCGACGTTCAGGACTTTCTCGACGATCGATTCTAAGCGCGAGACGGGTGCCGACCGCTCGCATCTGCGCGGCGCCCCTTCAATTTTCTCAATAAAAAGACGGACCCTCGCGGGGGTCCGTCTTTTTATTTCGATACATTGCTTTTTACGCGCTTGAGTCTGAAGAAATCTTCCCGCTCTTTTTCCGCGAGAATTTCTTCGATCTCTTTTTTCGTCCGCTCGTACTTCGGGATTTGAATTTTCTCGAGGGCATTCGCCCGCTTCACCGTCTTCTTTATCTCCTTCGCCAGGCGATAAAGGTCGGTTTCAATCTCCGCCAATTCGTAAATCTTCGCGCGCATATCGTGCATACGGATATACGCTTCGTCGAAGGCGAAGTTACTTTCGTACATACTGAACGTCGTGTCGCGCTTAAATTCTTTGTAGTGAATCTCGGGAAGTTCCACACCCATGACGGATCGATATCCGATGGTATACGGCTCTTCCAGGGGCATGGACTTCGACATATCCACGACTGCCTCCCACCCCATGGTGACAGAGGCCATCGTAAACGCGTCGTAGGATCGGGAGAAGCTTTCCTCGATTTCCTGCTGAATGGTCTGCGCCCGTTGATTTAAGTGCATGATCTCGCGCATTAAAACGGCTCGTTTTTTATCGAGCAGGCCGTACCCTTTTTTCGCAAATGCCAGCGCGCTCTTGATCTTCAGCAAATTCGCCTTCGTCGCCGTTACACGTTTTGCCATAACTCACCTCTAATAATATTCCTCCAAAATTTTGGGGTCGATACGAACCAAACTGTCCTTCGGAAGAATTCTCAACAGTTCCCACGCCTTATCGAGGGTCTCTGCGATCGTAAAGGAATCGTTGAAGTTCTGTCCGATAAACTCGTTTTCAAAACGTCGGCCGAATTCCAATATTTTCTGATCGTCCTCGGAGAGCTCCTCTTCCCCGATAATCTGCGCGAGGGAACGTACTTCGATACAGCGCGAGTACGACGCGAAAAGCTGTGCCGAGACGTCGGAGTGGTCTTTTCGCGTGTACTCCTCGCCGATGCCGTCCTTCATCAGACGGGACAGCGAGTCCAAAATGTTGATCGGAGGGTAGATGCCGTGTCCGTTGAGGTCGCGCGACAAGACGATCTGTCCCTCGGTGATGTAACCCGTCAAGTCGGGAATCGGGTGCGTGATGTCGTCTGCGGGCATCGTCAAGATCGGTATCAACGTCACCGAACCCTCGACCCCGCGAATCATACCGGCGCGTTCGTAGATCGAGGCGAGATCCGAATACAGATAGCCGGGGTAACCCTTTCGGGAGGGGACCTCTTGTCGTTGAGAGGAGACTTCCCGGAGGCTCTCGCCATAGCTGGTCATGTCGGTCATGATGACGAGGACGTGTTTGTGTTCTTCAAACGCCAAATACTCCGCCGCCGTCAGCGCGCACTTCGGCGCGATAATCCGCTCCATGATCGGGTCGTCGGCGTAGTTCATGTAGACGACGACCTTGTCCATGACGCCCGCTTCCATAAAGTTGTCGATGAAAAACGATGCGACCTCGCGCTTTAGGCCCATGCCGCAGAAGACGACCGCAAAGTCCGATCCGTCGCCTTCATTGTCGGCGATGTTCGCCTGGCGAACGATCTGCGCGGCGAGCTCGTTGTGCGGCAAGCCCGAACCCGAAAAGATCGGCAGCTTTTGACCGCGAATCAGCGTCATGACCGAGTCGATGGCGCGCACGCCCGTCTGGATAAAGTTTCTCGGGTATTCCCGCGCGACGGGGTTCATCGGCTGGCCGTTGACGTTGTAGAATTTTTCGGAATAGATCTCCCCGCCCTTGTCGATGGCCTCGCCGATGCCGTTAAAGCGCCGGCCCAGGATGGCCGATGAAAGCGGGATCTCGAAGGGTCGCCCTTCAAAGACGACGCGTAAATTTTCCGTCGAGACGCCCATCGACTCGCCGAAGATCTGCACCGTCGCCTTGTCGTCGTCGATGCCGATGACGCGGCCGACGAGCTCTTCGTTCGTCTCGGAGTTGGTGATCGAGACGATCTCACCGTAAGTCACGTGGTGTAGGTTGGATAGTTCGATCAGGGATCCGTCGACATTGTCGAGCGATAAATATTCTTTTCTCACTCTCTACACCTCTTCCGTTTCTTCTTCACGCGCACCGTCCGCCTCTTCTTCGGCTGTATCATCCGTCTTTTCTTCGGATGCTTCCTCCGCTTTTTCTTTGGGCGCGTCGTTCGCTTTTTCAGCTTCGCCGACGTCGCTCGCGGCGATTTCGTCCATTTCGTCTTCGACGATGCCGTATTGGATGCGGATTTCGCGGTAGTGCTCTTGAATTCGATTGATCAAGTCGGTAAACGGCTTTAAGTCGTCGTTGCCGATGTTGTATTTCATATTGACGATTTCGGAGTAAAGCGTCTCGTCCTTAACTTCTTCGATCGAAATGCCCCGATCCAAGACGGCCTCGCCCTCTTCGTACAGGGTGTCGATGACTTCCATCATGGCAAACTGTTTTTCGAGCGGAACCGATTGGTCGATCTCGTTAAACGCATTCTGTTGCAGGAAGGCGTCCTTGATGATGCGGGCGATTTGCAGGAGGAATCGTTCCTTGTCCGGCAAGACGTCCTCGCCGACCAACATGACGATTTCCTGGAGTCGCGCTTCCTCGTTTAAAATATTTAAAAATTTCTTTCGAAGCGTCGGAAGGTCGCCCTCCAGGCGGTTGTCGTAGTAATTCGACAGCGCGCCGACATATCCCGAGTAGCTGTTTAGCCAGTGAATCGCGGGATAGTGTCTGGAATAGGCGAGGTCCTTGTCGAGCGCTAAAAACACGTTGACGAAGCGTCGCGTGTTCTCCGTAACGGGCTCGGAAAAGTCGCCCCCCGCCGGAGAGACGGCGCCGATCGTCGTCACCGATCCCTGTTCACCGCAAAGCGTATTGGCCGATCCGCTGCGCTCGTAAAACGACGCGATTCGAGACGGCAGATACGCCGGATAGCCCTCCTCAGCGGGCATCTCTTCCAAGCGGCCCGAAATCTCGCGAAGCGCCTCCGCCCAACGGGAGGTCGAGTCCGCCATCATCGCGACGTCATAGCCTTGGTCTCTGAAGTATTCGGCGATCGTAATCCCCGTATAAATCGACGCCTCGCGCGCCGCAACCGGCATGTTGGAGGTGTTGGCGATCAAGATCGTGCGCTCCATCAGAGGCTTGCCGGTGTTGGGGTCGATCAGCTTCGGGAAGTCCTCGAGAACTTCGGTCATCTCGTTTCCCCGCTCGCCGCAACCGATGTAGACGATGATGTCCGCGTCGCAAAACTTCGCGATGGAGTGTTGCGTCATGGTCTTACCGGTCCCGAAACCGCCCGGGATGGCGACCGTGCCGCCCTTGGCGATCGGGAAGAAGACGTCGAGGACGCGCTGTCCCGTCGCGAGCAGCTCGTTCGCGTCCAAAAATTCGTCGACCGGCCGCGGAATACGCACGGGCCAACGTTGGCTCATCGAAATCTCGTGTTCTTCGCCCTCCTCGTCCTTCACTTTCAAGACGGGTTCGGTGATGTCGTACTCGCCGTCTTCGGCGACCCACGTCACCTCACCCGACACGTCGGGCGGCGTGAGGACGCGGTGTTCGATGATCGAGGTCTCGGGAACCGATCCGACGACCGTGCCGCCTCGGACCGTATCGCCCACCTCGACCTTGGCCTTAAACGACCACTTCTTTTCGAGGTCCAAGTTCATCATGCCGATGCCCTCGGGGATAAAGTACCCGTACGCTTCGTTGATGCGGTTTAGGGGACGTTCGATCCCGTCGAACATATTGCCTAAGAGCCCGGGACCCAGGCGAACCGAAAGCGGACCGCCGGTGGAGACGATCGCCTCGTCCCGCTTTAAGCCCTCGGTGTCCTCGTAGACCTGGACGGTCCCTTCGTCGCCGTGGATGGCGATGACTTCCCCGATCAGCTTTTTGTCGCCGACCTGGACCATTTCGCGCATCGAAAAATCTCCCATCGGCCTCCCGATGACGACGGGTCCGTTAATTTTCGCTATCTTTGCTTCTTTACTCATGCTCCATCTCCTCCCCGAAAAGACGATAGAGAAGTTTTCCGATCTCATACTGCTTTTCGTGAATTTTGGTGGCGAGGTCGTAGTTTAAACTGTACGTCTCATCCATATCCGTGATGGTGTGACCGCCGATGCGACCGTCGGGGAGCACGTGCGGGCAGAGCGTAAATCCCTTTTCCGACGCCTTCTCTTGGATGTCGTCGAAAAAACGATCCATGTCCCGCTTCACCAGACCCAGTTGATACTTCCCGGGCTCGAGGTCGTTCAGCGATTCGACGACGCGGTCGACGAGCGCCTGTTTGTATTCGTCCGTCTCGGTATAGGCGCGGACGCGCGCCTCGATCGCCTCGATAAAGTCGTCGTTCAATTCATTGATCTTTTTAAGTTCCAGTACCCGTTCATTTTCGCGCGCCTTCACGATCTTTTCGTTTCCCATGACGCTCGCGAGGTTGGCGCGGCGCTTGATGATATGTGCCTTTTCTTCCGACAGTTGCTTATTTTTACGTTCGAGGAGATTTTTCTTTTCCTCCTCCCACGCCTCTTTTTCTTTTTCTAAATCGAGCAGTCGCCGCTTATAGACGACGTTTTCGAATAATTCCAATTTATTTTCGACTTGCAGCATTTTCTCACCTACTAATCCAATTTGACCCCGATGGCATCGCGAACGTATCTCATAATAAAGTCGTCTTCGCTGTAGCCGTCTCTACCGGGCAATGTGCAGATAAAGGGACTGCGTTTTTTATCCTTAACGGCGAGGACTTTCTCTTCCAATTCGTAGAAGTCCTTCTCATTTAAGATGATCATGCCGACGTCTTTATCTTCGACCGCCTCGTCAAAGGCCTTTTCGAGTTCCTCGGCATCGGCACACCAGACCCCCTCAAAACCGCTCATCCTTAACGCGACGAGAAGCTCATCGGTTCGCGATATGACTCTGGAAATCATTAGAGGTTCCCTAAGATCATAATCGAGATAATCAAACCGTAAATCGCGATACCTTCGGCCAAGCCGACGAAGATCAATGTCTTACCTAAGATCGAGTCGTCCTCGCTGACTGCGCCGAGTGCGGCGGAGCCGACGACGCCGACCGCATAACCGGTACCAATCGTAGCGAGTCCGGTCGAGAGGGCCGCTGCGAGAAGACCCAAGCCGTTTGTGCCCGTCGGCGCGGTTGCCGCGTGGACGACGCCCGGGACGAGCAGAACATAGGCGGCGAGAACGGTCGGGACAAAGACCGTCAGGTTCGTCCTCAACGCTTTTTTCAGTTTTTTCCGATCGCTTGAAACACCGCGTTCCAAGATGATAAATCCGGCGATAATGGTCGAGATCACGACGAGAGATGCTAAAAATAAAATTTTTTCCATGATCATTCTCCTTTTAACAACTATTATTTATTCTTTTTGACACGCAAATTCGACGAACGGAACTCGCGTCCGCTGCCGCTGTAGTAACGGCTGAACAATTCGTAGTATTCAAGGCGCAGGCCTTGGATAAAGACGATCAATCCTTCCAATCCGATAATCAAAACGTTTCCGAGTATGAGTATGATGACTCCGCCCACGGTGTGGCTCGCCATCTCCGACATGACGTGAAAGGCCATAAACAAACCGACGTGGTTGATGGCGAATGCGCCGACACGGATAAACGAGACGATACCCGACAAGGTCGAAATCAACAGTTCGATCATCGAGAAAGAGCTTTCGATAAAGTAACCGCTCTTGCCGCCTTCGTAGTTGACCTCGGTCTTTTGAAGTTTCGCCATAATCGGCTTTTTAAAGATCATCAGCACGATCGAGATAACGAGGATGATGACGGCGACGCTCATCGGTACGACTTTGACGACGCCCGCGACATCCAAGATCATGAGTAAGAGCATGGCGAAGACCAAAAAGCCGAACAGGCCGTGTTCTCCGAACAACCCTCGCGCCACGTCCTTATTCCTAATCGCATTCGCAAAGTTCATGCCGTAGGCCAGGATCAACAGAATGACCCCGAAGCCGACGGAAAAGGCGAGGACTTGTTCGATGTTTTGGAAGGGTCGAATCCAAAGGGCGTCGATAATATCTTCGTTGCCGAAGACCGACCCGTATAAAAAGCCGAACACGGTGGAAGATGCCCCCATGCGCATCAGCAGCCCGCCCATGTCTTTTTGCTTTTTCCTCGACACGAGCCAGCCGATAAGGACAAAGATCAAGCCCTGTCCCACGTCGCCGAACATGGCGCCGAAGAGCAACATATAGGTAATTCCGACGAAGATCGTCGGGTCGATTTCGTTATATTTCGGGATGCCGTACATCCTTACGAGTAATTCGAAGGGTTGAAAAAACTTCGGATTCGAGAGTTTCGTCGGCGGCGCGATTCCCTTCGCGGCCGTATCCTCGTCTTGGATCGTAAGAACCACGTCCGGGTACTTCTTCGTCCGCTTGCGAATCTCCTCGACGCCCGCCTCATCGGTCCAACCGGTGAGCAGGAAGTACTTCTTCGAGACCGCCATTTTTTCCTTCGCCTCTTCCACGTGGCCTAAAAAGATCATGTGGGCGAGGATCTTTCGAACTTTCTCGCGATCGCGGATATAGAGCTGATCTCTCTCCTCCTCGATCTTCGATAAGCGGTCGCGGAGGCGATCTTCTTTTTCCTCGATCAGTCGGAGCGTCTCCTTCGGCGTCCCCTCCGCGTACTCGAGAATCGGTACGTCGATCCAGTGGAGCGACTTCAAGACGCGGTCGATCTCATCGCTGACCTCGTTGGGGTAGGTAATCATGTAGACTTCTTCGTCTTCAAACGACCCCGTGTGGAAGACCAGCGCGAGAAGATTCTCGTAACTGTTCTTTAAGCGAATTCTCGCCGACTTTTCCAGTCGTCCGAATCGCGTGGAAAAATACTTCAAGTCCTTTATTTGCGTCAGGTCGACGTCGACATTTTTAAACAAACTCAAATTTTCCTTGAACATGGCGATCTCTTTAAGTTCTTTTTGAATGTCTTCGTACTCCGTCTGCATCGGACGCACGCGATCCATCAATTTTTGATAGGCGCTCTGAACGTCCATCGATCTATCGAAATTGTGTAAATCTAAATCGTCGATATGGAAGTAGTCCAGGAGATCCAGAGCTTCCTGCGTCTGCTGTTTCAAATCGGCGTCGATGGGAAAGGGCGCCAAGTTGTTCAGGTCGACGACCATGTCGACATTATCTTCGAGAGAATAGATATTGCTGTTTTGCGACAACTGCGTCATCGAATCGACCATGTCCATGGCCTCGGACTGAAGCACTTCGAACAAGATGTCTTCCATGTTCTCCAATCGGCCGACGACGCTCAGCATGACCATTCTTTCTACTGCCATACTTCACCTTCTTTCGCGGGAATCGTCAACAATTCCCTTATCATATCCTTACCAAAACCGAGTCTTAAGCCCTCTAAAACCGTCGATACGTCCCGAATTTCGAGGCGTAAGAGAATCGACAAGGCAACGATCCTTCCGATAGACATACGTTCTTCTTTGTAATACGTCCTGTACATCTCCGAAAGGTCGCGAGACGCCAAGATGTCGGTCATGTGGCTGTCTCGTTCACTTTGAAATAGAAAAGCGAACGACGAATGCCTGACCGAATTCTTAAGCGACTCGACGTCGTCGGAATAGACCCATTCGTCGATCAGCGTTTTTGGAATATTTCCGCCGCGGATGACGAAGTTTTCCATCTCCGATTTCATGATGTCGTAATTTTTCTTTGCTCGATAAATGTAAAATATATTGAGCAAGTCGATGTGGCGATTTAACATCGCCAGGACGACCTTGCGGTCTTTCTTTCCCAAATTTTTCGCTTCGCGCGCGAGATTTTCGTAATACGACCGGTCGAGTTCCATCTCCACATAAAACGAGATGCGATCCTTCGAGACGTCCTGGTAGGCCGAAAGCATGCGGCCGTAGGGCGTCGATTCGAGAATCTTAAACAGACCTTCCGGCGTAAGCGCCTGGCCTTTGGGCAACAACTCCGGATTGAACGCCAACAGAGAGTTTCTCAAGATGTCGACGTTGTCGCCGTGATAGACGGCGCGGAAAATTCTCTTGATATCCTGGATCTCGTAGTGTTGCTCCAACAACTTGAAAAAATATCGCGCGGATCCCTGCAAAAAATAATCGAACGACCTTAAGGTGTTATAAACCTTTTCTTCCATTTTTACGTTAACTTCCAAGAGGTGCGTGTCCTCGGAAAAGCTCAGTCCCCACTCCTTCCGGATGATGTCGATGCCGTCTTCGTAATTTCCGGCAGCCAGAATTTGCAGGGGAAGTTCGGGTTTGAGCAGTTTGGCGTACACGGCGACCGCTTTGGTGTTAACGGCAGCGTAATTCATACCTGTCCTCCCACTAAATATCCAGGAGTCGGAACGCTTCTTCCACTAACTCATCCTTGTGCTTTTTATAAATATCGTCCACTTGTTCGAGCTTTAAGTGATTTTTCTCTTTAATCTTATCGACGACATCCATCGCATCGCTATAGATCTCGTCGTAAGATTCCTTCGCGGCTTTTTTCGAACTTTCGCGTTCATCCGCTTCCATTTCGCTAAAGCGCTTTTGCAAGCCGGACTTATCTTCTTCGATCGACGCTTCTTTTTCCCGAACCATTTTATCGGTTCGCTCATCCAATTCGATGACGCCTCGAATCAATTGTTCCAAAATGCGCTCCTTTCTATGTCCAATAAACTTCTTATATATAGAAGTCCACAGATAGGCTCATTCTAGCACTTAATGCCCCCTAAAATCAAAAGAATTCAATTATCGCAAAACCGACACCCTTTATTTAAAATAAAGTCAATATGCGTCGTTTCAAAGTCATACCGCGTCAAAAAAGGACAAAAAAAGAGTTTCTCTCCCCACCTACAGAAAATTATGCTCCATCCCGTCGTTTATCATAAAATATGATGTGTGCATCAAAAAATATAATCTTTCGTGATGGGAAATCCACCCGGTCCCTACGCATTTATATCAATTCGTCTACTTTTCCAAAATTTTTACTTCTATTTGCAAATTTTTTCACTTTTTGTATGGAACGATTTTACTTTTTTGGTATAATGACTGTGAACATATTTATTTTAATTAAGGAGGTGCATCTTATGCACATTAATCGTTTTGCCGGTGATTCCATCGATACTTATATCTTATCTCTATTAAATGAAAACAGCCGCATGTCCCTAAGCGACATCGCAAAAAAAGTCAGCTTATCCGTATCGGCGACCCGCAACCGAATCCATCGCCTCGAAGATGCCGGCGTGATCGCGGGGTATACGATTTTGCTCGGAGGGGAAGAAGACGATTCCTACATCCATTCGTTCTGTCTGATCGACATCTCCGAAGAGGAAAATACGCTCGACGAATTTATCAAGTATATCCAAGAATCGCCCGACGTCACGGATTGCTGGAAATTGATGGGAGAATACCAGTTTTTAATTCGCATTAAATCCACCTCGTCCAAAGCGCTCGACGACTTTCTCATGCACTTGCGCGAGACGATTACGATTAAGCGCACCAACACCATCGGCGCGTTAAACCAAGTCAAGGGCAAAGACATTCGGGAACACAATGCCATTCGCATCCACGAAAAATAAGGCCGTGCTCAGCACCGCCTTATTTTTATGCGCAAATTTTCAGTTTTCCGTTCCGTCGCGCTAAGCGTCGATCCGCGCAAAAAACGTCTCGGCGTCCACGTGCTTCAAGAGCTCGTCCCGTTCCATCTCGCGCGTCAAGGTAAAGTCGCCGTCGACTGTTTCGACGAAATCGCCCTCGAGCGCCTCGGCAACCAGATAGCGGCCGAAGACGGGCTTGAGCGCGACGTCGCCTCGCGACAAGAGCGGAAGCGCGCCGTTTGAAAGGACCGAGACGATGTCGCTTACGACGGCATTTCCCGTCGGCTCCTTGCCGGCGCCCGGTCCCCGGAAGGCCACATCTCCTACCCAAGATCCCTCGATGTCGACTTCATTGATCGCATCGGGGAGCAGGGCGAGCTCGTCGCTTTCGTCCAGGACGACCGGCTCGACGACGGCCTCGATGCCGCCCTCGACCGGTTTCGCGGAGGCGACGAGCTTCACTTTTTTGCGGTGTTCCTTTAAATACGATACGACGGGTCCTGTAAGCTGCGCGATGCCCTTCGTCGGAATGGCCTCTCCGTCGATGTGACCGTAGGCCATCTCGATCAGGATATGCAGCTTTCTGCGCGTGTCGTAACCTTCCACGTCGTCGGTCGGATCCTGCTCGGCGTAGCCCAATTCCTGGCAAAGCGCGAGCGTCTCGTCGTAATCGGCGCCGTCTTTAAACATGGCGTTGATTAGATAGTTGCACGTCCCGTTTAAAATACCCCGAATGCTCCCGATGTCGTTTTGCAGACACAGCGCGCGGAGCGGCGTAAGGACGGGAATCCCGCCGCCCACTGCGGCCTCAAACAGAAACGGCACGCGGTGTTTTTCCGCAAGTTCCGTAAGCTCCTTGTAGTACGCGCTGACCGCGGCCTTGTTGGCCGTCACGACGCCGATGCCCTTCTCGAGCGCCCGTTTCATATAATCGTAGGCGATGTCGATTGCGCCGGTCGCCTCGACGACGAGATCCACCTCATCGAGGACGCGGTCGTAATCCGAAGACGTCACGACGGTCTCTTCCAGCTCGCGCGACAAACGCTCCTTGCTCCGCTCCGTCACGACGATATAGGCGATGTCGATCGCGCCGACCGTTTCTTTCAACACATCGTTTCTAGCCTTTAAGATATCGTAAGCCCCTCGACCCACGGTACCCAGTCCAATCAATGCAACTTTCATGTCTCCCCCTCTTTTCGTTTAATAAATTATTAATAGGTTATGAATTGACTATACTAGAGAGTTTTTGCTATAGTCAAGAAAAACATTGTTTTAATGAAAGAAGGTATATTTATGGTTTATCGTTTAGCAATTTTAGGTGCCACCGGCCTCGTCGGTCAAACCATGCGTTCCATCTTGGAGGAAAAAGATCTTCCGTTGGAACTCAGCCTGTTCGCATCGGAAAACAGCGCCGGCAAGACGGTCTCGTTTAAGGGCAAGGAGCTCACCATTCAAGAGCTCACCGAGGACGCCTTGAGAGAAGGTAAGTTCGACTACGTCCTGAGCGCACTCGACGGTTCCCTCGCCGCAAAATTCTGTCCCGTCGCCGCCGAAGCGGGAAGCGTCGTCATCGACAACAGCTCCCACTTCCGCATGGAAGAAGGCATCCCCCTCGTCGTCCCCGAAATTAACCCCGAGGACGCTCAAGGTGCCGAGGGCATCATCGCCAACCCGAACTGCTCCACGATCCAATCCGTCGTCGCTTTGAAACCGGTCGAAGATCTGTTCCACATCAAGCGCATCGTCTTTACGACCTTCCAAGCCGTCAGCGGCAGCGGCGTCCAGGGCATCGCCGATTTGGAACGCGGCATCAAGGGAGAACCCCCGAAGATGTATCCCCACCCCATCGCCTTCAACTGCCTTCCCCACATCGACGACTTCCTCGATACGGGCTACACCAAAGAAGAGATGAAGATGGTCAACGAATCGAGAAAAATCTTCCATCGCCCCGACCTCGCCGTCACCGCTACCGCCGTACGCGTCCCCGTCAAGGGCGCCCACGCGATCTCGATCAACGTCACCTGCGAAAAACCCGTCGACATCGACCGCTTGAGAGAGGCGTATGAGGCGATGGACGGCGTCGTCTTAGAAGACGATGTTAAAAACGCAGTCTACCCGCTTCAAATCGAAGCCGAAGGCAAAGATGACGTCTTCGTCGGACGTATCCGCAAGGACGAGTCCATGGAAAACAGTTTAAACCTCTGGTGCGTCGCAGACAACACCCGAAAGGGCGCCGCCCTAAACGCCATCCAAATCCTCGAAAAACACATGGAAAACCGTCGATGAAAATCGCGATAGTCCAGGCTGCGATCGGCCCGATGACGCTCGATTTAAACGTCGAGGAGATCTTTACGCGCCTCGAGGAGGCGGTCTTAGACGATCCCGAGGTCGTCGTCCTCCCCGAGATGTGGAACACGGGATTTTCTCCCGCCGATTTAAAGGACTCGACCGACTACCGCGCGGAGGAGTTGAAGGAGGCGATGGCCACATTCGCCCGCGAACACGACGTCTTCCTCGTCGCAGGCTCGCTCGCCATGACCGTCCGGGGAGCGCGCCGAAATCGAGCCTTCGTCTTCGATAAAGAGGGCAAAGAAATTGCCCGCTACGACAAGGCGCACCTCTTTCCCGTCGGAGGCGAAAGCGAGCTCTTTGCGTCGGGTGAAGATGCCTGTCGCTTCACGCTCGGCGAGATCCCCGCGGGGCTTATCACCTGTTACGACTTGCGCTTTCCCGAATGGGCGCGCCTCGCCGTCATGGGCAACTCGAAGATCCTCTTCGTCCCGATGGCCTGGCATCTCTCCCGCCTCTCCCACATGCATCTGTTCAGTCGCGCGCGGGCGGCGGAGAATCAGTGCTTCGTCGTCTCGGTCAATTGCACGCGCAGGGAAGGCTACTCCGCCATGGGCGGAGGCGGCAGCTGCATCTTCGGCCCGGGAGGCGAGGAACTTTTAATGATGGATCAGCGCCCCGGACACGCTACCGTCGACCTCGATCTCGGCCGCGTCGAAGAGGAGAAGGCGTTTTTCGACCTGTGGCGCGGACGCCGCGCCGAACTCTACGGCGACCTTGTCGATCGCAGGAGCATGCGATGAACCTATCCGACATCCGAATCGCCGCCGATCGGGCGAAACCTCACTATCGCCATCTGCACCGCCATCCGGAGCTGAGTGCCGAGGAGGCCGAGACGTCGCGCTATATGAAAGAGGCCTTGGCGCGCTTGGGCGCTGAGATCGTCGACTACTCCCGGCACGGCTTTTCCGCGGAATTTTCCGGAAACGCGAAGGGACCGCGCGTCGCCCTTCGCGCGGACATGGACGCGCTTCCGCTCGACGAGAAGACGGGCCTCTCCTACGCCTCGAACGTCCCGGGCGTCATGCACGCCTGCGGGCACGATATGCACATGGCGATCCTCCTCGGCGCGGCAATTTATTTTTCCGAGCACCGCGACTACCCGGGGAGCATCCGCCTCATCGTACAGCCGGACGAGGAAAAAAACGGCGGCGCCAAGACGATGGTCGCCGAGGGCGTCATGGAGGGCGTCGACTACTGCATGGGCCTTCACGTCTCGCCCAACCTGGACGTCGGTACCTTCGGCGTCCTACCGGGATTTATGTACGCGAGCGTCGACGACTTTTGCATCACGCTCTACGGCAAGGGCGGTCACGCCGCCTCGCCCGAGGAGTGCATCGACCCCATCGTCTGCGGCGGCCACCTCATCGTCGCACTGCAGAGTCTCGTCGCGAGGCGATTGTCGCCGTTTACGCCGGCGGTCGTATCGATCGGGTCCTGCCACGCGGGAAACAAGCACAACATTATCCCCGAGACGATGACCCTCGAGGGGACGCTGCGCGCGGATACGCGCGAAAACAGAGCGCAGCTTCAGCAGTGGCTGAAAGATGTCGCCGCCGCGGTGGCGACGGCACACGGCTGCCGCGCCGAGATCGAGATCATCGAGGGTTACGTCCCCCTCATCAACGATCCCAAGGCGACGGAAGCCGTGCGGGGCGCACTCGAGGATGTATTCGGTCCATCCGCGGTCGAAACACTCCCCACGCCCACGATGGGCGCTGAGGACTTCGCCTACTACCTGGAAAAGGCGCCGGGGAGTTTTATCAACCTCGGCGTGCGAAAACAGGGGGCCGAGGCCCACGCCGTGCATACCGCCTATTTCTATCCCGAGGAGGAGGTGCTCTACTACGGCATCGGCGCCGAAGTGGCGTCGGCCCTTCATTTTTTAACACGCGGCCTATAACTAACGTCTCCCTTCGGGGAGATTTTTTTATCCCCCTCATAAGCGCGCGGCGCATTATCGCCGCCGATTTTAGCGCGCTCGAGCGGGCGGCCTCCTCCCGAGGAAATACGGAATTCGAAAAATTTTTATGGGTATCACACTCTCTTTATAAAAATTCTCCCCTTCCTTCCATCTATCGCTCGTCGCGCCTTTCTTTTTAAGTTTTTCCGTCCCGATTCGAAGATTTTGAAAACTTTTTCTTCCTTCCACCTCGCATGTGTCCGCGTATCGCGCCCCGCCGGCATGCCCGCGCAATTTGCCGAGGCATTCGACAATCCGCCATTTTTTCGTATTTATCCCGCGATCTTTTTCGATTTCCCGACCGCTTTTTCGTCCGAACGGACGCCGGGAGTTATTGACTTTACTCTTTTCGCGCGATACAATGTAGATGTAGAAACGTTTCCCTGCAATTTTTTATGTATGTTACGAAAGGAGTTCTTAATGCCTAAATTTGCAAAAAGAATGGACAATCTGAAAGCTTCCGAAATTCGCGAACTTTTAGCTTTAACTGCCGACCCCAGTATTATCTCTTTCGCCGGCGGACTTCCCGCAGCAGAACTTTTCCCCATCGACAAGTGGATCGAAGCATCCGATAAAGTCATGAAGGAAAACGGCGCCGCTGCATTACAATACGGCCCCACCGACGGTGTTTTACGCTTAAGAGAACACTGTGTTACCCGCATGGAAAAAGTCGGCTGCAAAAACGTTAAACCCGAAGATATCCAAATTCTTTCCGGTTCCCAACAAGGTCTCGACTTCGTCCCCAGAGTTTTAATCGATCCGGGCGATTACATTATCGTCGAAAGCCCCACATACTTAGGCGCTTTGAACGCATTCAAAGCTTATGAACCGAACTTCGCTCCGGTTAAACTCGACGACGACGGCATGATCCTCGAAGACTTGGAAGCTCAATTAAAGGCACACAAAAACACCAAGTTCATCTACGTCATTTCCGACTTCCAAAACCCCTCCGGCAAGACCTGGACGATGGAAAGAAGAAAAGGCTTAATCGAACTCGCCAACAAATACGACGTCATGATTCTCGAAGACAACCCCTACGGCGAATTACGTTTCGAAGGCGAAATTCAACCGTCCCTTCGCAGCTTGGACACCGAAGATCGCGTCATCTTCATGGGTACGTTCTCCAAAATCTTCAGCCCCGGTATTCGCGTCGGTTGGTTCAACGCAGCACCGGAAGTTTTGAACAAATTCAACATGGTTAAACAAGGTGCCGACCTTCAAACATCCACGACCACCCAAATGACCTTGGCTCAATTCTTGGATGACAACGACCTCGAAGCACACATCAAGACGATCAGCGAAGTTTACGGCAAACGTAAAAACGTCATGGTCGACGCCATGAAGAAATACTTCCCCGAAGAAGTTACCTTCACCAACCCCGAAGGTGGTCTGTTCCTCTGGGTTACCTTGCCCGAGCACATCAACGCTCGCGAAGTCGCCACGAAAGCTATCGACAAGAAAGTTGCTTTCGTACCCGGCGGCGCATTCTACGCAGAAAATCCCGAAGAAAACCACTTCCGCTTAAACTACAGCTGCATGCCCGAAGACAAGATCGAAGAAGGCATCAAGCGCTTAGGAGAAGTATTAAAAGACGCGCTCAAATAACGCGTACACACCTTCACGTCAAAAGAAAAAATAAACCCGCGATTTTACCGCGGGTTTATTTTTTTGCCCATCCTACCCGTCCCGGGGATGGAACCTCTTAAAGGCAGGGGACGGCATCCGCGTCTTTAAATCATTCTTAAAAAAGGGTATGATTAAAAAGACGTGAAGGATGGCAGGGGCCGTTTTCCTTCCGTCTACCGCTCTTCAAAGGAGGAAGGTCATTGCATTCAAAAAATCCCTTGCAATCCCTCGGGATCGTGTTCGTTCTCCTCGTCGTCTCGACGGGAATCGGTTACCTCTTTCGCTCCCTCGGCGTCGACGAAATCAACGTTGTCATCTTATATATCCTCGTGGTGCTGCTCGTAGCATGGTCCACCGAAGCTGTCATTTACGGCTTTCTCGCGGCCATTCTATCCCTCGCCGCGTTTAACTGGTTCTTCACCGAACCCTACTTTACGCTCAAAGTCGACGACCCGACCTACCTCATCACTTTTATCACGATGACCTTGACGACGCTCATCACGACGACGCTTACGGCGAATGTCAAAAAGGCTAACGAAGCATCTAAAGAGCGGGAGGCGGAGGCAAAGGCGCTCTACGAGATGACCACCCGCCTGACCGATGCGAAGACGATCGAAGAGATCGGAGGCATCGCGGCAAAAACGGTCCATACGCTTTTAGGCGCACGCGTCGCTTGGATCCCCTTCGACGACAAGGCCTTACCCGCCAGGACATTTCTTCAAGTCAAGGAAAACGGCGAGGTGATTTACAGGGAACTACGCGATCGGAAGGCGTTCGCCCGGCAACTAAGGCAGATCAATACACCGCTTCTCACATGGGAGGGATGTTGTCACTTCCCCGTCGCCTCCGACGATGCGCTGTTTGCGGTCATTCGCATCGACGAAGAGACGGCGATGCGAATGACGCCTCTTCAGCGCCGAATGTTTCACGCCATGATCGAAAATTCCACCCTCGCCCTCGAGCACTTCGTCAGCATTCGCGACAAGATCGAAAGTCGGGAGGAGACCGAACGGGAGCGCTACCGCGCGAATCTCTTGCGTTCCATCTCCCACGATCTGCGCACGCCGCTTTCCGCCATCATGGGAACGAGCGAAGTGATTATGAGTATGTCCGAGCGCGACGACGCCCGCTACAAGCTCTCGGAGGACATCTACGAAGACGCCCAGTGGCTGTTTTCACTGGTCGAAAATATCCTGAATCTTACCAAGCTTCAAGACGGCGTGATCGCCCTCGACAAAAAACTCGAAGACGTCTACGACGTCATCGGCGTCTCCCTCTCCGTGATCGAGAAGCGCATGCCCGATCGGACGATCGAGGTTTCGGTTCCCGACGAGTTGCTCCTCGTCCCGATGGACGAATCCCTCATCAGCCAAGTTCTCGTGAATTTGTTGGATAATGCCATCAAGCACACAGATCCGGACAAAGACATTCTCCTTTGCGTCAATCGATCCGACGACGGTCGCTTCGTCGAATTTCACGTTTTGGATCGCGGCGTCGGCATCCCCGAGGAGAACTTGGAAAAAATCTTTCAAATGTTTTTTACCACGCGCAAAGAGTCCGCCGGTTATAAAAAAGGCATCGGCATCGGACTCGCCATCTGCAAGACCATTATCGAAGCCCACGGCGGCGTCATCTATGCACAAAATCGGCTGGGCGGCGGAAGTGCCTTGACGTTTACTCTTCCCTTGGAGGTGTCGCATGAACAATCCTAAAACCATCTTAGTCGTCGAAGACGACCGACAAATACGTCACTTTATCGTCTATATCTTGGAAGCCGAGGGCTTTCAATGCCTAAGCGCGGACGACGCCCAAACGGCGATGATGTTCCTCGTCTCGGAAAACGTGGACTTGCTCCTCCTCGACTTGGGGCTCCCCGATTTTGACGGGATGGACGTCATTGATAAACTCAGGGAATGGTCGAACATCCCCATCATCGTCGTCTCGGCGCGGGATCAGGACAGGGAAAAGGCGGAGGCGCTGGATCGCGGCGCCGACGATTACCTCACCAAGCCCTTTTCGAAGACCGAACTTCTCGCACGCATTCGCGTCGCACTGCGCCACGTCGAGCTCTTCGAGGCGACTACGCGCGATCCCGTCCTATCCGTCGGAGACCTCAGCATCGACCTCGATAAACAACAGGTGTTTTTAAAGGGCGCGCCCATCCACCTCACCCAAAAGGAATACAGCCTCCTCTCCTTCCTCTTTAAGAACATGGGCAAGGTGCTTACGACTCAAGCGATCCTGCGCGAGATTTACGGCGTCGGATACGGCACCGATACCCGGGCCCTGCGCACATTGATGGCGGGATTGAGGCGCAAAATCGAGACGACGCCCGCCAAACCGCGCTACATCAAGACCGAAATCGGCGTGGGGTATCGCCTGGCGGATCAATAGATACCTTGACTCAATACACCGAAAAGAGCGGACCGTGCCTCCGCTCTTTTTTATGTGCTCTTTTTTCTCACATCAGCCTCACACGAATAGAATTTTCCTCACACCGCACTCACACCGAAGGCCCTATACTTAAAGTATCAAAGGAGGAATGATGATGAAAACAACATGTCGACACGTCCGTCGTATGCGCGCCCTCTGCTTTAATGTCAGAGAGCTCGTCCATCGCGACCATTATGACGACGGCATGGCGCTCATCCGCGACGCCATGAAAGAAGATCCGAATTCCCCCGAGCCTCATAACTTACTCGGTATTATTCTCGAAAAAAGCGGCGATCACGCCGGCGCCATGAAACACTTTCGCGCCGCCTACGCCCTCGACCCGTCCTATAAACCCGCCTCTCATAACTTAAAGACATGCGGCGAATTTTTCTCGAGCGGCTCCTTCGCCTACGACGACGGCGACCTGGAAGAAACAGGCGAGGGCTACACGCCCCGCCATCTCTATCCGAGAGATCCGTCCCCCGAGAAGGAGGCGCGCGAGGTCGAGCCGACGCGCAAAAGCGACGATTACACGATCATCATCGGCTGCGGCCGTTTGGGATCAAATCTCGCTCAGTCGCTGTCCGATCAAAATAAAAAAGTCGTGATCCTGGACCAATCGAAGTCTTCTTTCGACAAACTCTCCCCCAATTTCGGCGGTCTCACCGTCGTCGCAAACGGCACGGACTTGGACAAATTGGCGGAAATCCACATGGAAGAAGCGTCGGCCGTGGTCGTGGTGACCGACAGCGACAATACCAACATCATGATCGCCCAAATTGCGCGCGATCTCTTTCACGTCGAACGCGTCCTCGCCCGCTTGTACGACCCCGAACGGGAGATGGTCTACAAAAACCTCTTTATCAAGACGATCTGCCCGTCGTCTCTTTCCGCCATGGAAATTGAACATTATCTTTATCATGAATCGAAAGGGGGATACCGATGAAAAAAGCAAAACACATCCTGCTTATCGGAGGAAAAAACAAGGCAAAGTCTTTGGCGCTCTCTTTGCGGGAGAAGGGCTATCGCATCACCATCATTAACAAAAATAAAGAAGACGCCCTCGAACTTTCCAAACTCAAGGGCGTGACCGTCGTCCACGGCGACGGCACAAAACACTATCTCTTGGAAGATGCCGGCGCCGACGATTGCGACATCTGCATCGCCCTCACGTCGAAGGACGAGGATAATCTCGTCGCCTGCCAACTCTGTAAGCGTCAGTTTAACGTCGAGAAGACGGTATCCATCGTCACGGACCCCAAAAAGATCGACTTCTTTTACCAAATGGGCGTCGACAGCGTCGTTTGCGTCGTCTCAACCGTTACCTCGATCATCGAACACAAGGCCTTTCTCGATAAATTCGCCCATGCCGTACCTTTAGCCGAAGGGCAGGTACAAGTGCTCGAAGTCCAAATTGACGCCGCCTCTCCGGCAAACGGCAAAAAGCTTTGGGAGATCGAATGGCCGAAGGGATCCATCGTCGGCTGCATCTTGAGGCGAGATAAGACCATCGTCCCGCAGGGCGATACACTTATCCGGGCGGGCGACACCCTGGTCGTCATCGTCGGAAACGAGGAGGAACTCGAGACGGTCGAGGCACTGGCGGGGCGCGCGCAATGAAGAACTTTTCCATTGAGGCCCACACCGTGGGAAAACTTATGCTTTTAATCGGCCTGATCGTCCTCTTTCCGCTCATCGTCTTGACCGCATATCCGGAAGAGATGCGCTACGCCTCTTGCTTTCTCATTCCCGCTTTCCTTTCGATCGCCTCCGCCTCGATCCTCATCTTGTTTAAAAAGCACCGCGCGCCCGCCTACCTCTCGAGGCGGGACAGCGCCGGTTACTCGGGTCTGATCGTGCTCTTTACGTGGGGATGGGGCGTGGTAATCGGCGCCGCGCCTTTTTTTATTTCCGGACAGCTGAGCGCGGTCCAGTCCGTTTTCGAAGCCGTAAGCGGTTTTACCACCACGGGACTTTCGGTGATGGACGTTTCAAAAACCCCCGCTATCTTTCTGTTTCACCGGAGTTTTATGCAGTATTGCGGCGGCCTCGGGTTCATCATGATGATGATTTTCTTCGCCGCCAATCGACATTCCACGATCCTCTACCGCGCCGAGGGGCATCCGGATAAGATCGAGGCGACGATTCGAAAAACCGCCGCGTCGATCGTCGCCATTTACCTCGCAAGCCTCGCAGCGGGAACGATTCTCTATCGCCTCGCGGGTATGAGCTTCTTTGACGGCATCAATCACGCCATGTGCTCACTCTCCACGGGGGGATTTTCCACAAAACTCGACAGCATCGGCGCGTTTCACAGTCTCCCCGTCGAGTTCATCACCATCGCACTCATGCTCATCGGGACGACCAATTTCGCGGCGCTGCTCCTCCTCGCGCGGGGAAACATTCGCTCGTTTTTCAAGATCAGCGAAGTGCGCTTTTTAATCCTCCTCCTCGCCGTCGCCATCCCCGTCGTCGCCTTCTCTCTTTCGAGCGAACTCGGCATGGGACTTTCCGAAGGTTTTCGCCGGGCCTCGGTCGATCTCATCTCCGCGCTTTCCACGACCGGATACTCCACGATGAGCTATAGCCATTGGCCCGATCTCGCCGTCGCGATGCTGCTCTTACTCATGCTGATCGGCGGCGGCATCGGCTCCACCGCCGGCGGCATGAAGCTCGAGCGGATCTACCTTCTCTTTCGCTTTGTCAAAACGACGATTCGGCGCAAATTGAATACGCGCAATCACATGTTCGCCGACACCTACGTCCGGGCGCAGGGCGACGTCTCCATCGACGAGGCGCTGCGAGAGGACACGACGAGCTTTATCGCCCTCTATCTCTCGGTCTTCACCCTCGGTTCGCTCCTCCTCGTCGCATCCTCCGGCGCCTCCCTTACCGAGGCGATGTTCGAATTCGCCTCCTCCCTCGGTACGGTCGGGCTTTCCATGGGCGTCACGAGCCCCTCTGCGAGCAACTTGACGCTTTTTATCGAGATCGCGGGAATGCTCCTCGGGCGCCTCGAACTCTTTATCGTGATGATCGGCCTAAGCTTCGGCTGGAAACAGATAAGGAGGCGTCTGCGGCGCTAGCTTCCCTCGCGGTGCGCCTGCGCTGAACATGCAAATTTTCTACACGTTTCGTTTACATGCGAAGCGTCCTTCAGGCGTCCCATCCTCTCTTTCCATTAAAAAAGACCCCCCATGCGGGAGGTCTTTTTTTGATGTTTCGATTGCCGATTAGAGTTGTTCGCTAAGTTCTCTTTCTTTCTTGATGAGTTCTTCGAGTTTAGGAACAATGGCATTTAAGTCGCCGACGACGCCCAAGTCCGCTACGTCGAAAATCGGAGCGTTTGCGTCTTTGTTGACGGCGATGATCAAGTCGGAATCTTCCATACCGGCCAAGTGTTGGATAGCTCCGGAAATACCGAGTGCTAAATAAAGCTCGGGACGTACGGTCTTACCGGTTTGACCGACTTGTTGCGATTTTTCGATCCAGCCGGAGTCGACGGCCGCTCTCGAGGAGGAAATTTCCGCGTCAAGTTCTTTTGCGAGGCCTTCCAATGCGTCGAATCCTTCCGGTCCGCCGAGTCCGCGACCGCCGGAAACCAAGACGCTGGCTTCGGTGATGTCTTTTTTAGCGTTCTCGATCTTGAGCACTTCTTTTAAGCGAACTTTGGGTTGTGCATGAGAGAATTCGAATTTTTCTTCGATGATTTCTCCGTCTTCCTTGTCGCGCTCGATGCTGGGCATGACGCCGGGACGTACCGTCGCCATTTGGGGACGGAAGTCTTCGCAGACGATGGTTGCCATCAAGTTACCGCCAAACGCCGGACGGGTCATGCGCAATAACTTGGATTCTTCGTCGATTTCAAGTTTCGTACAGTCTGCGGTAAGACCGGTGTGAATGCGAGCGGCCAAGTTCGGTGCCAAGTCGCGGCCGATGGAGGTTGCGCCGAAGAGGACGATTTCAGGATCATATTTGTCGATGATGCCGTAAACCATGTCGGCATAGTCTTCGCTCAAGAATTCCTTGAGTCTTTCGTCTTCGACGACGATGACTTTGTCGGCACCGTGACGGAAGAGAATCTTTGCTTCGTCTTTGACGTCTTCGCCGATCAACATACCGACAACTTCTTGGCCGAGGTCGTCTGCGAGTTCGCGAGCCTTGCCGAGAAGTTCGACGCCTACTTTTTCGATCTTATTATCTCTTTGTTCGATAAATACATATATATCTTTACTCATTTGGTTGGCCTCCCCTTAAATGATGTATTTTTCTTTTAATTTGGCGAGAATAGCTTGTGCGGCTTCATCAGCGCTAAGGTCTTTGAGTACTACGCCGGCGGCCTTTCCTTGTTTCGGGAAGGACTTCTTAACGCGGGTCGGCGAACCCTTCAAGCCGATATTGGATAAGTCGAGCTTATCTTCGATATCTTTTAAGCCCCAAACGGTAATTTCTTTTTGCATCGCTTCGTAAATACCGCGAATCGTCATATAGCGCGGTTTTGCAGCTTCGGCGAGCGTCGTGATGAGAATCGGCGTCTCAGCTTCCAAGATGTGGTAACGATCTTCGAATTGACGTTTTACGGTGATGGTGTCGCCGTTTAACTCGACGTCTTCGGCATAAGAGATCGCGGGAATACCCAAGTGTCTTGCGATTTGCGGACCGACTTGTGCCGTGTCGCCGTCGATTGCTTGACGTCCTGCGATGACCAAATCGTAGTCAATTTGTTCGATGGCAGCCGTAATCGTGCAAGACGTTGCCCAGGTGTCGGCACCGCCGAATGCTCTGTCGCTGACGAGGATGGCTTCGTCTGCGCCCATGGCAAGTGCTTCGCGCAATGCGTATTCCGCTTGGTTCGGACCCATGGAAAGTGCGTAGACTGTGACGTTTTCGGGATCTTTGTCCTTCATGCGAAGAGCTACTTCGAGACCGGATAAGTCGTCCGGGTTAATAATGCTCGGTACGCCTTCACGGATCAACGTATTGGTCTTAGGATCGAGACGTACCTCTGTCGTATCAGGTACTTGTTTAACACATACCACTATATTCATAATCTACCTCCTGTATAGACTCTTACTTCAACAATTGACCGCCGATAACGACGAGTTGAATTTCGCTGGTACCTTCGTAAATCGGGGTGATGCGGGCGTCTCTGTAAAGACGTTCGATCTTGTAGTCCTTCATGTAGCCGTAACCGCCGTGGATTTGAAGTGCGTCGTAGACGATTTCGTTACAGGTTTCAGCGCAGTAGTATTTTGCCATGGAGCAAAGCTTCGAAGAGTCTTCGCCTCTGTCTTTAGCTGCTGCCGCTTCGTAAACGAGCAAGCGGGCTGCTTCGAGTTTCGTCGCCATTTGTGCGATCTTAAAGCTGATGCCTTGGAGTTTTGCGATGGGTCTGCCGAATTGAACTCTCTCTTTTGCGAATTTAATCGCTTCGTCTAAAGCGGCACCTGCGATACCGATGGATTGTGCGGCGATACCGAGACGGCCGACGTCCAACGTCTTCATCGCGTTGGTAAAGCCTTGGCCTTCCTTACCGAGCAAGTTTTCCTTGGGTACGCGGACGTTTTCCAAGACGATATCCGAGGTGGGGCATCCGATAATACCCATCTTGTCTTCCCATTTACCGAAGGATACGCCTTCGCTCTTGAGGTCGACGATGAACGCCGAAATACCGTGGGAGCCTTTTGCCGACATATCCGTCTTTGCGTAGATGATACTGTAATCGGCGATCGGTGCGGCGGTAATAAAGGTTTTACGGCCGTTTAAGACGTATTCGTCTCCGTCGAGGACGGCGGTTGTCTTCGTGCCGCCTGCGTCCGAACCTGCGCCCGGCTCGGTCAAACCGAAGCAGAACATTAATTCGCCGGTTGCAATTTTACTTAAGTACTTTTCCTTTTGTTCTTGTGTACCGCTCATTTGGATCGGCGCACCGCAAAGGGAGTTCGGGCTCGAAACAAAGATACCTGCGACGGCACTGCGTTTGCAGATTTCTTCCATGACCGTTACATAAGCGACGTGGTCTCCACCGGCTCCGCCTAATTCCTTCGGAACTTTGATTCCAAAGAAACCTGCTTCACCCATCTTGCGGACTACGTCCATGTCGAGACAACCGGTTTCTTCCGCTGCATCGAGTACGTCATCCGTTAATTCTTGATCGGCAAATTTAGCTGCGAGATCGCGAATCAATTTGTGCTCTTGCGTAAATTCCATTTTTTCCTCCTAAATATCCGTATTATACGCTCGCGCGTACGTCACCGCGGCGTGAAAAAATTATGCGAAAACACGTTTTCCCGAAAACGAAAAATTTTTCACATTTTCAATATCAAGCCGCTAAAAACTACCATCTAATATAGATTTGGTCACATGGAAGGAAATGAAAACCTTCTTGTATACCAGTATACCGCATTCATATAATCTTAACAAGCGAAAAATGCAAAAAACTAGACTCTGTTAAACAGAGTCTAGGGTTGCAATATCAAGCTTTTAAGCATGTGTTAAGAAATTAGCTATAGTATTTTTCCATCATTTCTTTAAAGATGGGAATTGCCTTTTCACAGGTTTCCGTATCGACACAATAGCTCAAGCGCATGAAGGCTTTGGAGCCGAATCCGGTTCCCGGAACGACGAGCATGTCGTATTCTTTGGCGCGATCGGAGAACGTTTCACTGTCTCCGTCCGGCGATTTGATGAAGAGGTAGAAGGCGCCTGCCGGTTTGGCGACGACATAACCCATCTCGGTCAATGCGTCGAAGAGGAGGTCTCTGTTCTTCTTGTATACTTCTACGTCGGGTTCGACGCCTACGCAACGTTCGATGACTTTTTGCATCAAAGTCGGTGCACAGACATAACCCAAGGAACGGCCTGCGCCTGCGACTGCGGGCATCAAGTCCTTATCTTCTACCTTGTCGGGAACGAGGATGTAGCCGATGCGTTCACCCGGTAAGGAGAGGGACTTAGACCAGCTGTAGCATACGACGGTGTTGTCGTAGATGTTCGGTACCCAAGCGACCTCGGCGTCGTCGACCAAGACGAGTTCGCGGTAGGGTTCGTCGCTTAAGATATAGATCGGGTGTCCGATTTCCTTGCTCTTCTTTTCGAGGAGATCTGCGAGTGCTTCGATGCTTTCCTTCGAGTAGATGACGCCCGAGGGGTTGTTCGGGGTGTTGATCAGGACGGCACGGGTGTTTTCCGTAAGCACTTTTTCGACGTCGTCGGCGTGAAGTTCCATGTCATCGCGCGGTTCGACGAGAACCATCTTTCCGCCTTGGCTTTCGATAAATACGTTGTATTCGGGGAAGAACGGTGCGACGACGACGACTTCGTCGGTCGGTTCTTCGATTAACGCGGCGAGGGAGATGTTTAAGGATGCCGCTGCGCCGCAAGTCATGTAAAGGTTGTCGGCGGTGTAGTCGGTGCCATAACGTTCGTTCAAGTTGTCGGCGATGGCTTTTCTGGTCGATTCAAAGCCGTTGCCTGCCGAGTAGCTGTGTACTTCTTGCGGCGTTTCGTTCTTGGTGATGTCGATGATCGCTTCTTGAACTTCCTTCGGCGCGGGAACGCTGGGGTTACCGATCGAGAAGTTTAAGACGTTTTCAGGTCCTACGACTTTTGCGCGTTCCGCGCCAAAGCCCGCCAGTTCGCGGATGACGGATTTTTGTTTACCTAACGAGGTCATTTTTTTATTAGCCATAGTCATACACTCCTTTGATGTTGTTTTGATGCATGGTTATGCGTTTTCTTGCAATGCTTTTTCCCGTTCTTTTTCTCGTTCTTTTTCCCGGATCGCCTGTTCGCGATAGACGTCTTCGCGCGTACCGCCTATGTTGGCAAATTTACCGAGCAGACCGCCGATGACGGCACAGATGAGCGAGGGAATGAGCCATTCGAAGGCGATGTTTCCGAGAGGCAAGGCGTAGATCTTTTCAGCGATGCCGCCGAGAAGGTTGCCGTTTTGCATTTGAGAGAACAGGTTGATTGCTTCGATGAGACTGATGACGCCTGCACCGATGACGCCGCCTGTAAAGACGGCATTGTATTTGATCTTTTCGTCAAAGATGGAGAAGAGAATTAAGCAAATGACGATCGGGAATACGGCCGTCAAGACGGGTACTGCGATGTTGATGATGCCTTCGACGCCGATTAAGGAGAGGGCAAAGGCGATGATCGTCGCGGTAACGACGACTTGTCGATAGGACAGTTTTCCATTCGTTACGTCATTGAAGAAGTTTCCGCACGTCGATGTCAAACCGACCGAAGTCGTGAGACAAGCGAGGGCGACGGCGAGACCCAGGGCAAATTGACCGGGACCGCCTAAGATGGCGTTAACCGTTCCGAGCAAGATTTCCGTACGGTCCATATCCGGCGTAAACATCGAGCTTACCGTAGAACCGACATAGGTCATGCTTCCGTAGACGAGCGCCAAGCAGATGAAGGCGATGACACCGCTCATGATGCTGGCTTTTACTTGTGTATCTCTGTCGTGATAACCTCTTCGAATGAGGTCTGTTAAGACGATACCGCTCATCAGCGACGCGCCGAGAGCGTCCATCGTTTGGTATCCTTCTTTAAAGCTGTCTCTGAATAAGTTCGTCGCATCCGTCGCAACCGGTGCTGCCGGCGGGTTTGCAATCGCTACGACGACGATGATCGCGAGGATAATGAGCAGCGCCGGCGTGAGGAATCGTCCGATGTAGTCCAATACTTTCCCCGGATTTAAGACGAGGTATAAGGTCAATCCGAAGAATACGATGGATGTGACAAAAGACGGAACGGACGGAAGGTTCGGCATAATGAACAGTTCGTGAGTCGTCGCACCGGTTCTGGGGACGGCGAAGAACGGTCCGATGATAAGAATGGAGATCGCTGCGACGACGGCCGAGAATTTCCAACCGACGCGCTTTCCGAGGTCGATCGCGCGACCGCCGAGTCTGGCGGTGACGATGACACCGACAATCGGGAGGACCGGGTCGGAAAGTAAGAACCCGATCGCCGCGGTAAACCAGCGGTCCCCTGCTACAACGCCCAGATAGGGCGGGAAGATGATGTTCCCTGCGCCGAAGAAGATCGCGAAGAGAGCAAAACCACAGATGAGAATATCTTTTCTTTTAATTTCCATAAGCACTCCTTAGCCCTTTCGGGCTTTCAGTCTATCCTACTGAGGATTAAAGACCGTTAACGATGTTGATCGGTTTTTCACCGTCGGCAATTCTTTGCATGTTGTCGTAAGACCATTGGCTCATGCGCATGAATGCGTCGTCGGTGGTACCTGCGATGTGCGGGGTAATGGAGAAACGTGCTTGTCCGGTTTCGTTCAAGTTGAACAACGGATCGTCGTCCTTCGGCGGTTCGGGTGCGATGACGTCGATAGCGGCAAAGATCTTACCTGCGTTTAAAGCGTCTGCGAGGTCTGCGTTGTTGACGAGCTCACCGCGTGCGACGTTGACGACGATAGCGTCTTGTTTCATCTTGTCGATGGAGTCCTTGTTGACCATGCCTCTGGTGGAGTCGAGTACCGGTACGTGATAGGAAATAATGTCACATTTGTCGAGAATTTCGTCGTAGGTTGCGTATTCTACGTCGAATTCCTTTTCGAAGTTTTCTTGACGAACGACGTCGTAGTAGTACATCTTGCATCCGAAGGGTTCTAACAATTTAACGACTTCGTGGCCGATGGCGCCGAGTCCGACGAGTCCGACGACGCGGGAGCCCATTTCGCTTTGTCCCTTTTCGGTGAATTCTTTATAGCTTTCTCTAAAGCCTTCGCCGCCTTTTAATTTGATCTTCATGTCGGCTTCGGGCATTCTGCGAAGACTGGTGAGCATGTGTGCGAGTGCGAGTTCAGCGACGGCACGAGCGTTGACGCCGCGGTTGTTACAAACGTAGATGCCCTTTTCCTTGGCCGCTTCGAGGTCGATCTTGTCGAAACCTACGCCTAAGGATTGGATTAATTTGCAGTTGTCCAATTGTTCGATGACTTCTCTACGAATAAAGTCGACGGGGCCGCAGTGGATAACGTCTGCATCTTTGCATTGTTCGACTAATTCTTCGTCGGAGCAGGGGTAGTTGATGTATTGGTAATCCCATTCCGCCGGTCTTTCAACGCCGAATTTTTCGACATAGTTCTTGTTACAGGTACTTCTGATTTTTAACATCATGTCCTCCTTTTTAATAGATCCTCGTTTGCTTGCTGTGAAATAGTTTTCCTAACACTTACAGTTTATCCCGGCTCCCCTTCGGGAGCGGGCAAACTGCTATATATACACGGACTCCCGTATATAATTAAAGTACGTCTGCAAAAGTTTGTAGTGCCGTCTTAGCTTGTTCGAAACTGACCATTTGTTGATCGATTTCGATCATGTGCATCGGGATGTTTTCTTTTGCAAGGTCGTCGCGAAGAATCGGATAGTCGAATTCGTCGGTGTCGCTGAACTTCGTCATGAGGTATACGACGCCGTCTGCGCCCGATTCTTTTACTTTCTTAGCGATGATCGGTCCTCTTAATTTCTTTTCGTCGAAGAGGAAGAGGTTGCCTTCGATGTCTGCAAAGACTTGTGCCAGTGCGCGGAGCGGTTCCCCGGTGTCTTCTTTACAGAGCGTCTCGTATTGGAGGCATTCGTGAAGAACGTTGTCGTCGACGATGCCGAAGTTGAACTCTTCAAAGATTTTCAAGATGTCTTCCGAGTTGGCGAGAATACCCGTGGTAACGATCTTCTTGCCGTCGAACTCTTCTTCGGGCATGTCTTTTAATGCCGCGTTGATGGCCTTGACCTTTTCGAGGTGCTCGTCTTTCGCGTAGCAATAAGCGCTGGAGAAGACGCGGTTGCGAAGCGAAGGCGTGATGCTGTTTAAGTGTTTTGCCGCGAGGTCGTTAAACTCGAGCATCGCTTTTCGGTGTTCGTTGTATAACTTAATGGCTTCTTCGATCTTTTCGTCGGAAATTTTTTCTCCGGCGATTTCTTCGAGTTGTGCCTTGAGTTTTTCAAATTGACGTATGTTGTAGGTAATGCCCGCTTCAATTTTGCGGTTTTGGCCGTAACCGAGGTAGAGCATCGGGACGCTTTCGACCCCGCGCTTCCAGTTTTGGCTGAATCCCTTTAAGCCGTCGCTTAAGTTGGTGATGATCATGCCGGAAAGCTTATCGAGTTTTCCTTGCAGACCCAAGTCCATGGTTCTCAGAATAATCGATGCGTAAAATGCGGGGAAGTATTCCTTCGCTTCGACGACTTCGCCTTCGGCACCCCAAACGGTCACAGGCACGAGGCCCGCTGCGTGGATAATTTCTTCCGGAACGACGCCCGGTGCCGAAATGCCGATGACTTTCTTACCTTCATCCACATAGTGATCGATAGCCTTCAGTACGTCGATGTTTAACTCTTGAATTAGATCTACCGCTGTCATCCTTATGCCTCCTTCGACTTCTTTTGCTTGTTGGCTTCCATAACTTCAATAAGACCTTGAACCCGCGTGTCGTATTGAGCTTCGGAGAAGTTTCTCGGGTCTGCTTGGTCGCCGTCGAAAGTAGCCGTGGGAAGGCCGGTCTTTTCTCTAAAGTCGCGTTCGACTTGATACATGATCGCACTCCATTGTTTGCAGGAGCGGTTGACGTGAACGAGCATGCCGTCGACGTTGTTGTTTTCAGCGAGTTTCAAACGCATATCCAACGAACGTTCGTAGCTGATGGCGTTCGGGGTTGCGCAGTAAACTTGCATTAATTCCTTGGTGTTGCCGTATACATAACCGAATGCGTCCGCATAAACGGTTCCGACGACGTTGACGCCTTGTGTTTGAAGTGCCTTGTAGGTGTGGCGGAGGTGCGGCCAGCAAGCGATACCTTCAAAGATGATGCGGTATTTTTCTTCGCCTTTGAAGCCGGATTCGCCTTTTTTGACCTTTTCGTCGAATTCTTCAGCCAAGCGTTCGAATGCGATGGCCGATTCTAATTTACCTCTTGCACAGACGGCTGCCGCCATGTGGTTAAATACGTCGAATCCGCTGAAGGGAGAGGGCGTATATTTGGAGTAGGACGTAGCGTCCAACCATGCTTTACCGGTTCTGACGGAGATGTCCATAACTTCTTCGAACTTTTCGTTGTCCCATTTTTTGCCGGAAATTTCTTCCAATTGTTTAATGGCGACGTCGAATTGTCCCTTTAAGTACTCGACGCGGTCTTCTTCCGCTTCGTACTCGTTGTTGTAGGGAACGTCGATCATGATAAAGGGAATGTCGAGTTCTCTGGCGAGGTTTTCATACCATTTGATCATGCAGTTGCAAATGTTGTTGCAGCATGCGACGAAGTCGGGTTGCGGCATGTTGAGTTCGGGAATGTCCGTCTCTTGGGTGTAAGCCATCGAGATTCTGGCGTATGCGCAGATGTCGTTGGAGTATCCGTTGTCTTCTGCGACATTACACATGCGTTCCCCGCCACCTTTTGCTGCGACGGCAGCTGCGTGGTTTTCCGGGAATACGACCTTAATGTCTAAGGTTTCCAGGATTTCTTGGGGGAAGTTCGATGCGCACCAACCGACCGGTTCGCCGGCGGCTTTCGCTTCTGCGGCTTCCTTATAACCCTTGCCTGCGATTTTTGCTATCATTTTTGCGGGAGGAACGTCCTTGTATTCCTCTCTGATTTGAGCTTCTCTTTCTTTTAACGATTCTTTAGACATACTCAATCCTTCCTTATTTGTTCCTGTTATATTGTTCAAAGGCGTAGAGTGCGGCGCCAAAGGCACCTGCCAATTGGGAATCTTTGGAAACTTTAATTTCACAGCCCAATTCTTCTTCCAGCGCGCGTACAATTCCGGGATTTTTGGAAACGCCGCCGGTCATGGCGACGGGCTCTTTTAAACCGACCCGTCTCGCCAAACCTGCGACTTTCGTCGCGACGGAAGCGTGAATACCGCGTACAACGTTCGGAATCGGAATATCCTTCGACAATGCGGAGATAACTTCAGATTCGGCAAATACCGTACAAGTCGAACTGATCGAAGCTTTTTCGGTCGCCTGTGCATCCAACTCGCCCAACTCGTCGATATCGACGTCCAAGACGCGCGCCATAACTTCGAGAAATCTGCCCGTGCCGGCCGCGCATTTGTCGTTCATTAGGAAGTTTTGTAACATGCCGTCTCGAATGGCCAACGCCTTAATGTCCTGACCTCCGATATCGACGATGGTGCCGACGTCTCCGAAGAGATAGACCCCGCCCTTTGCGTGACAACTTAATTCGCTCATCGTCTTATCGGCACCCTTAAACGAGTTTCTGCCGTATCCGGTGGCGACGATATAGTCGATCTCTTCTCGCTTGACGCCCGTTTCTTCAAGTACCGAGTCGATAACTTGTTTCGCTCCGGTCGTCCCAGCTCCTAAACTTACCACTTCTTTTGCTAAGACATCTTTTCCGTTTTTCAAAATTACGGCTTTTGAAGAGGTGGAACCGATGTCGATTCCCATGGTTGTAATATCCACTTTTCCGTCCTTACTATTCCTATAAGATAAAACTACTTATTTTTCTTCCCACTCGTAAGCGACTTTGCTGTCGTAAAGATCTTTAATCTTGTCGTCTTCGTATCCGAGTTCCTTCAAGATTTCAGTGGTGTGTTCGCCGATGAGCGGGCCCTTTTCGTAAGGGGTCTTGCCCATTTCAGTGTAGCGTACCGGTTGATTGACGAGAATTCTTTCGCCGTTGGGGTATTCCAACTTGCGGAAACAGTCGTTTGCCCACGCTTGCTCGTCTTCGAGGATTTCTTCCCAGTTTTGAGCGAGAGAGAACGGGATGTCCGCTTCGACCAGGATTTCTTTCCATTCTTCGTACGTCTTGGTTCCGAAACGTTCCATGATGGCGTCGTAAAGTTCCGGTCCCAACCCGTTCTTTTGAAGGTTTTGTACCGGGAAGTAACGTTCGTCTTCCAGGTATTGGGTGAGGCCCAAAGCCGTCATAAACTTCTCGAAGTACGTGTTGTAGTCGGGCATACAGGTTTGTACGTAGCGATCGTCTTTGCTCTTCCAGCAAGCGAGGAAGGGGTTCGGAGATTCGCGAACGTCGATCGGGTAGTGTTGGCCGTAGTCGGGGTATTGTGCAGCTTGAACCATCATACCCATGTTGAAGATAGCCGTTTCAAACAAGCTCGTTTCGACCTTTTCGCCCTTGCCGGTCATCTTTGCGTGGTAGAGCGCGGCCAAGATGCCTGCCGCCAAGTTCATGCCGACGTTGTGGTCGCCGACGCCCGGCACGACGTTAAACGGAACGTCTTCTTTTTGTCTCAACGTCTCAAGGTATCCGCCTCTTGCGAAGAACGAGGTAAAGTCAAATCCCGGAAGGTCCTTGTCGGGGCCGAATTCACCGTATCCGGTGCACATGCCGTAGACGAGTTTGGGGAATCTGACCTTCAGCGTGTCGTAATCCAAACCGGCCTTTACCAACGCTTTGGTACGCCAGTTCGTAATCAAGACGTCGGCATCTTCCAATAACTTAAAGAGAATTTCTTTTCCTTCTTCACTACGCGTGTCGATCGAAATACATCTCTTGTTGCCGTTTTCCAATTCCCACGTCGTGTTTTCGTACATATCCAACGGTCTGCCTTCAGAAGGTGCCGTATAACGCAACGGATCGCCCTTGTCGCGTTCTACCTTAATAACGTCCGCACCCAAGTCTGCTAAAAATCGACCCGTTGTAGCTGCTGCGATAAATGTAGCAAGTTCGACAACTTTAACGCCCTCTAAGAGCTTTCTGCTTTCTGTCATCTAACCCATCCTTTCAAGTCAAGTCCGCCGTAAACGGCAGATACCTTCCTTTGACAAAACTAATACTTAACAAACGCGACTACTCGAAATAATCCTGGAATTCCGGATCATTTATCTCCAACCCGTGTACCGTATTGATGTGTACCGAAGTCGCCTCCAGGGCGCCCTCGAGATCATTTCTTTGAATCGCATCGACGATGCTTTCGTGTTGATCCACGAGAATAGCCAAGTAGACGCCGCTGCGAACGTAGATATTTCGCCAGCGCGCAATATGAAGAAGGTGTCTGTCCAATAAATGAAGAATATCTTCCGATCCGCCGCCTATGAGAATATAGTTGTGAAACTGCTCGTCCAAGACACGGAACTTGTCCACATACTGCTTTTCTCCGACAAATTTTCGCTGTTCCTTTAGGTTTTGTGCCATCTTCTCGAGGATGTCGTCCTTCGACGTCGAGTCGATCATAAAGCTTCTGAGAATCTCTTTTTCTACTGCCGCGCGGATGAACAACGCTTTTCGTATGTAGTTGAGATTCACTCGGCTCACATAAGTGCCGCGCTGAGGATAGACCTCCAAGAAATTACACTCCACCAACCGGGCGAAGGCTCCGCGAACCACAGATCTCGAAACGTTGTACATCTTGCTGACAGCGTTTTCGCTCAATCGCATTCCCGGATACAACGTCAAGTCGATGATCTGCTTGAGCAATGCTTCGTACAAAGCATTGGAATTCGTCTTCATTGCCATACACGTCTCCTTCTTGTCTACTAGTCTACTATCTAGTAAAAACAATTGCAAGAACATTTTAGAAAATTTAACAATCACTTACAAGCGCCTATTTCATTTCTTAAAAATCTTTTTATCCGCGTGATTTACACATTTTTTTGTTTCTCGGCGCGAACATATAAATTTTATTTTCCATTTAACAATCCTTGCAATAGTTTTCCCGTAGCGCTTTAAATATTGCTTTTTCGAGGCCGCGGACTCCGTGAAATTTTGATCATTCCGTATTTTTTAACTTGATATTTTTTTATTTTATAGTAAAGTTATTAGTAACCATTGCTTGTATACCAGCATATAAACAGACATCGACTACAGGAAAAGGGTTCCTAGCACGGGGCAATTGATGGAGGGCCGGCTCATTGATAAACTACAACAAGACACTAGGCGAGATGCCCTACGAATGGAACGAACGCCATCCGGATCGCATCGCCATACTATACAAAAACAAAACGTATACTTATAAAGATCTACATCATATTTCCCTATCTTTTGCCACATACTTCGCCACCTCCGGCGTAAAAACCGGCGACCACGTGTTGATCATGGGCAAAAATTCCGCCGATTGGCTCTTCGCATTTTTCGGTCTACAGATGCTCGGCGCCGTCACGGTACCGATCAACCCCAGTTTTACTACCTCGGAAATCACACAGATCATGGACATCGTCGATGCCACGGTGATCGTAACCAACGAATTTCGCGACTATTCCGAGCAGATTAAAAACATCTATAAAATATCGAAGAATTATAAGGTCCTCTATACCGACCAAGGCTATCAATACTCCCACCTCTTAAGCCTTTATCCGAACAATCAGCCGGACGATGTCGCCTGCATTCTACTCACATCGGGGACGACCGGCGTGCCGAAGGGCGTTCAACTGAGCCATATCAACTTGTTGCACAACGCCGCGGTCATGACGGATATCGCGGGGTGGAACGACGAGGACAACTTCCTTTTGAGCGTGCCGCTCTTTCACTGCTTCGGACTGTCCGCGACCACGCTCTGCGCCTTCGAAGTCGGCGCCAAACTCTGTATTTTGGACAGTACGAAGTCCTCGAGTTTGCTCATGAGCATCGAGCGCGACCACATCACGGTCTTTAACGGCGTTCCCGCCCTCTACCTCGTCGCGATGCACCACAACGACCTGGACGACTACGACCTCTCATCCCTCAAATCGGGCGTCATCGCGGGATCTCCCCTGACGGCGCACGAATACCGCGAGATAAAAAAAGCCTACGGCATGACCCATCTGATTCAATCTTACGGTCAAACCGAAACCTCCCCCGCCGTCACCGTCGTAAGGCCCGGCGAGAGTGAAGAACTCTCTGCCGAAAGCGTCGGGACGACCATCCCGAATTGCGAGATCGCCATCGTCGACGACGACAAGAAGCCGCTCCCCGCGGGAAGGCCCGGCAACATCGTCGTACGCGGGAAAAACGTCATGAAAGGCTACATCAACGGCAAGAACACCTATACCGAAAAAGACTGGCTCTGCACCGGCGACATCGGCCGGCTCGACAACGAGGGGCACCTCTTTATCTCGGGAAGAACCAAAGACATCATTATCCGCGGCGGAGAAAACATCTCGGCAATAGAAATTGAAAACGTCGTAAAACAAATGGACATCGTCGACCAGGCGCGCGCCCTCGCCCAAAAAGACGCCGTCATGGGCGAGGAAGTGTGTTTACACCTGTCCCTCACGCGCCCCGTCAACCTCGAGGACGCCGAAAAAGAGATTCGGCGCTATCTCGGAGAAAAATTAGTGAAGTACAAAATTCCGAAATACATCGTCATTCACGACGCACTCCCGACCAACGGAACGGGAAAAATCGACGATAAGGCGCTCCTTCAATATATGAAGGCACACTTGTCATAATGCGCGATATACTACCCCCGCTCATCGGGGGTTTTTTTATGCCCAAAAAACCGCTTAATAAGCATCCATCCTATAAATCCCTTGACAAACGAGCGCAGACATCGTTTACTTGAATCAAATCCTTTTGAGTTTTATCACTTTAATAGCATGTGATGCCATAGGCGATATCGAGGCAATCCGCCCGGTTTCGTCGGATCACTCCGATACGGCGACGACATCCGTTAACGCTGAAAAGACTTGATATTACTCTAAAAATTTTTACGGAGACGACTTTGCTCGCGGTTTTTCCCGATCGTTTGAGAGGTGTATTTTATGAAATTCTCGATTAAATCGTTTGTTTTTTTGACCGTATTTTTCTTTATCTTGTCGGCTACCGCCTACGCCGAGAGTAATCTCCATCTCGTCGTCGACGGCGAATACGTCGCAACCGACGTCCCTCCCTTTATCGAAAACGACCGCACCCTTGTCCCCGTTCGCTTTGTATCGGAACGTTTGAACGCCGCGGTGGACTGGGATCAAAAGACGAGGCAAGTGACCGTCTCAAAAGACGACGGGAGTAAGATTGAACTCGCTATCGGCAGCGACGTCTCGACCGTTTACAGGGATGGGAAAATCGAGACCGTTCCATTGGACGTTCCGGCAAAGCTCGTCAAAAGCCGCACTTTCGTACCGCTGCGTTTTATCGCCGAAAGCATGGGAAAAGACGTCGACTGGGACCCCGAAACCCGCGCCGTTATCATCGGCGATGCTTCGAAGTATCATCCGCCCGCGTTTCCGAAAACCCTCGACGCCTCTCTTATCCTCAACGGTAAGCGCGCCGGCACCGTCCAATCGGTCGTCAAAGACGGCACACTCTATGTCGATGTGGGGACGCTTAACCGAAAAATCATTCAATATTTTCACTGGCCCGACATGGACGGGATGCCCATCCGGGAGTATCTGGACTATATCGAACCGAGCGGAATTAAACCGGTAAATGACGGATCCGGCGCCTGGTTCTGTCTTACATGGCCGGGTTCTCTTGAATTTTCATATCTGTATGATCCGGGGAAAAATCTGCTTATCGAAGCTGTCGATCCCGACGACTTCGGATACCTCGAGTATATTCGCCCTCTCCATCGCCCCATTCTGCGAGATGAACGGCTCTATATGGATCTGCGCCTCATTGCCAATACCCTGCCCTTTACCTATGACATCGACGCAAGCCCCCGAACCCTCATCCTCACGCAACAACCCACGTGCGTCTACGACGATTGGAGTAAAATTTACACCGCGGGATATGAATATCTCGAAGAGGTCATCGCATCAGAATTTTAATCACAGGAGTCTATTTCATTTCATCGCACCAAAAAAGAGAGCCTCGGCTCTCTTTTGTTATTGCCCGATTCCCATCGCGCCCTCTTTAAAAATTCGCGGATCCATCGTCTTCACATCGTCCGAGACGATAGGCTCAAACTCCATTTGCTCGAGGATATCCCTGTGAATATCTACCCCGGGCGCCACTTCGGTAATGACCATCCCCGCCTCGGAGGGCTTCATCACACAACGATCGGTGATAAAGGTGATATTCTGGCCGCGCGACAAGCCGTAGGCGGCGTTATACGTCATTTGTTCGAGCGAGGTGATAAATTTCTTTCGGCTACCCTCGCGGTCGATCACGAGTTTTCCATCCTCGATATGCTCTTCGAGCCCGCCCGCGGTCAGCGTCCCGACGAAGTAGATATCTTTCGTCGCCTGCGAGATGTCGATAAAGCCGCCGCAGCCCGCGAAGCGCCCGCCGAAATGGCTGACGTTGATGTCGCCCTCGGGACTCACCTCGGCAAAGCCCAAAAAGGCGCAGTCCAGGCCGCCACCGTTATAAAAGTCGAACATTTGACTCATCGGCATATTCGCCGAGGCGTTGAGCGCCGAGCCGAAATTCGGTCCACCGAGGGGAATCCCCCCGATCATGCCACATTCGAGCGTAAGGACGATGTCTTCGCCGATCCCCTCTTCGTTGGCGACGATGCCCACGACCTCGGGCATCCCGTAGCCCAAATTCACGACATCCCCGCGACGTATTTCCATCGCGGCGCGGCGCGCGATGACCTTCCGTTCGTCGAGCGGGTAATCCGATACCCTGTCGGCGCGTACCTTGACGTGTCCTGCGATCGCCGGGTCGTAGTAAGTTGCGACCGTCTGGCGATGCGTCTTTTCGGGATCCTCGCTTACGACGATATAGTCGACGAAAATACCCGGGATCACGACGTCGTTTCGGTCGAGCGCCTTCGAATCGGCGAGGTACTTTACCTGCACGATCACCTTTCCGCCGTTCGCCTTCGCCGCCATGGCAATCTCCCTGGCGTCGATGATGTTCGACTCCTCCTCGAAGGTGATGTTTCCGAGCTCGTCGGCCGTCGTTCCACGAATAATCGCCACATCCACCGGTTGCGCCTTGTAGTATAAGTACTCCTCGCCGTCGAGTTCGATCAGCTCGACCAAGTCTTCCGTCGTCGCCTTCGTCAGTTTGCCGCCGCCGTAGCGCGGGTCGACAAACGTGTGTAGGCCGATCTTGGTAATCTCGCCGCAAAAACCGCGCGACAGGTTCCGATACATCTTCGAGAGGACCCCTTGCGGAAAATTATACGCCTCGATCTCATCGGCCAAGGCCTGTGCCTCGAGGCGCCTGTTCCGCGCAAAGTGGCCGGTGAGGTAGCGCTTAATCATGCCGGGGTGGGAAATCTCCATAATCCCCTCGTCGCCGTTATTTCCCGTCCCCGCCGCCTGGAGAAGCGTCATATTCCTCGGGGATCCTTCCTCTAAAAACCGCTCCCCGATGGCGCGCAGGATCGCACTCGGCGTCGTCGCGAGCAAAAACCCCGAGACGGCGAGCGTGTCCCCGTCCGAGATGATCTGTGCGGCTTCCGCCGCGGTAATTGTTTCCATATCCTCTTCCTTTCCGTCTATGCGAATGCACGCGGCGTTCGCGATGCTGTTATTTTTCAGTGTACCGAAAGCAAAAAACGAAGTCAATCGGAAAGGGCCTCGCGCTCTATTCAAACAAAAAGTCATTCTATAACACGGAAAAATAACTTTTCCAATAAAAAGAACCTCTCACCCCCGATATAAGGGAGACGAGAGGTTCTCTTTTATGTCATCAAATCTTGTTTATAAACGGTTCACGGGAGTTTACCTTTCCTTCAATCGGCTGACACACGCATCGGTGACGAGGAGCGCGCCGAGAAAGGTAAACGGGGGTTCACAAACCGGTCGGTACATAATGTAGAGAAGCGCCGCCGAATTTCCGGCCGTGGCGAGGAGAACGAAAAGAAGGCAAAAAGCCAATAAGCCGATGCCCCAATACAGCTTCTCTTTTCGAGTCATTTCGTAGAGAAAACCGCAGGCGATCACGCCCAAAATAAGCAGGTAGAGGAGCTTAAAACCCCAAGTCTCGACGAAGATATGATTCGTCTCGCCGACGCGCATGCTCCAGTCGGGTTCGATGCGGCGCCAAAAATACGTAAAGCCGATCATGAAGAGGAGAAAAATAATACGTTTGCCGGTCTTCATATATCCCACCTTCCTTTTTTATTCCATGATTTCAATGAACTCTGTCAAGTTGTTTTTAATTTTCCGGATCCCTATTAAACGTTACGCGTCTCCGTTCTTATACCGTTGCGGATTTATATGTTTCATCATCACAATCCTCATTATTATCTTGGCTTTCTTGAATTCAACTATATATATATATATATATATATATCGCGTCAATACTTTATTTTGATAATCCTTACCCAAAACTACATCATCTAAAAGAACCTCCCGTCTCCGACGCGACGGAAACGAGAGGTTCTTTTTTATGTCATCAAATCTTGTTTATAAACGGTTGTGCGGATTTTTACTTGTCCAGTTCCACGGTCTTTAGGATCTCTTGAACGGCTTGTTTCGAGTCTTGGTAGGACTTGACGAGGTCTTCGTTGTCGATGTCTCTTACCTGGACGTCGCTCGAGAAGGTAAAGACGAGGTAATCTTTGTCCGTCTTTTCCAATAAAATCATCGGAACGGGGATCTTGACGGGGTCGTCGAAGTGCTGGATTTCGCCGATGCGGCCGTAGGAGAAGCCCTCGTCGTCGGTGATCGCGTTGGCCTTGTCGTAGAAAGTTTCGATGCCTTTTTCGCTTTCGATCACGAGGCGATCCTTGTATGCTTTCGGCAGGAGATAAGAATACCCGGCGCTCTTCACGCGCTCCGCTCCGTCGAAGTCGGTCTTATCGAAGTAGGAGCCGACGATCGCGATGCGGTTCGCCTCGTCCCACTGAACGTTGATGTCGAGGCCTTCGGCCAAAAATCGCATGGGGACATAGGTTCTATTTTTCTCGATAAACGGCGCGACGTCCATTGCGACGGATTCGCCCGCTTTGTCGTAGGCTTTCTCGCCGATCGTCATCGTCACGGACATGTCGTCGCCCTTGACCGCGACGCTGCGATCCTTCTCGTTCCAATCGACCTCGAGTCCCATATCTTCGGCGACGGCGCGAAGCGGTAAGTACGTCCTGTCCTCGCGAATAATCGGCGGCTCGGGATTGTCGGGTTCCGTCGCATCCATCCCGTTGATAAACACTTCGATCGGTCTCGCGCTCTGTGCCAAGGCGAGCTGCGGAATCATGACGACGGCCAAAGCCATCACCGTTATTTGTCTTATTACTTTTTTCATTGTAACAACTCCTTTCGCATTCGCGATATCGTCGCGATCCCGTGCCGTTACGCGTGAGGACGAATAGCCGGATCGCACGATCGCATCTAAAAACGTATACCCTTCGATACTATATATATATATATTATAGCATTCGACAAAAAAAACAATATGCATGTTGCTTTCTTAATTTTTTATTTTTTACTTCAACGTTCCTTATCGATCAAGACGCGGACATTTCATCGACAGAGTTGTTTTGTCTCTTCTTTTAATCGGGTATAGCTAAATTAGGAGGTTTAATATGAAAAAAGACGAACGGGTCGTCACCGACCATCGAGACGCCGAAAAACATAACCTACAGGAAATGACGAAAGACGCTCCGTCGACGGATCCGAAACAAATGGATCGCTACGAAGACGAAGACACAATCGACAACGACAAAATTTTACACGACAATTTAAAACTCAAGGCCGAAAATAAGATTCGAACACAGGGCCTCGCGTACAAGGACACCAACGACGGGGACTTGCGAGAGGACAACGTCAAGGACGAAGCCTACCACGAAGACGGCAAGAAGGACTATACCGAGCCGAATCAAACCGGCGACGCCATCCCTTCCCGCAACGACGTCGTGGGCGAGGAGCCTACTCTGCGAACCGCCGCGGGACGCCCCATCTACAGCGACGAAGACACGATGACGGCGGGAAAGCGCGGCCCCGCCATGATGGAAGACGTGTGGCTCTTTGAAAAGCACAGCCACTTTAACCGCGAGGTTATCCCCGAACGCCGCATGCACGCCAAGGGGAGCGGCGCCTTCGGGACGTTTACGGTCACAAAGGACATCACGAAGTACACCAAGGCCAAGATCTTTTCCGAAGTCGGCAAAAAGACGGACATGTTCGCCCGCTTCTCCACCGTCGCCGGCGAACGCGGCGCCGCCGATGCCGAGCGGGACATCCGCGGATTCGCCTTAAAGTTTTACACCGAAGACGGCAACTGGGACCTCGTCGGCAACAACACACCGGTCTTCTTCTTTAGAGACCCTAAGAAATTTGTCGACTTAAACCACGCCATCAAGCGCGATCCGAGGACCAACTTGCACAATCCCAACGCCAACTGGGACTTCTGGACGAGCCTGCCCGAGGCGCTCTTGCAGGTCACCATCACCATGAGCGACCGCGGGATCCCCTCCTCTTTCCGCTATATGCACGGATTTTCTTCCCACGCCTACTCCCTTATCAACGCGAAAAACGAGCGCGTCTGGGTAAAATTCTACTTCAGAAGCCAACAGGGCATCCAAAACCTGACCGACCAACAGGCCGAGGCGGTCATCGCAAAGGACAGGGACTCCCACCAACGCGACCTCTACGAGGCGATTGAAAAGGGGATGTATCCCAAGTGGAGAATGTATATCCAGGTCATGACCGAAGAACAGGCGAAACAGAGTAAAAATAATCCCTTCGACTTGACGAAGATGTGGCCGAAAAAAGACTATCCGCTCATGGAAGTCGGCGAGTTCGAGCTGAACCGCAATCCCGACAATTACTTCCAAGACGTGGAACAGGCGGCTTTTGCGCCGAGCAATAAGGTTCCGGGCATCGGTTTTTCGCCGGATAAGATGCTCCAAGCGCGCCTCTTCGCCTATAAAGACGCACAGAACTACCGCTTGGGCGCCAACCACCACCTCATTCCCGTCAACTCGCCGAAGGGCGTCGACCATCCCCACAGCTACCATCGCGACGGACAGATGCGCACCGACGGCAACTTGGGAAGCGAAGTTCACTACAATCCGAATTCCTACGGCAACTGGAAGGACTCCCCCGAGATGATGGAACCGCCGATTCCGGGAGGCGACGCGGCGATGTACGATTACCGCGAAGACGACAACGACTATTACACCCAACCGGGTCAGCTCTTTAGGAATATGACCCACGAGCAACAACTCGTGCTCTGCGAAAACACGGCGCGCAATATGGCCGATGCGACGGAACAGATCAAACACCGCCACATCAACCATTGCTACCACGCCGATAAAGAGTACGGCCGCATGCTCGCCGAGGCGCTCGCCATCGACATCGACGATGTGGACCTCTCCGACAGTCCCTCCGACTCGAGGGCGCAGTGGGAAAAAGAAAACGCCCGCGGTTTCGAGGACCTCAACAACACGACCGTTCCCATGGAACCCGCGACGTCGATGGATCTTCCCCCGGAAGGCCGCATCACCAACCCCGACGATCCGAAAGATCTCATTGATTGGGAGACTGACCCGCAACTTCTTTAATCTACGCGAAATATTCGCGGCCTCATCGACCCCCGGATGCCCGAGATATACCTCGGTATGCGAGGGTTTTATGTGATCCTCGTCGAAACGCTCGATCGAAAATCACAAAATATATATAATATATTCAATAAAAAGAAATGCCGGTATCTTCCGGCATCTCTTCGTGACCAAACTATATTTTTATTTCCCAGACTTCATCATAATCGTCCAGGGAGATTCTATAATAATCACCCCCTTTTGATTGACCAAACGTGCCATAAAGTTCACAATACCTCGTCCCGGTTTCGATGTATCATGCTTGTCAAGCGTCTCTACTTCTAAGTGAACGGTATCGTAAATGCGAAGTGGATTTTTATATCGAATTGTCAATTCCAAAAAGGCAATGGTCGTGCCGTCGAAAATCCCAAGCATATTAGATAAACCCGTCATAACCGATGCACCCAACATACCATGCGCAACACGTTCTTTAAAAGGACCCGATTTTGCAAACTCTTCATTCGTATGAAGAACGTTAAAGTCTCCTGATATACCCGCAAAATTTATAACGTCGGCTTCGGTTATCGTCCTCGCCTGAGAAATGTAGACCTTTCCAATTTCAAATTCCTCTAGATATAATCCCTTCGGTTCGTAATTCATAGTACCTCCTTTATTTAAAATGCGGTTTACGCTTCTCTCTAAGGGCTGCCATGCCCTCAATTTGATCATAGGTGCCGAAAATATTGGCTGAGGCTGCACATTCAAAGTCGATACTTCCATCCAGTGACATATCAAGTCCCGCATCTACGGTCGATAAAATAAGACTACACGCTGTCTTCGAATTCTTGACGATCACTTGAGCCAAGGACATGGCTTTATTCATCAAAGCATCTGGCTCTTCCACACTTAAAACCAACCCAAATTCCTTGGCTCGTTCGGCATTGATGACCTCGCCTGTCAAAAACATATAAAGAGCGTTCATACGCCCGATAGCCCTTGGAAGTCGTTGCGTTCCTGAAAAACCCGGTGTAATGCCAATTGTCGTCTCCGGAAAGGCAAATCTCGCCTTTTTCGATGCCAAACGCAAATCACAGGCAAGCGCAAGTTCCAGACCGCCGCCAAAAGCATAACCGTTAATCGCCGCAATTGTGGGAATAGGTAATTTTTCGATACGCCGGAAAAGCTGTTGTCCTTTTTCAGAAAAATTCTTTATCTCCATTCCTCGCAAATGTTCCATTTCTTTCGTATCGGCCCCCGCTATAAATGCCTTTCCGGCTCCCGTGAAGATAATAGCATGTACGTCTTTCTCCTCTATTTCATCGATAATCGTCCTTAACTCGCTTATACTCTCACTATTCAAGGCGTTCATCGTCTCAGGTCGATCAAATGTAACTGTTGCGATGGAGTTTTCAATATTTAAATAGATCATATTGTTCTCTCTCTCTTCATATGGACAAGTTCCTTTTTAAAGATACGGGGATCCATCTGTTTAACATCTTCCGCAACAATCGGCTCAAATTCCATCTGATCGATGATATCTCGTCCGATATCGATTCCAGGAGCCACTTCTGTTACAACAAGACCTTTTTCTGAAAGCTTCATCACACAGCGGTCTGTAATAAAGGTGACGTTTTGTCCACTTTCTAATCCAAAATCGGCGCTATAAGTTATCTGTTCCGTCTCTTTTAAGAATTTTTTTCGCTTTCCTTCTCGATCGATCACGAGACGCCCATCTTCAACATATTCTTTTAAGCCACCTGCAGTTAATGTCCCGACAAAGTAAATATCCTTCGTCGCCTGGCTGATATCAATAAATCCTCCGCAGCCGGCAATGCGATCACCAAACCGACTAACGTTGATATCGCCCTTAGCACTTACTTCGGCAAAACCTAAAAATGCACAATCTAATCCACCGCCGTTATAAAAGTCAAATTGTTGGTTCATTGGAAGGCTCGCCATCGCATTAACGGATGATCCGAAATCGGCACCTCCCAAAGGTGTTCCTCCGATCATCCCGTCCTCTAAGGTTAGGATAATGTCTTCGCCGAAACCTTCTTCATGAGCGACGGTTCCAATAATCTCAGGAATGCCTATTCCCAAATTCACCACATCACCGCACCTTAACTCCATCGCAGCACGTCGTGCAATAACTTTTCGCTCGTTGAGCGGATATGAATCCGATACATCAATTGACACGCGACTCTGTCCTGCAATTGCGGGACTGTAAAAATTTGCCGGCGTTTGACGATGTTTCGTTTCCGGAGACTTGCTCAACACGACGTAATCGACAAAAATACCGGGAATGACGACATCGTTACGATTGATAGACTTCGAATCGGCCATATATTTTACCTGCACGATCACTTTTCCCTTCGAGGCTTTCGTCGCCATCGCGATTTCTCGCGCATCGACAGTGCAAGACTCCTCTTCAAATGTAATATTTCCCTGTTCATCCGCTGTCGTTCCGCGAATAATCGCGACATCGATCTTTGGTGCCTTATAGTAGAGATATTCTTCTCCGCCAATTTCCAAAAGCTCTACCAAATTCTCGGTCGCTGCATCATTAATTTTCCCGCCCTCCAAGCGAGGATCACAAAACGTCTTCAAGCCCACTTTCGTAATCTCACCATAAAAACCGGAAGCAATGTTTCGGTACATTTTCGATATCACACCTTGGGGAAAATTATACGCTTCAATTGCATTACTATTCGCCTGTTGAATTAAGCGTTGATTGTTCGCAAAGTGTCCAGTAATATAACGCTTAATCATACCGAGATGCGAAATTTCGTAAATTCCTTCATTCTTGTTATCTCCAATTCCCGCTGCTTGTAATACCGTGAGATTTTTCGGAGATGATTCTTTTTTATAGCGCTCTCCGAGTTCTGTCAAAATCTCGGAAGGTGTCGTTTGGAGCAGAAAACCTGATACAACGACGACATCTTCATCTTTGACGCATTGAACAGCTTGTTCTAATTGAATAAGTTTCATGTCAGTTCACCTTCTTTAACTTAAATGCTTTATCATACAATTCCAAGCGACGCTAAAATAAGGGCCGTAATTAAACCACATAAAGGCACAATACAGGTGGCTAAGAAAATCCCCGGGTACCCTTCTTTAAAGGAAAGTCCCGTCACCATTAAAATAGTCACATTCGGTCCTGCATGCGGCAACGAGTCGAGGACGCCAGCTCCAATTGCGACGATTCGATGAAGTAATTGCGGATTGACACCCATACTTAAGAAATTATTAGCCATCGTATCCATAAAAATCGTAATTCCTGCCGATGACGATCCCGTCACACCGGCGATGATATTAATCGCAAGAGCTGCCGAAATAAGAGGTGAAAATGAAAGACTGGTAGCAAAATTTACAAATGCTTGGAATGCCGGAACGAGACGAATCGCGCCGCCAAATCCGACGATAGAGGATGTATTCATGAGTGCATTAATGGAACCTTCACTCGCCATTCTGACAGATGCTTTCATGTTGCTTTGCAAACGCTTACGGAAAAGAATATAAGTAACGATCGCTCCGGATAATAATCCGATAACGACCGAATATACCGAGTCGATATCAATATTTGCAAAGCGTAAACCTAAAATAGTACCTACAATGACAATGATCGGTATAATCGACAAACTAAAAGGCGGAAGATTCCCCATTTGCTCCGTTGAAAAACCTACTAACTTATCTTTTTCACCAAGTTCAAAGAACTCTCCATTTTCCCTTAGTTTTTTAATATAAGCAGTAAAGAGAATAAAACCGACAGTAAACATCACAATCGACGTACCAATGCCGACAAAAGGCGCTGCCGTTGTCGTCGTTCCCAAATACTGAGTCGGGATAATATTCGTCAGAGCGGGCGTTCCGGGAAGTGCCGTCATCGTAAACGTTCCAGCACCAAGCAAAATTGCCCCTGGAATCACGCGTTTCGGTATATCCGCCTGTTGGAACAGAATAAGCGCAATCGGATAAATCGAAAAGATAATGACGAATACGGATACCCCGCCGTAGGATAAAATAACCGATGATAAAATAACAATAAACAGGGCATGTTGTGAACCGAAAGTTTCTGTCAATTTTTGTGCTATCGCACTGGCAGCACCGGACTTTGATAAAAGTTCGCCGACAACGGAGCCCAACAAGAACATAATCAAATAATTAGCGATAAATCCTGTCATAGCAGGTGCATATCCATCCATAAAACCAGGCCAAATATCGAAACGGTTTGTAAGAAAGATAATAAGCGAAGCCACTAATGATACGGGTAAAACGTGATATCCTCTATACACCATTACAATTAAGACAGCAAGTGCAAGTAGCAGACCGATAACTCCCATATCAATCTCCTTTCATTTATAATCCAGCCATATAATTAGCGGCAAACACTCTATTGTTTCGATAGTTCTCTAACAATAGCAGTATAAAAAATTATTTTGCCGCGGTAATATCGCATATTTTTATTTCTCACTCGCTATAGCGTATAGATATAGTATCAATCTTTTCATGTTAATAAAAAGACATAAAAATAATCGTTTTCATAACTTTTAGTTATTGTATACTGGAATTATAGGAGGTCCTTATGATCGATCTACAAAAACTCTCGTACTTCATTGCCGTCGTCGAAAATCAGTTTAATATTACCAAAGCTGCACAAGAACTATATATCTCTCAACCCGCTCTTAGCAATGCCATCCGTTCTATCGAGCGAGAAGAAGAAATATCACTTTTCATCCGAAACAAAGGACGCTATACTGATCTTACACCGAGCGGTCGATATCTTTACGACGAAGGAAAGGTATTTCTTCGTCGTTATAATAAAATGATAGATCAAGTTCATCACATCGGAAATCATTACATACGAACTGTCAACATTGCCGCACCGCCTTTTTTACTGAGAAGTTATCTCTCGTCTATCTTATTTCCGTTAAATGAACGTTTCCCAAAGGTCGAGTTCATCTTTCACGAATGCGACCAAAACAGCCTAAAAGAAGGGCTTCTCAATCAAACGTATGATATTGGGTTTATGACAGAGCCCAACGATTATAACAACTTCGGCATCTCCAAGACTCCTATCGATCATAGTAAATTTGCCGCAATTCTCTCCAAGAAACATCCTCTCGCAAACAAAGATTTTCTCGATTGGGAAGATATCGTCGATTACCCTCTCTCCGTTCCCGCCTCGAAATTTGCGACATATCATCTTATCCAATACGCCATTCATTCGAGAGGATTGGAAGCACATGTTGCACTCGCAGGTTCTGTCTGGGATTTTCAGGTGACGACATTAATCGGAACAAACTATATCTCTCTTATGCCGGAAATGATTCGACAGTTCTTTACAAAAGAGATGGAAGAAAACTTAAAAATGCTCCCCATCCGAGAGTCTATCGATTGGACCGTGATCTATTGCGAAAATATCACAATCTCGAGTTCGCCACTTCTAAACGAAATAAAAGAATATCTACTGAAGATTCTTCCCGGAAAGCGGATGCGCGATGCGAACGCCGATTAAATTAGCCGCATCTCCGCGAAATCTCTCCGCACGAAAAAAGCATCTGCCGCACAAGACAGATGCTTTTTTATTTAGATATCAATGACTTCGCGGAAGTTCAGCTCGCGCGCGAGATCGAGCAGTTTCTCCTTCTCCTCCCGCTCGGGCGCCCTCAAGCGGTCGACATATTCGTCGCGCACGCCGAAGGACCGATAGCTGATCAGTTTGATCGCGACCTCGCTTACGTGCTCGCCGAGGACGTTCGCCACTTCGCGCAAGGTATGTTCGTTATCCTGGGAGTCGAGGAGGACCATGCGGACTTCCTCGAGTTTTCCGCACTCGGCGAGGTAGCGGAGGTTGTCCTTGACGATCGCGTTGTCGCGCCCCGTAAGACGCAGGTGGTCGTCTCTCTCCCACGCCTTTATATCGAGCATGACGCCGTCTGAGACTTCGAGGAGCGCGTTCAAGTCGCCCGTCGAAAAATCGAGCCCGCCGTTGGAGTCGATTAGGGCCGTAAGCCCCCGCGCCTTCGCGCCCTCAAAGAGGGGAATGAGTTCTCTCGCCTGAAGGGTCGACTCGCCGCCGCTCACGCTGATGCCTTCGATGAAGGGGCGCGCTTTGTCGACTTCTTTTAAGATCGCCTCCGCCTCCATCTCGCGCACTTTCGGGGAGGCGCCGTGCGGGCAGACGCTTAGGCACGTGTCGCAGTCGACGCAGGTCGCGGGATCCCAGAGGACCTTTCCGTCCTCTTTTTTAAGCGCCCCCGCGGGACATGCCGGCACGCATACGCCGCAGTCGATGCAGCGGTGGATGGTCTCGGGATTGTGGCAGTACATGCAATTAAAATTGCAGGTCTGTAAGAAGATGGCGAATCGATTCCCCGGACCGTCGACGACGCTCATGGGAATCAATTTGTTCACGTAGAGCATTAGACGCCTTCTACTTTTCGATCCAAAATGCCGTATTTGGTCAAGGGGTCGGCCGCGTATTGCGCCGTGTCGTAGGTGACTTGTTTTCCGCTGTTAAACGCCTCGACGTCGGACTTCTTGACGAGGTAACCGGTGACGCGGATCAAGTCGCCGTCTTCGTTGTACGCCGACAGGTAGCGGTTGCCGAGTCTGAACCCGCCCTTAAAGATGTCGAGGACCGCCTTCGGGTTGCGCTTCGCCGTCGAATCGAACGGGAAGTGGTCGCCGACGCCGGAGGGGAAGTATTTTTGGAACTTCGCCGCTTGACGAAGGTGGGTATAGAGATCCGGCTCGTGACCGATCGGAATGCGGTGTGCCGCCGTCGTCCCCTCGTCGTTTGCCGCGCCGACTTGGGCGTGGAGCATAAAACGGTGGTTCCACACGGGGCTGTAAGCGGATTGAAATTCGCCGATGCGCGCCTCAATCGCATCCATGACGCGCGTACCCATCTCGTCGGCGACTTCGTCGGTGCCGTAGCGCGCCTCGATGCCGTCGTAGGCAAGCAGGACTTCAGTGCACTCCGCGAGTCCGACGATGCCGAAGAGGCCGACGAAGTTATCGAGGTCGATCAAGTCCTCGGTGACGAGGAAGTTCGAGTCGAAAAATGCCGTCTCCTCGACGAGGTAGCGAATCTTCGATTCCATCAGATTGAGCATCGTGTCGATCGCGCGGGGAAGGTTCTCTTTAAAGAAGCCTTCGACGTCTTCGGCGCCCTCGGCGATCTTGTTTAAGCGCAGACGACTGAGCGTAAAGGCGCCGCCGTGTTTGGGAAGCGCGTTGTAGCACGATGCGATGCCGTAGTCGACCTCGCCGAAGTCCGAGCGGTAGTAGCGGTCGTTGGCAAACGCGGGGTTTGCACAGACGAGGCTCGTCTTAAGCGCCTTTTCGGCGAAGGCGTCGGGCGTCTTCTCCTCGTCGTAGAGGAGCGTCATGTTCGGCGTCACCAGTTGAAGTTCCGCCAAGAGTTCCAAAAGCATGTTGCCGGTCTTCGATTCGTAGGGACCGATGTTCGCGTGACAGAAGGAGTCGTCGATCGTGCGGTCCAGTTGAAGGAGAAAACTCTTTAGGATTGCCCGCGCCTCGTCCTCGTCGGTCTTTTCGACAAACGGCTCGAGCAAATCGTCGAGCGCGCCGATGTAGACCGGAAAGCGCGTAACGCTCGGGACGTGGTGGTAGATAATTAAAAGCGCCGTCGTCGCCTCGATGAGCGTCTTCGGAGGGTCGATGCGCAAAAATTCGCTGCCTTCTCTTAAGTATTTTTCGTAATCGGGGAGAATGTAGCGCGGTGCGTAGGGCGCGTGTCCCTCGTCCAGGTCGCAGATCTCGCCCTTGTCGTAGAGTTCGTAAAACGCGTCGTCTTCGGCGACGGGATAGTCCATGACGTTTTCCGCGATCTTCGCGAGGCGGTACGTCTGTTGTTCGTATGTCTGTGCCCGATCCTGTTGAATATCTTTAACTGCATCTCTCACACTGTCTACTGTAAAAAAGCGTTCCATCATTGGCCTCCTCTTCCCTTTTTTCCTTATCTATAGTATATACTCTAAGGGAAGAAAAAAAGATGCCAAATGGCACCTTTAAGGAGGATCTATGAATTTTTCAGACCTTTTTTCAGACAAACGGCTGCGCGGTCGACGCCGCTTTCGAAAGGGCGAGCGTCTCCTGGACCCCGACAGCGAGCACTACGCGATTATTCTCCTGGAGTCGGGAACCGTCGAGGTCTCCCGCTACGACATAAGCGGCGCACGCCTCCTGCAAAATTTTATGAGCGCGCCGCAGTGCTTCGGCCTCATCGAATCCTTCGCCGAGGCGCCGTTGCTCTCGGGAATCCGAGCGCTGAGCGACGGAACGTTTTACGCGCTTTCGCCGGACGATGCGCTCTTCGAGGACAAGGCGTTTTTAACATTGATGCTCACCTACGTCTCCTCTCTCTACGAGGAAGATATTCGGCGGAGCGTCTTTGAAAAGCGCATGTCGGGCAGGGAGCGGGTGCTCTTTACGATCTTTCGCATGACGCGTCCGCCCTTTCCCTACACCCTCCCCCTCAAGCGGGAGGACCTCGCCGATCTCTTGGGGATCGCGAGGCGCAGTCTCTACCGCTACTTAAGCGAATTGGAAGAGGAGGGGTTTCTCGCGCGAAAGGGCGGGAAAATCGTCATCTCCGAGGCGGCCTACGACGCCATGGGCGATGTCTTCGGCGCACTGTAGCGGCGTTTATCGCAATAAAAAATCTCGGGAATCCCCGAGATTTTTTTATTCGATATCGGCGGGCAAGTCGGCGCGCCACTTACCCTTCACGTAGTAAGCGATCGTGAGGATAAAGGTAAAGATCCAGCTGATCGGGTAGCTCCAGTAGATGATGCCGATGTCTTTAAACATGGGCATAGCGATAAAGATCCAACCGATCCGCACGACGAACATGCCGATCAGGGTAATGATCATAAGGGGTATCGCGGTCCCGCTTCCCCGCACGGCGCCGGAGAGTACCTCGGTAAAGGAAAAGATCACGTAGAACGGTGCCAGAATCCGGATCATCTCGGCGCCGTAGAAGATGACGTCCTTGTCTCCCGTAAAGATCCGCATAAGCGGCTCGCGGAAGATGATAAGCATCGAGGAGACGACGACGACAAAAGCTGCCGACATGAGCGTCGAGGTGCGGATGCCCTTCGAAAGGCGCTTCGACTTTCTCGCGCCGATGTTTTGACCGACGAAGGTCGTGATCGCGAGCGCAAACGCCTCGAGCGAAGTAAAGACGAAGCCGTCGACCCGGCTCGCCGCCGCAACGCCCGCGATCGCTTGGGCGCCGAAGACGTTGATTTGCGCTTGGATGATGACGTTTGAAAGGGAGATCATCCCCCCGGAGATCCCCGCGGGCAGACCGATGTCGAAGATGCGCTTTAAGGTGTCCTTGTGAAAGCGGATCTTCTTTAAGCTCAAGCGGTAGATATCCGTCGTGTCCATCAAACTCAAGATGACGAGGACGCCCGAGACGGATTGGGCGAGCGCCGTCGCGATGCCGGCGCCGATCGCGCCGAATTTCAATCCCGCGACAAAGACGAGGTCGAGGATGATGTTTAAGACGGCGGAGACGGCGAGGAAGTTAAAGGGTCTCACGCTGTCGCCGACGCTTCGAAGCACCGCCGATCCCATGTTGTAGACCATCACAGGCATCATGCCCGCAAAGACGATGCGCAGGTAATTCGTCGCCGGCCCGATGACATCCGCCGGCGTATCGATCCACTTTAAGAACTGTCCCGACAAGATGACCGTCACGACCGTAAGGGCGAGACCGCCGTAGACGGCGATCGCAAAGTTCGTGTGGACCGCCTTCGACAGTTCCTTTCGATCTTTCGCCCCGTAGTATTGAGCGACCAACACCGACGCCCCGGTGGATAAGCCCATAAACAGTGCGACGACGAGAACCGTAATCGGCCCCGACGCGCCGATCGCCGCCATGTCCACCTTTCCCGCAAAACGACCGACGATCAAGAGGTCGACGGTGTTATAAAGCTGTTGCAACAGCGCCGAAAGCAAAAGAGGCAGTGTAAAGGTCAGCAAACTCTTCCAAATGACGCCCTGCGTTAAATCTACATTCTCACGTTTCATACACCCACCCTTTCTTTAACACCTGTGCGTTCACGACATTCCTTACACGCCTTGGTCTATGCGCGTTCACATATTTAAATAACGACACCGCGAAGACGCGGCGTCGTTACGATCCCTTACATATTTCAAAGCTCAAGGAGTAATTGTACCACGAACGAGCTTCTATTTCACCTTTTTTTATAAATTTACGATAAAGATTTTCCCTTTTCCACGGTCTTTATAATCGACTGCGCGCACGCGTGGCGCACGCCCGCCTCCTCCAGTGCCAGGACGCCTTCGATCGTCGCACCGCCCGGGGAGGTCACCATGTCCTTTAACTCGCCCGGGTGAAGCTTCTCCTGAAGGAGTTGTTCGCAGCTTCCGGCGACTGCGGCGGCCGCGAGCTTATAGGTATCCGCCCGCTTCATGCCACACTTGCAGGCCCCGTCCGAGAACCCCTCGACGATCATCGCGACAAAAGCCGGCGTCGCCCCGGTGAGCGCGGTGACGATGTCCAGGTTCTTCTCGTCCATCTCCATCACGAGGCCCGCGGGGTCCAAGAGCGCCTCGAACTCGCGTTTTTCCTCCGCGCTCATAGCGTAGCCCGGGGTATAGACGACGACGCCCTCCCCGACCTTGATCGGCGTATTCGGCAAGATGCGAATGATCTTTTCCGTCGGCGCCATCTCCTGCAGCTGTTCGACGCTCACGCCGGCCGCCATCGAGACGATGATCTGTCCCTCTATCTTGCCCGAGATCTCCTCCATCACCTCGGCGACCTTATTGGGCTTGACCGCCAGGAAGATGATGTCGCTCTTGTCGACGATCTCGGCGTTGTTCCGCGTTTGGAACGTGTCGATGTCCCTTTCGTGGGGACACGCGACGAAGAGGTCGTGACCGTCTTTTAAAAACAATTCGTAAAACGCTCGCCCCATATTACCGAGGCCGATGATACCGATATTCATATGCCTTCACCCTTTCTTGCTTTCTTGATGTCGATTTCTAATTACAGTATACTATGGCTTAGGAGGTTCTGCATGGATAAGCCTATTTCGCTATGGAAACTTTTTTTAATTTTTCTTAAGATCAACACTTTTACCTTCGGCGGCGGCTACACGATCGTGCCGATTATCCGCGAAGAATTTGTCAATAAACTGGAACTTATCGACGACGGCGAAATGCTCGACATCGTCGCCCTCTCCCAATCCGGTCCCGGCGCCATGGCCGTCTCGGCCTCTCTTTTAACGGGGTACCGACTGAGAGGGGCCCCCGGCGCCTTTACCTGTCTGTTCGCGAGCGTTCTCCCCTGCCTCGTTATCATTCTTTCGATCAACTTGGCATATCAGGAGTTTCGCTCGAATTTTTTTGTCAACGCCGCCCTCGTCGGCATCAGCGGCGTCATTTCCGCCGTCCTGCTGCTCACGACCTGGCGTATGGGTAAGCACGCCCTCCAGGAAGACCGCCTCTTTTCGATCGTCATGATCATCGGCGCGACCGTCCTCGGAGCTTTCACCGACATCAACACGGGAATTATCATTTTACTTATGGGTTTTTCGGGCATCTTTATCACGAAACTCGAAGAGCACCGAGGAGAAGATCAAAAAGGGGATGACCAATGAAAGAGTTTTTACGTAAAAAAGATATCCACCCCGGCTTTCAAACCTACGGTATCGACGCACTGGGCGCCATGGCCTACGGTCTGTTCGCCACGCTTTTGGTCGGAACGATCCTAAACACCATCGGCTCTCAGCTGAACATTTCGTTTCTAACCGACTTTATCTGGCCGATGGCCCAACAGGCGACCGGCCCCGCGATCGCGATCTCCATCGCCTACGCCTTAAACGCGCCGCCCCTCGTCTTATTCGCATCGGCCGTCGTCGGCGCGGGCAGCTACGACATCGGCGGTCCCGTCGCCGTCTACATCGCCGCCATCATCGCGGCGGAATGCGGAAAGATGATCAGCAAAGAGACCCGCATCGACATCCTGCTGACCCCGGCCGTCACGGTTCTTTCGGGGATGATCGTCGCCCACCTGATCGGCCCGTCGATTCAATGGTTTATGGAAAGCATCGGGAAGATGATCATGGTCTCGACCGAACAACAGCCCTTCCTGATGGGGATTCTCGTCTCCACGATCGTCGGCATCGCGCTCACGCTCCCCATCTCGAGCGCCGCGATCTGTATGATGCTCTCCCTCGCGGGACTCGCGGGCGGGGCGGCGACGATCGGCTGTTCGGCGCAGATGATCGGCTTTGCCGTGATCTCCTTTAAGGACAACGGCTTCGACGGGTTCTTCGCCCAGTCGCTCGGAACGAGCATGCTCCAAATGCCGAATATCGTGAAAAACCCGCGCATTTGGATTCCGCCGACCCTGGCGGGGGCGATTATATCGCCGCTTTCGACGGTGGTCTTTCGCTTGGAAAACACCCCGCTCGGCAGCGGCATGGGGACGAGCGGCCTCGTCGGACAGATCGGAACGATCCAGGCGATGGAAGGCGCGATGCCCTTTGCCGAACTCGTACTCGTCATCGTCCTGCTCCACATCGTCTTGCCGGGCGCGTTGAGCTATTTCTTCTACCGCATCCTTAAAAAGATCGATTGGATTCGCGACGGCGACATGATCTTAGAGATTTAGGTGCCGCCATGCAGCTTTTGAAATTACTCTTTATCTTTTTCAAAGTAGGGCTATTTTCATTCGGCGGCGGCTACGCAACCATTCCGCTCATCCAACAATACATCGTCGAGGGCGAACAATGGCTCACCATGACGCAGTTTACCGACCTCGTCACCATCAGCCAAATGACGCCCGGCCCGATCGCCATCAACAGCGCGACCTTCGTCGGCGCACAGGTCGCGGGCGTCCCCGGCTCGATCGTCGCGACCGTCGGCGTCACGATGCCGCAATCCATCGTGATGTTGGCACTCGGCTACTACCTCTTTACGAAACAGCGCACGTTTAAGATCATGGACATGATCTTGAGGGGAATCAAGGCAGGCATCATCGGCCTGATCTTTATCGCCTCTTGCTACATGCTCCAAAACGCCCTGTGGCCGGACGGCGGCGGATTCGAAGTCGTCGCGCTCGTCACCTTTATCATCGGCTTCTACCTCTACCATAAGCACGTCGACTTAATTCGCATCATCGCCATCGGCGCGATCTTAGGGATTATACTGAAGTTGGTCCTGACGCTTTTGTAGCGATACGCTCCATATAAAAAAGCACTTCCGCGGAAGTGCTTTTTTATATACTTATGGAAAGATGTCTCATCTGTTTCGTTGCATCTTTCACCCATTTGCTTAAATGGTTTCTCCACTTGTATACTACCATATCCGAAGGTAAATAAATCAACGATCGCGTAAATAGTTGGTAAACCACAGAAAAAGACAGATTTGGCACTTTCGCTCCGGATATCTGTTAAGAACTTCCCTTTTCCTTGGGAAAACGTCACTTTCTGTCTTTAGTGTGCAAAAATATAGCTCTCGAACCGCGCGCGCCGACCGCTCTTTCGTTTTTTACCTCGACACGTGGAAAAACTCTCTCCGTTCGACACGCGCGGGCGAAAACTGGTAAAATAAACGAAAGAGGTGAACGATGAAATACATATTGGCAATCGACGCGGGAACGACCTCGAATCGGGCGATTTTATTCGACGAAAACGCCCACGTCGTATCCGTCGCGCAAAAAGCATTTAAACAGTACTTTCCCCACCCTGGTTGGGTGGAACAGGACCCCTCGGAGATCCTCTCGACGACGATCGGGGTCGTCGCCGAGGCCCTCGCCAAGGCACAGATCGACAAAAAAGACGTCGTCTCCATCGGCATCACGAACCAGAGGGAAACGACGATTCTTTGGGACAAACACACGGGACGCGCCGTCGCACCCGCCATCGTCTGGCAATGCCGGCGCACGGCCGATCGGGCAGAGGCCGTAAAAAAAGCGGGCTACGGCGATGTGGTCCGCGAAAAGACAGGCCTCGAGGTCGACGCGTATTTTTCGGCGACCAAGATCGCCTATATCCTGGATACCGTCCCCGGCGCGCGCGAAAAAGCCGAGCGCGGCGACATCCTGTTCGGCACGGTCGACAGTTTTCTGCTCTACCATCTGACGGGAGGCGTCCACGCGACCGACATGTCCAACGCCTCGCGCACGATGCTCTTTAATATCCGCACCCTCGACTGGGATCCCGAATTGCTCGAGATCTTCGATGTGCCGCGCGCCTGTCTGCCCGAGGTCATGCCGACGGCCGCAAACTTCGGCAAGACGCTCCCCTCGCACTTCGGGCTGGAAATCCCGATCGCCGGCATGATCGGCGACCAGCAATCCGCGCTCTTCGGCGAGCAATGTTTCGACGTGGGCGAGGTCAAAAGCACCTTCGGCACGGGCGCCTTTATCCTCATGAATACGGGACATAAGCCGGTTTACAGCCACTACGGATTGCTCTCTTCCTATGCCTGGGACATCGGCGAGGGGCCGGTCTATGCGATGGAAGGGAGCATTTTCGCCTGTGGAAGCATCATCGAGTGGCTGAGGGAGGACTTAAAGGTCATCGAATCCGCCGAGGAGACCGAGGCCCTCGCGAGAAGCGTCGAAGGGGAAAACCCCGTCGTCTTCGTCCCCGCCTTCACGGGACTCGGCACACCCTATTGGGACGCCGAGGCGCGCGGCACCGTCTTCGGCATCAGCCGAAGCACGGGTAGGGCCCATCTCGTCAAGGCGTCTTTGGATGCGATCGCGCTGATGACCGCCGATGTCATCGACGCGATGGAAAAGGATCTAAAGGACGGACACGACCGCATCCTCGTCGACGGCGGCGTCAGCCAAAACGACTACCTCCTCGAAGTCTTAGCCGACATCATCGGGCGCGAGGTACACCGCCCCGCCCTCGTCGAGACGACGGCCCTGGGCGCGGCCTTTATGGCGGGCCTGGGTTGCGGGCTCTACACCGACCTTTCGGACATAAAAAAACGCGCCTCCGAGGCGCGCATTATCAAGCCTTCGGGCGAGGATTACCGCGACCTCAGGCGCCGTTGGCACCGGGCGGTCGATGTCACCGTCACCCGTCACATCGACTGAAGATGCGCATAAAGAGCCGCGATCTCCTTTTTGTGATCGTCTCCCTCTCCCGGCGTCTCCAGCGCGAGCGGAAGGCCCCGGAACGCTCGATATCCCACGAAGTCGCCGATCGTTAGAAGCCCTATTTCGCCCGCTCCTAGGGGAGCGTGGCGATCTTTTTTTGCGGCAAACGGCGTGAGCGAATCGTTGACGTGGATGCCCCTCACGCGCTTAAGTCCGACCGTCTCTTCAATCGCCGAAGCGACGTCGTCCGGACGCGTAAGGTCGTAACCCGCGCTGAAGAGGTGGCAAGTGTCCAAGACGACGCCGAGTTTTTCGTCGCCGAGGGCGTCAATTATCGCGCTCAACTCCTCGAGGCGGCTCCCCACTTCACTTCCCTTGCCGCTCATCGTCTCGAGGCAGATCGCGCGGTCGGGAAAGTCCTCCTTCACCCGGTCCAGACCCGAAATAATGCGATCGATCCCCGTCGCGATCCCGTCTCCGGTGTGGGCTCCCGGGTGGAAGACGTAGATCGTGTCCTCCGGATAACGAGCTAAACGCGCCATGTCGTCTCGTATCAGCGCGACGCTTTTCTCTCTCACATTCTCCTTCGACGAGGCGAGGTTCATCGTATAGGCGCCGTGAGCGAAGAGCGGCCCGAACGATTCGCGCGCCGCACAAAACGCCTCGAGATCCTCCTCGTCCAATGCCTTCGCCCGCGATCCTCTGGGGTTTCTCGTAAAAAATTGAAACGTATTGGCGCCGTATGCCGAGACCTCCCCCATGGCCGCGACAAACCCTTTCGACACCGACGTATGGTAACCGATCTTTCTCATATCACTTTCCCTTCTGGGGCAACCACATCACGACGACGACCAATAAAAACACAATCCATCTGACATCCACGACACTTCCTCCCTTTCGAGGACAGTATAGCGGAAAGGAGAAAGAAAAAAGTGCCCTTCGGCACTTTCGTCTAGCTTATTAAACAGATCTTAACACTTATCCCACGATCTTCACGTTTTAATCATCAAACGACGCGAGCGGGATATAATTGACGACCGGGACTTCGTAGGGATGGATGCGGTCGATGATGCGTTGGACCTCCTCGCGGTCCTCTTCGCGAATTCGAAATTCCATCTTGATCTCCTCGCGCACCTGAACTTTCCCGACGTCGCCGTCGTAGGGGTCGGCTCCCTCGAGGGGGCGCCAGTGCCCTTCGACGCGCATCGTGGAGAAGGCATAGTCGTAACAGCCTTCTTTTAAAATGTCCGCCTCGTTTAAGTCATTGGCGAGTTCTACGACGAACGTCTCGGGGATAAATATTTCAACTTTTAAGAAATTCATAGTTCACCTTCATCCATTACTTCATCCCGATCGTCTTCCCATTCACTAAACGCTCCCCGCTCGACGAGTTCACGCAAGACATCGACGAGAGCGAAATACGTCACAAGCCCCGATACAATCGTCAACACGGCCTGTATCACGTTCGAAAACGCGCCGCCCGAGGCACCTATCGAAAGCGACGCAAAGCTGGCGATAACGGCGAGGACGACGATGATAATACCCGCAACGACCAAGCGGCCGAAGATCATGCCCTTGTGGCCTTTCGTCGCGCGCCACGACTTCTTGATCGGTTCGAATGCCTCCGATCGCCCCTGCAACTGTTCCAATCCGACGACGGCACCTAAAGGCGTCATGGCGAGCGAAAAGATAATCCCCGGGACGATCAATACGATGAACCCGATCGCCGTCAAGACACTTTGGAGAATGACGGTCAAGATCGTCTTTCCGGCGTAGTGATTAAAGAAGTAGAACATGTCTACCACGCCGATATCGGCACCGTAACGCGCCACTCTGTAGATGGAAAGCGTGATGCCGAAGCCCATCAAACCGACGACGATAAAGTAGACGATTTGAAGGGCGATCGATAAGTAAGAAAGACCGGTTATGTGAAACTCCGGTTTGACCTGCCCCGGCTGGATCGGATCCATAAATGCGTCACTTCCCAACCCCATCGCGTTCATCAACAAATTAAAGCCCGCGATTAAGACGAGATACAGGATTAGACTCGGGAATACTTTTTTGTAAATTTCCGATGTCGTTTGTGTCATAAAATAAAAAACTCCTTTAGCGGTTCTTCAGTTTCAAACTATTTCTTAAATTTATACCCACTTTTCGGGAAAATTCTCACATTTCAGGTATTTATTTTCTTTTCTCGCGCCATTTTTCGAATCATGGGGAGCACCTGCGCCAAAAATTGGCCGATCAGGATCAGGACGCAGCCCACAATTTTTTTTGCATAAAATTCCTCTCCCGCGAAAAAATACGCCGCAAATGTGCCGAAGAGCGACTCCGAGCTGATGATCAGCGCGCTCTTTTCGGGCGAGGCGTAGCGCTGAGCGTAGTTTTGCAAAAAGAAGGCGACGGCGGTGTTCAACACCACCATGTAGATCAATCCGCCGACCGAAGCCGTCGTGAGGGGCGCGATCTGCATCCGTCCGCCGTAGATGAAAAAGAGCACGAGCGAGATGACGCCCGCGGCGATCAACTGTGCCATCGTAAAGATGATGGAACTCTCCACCTGCGGCATCCAATAGTCGATGCGGATCATCTGAACGGCAAATAAGAGCGCCATCACAAAAGTCAAGACGTCGCCGATGTTGAGGCGAAAGGACGGTCCGATCGTCAAAAACCCGACGCCCACGATCGTAAAGACGGCCGCGAGCATAATGTTTTTCCCGGGTTTTATACCCGATACCGCGTAGTGCAAAAGCGGCACGGTGATGACGTAACTCACGATGATAAAGGTCTGATTGGCAGGTGTCGTATACCGAAGGCCGACCATTTGAAATGCCGTCCCGATCCCGAGCAAGATCCCCACCTCGGCGCCGCCCCGAAGCGTGGTCCGATCGACTTTTTTATGTTCCCCGGGAAACAGGACCCAGAGCGCGAACGCGCCGATGAAAAAGCGCAGCACCATCACCCAATAGACATCGAAGCTTTCCATCGTAAACTTCGCGGCGACGAAACTGCCGCCCCAAATCATCGCGAGGAGAAAGAGCATCAGCTCGGCGCGACGCTCCCTCCTGCTCGTCTTATTCATCCAACCAACTCTTTAGGCGCTCCAACTCTTCATTTCCCGCCAAGCCGTAGACGACGGGCGTCACGGTCGCGTAATCCTTATCGAGATAATAGCGGTCGGTTCCCTCTCGAAGCGCGAGTTTGCGGCGACCCTTCAGAGACAGTTCGACGTGACCGTTTACCTCTTCTTCGAAGTAGTAGTCGTAGGCGTTGTCGCCGATTTCCGCCACGCGAACGCCCTTAATCTCATCTTCCTCGAGATAGGGCACGTTGATATTTAAGACGAACGGATCTTGCGCGTTTAAAAACGGCTTTTGGACCTTATCGAAGACGCGACGGGCGATGAGGGAAGCGGCGTCGAACTTCGCGTCGCCGTCCACCCACTTCGCGCTCACCGCGACGGAGGGAATGCCCAACAAGACTCCCTCGAGGGCCGCACTCACGGTTCCGGAGTAGATGATGTCCATGCCGGCGTTATAGCCGAGATTGCAACCCGAAAAGATCACCTCCGGTCTCCAGGGAACGATCTTGTCGATCCCCGCGCGCACGCAGTCCGCGGGCGTCCCGTTAACACTGTAGGCCTCGCAGTCGACCCCTTCGATCTCGACTTTTTTGACGATCAAAGAACGCCTGATCGTAATGGCGTGGCTCTGCGCGGAGTGTTCCTCCTCGGGCGCGATGATGATGACCTCGTGATCCCGGGTCAGTTGTTTCGCCAGCGCCCGAATGCCGGGCGCGAAGTAACCGTCGTCGTTGGTCAGTAAAATTTTCATCCCCGTCTCCTTTACAGTTCAATCAGTTTCGTCGGTTCCTTCGGCTTCGCCACCTCGATCATAAAGTCGATCCCCTCGTGGATGTGGTGTTCCGCCAAGGTCTCCCGCGTCGAGCGGGCGGCCAAGAGGGGGATGTTGTTTTCCTGAGATAAGTGGGCGAGCACGATGTGTTCCTGTTTCTTTTGAACCAAGCTCGTCAAAAGCTCCGCGCAGTGGTCGTTCGAAAGGTGGCCCTGCGTCGAGGCGATGCGCTCCTTGAGTACCCTCGGATACGGACCGTTTCTAAGCATCGCCAAATCGTGATTGCTCTCGACGTAATAAATGTCGCTTCCGGCCATATTTTCGAGCATCGACGTATTGACCCACCCCGTGTCCGTGAGAATCGAGACCTTCTTTCCGCCCGAGGCGAAGACGTAACCGCACGCCTCCGCGGCGTCGTGAAAGAGGGGCATGGGATAGACGTCGATGTCGCCAAAGTGAAACGCTTCGGCGGAGCGATAGACGTTTCGCTTGTGGTCGTCGATGTGTTTTACCGTCCGACTCATCGCCGTCCACGTGTTTTGATTGGCGAAGACCTCGAGACCGTAGCGTCTCGCCAAAATCCCCACGCCCTTGACGTGGTCGTTGTGTTCGTGGGTGACGAAGATCGCATCGAGCGTCGAGGGATCGACGCCGATCTCCGCGAGATTGCGCTCGATCGCCTTTCCGCTCAAACCGGCGTCGACGAGTATTCTCTTTTCATTCGTTTCTATATATTGACAGTTTCCCGTACTGCCGCTGGCTAATGCACAAAATTTCATAGTTTCGCTTCCTCCATGGCTATTATAACAAAAAGACATTCGATCGGGCGCGAAAGAGGCGCAATTCGAAGTAAAGAATACTTTTAGAGTATATAATAAACCTCTTCAACGAAAAAATCGACACCGGAGAACCCGATGTCGATGACATAGACGATAGAGACTACTTTTTCTGCAGCCACTGTCCGGAGAGGATTAAAATAATAAGGGTCGCCACGCCCAATAAGACGATGCTCCCGCCCGGCTTCAACCCGCCGTAGTAGGAGATGATCAGGCCCGCTTCGGTAAAAAATACGCCGAACAGGACGGCGGCGATCTGCGTCTTTTTATAGCTGAGTTTCAGCTGCAGCGCACAGGCCACGGGAAGCACCAGGAGCGAGGAAATAATCAACACCCCGACCGTCCGCGCCGAAATCGCGACGACGAGACCCGTCAGCACGACGAAGATCCCCGACAGACGGTTGACGGGAATGCCCGAAAGCTTCGCCGACATCGGGTCGAAGGAGAGGTATAAAAACGCCTCGTTGTGGCGCGCTAAAAAAACGATCACGACGATCGCGACGACGAGGATCATATAAAACTCGAAGTCGGTCACCGCGACGATCGTGCCGAACAGGAACGACTCGAAGTTCGCACCGCCCTCGACAAATCCCGAAAGCACCGACGCGAGGCCGACGCCGGTGGACATGATAATCGCCGTCGAGAGTTCGCCGTAGGAGGGGAAATACCTCCGGATCCACTCCATCGCAAAGGCCGCGAAGGCGCAGGTGACGATCGCCCCGAGGATCGGATTGATGCCGAACAAAAGACCTAAGAGCACCCCCGACAGCGAGACGTGCGAGAGCGCATCGCCGATCATGGAAAGGCGCCTGTTGACGATGACGATCCCCATGGCGGGGATGACGATGCCGAGCATCAGCCCGATCAGCATCGCCCGAATCATATAGTCATATTGAAAGATGTCCGCCATCATGCACACCTCTTTCCAACACGCCGTCTTCCAAGGTGTAGACCTCATCGGCGAGATCTTCGATCAGATACATTTCGTGGGTTATCATCAGAATCGTCATGTGATGCACGTCGTGTAAGTGTTTCAAGAGACGAAACAGCGCGTTTCGCGATTTAAAGTCGATTCCCGTCGTCGGCTCATCTAAGATCAACACGTCGGGTAGAGAAATCAACGCCTTCGCGATCAGCACGCGTTGGCGCTGTCCCCCCGAGAGCGCGCCGTAGAGCCTGTCCTCCAGATGCGAAATATTTAAAAGCGAGAGCACATCGCTTATGCGCACTGCCCTTTCTTCTTTCGCAATCTTCTCCCCGTACAGACCGAGCCCCACCAATTCGCGGATGGTGATCGGAAAGTCGTACTTCGATACCGCGAGTTGAGGGACGTAGCTTACTTTCGAAAAATCCGTGCGCGCGGAGAGCTCTTCCCCGCGATACAAGATCTGTCCCCGGTCGGGTCTCTCGATCCCCAACAACAACTTGATAAACGTCGATTTTCCCGATCCGTTTGCGCCGATAAAGACGAGGAAATCTCCCTGATGAACAGAGAGATTGACGCCTCGTAATACCTCGTTTTTTCCGTATGAAAAATAGACATCGTCTACGTGATACATTTCCATTATTTCAATGCCGTCTCCAAGACCTTTAAGTTTTGCTCCATGCGTTGTAAATACGTTTGATCGCTTTCATACTCCAAGGGGTCGAGTTCCTTGACCTCGGCTCCCGTTTCGGAAGCGACGGTTTGAGCTATTTTATCATCTTCTTTCGGTTCCGTAAAGACGACCTTTATATCCTTTGCCTTCATCGCGTCGATGATTTCCTTCATCGCCTTCGGATCCGGTTCGGTTTCGGAATTAATGCCTTCGATCGGAATTTGGTTTAGACCGTATTCCTTCGCAAGGTAGCCGTAGGCCTCGTGGCTGACGACGATATCTTTATTTTTCGCCTGATCCAGCGCGTCTCTGAAAGATTGATCGAGATCGCCAAGTTCTCCTTCGAGTTTTTCCAAGTTCTTTTCGTAGAGGTCTTTGTTGTCGGGATCCTTGGCGATCAACGCGTCGGCGATATTTTTAGCCATTTGCTCGGCGTTTTTGGGAGACATCCATACGTGGGGATCCTTTCCGCCGTGGTCGTGATGATGCGCTTCCTCACTATCGTGGTGCGCTTCCTCACTGTCGTGGTGCGCTTCCTCGCCGTCGTGGTGATGATGGCCTCCGCCCGCGATCAATTCGATGCCCTTAGAGGCTTCGACCGCTTCGGCGTCGCCTTCCATCGAACCTTTGACGGTGTCGACCCACGACTCGAGGCCCGCGCCGCTATAAATAAAGACGTCGGCTTCGTTTAAGAGGTTCATATCCTTCGGGGACGGTTCGTAGTCGTGGATGCCCGAATCCTTCGGGATGAGGCACGTTACCGTCGCTCCCTCGCCCGCGATCTCTTCGGCGAGATCTTTTAGAAAATAGGTAGAGGTTACGACGTTCAGTCCCTCCGCCTTCTTGTCCGCGTTCTTTTCGACGCTCGCCTCTTGCGTCGTTTGAGCATGGTCGGTGGCGTTATTTGTCTTCGCATTCTGCCCGCTGCCGCACGCCGTGAGCAAAGCGAGCGCACAGGTGATGGTCGCAATTTTTTGTATTTTCATTTACTCCTCCTAGATAGAAACTGTTTTTATTTACTTTATTCATTATAACAGAAACTATTCTTAGTTAAACCGGTTTCTCCAAACTTTTCCCGAATGCCTGTCCTTTTTAAGATAAATGTTTTATGATAGATACAGACTGTAAGGAGTGGTAAGAATATGGAACAATTGCTAAGACAACACGGTCTTAAGGCAACCAAGGGAAGGATCGAAGTACTCCGCCTCTTAAAGGAAGCTCATACGCCGATGTGCGCATCCGATGTGTATAAGCTCACCTCGAAACACACGACCTCGTCACTTTCGACGGTGTACCGCATTTTAAATCAACTGACGGACATCGGCCTGCTCGAAGCGTCGGTTCAACAGGAGGATGTGACGTATTACGAATACAAGGAAGACGAACACAATCACTACATCGTCTGCTCGTCTTGCGGAAAGTTTACGCCCATCCACAACTGTCCCCTCGACGACTTGGACGACCACATCATCCAGTCGACGGGCTACACCATCACCGGCCACAGCTTTCAACTCGAGGGGATTTGTCCGGACTGCCAAAAGAAGTTAAATCCATAAATGCCTCCGCGCACAATTCATCCATCGAAAAAACGCAGGGTCGCCCCTGCGTTTTTGTATGTCTTCTTTTATAAAGGCCGCACAATCTCTATGCGCGCACGCGCTTCTTCCTTTTGACGTAGAGGGCGAAGAGCACGCTCAAACCCGTAAACGCCATGTTTAAGACGACGATCGCAAGAGGTGCCGCCTCGCCTGCGGCGTGGGTGATGACTCCCGCGAGGGCGAGGACGACGTAGTTGGCGATGGAAGATGCGATCATGACGACCGAGGTGATCTTCCCTTTGTGGAGCGGATAATACGCATTCGCCTCCGCGACGACGAGCTGCAGCACCCCGCCGGCGCCGGCGTAGCCGATTAAAAAGCCGCCGATCACAGCCGACAGCGGCGTGCGCACGAAGTAGACGATAGCGAGCGCGATAAGACAAATCGCGGGATAGAGGATGAGCACATCCTCGGTGTCGATCTTCTTTAAGACGACAAATGCCGTGAGCAAGATCGCCAAGATCGTGCCGAGCGCGTAAAATGCCTGGATCTTCGACGGATCCGCCATGCCGTAGAGGGCGCCGAGTTCCTGATTACAGTTGAGCCACAAGGTAAACGTCGCGGTCGTCGTAAAGCCCATAAAGACGACGGGCAGCACCTCGCGCCGAATGTGAAAGCGCGCATCCGCATCCTTCGGAGCCGCCTGCATCTCGGGAAAGGGCAAAAAGGCGATGAGGACGCCGTCGATCGCGATCAATACGCCCATCAGGATAAATACCGCGCGATACGACAGCGCCGCGGCCGACGCCATGCCGATGATAAAGGGCAAAACGAATTGACCGATCGACATCGAAAACTTCGTAAACATATTGGCCTTGGCGCCCCGCTCCCCGAAAATTTCCAACACCGTCGGCGTGACGCAGGTATCTAAAAACGAGTTGGCGATCCCGCCGAAGACGGCGAGTGCATAGGCGCCTCTCGCGGTCTTCGACGCCGCGATGCCGATAAAATAGAGTACGTAAAATGCGACGCCGACAAGCCCCGAGACCTTTCGTCCGAAGCGGTCGGAGGCGTAGCCCGAAAGGGGAAGCGCGATCAGCCGACCCAGTCCCAAAGCCGCGATGACTTGGAGCACCGTCGCAATCCCCGGCGCTCCCCACGCGCCGACCAAGGCCTCTTTGTACTGCGAGAGAATGGATACGCCGATCCCGTGGATGAAATATGTAAAGTACAGGGCGCACGCCGTCGCGATCAAATTTTTCTTTTTCATGTACCTCTCCTCATGAATTCCCTTCATAAAAAAAGATGACCCGCGAGGTCACCTTTTTTCCGGCTGAACGCCGCATCGATGGGATGCCTTTCCGATTTTGGTAAGCAACAGTAAGTAAGAAACAACTCTAAGTAATTAACTTATAGCTAGGAGTAAGCAGGCATATCTGTCCACCGATTGCATACATTATTACATGAAACACATAAAAAAGCAATACATTCCGAGGGGGAATGTATTGCTTTTTCTTTACAAACGTGCTATTTCTCTCAGTGCTTCGTCGATGCCGCGGGTCATCGCCTCAAATTCCACCGGATTTTGTTTCTCGCCGACGGAAAAAAGTGTCTCTCCCGCGATTTGAAAGTTGACGGAGAGGAGGTCGTCTTCGATTTCGACGTAAAAGCCCACGCGGGGATCCTCGATCGTCGCCTCGAATCCGTAGCTATCGCCGTCCAAAATGGCGAGACAGTTTTCGTAGATTTCCTCGAGCTCCGAAAAGCGGAAAAAGCTGTCCTCCAGCTCGAAGGCGCGCTCGCCGTCCTTCCCGCGAATGCGGCAGATTAAATAGTCGGTATTGTAGGGCATGCCCGCGCCCCATCCAGGCGGATATTCGTATTCCAATAATTCGACGCCGACTTCTTTTTGGCCTTCCTTCAGTTTCAGCATCATGACTCCTTCACTCCCAAATGAAATCCCTGTTTCTCCGCGATCATCGCGAGTTTCGCCCGCTTCTCCGTCGCTCCCTTAAGCCGCGTGACGACCTGATCGGAAAACGAGTCGACGCGTCGGTTGGCCTCCCGCAAGTCGTAGTAAGTCCGCATCTCCTCGTCGTAGTCGGCGATGAGCTCCAGATAGTTATCATATTCGCGGTAGCCGTCTTCGAAGAATTTAAATTCCATCGGCATCCTGGGCTTGAGTTGCGGCGATTGGTTCGGTTCCCCGAATCCGAGCCCCACCACGGGAAAGGTCAGCTTCGGGAGATGCAAAAGCTCGATCAACGCCTCGGCGTCGTTTAACACGCTCCCCAGATAGACCACCCCGAGGCCCGCCGCTTCGATCGCGTTGGTCACATTTTGCGCCGCGAGGCAGGCATCGGTAAAGCCCTGAAAGAAACGATCGGCGTCGGCTTCGGCCTCGAGCGTATAGCCCTTCTCGCGCGCAATTCTGCTGTTGCGGTACACGTCCACGATAAAGATCCAAAGCTCCGGCGCCCGCGCGATGTATTCCTGTCCGCCGATTTCGGCGATGGCGCGCTTAATTTCCTTATCGACGATGCGAATAATGGAATACGACTGCATTCCCGTCGAGGTCGCCGTGCGATTGGCGACCTCTTTCAGGCGCTCGACAAGTTTTGAATCGACCGCTTCGTCTTTAAATTCCCGAATCGTGCGGTGATTTAATTGCGTTTGAAAGTTTGCTTGATTCACTCTGATCATCTCCCTTTTTTATATTTAAGATATTTAATCCAAAGGTCGCCGATCTCGGCCGTCGACTCCAGGGTCTTAATTTGCAGCCGGAGGAGCGTCTCGAAGGCGTCGGCCATGAGTGCGTCCAAATCGTCGTCCGTCGACCGCTTGATGTAGCCGTCGCCGTCCTTTGCATAGAGTTCGATCACCATCTCCCCCGGACCCGACGCGTCGTCTTTGTGTTCCACCTCGACGGCGAGGGGCCGTCTCGTCGGCATCAGCGCGTTCATCTCGCGCATGGCGGGCAACTGGTAAGGCGACTCGATCGGACCGAATTCGCGGTCTCCGAAGACATCGTAAAGCGCCTCGCGCTCCTCGAGGTGTAAGTAGACGCCTCGCTCGTCCACGTCTTCGACCGTATAGTAGACCGCCTCGTCTCCCAACAGCCAAAGACCGTCTCCCGGCTTCAGACGCGCGCCATACTCCTTTTGAAGGGGCATAAAGCCCTCCTCGTTCGGTCGCTTTGTCGTATAGAAATAATATTTGTCGCTCTTCACGTCCATAACCGCTCCTCGCCCTCTAAAAAGAAAAGGTACCGCCAAACGGTACCTTTTTATAGTCGGAATTATTTCGCGTTTTCGTTAATCCATTCCATGGATTTTTCGACCGCTTCGTCGGTCGGAACTTCGACGCGAGTTTCGGGATCCTTGCCCTCGACTTCACCGTAGATATCGGAAGCGGGTGACTTTGCTTCGTTTTGGTTTTCTTGTTGTCTTCTGGATTGTGCTTTTTCTACTCTCTTATCTTTTTTGTCTACCATGATATCCTCCTATTTATGATACACGTGGCCGCTGTGAATGCGGCTCGCCCTGTAAATTTGTTCGAGTAATACCGGTCGCATCAACGTATGCGGGAGCGTCATGGGCGAAAAGGAAAGGCATAGATCGCCTCTCGCCTTCACTCGGGGACTCATCCCCATACTTGAACCGATGATAAAGACGACTCGACCGCGAGTCTCTTCGAGCTTACTGAAAAGCGTCTTTGAAAATGTAACCGAGTCCATCGACTTTCCCTCGATCACGAGGGGAATGCAAAAGTCATCCGATTGAACCTTACTTAAAATTCGGTCGGCCTCCTTCTCGAGGACCTTGGCCTTTTCCTTCTCCGATAAATGTTCCGGTGCGCGCTCGTCTTTTAATTCAATAATTTCTACGGGTACGTAAGCGTTCAGGCGTTTGACGTACTCGTCGGTCAACGCCTGAAGTGCCCGGCTCTTCAGTTTCCCGAGAGCGATGACGCGCAACTGCATCGACTACAGAAGTTCCTTAACGGCTTCGAGCGCCTTGTCGTAATCCGGATGATCGGTTACTTCTTGTACGTATTCGACGTATTTTACTTCGTCGTCTTCGCCGACGATGACGATGCCTCGGGTCAGGAGGCGAAGGCCTTCCATCAAGAAACCGTATTTCATGCCGAAGTCGCACTCTTGATAGTCGCTCACGAGTTTCGCGCGGTCGATGTTTTCGGCAGCGCCGAAGCGTTCCTGTGCAAACGGCAAGTCGTTGGAAATGGTGACGACGTGGACGTTTTCTCCGAGTTCTGTCGCCATTTCGTTAAACTTGCTCGTTTGAATCGAGCATACGCCGGTGTCGATAGACGGTACGACCGAGTAAAGGCGAATCTTTCCGTCCAACTCTTTCGAATCGAAGGGACTTAAGTCGTTGTTGACCGCCTTAAACTCGGGCGCTTTATCTCCTACTTTAATTTCTTCACCTAAAATATTGACCGGATTTCCACCGAATGTTATATCTTTTCTGTTGTCCATGCTGAAAACCTCCTAAAATTGCTGTTTCACATCCTCTATTATTTATATCCTACCAATGGTCTATACAAACAAAAGAATGCGATCTTTTTAAAGATTTTTGCAGCGCCCCCTTCCCTTTTAAATATTCTCAACTGTACTATAATAAGAATACTAAGTCTTTTGAGGAGGAACTATGGAATTGAAACACCGTGCCGTCGTCATGGGCACGAATTACTATATCGGTCTCGCTATCGTAAGAAACTTGGGACGACACAATATCAAAGTCACGACCATGGACTACGAACCGTCCCCCTATGGCATCAGTAAGTACGCGGACAAGTCGCTGATCGTTCCGCACTACCAAAAAGAGGAGGAGCGCCTCGTCAAGTCGATGATCGCCTACGCCGAAAGCTTGGAAGAAAAGCCGGTCTTGTTCCTGTCGTCGGATCCGTACGTGGAATTCTTCGACCGCAACTTCGACGCGCTCAAAGAGCACTACCTCTTCCCCATGGATCAAAAGGGATTGCTCTCGAGCATCATGGATAAGGATTCGCTCGTCAACTATACCGACCGCTACGGTATTCCGACGCCCGAAAAAATTCTTTGCGACGAAGAAGACCTCGTCGAACGCGTCGACGAGGAGATCGGCTACCCCTGCATCTTAAAGCCGAAAGATTCCGCAAGCTTCGTCCAGCTGTTTAGAGAAAAAGCCTTCGTCTTAAAAAATAAAGACATGCTCATCGACCGCTTAGAGCTCGTCGAAAATACGCCGGAATGCGATACATCCGACTGCTTTGTTCAGCGCATCGTCAAGGGCCCCGAGTCCAACTGCTACAGCGCCGACCTCTACTACGGCCCCGGTACGGAACTCAAGGGCTTTCTCACCACCGAAAAAATTCGCCAATGGCCCAACAACTTCGGCGCGAGTACCTACGCCAAACAGGTGTGGATACCCGAGCTCATCCCCCTCGTCGATCCCCTCTTTCAAGGCGTAAAATTCAGAGGATTCGCCGAAGTCGAACTCAAGCGAGACGAGAGGACGGGCGTCGTCTATCTCATCGAGATCAACGTCCGCTTTATCAACTTTACGGAAATGCTCTGCCACCTGGGCTTCGAGACGCCCTATATGTATTATATGGACGCGACCGGCGGAGACATCCCCGAGAAATTCATCACCTACGACACGGACTGCCACTGGAAGTATAAACACGAGGACATCTCCGCCGTCCGCGGGTACCTGCGCACAAAGCAGATGACTTTCGGACAAATCGTCAGCGACTATAAATTTAAAAAAGTCAACTCGACGTGGGCGTGGGACGACATGGGCCCCGGATTTAACTACTTCGGCCACCTGGTTAAAAAAGAATTCTCGAAACTGAGCAGAAAACTCTCTAAAAAATCATAAGTACAAAAAGTACAAACCGTATCGGTGTTCAATGATCAAAATACCCCGATACCGCCGTTCTCGCGTCAAGGACGAATCGACGCGCCATATAACCTCATACAGCCAAAATATCGCATAGCCTCCTCGAAGGGAGGCTATTTTTATGTTTTAAAGAATATCAACCCATTATTATCCGCCAAAACGATATAAAGACGTGCCTATCTTGATCACCATTTCGAAAAAACTCTTACGGACGATGGGGTTAAGATGCGCATCGCTAAATCGCGGCGGGGAGCCATATCTCAAGTGGCGGGGTTTTTGGCGGGGTATTGATGCAAATGCAGCAAAAGATAGCGGTATACAGCAAAAAAGATAAAATAAAAAACGGCTTGATTGCAACGCTACAAGCAATCAGCCGTCTACAAAATGGCGGAGCGGGTGGGATTCGAACCCACGTGCCCGTGAAGGCAAACTGATTTCGAGTCAGCCCCGTTATGACCACTTCGATACCGCTCCAAGACATATTGAGTTAACATGTCTATTATACAGGATTTCTTAGATTTTTCAAAGGTTGATTTTAATAATTTTTTCCCCACTAATATTTTACATAATTTAGCGGGTTTTGCGCCTTGCCGTTTACGCGCACTTCGAAGTGAAGATGGCTGCCGGTGCTTCTGCCGGTACTGCCCATCTTCGCAACGGATTCTCCTTGTTTGACCGTCTGTCCGACGCGCACGTCGATGCGACTTAAGTGCGCGTAACGCGTCGTGTAGCCGTTTTGATGGTCGATGATGACGAGGTTGCCGTACGTTCCCGCAGGACCCGCCTTGGTGACGACGCCGCCGTCTGCGGCCTTGATGTCGGTGCCGACGCCATTGGCGACGTCGATTCCGTAGTGGAAGCGTCCCCAGCGCGGACCGAAGGGAGAGGTTAAGCGCCCGATCGTCGGGTTTTTAAAGGTCCCCGTCGCGTAGCCTTCTTTGGTGCCGACGACGACGATTTCGGGGACGGCCTCGCGACTTAAGCGACTACCCTCCGCGACGGAGGAGACGACTTGTCCGTCCTGTTTTTGCACGCGCATGGTCGTCTCCACTTGTCCCTCGACGCCCTTGCGCTCGACGATGCGTTCCGTCTTCAGGCGATTGGCGTCTTTTTTAACCGTCGTCGCGTAGGGAAGGTTTTGAACCGATTTGACGACTTCTTCGGTCGAGACGCGAATCATCGGCGCCGACTTCAGGATGTTAATCTTCGAGCCCTTGGTCACCGGATCTTCCCAGTTCGGGTTGATCGCCTTGATCTCATCCAAGGTCATGTTAAATTTTTTGGCGATGGATTCGAGCGATTCCGTCTCCTCGGCGACGTAGACGGCTTCCTGTTTCCCGCCCTCGGCCAACAGTTTAAACGCGCTGTCGACGGTTTGGATCTCGCCTTCATAAGGTTCGGTCTTGACGGAAAGCTCCGGTTCGATCGTCATGCCGACCAACTGAGATCCCTCGGACTTGAAATGATTTTGTAACTTCTGTACCAACGCCTCGTAATCGGCTTCGCTCTTTAAAAGGCAAAGGGGTTTATCGCCGACAAACAGCGTTACGGCCTCTTCGTTCGTCTCTTCTTTATTCATTTCATGCTCAATCGCCGTATTCTGTGCACTTTCCGGCGCTTCGGCGTAAACATTCGCGTGGAAACCGGCGAATGCTAAAGTTGCGGCGAGCGATGTAATCATGAATGTCTTTTTGATCTGTCTCAATATAATCCCACTTCCTAATTTATTGTATGTCATTGTTTGCATTGGGTTAAGCGCTCGTTACCTTTTTGTAACTCTTTTGACGCGCACGATGGGTATTATAACAGAATCGTCGCCGACTACTGTGGCATTTATGCTACATAATGATTACATTTAGATGACAAACGTATAATAAACACAAAAAAATACCGAAGTCCGCCGCGTCGCTTTCTTCGGTATTCGATCGATGTTCAATGACTCTATCTCTTGTTCTTTCTCACGCGCGAGCTTAAATGGCGCAAGGACTGTAGCCGCAATCCTGGCATTCGGCGCAACCGCCGGTGTGGTTCATTTTTCCGCCGCACATGGGACAGGTGTCGGGATCGTCGGTCATGCGCTTCGCGATCTCCCGATTCAATTCTTCCTGCAGTTCTTTGACCCGGTCGCCCGTTTTTTCGGTCTCCGTCGTCAAAATACCGCTTCGCGCGCAGCCGTCGCGATAAATGGTGACGCCCTTCAGTCCCATCTTCCAAGCGTAAAGGTAGAGATCTTCGACTTCCTCGACGCTGAATTCATTCGGCACGTTGACCGTCGAGGAGATCGAGGCGTCGATAAATTCCTGCCACGCCGATTGGACGCGAATGCGGGCCTTGTAATCCAAGTTCGAGGTCGTAATGACGTAATCCGGCAAATCGTCTTCCGAAGAAATATCCTGCGCCTCCATCAGGTCGCGGACGATGTCGGTATAGACGGTGTAGTAAGTGTCCTCGTCGTGGAGCGACTCCGACTTGCGCACATAGCTGATTTGGAAGATCGGCTCGACGCCGTTGCTGCATCCGATTAAGGTGGAAATCGAGCCGGTCGGCGCGATGGTGAGCAACTGGGAGTTTCTGAGACCGTAGGTTTCAATCAATTCGAGGACGTCCGGATCGGCGTTTTTCTTAAGGAAGGGCGACGCCAAGATCTTTTCTTTTTTATAGCGGGGGAAGGGACCTTCTTCCTTGGCGAGAAGCGCCGAGGTACGGAGGGCTTCGTTGATCAGGACGCGGCCGATCTGCTTAATCACATCGATGGACTCGGAAGAACCGTAGGCGACGCCCATTTTAATAAACATATCGGCGACACCCATCACGCCCAATCCGATTTGACGGAGGTCTTTCGACACCTCGCGCTGTTCCGGGAGCGGGTGCAGTTTCATGTTCTCATCCAAGGCGTCGTTTAAATAGATCACGCCCTCCTTGACGAGGTCCTTAAACCCGTCGAAGTCGAAGGTCGCCGAGGACGTAAACGGTTTTTTTACGAACTCTCCGAGGTTGATACTCGACAAATTACAGGAACCGAACGCGGGGAGCGGTTCTTCGGCACAGGGGTTGACGCCGGCGTAGGAGAAGCTTTCGTCTTCGCTCATCATATGCCACGAATTGATGCGGTCTTTAAATAAGATGCCCGGTTCCGCCATATTCCAGTTGTTGTAGGCGAGGCGGTGCATCATCTCGCGCGCATTGACGTCCTTTCGTATCTTCTCGCCCGTCGCTTCGACGTCGAAGGAGAGCGTAAAGTTCCCGTCGTCTTCATACGCCTTAAAAAAATCGTCGCCGCAGTTTACGGAGATATTGGCGCTCGTGACTTTCTCCGGATCGTTTTTAACGTCGATAAAATCCATGATGTCCGGGTGCGAGGCGTCCATGTTGAGCATAAGGGCGCCGCGCCTTCCCCGCATGCCGATCAGCCCCGTCGTGAGGGAATAGAGGTCCATAAAGCTCACCGCTCCCGTCGTGGTCGTCGCGGCGTTATTGACCTTCGCCCCCTTCGGGCGCAATTTATTGAGCGTCAGCCCCACGCCGCCGCCGTAACTGTAAGTTCTCGCCATCCACTTCGCCGTATCGTAAATCGACTCGATGTTGTCCTCGACCTGCGGCATGACGTAGCAGTTCGACAGGGTCACTTTCTTTCCCTCCGCGTCGAGTCCCCGTCCGGCTAAGATTCGTCCGGCGGGCATAAACTGTTTGTTGGCGATCGCCTTTTTAATCGCCGATTGGCCGCCGCTCACCCGTTCCAAAAATTCGTCAAAGCTTTCCGAGCGAAAGCGGTACTTCTTTTCATAGATGTCGCGCTGTAAGTCGGTCATGTCCCAACCGTGTTCCCTCAAGCGCGTCCGCGCTTCGCGGTAGAGGATGTATTTTTTCGCGGCCTCCGGATCCTTTTGCATCAACAAAAGTTCCACCGCGTCCTGAATCGACTCGATGTCGACGATCTCTTTATCTCGACACTGCTCTTCCACATGTTTCGCGACGGCGTGGGAGATCTCCTTATCCACACCCTTTTCGGTCTCCGCCATCGCCTTTTCCACGGCAATCGCAATCTTCTCGCCGTTAAACGATACGATCTTGCCGTTTCTCTTTCGAACGTCCATTTCATCCTCCTCTATGACTTATCCACATATTATCAACATATTGTGGTTAATTTCATTCTCCTATCTACATCTTGTATATATCCCCCATCATAAGGCAAAATACGCTCTTTTTCAAATAAAAAATAAGGCGGATATCCGCCTTATTTCGTGTCGTATCGATCCAATTGATGCGCCGCAATCGTCTGAAGGAGAATCTCCCCGTAGCGGGGATTGGTGCTGTAGCCCGCCGGATAGAGGGCCTCGGCGTAGGCTTCTTTCGTCGTCGCCTCCCGCACGGACGCGTAGCGCGGCGCCGAGGCGATCAGCTTGCCGTAGTCGAAGAAACTTTCCCTCGGCGAATCGTAGGTCCTGAACCCGTCGCTTACGGATTGTTCTTTCTCGTCGATGATTTCCTTCGTCGGAAGCACGACCGAGTGCTCGCCGCTTCCCTTGATTCCGAAGTAGTTGTTGTAGGTCTTCGCGAGTTCGCTCTCGCCGTAATTCGACTCGACCGCCGCCTGGGCGAGGACGACCGAGGGGATGAGGTCGTAGCGATCCGCCACCTCCATCGCAAGCGGCGCGTAGGTCTCGATAAAATCTTCCTTACTCCCGACGAGCGCCGGGTCGGGATTGTAGCGAGGACGGATCATATAAAACACGATGACGATAAAGATGAAGAGATAGACGAGATGTCGCTTTCTCTTTTTTGCGCTCATTCCTACTCGACCTCGATGACCGTACCGGGATCGTCCTCGATGTAGAAGACGTTTTGACCGATCGCCGTCAGGATAATGACGACGAAGGGCATGAGGTAGTTAAATACGGCAAAGGGCATATACGCCAAGGGCGAGACGTGCAGGACGCTCTTCATATAGACCCCGCACGTGTTCCACGGCACGAGGGCACTGGTAACCGTCCCCGACGATTCCAAGGTCGATGAGAGGAGCTTGGGGTGGAGTCCCCGTCGCTTGTACTCGGGCGCAAACATCCGTCCCGGAACGACGAGCGAAATGTACTGTTCGGGCATCGTCATATTCGACAACAAACACGTCACGAGCGTCGCGGTCACCAGACCCGTTACGGAGCGGATGCCCTTGACGAGGGCGCCGACGATCACTTCGAGTTGACCCGTCCGCTCGGCGATGCCGCCGAACATCATCGCGATCAGCGTAAGCGAGACCGATTCCATCATGTTCATCAGACCGCCCGCCGTCAAGAGCTTATCCAGCCCTTCGACGCCCGTCTCGGAGATGTAGCCGTTCATCCCGCTGCCCAAGATTTCCTGAAAGCCGACGGTCGGCTGCACGATGGGCCCGATGATCGTCGCGACGATAATGCCTAAGACGATCCCCGGAAGGGCCGGAATTTTAAAGGCAATGCTCACGATGACGACGATCGGCGGAAGGAGGAGGATCGGGTTGATCACAAACGCTTCCTTTAACCCTTCCTGCAATTCGCGAATTCCCGAAACGTCGGCTACGCCCATTTGCGCGCTGTAACGGCTCGTCAAGACGGCGAAGACGATAAGCGTCATGACGTAGGTAAGCACGGTCGGTTTGATCATCGCCTTAACGTGGGTAAAGACGTCGGTTCCCGCCATCGCGGGCGCGAGGTTGGTCGTATCCGAAAGCGGGCTCATCTTATCGCCGAAGTAGGCCCCCGACAAAATCGCCCCCGCCGTCACCGGCGCCGGGATATGTAGACCCTGTGCGATACCCATAAGGGCGATTCCCATCGTCGCCGCCGTTCCCCAACTGCTCCCGGTCGCAAGAGATGTAATGGAGCAGATTAAACACGCCGCCACCAAGAAGATCGACGGCTTTAAAATATTAAGTCCGTAGTAGATCATCGACGGCACGACGCCCGTCGCAATCCAGATCCCCACGAGAATGCCGATGGTAATGAGGATCATGATGGAAGGAAGTGCCTGTGAAATTCCCCGCACCATGGCGCTTTCGATGTCGCTCCAGCGGTATCCGATGTGCATCGCCATCAAGGCGGCAAAAATAACGCCGACAAACATGGGAATGTGCGGATCGATTTTAAATTTTAAGATGCTGAGGCACATAATCAGCACGAGTCCGGAAAAGACGACGAGCGCCTCCCATAACTTCGCCTTGCGCGGCGCGTATTGGTTATCCATAAACTTCCTCCTGTCAATGATGCTTTCATGCGTTACTGTATCATAAATACTGAATACCCATTATAGTACAAAAGACCCGCGTAATCATCTCCTACGACAGCTCCAAAGTAACGATCGGGCAAAGAAATCTCCAAGATCGTCGAAAAATCGCGATAAGTATATTTTTCATATTCTACTATAATCTCCATACCTCGTAAAGACGACCCTTCCCGAGCAAAAAGAAAAACCCGCCGAAGCGGGTTTTATTCTTATGGCCTTTATATCTAATATGCCGATTAGAAAATGCCTTGTTCCGTGTGTTGATCTCTCGTCTTGCCGAGACCCATTCTGCCGAGTATCGAACCGACGGCAAAGCAGATAAGCGAGGGGATAAACCACGTAAAGCCGAATTGACCGAGCGGCAGATTTTGAATCGATGTGACGAGACTGCCCAAGCCGATTTTTTCGCCGACGGTTTCAATGATGGCGATGATTAAGACGCCGGCTACCATGATGATGTAGGACATGTCGTATTTGACGTGTTTTTCAAACAACATGTAGAATACCAAGGCGATAATCACCGGATAGACGATGGTCAGTACCGGACCTGCCAAACTGATGATCGCATCGACGCCGATCAAAGACAGTGCGAAACTGATGATCGTTACGACGATAACGGTGTGTTCATACTTGATCTTCCCGTCGGATATATCTGCAAAGAAGTTACCTGCCGAGGAGATAAGACCGACAGCCGTCGTCATACAAGCGAGCGTCACGGCGATGGCGAGTGCCACTCTACCGAACGTACCGTAGAGCATACCAACCAAGCCGACTAAGATTTCGACGCGGGAGTTGTCTTGCGTGTAAATAGCGCTACCTTGTGCGCCTAAATACGTCAAGCCGCCGTATACGAAAGCCAACGCGACGAAGCAGACGAGACCTACTTTAAGGATAAACGCCTTGCGCTCGGCTTCGCTGACCTCGCCGTAGCCTTTCCGTATCAAGTCCGCGACGACGATCCCCGTAAACAGCGGTGCTGCGAGAGCGTCCAGCGTTTGATAGCCTTCGTAGAAACCGCTGACGAAGAATCCGCCTTCGTGCGGGACAGCGACAATTTCACCGACCGGTGCAGCAATAGCCTTGACGATGATCAATACTAAGAAGATCAATAACGCCGGGGTTATGTATTTCCCGATGATGTCGACGACGCCACTTTCCTTATAGGACAAGGCGAAAGCGATTGCAAAAAATATCAGTGACGTTACAAAAATGGGGAAGTTGGGAAGGAACGGCATAATTCCTACTTCGTGAGTCGTAGCGGCCGTTCTCGGAATAGCGAAAGCCGGACCGATACAAATAATAGCGACAAGTGATAATAGCCTTGCAAAACGCGGCCCCACACGTTTTCCCAGGTCGACGGCACGTCCACCGACAAATGCGGTAACGAATACCGTGATGATCGGAATGACAGGGTCTGCCAACAAGAACCCGAGCATGACGGAAAACCAGCCTTCTCCGGCTCCAACTCCAAGGTACGGCGGGAAGATTAAGTTTCCAGCACCAAAGAATATAGCGAATAAGGCGAGACCGCTGACAAAAATATCTTGGGTTTTTTTACTCATACATTCATCTCCTTTGAAAATTTTAAAGCATGCATTGCCTTTAGCTAACATTATACATAAAGACGAGGCGCTTTTGAACGAAAATTTTTAATTCATGAAATCAATTTACGTTTTCTTGTTCGAACATAATTTTTTAATATATATCGGATCCCACGCCGCATATTTTATACTTCGCTTGGACGATACAACGATTTCCCCCGCGACGCCTGTCACATTTTTTCGACGCCGTTGAATGCGTTTACCCGTCTTCTCGCGCGTTTAGAGCAATAAAAAAAGCACCTCCGAAGAAGTGCTCTTTATTTCTTACAGTGCAGGTTTGATATCGTGGTCGTCTCGCGTCTTTCCGATGCCCTTGTAGCCCAAGATCGTTCCGATCAAGGCGCCGATGAGGCCCGGAACCAGCCAACTGAATCCGAATTCCGCGAGCGGCATGCTGTCGACGATGCCCGCCGCACCTTCGAGGAAGCCGGTCAGGTTGAAAATAGTCGTAATAAACGCCGCGACCAACGTTCCCGTCGCCATGCCGATGATCGTCGCGTCGTATTTGATTTTGCGATCGAAGATCATGATGAGAGACATCGCGATCAGCGCCGGATAGACGACGTCCAAGACGGGTCCCGCGAGGCTGATGATGCCTTCGACGCCGACGAGTGAAAAGATAAAACTTACGACGACGCTCACGCAAACGACGTATTCATACTTCCACTTATTGTTGGAAACCGACTCGAAGAAGTCTCCCGCGGCGGATGTAAGGCCCACCGACGTCGTAAGACAAGCAAGACTCACCGCGATGCCTAAGGCGACTCGTCCCCACTTGCCGAGGACCATGCCGACCATGCCGGTCAAAATGTCCACGCGGGATGCCGAAGCCGGGAAGTGCGCTCCGCCCTGTGCACCGACGTAGGCGAGTCCGCTGTAAACCAAGATGATCAGGACAAGTGCCAAGACCGATACGGCGACGATCATTTGCGTCTTATCTTTTTTAGACGCATCGCCGTAACCTTTTCGCAACAGGTCGCCCGTGACGATGGAAGTACACAACAGCGCCACCATCGCATCCATCGTTTGATAGCCTTCTTTTAAACCGGTCGTGAAGAAGTCGCTTCCCTCCACCGGCATAATCGCTCCGACGGGACTGACCATCGCCTTGACGATGATAAGCCCTAAAAATACTAACAAGATCGGTGTAATATACTGGCCGATGATGTCGATGACGCCGGTCTTTTTAATCGCGAGGCGCAACGTAATGGCAAAAAAGATAGCGGATACGACCCAAATAGGTGCCTCCGGTAAAAACGGCAACACACCTACTTCATACGTCGTCGCCGCAGTTCTCGGAATGGCAAAAACCGGCCCGACACTGATCATCGCGGCGCCCGCCAAGATAACGGCGAAGGGATAGTTGACGCGTCGACCGAGGTCGACGGCTTTTCCTCCGGCAAATATCGTGACGAGTAGGGTAATAATCGGGATAACCGGGTCTGTCAACAGGAAACCGGCCATGACTGTCGTCCAGTTCGTTCCTGCTTGAAATCCAAGATATGGCGGAAAGATTAAGTTTCCGGCGCCGAAGAAAATGGCAAATAGCGCAAATCCTACGACGATCATATCTTTGATTTTTTTGTTTTTCATAGATTCGCTCCTTTTTTAGATTCCGTATATATTATATAGAACACGAAACGCAGTCTCTATAAAAAACAAAAATTCAATCACATTAACAGAATTGTCGTCAAAATACTGAAATTATTTCACCATTTTTTCACCAAATGCAAAATTCTAAGATAAAAATACGATATATTGACGACAAAAGATGTTATTCGATGCCGAATCTCTTTTCCTCGACCCCTCGCGCGGCGACGAGGACGACGGCGTCGTGTTCCATTAAGAGTTTTCCCATTTCGTCTCGAATGGATACGTCCATGTGCACGACGCCGTAGTCGCCGTGGCTCTTCTCCTCAATTTTATCGACGACGAGCGTGGTGTAGAGCATCATATGCGGATAGACCGGATTGAGCCAGCGCAGGTGATCCATGCCGATTCCCGCGACGACGCCGCCTTCGTCGAGTTTTGTGTGAACCCACTTTCCCCAGCACGCGTAAAAGGTATGAAAGCCCGAGGCGATCAGCCCGCCAAAGCGGCTCTTTTCGGCCGCGACGGGGTCGACGTGAATCGGCCTCGGATCGTGAATTTTTGCGAAGCTGATGATTTCCTGTTCGGTAAAAGAGATCGGGCTCAACTTAAACGTCAGGCCCTCTACATAATCTTCCAAATACATAGCCTATCCTCCATTTAATTCGATTGGACGATGGTTCCGCCCCCGATGACTGTATCGCCGTCGTAACAGACTACGGCTTGACCGTTTGCAATCGCGCCGTGCGGTTGTTCAAATTCGAGCGAGATCTTCCCTTCTCCGAGGTTTTTTAAGACCGCGGCGGTCTCCTCCCCGTGGTAGCGCGTCTTCGCCGTTACCTTGATGTCATCCGTCTCATCGACGCTCACCCAGTTAAAGTCGTGCGCCATAAGCGTCCGCTTTTTAAGGGCGTCCCTGGGTCCGACGACGACGCGATTTGTCTCCATATCCTTGTCCACGACATAGACCGGATGGCCGCAGGCGACGCCCAGACCCTTGCGCTGGCCGATCGTATAGCCGACGGCGCCGTCGTGTCGACCGAGGATGTGACCTTCTCGATCGACGATGTCGCCGCTTTCGTAGGTCTTACCTTGGAAGCGTTCGAGGAATCCCTTGTAGTCGCCATCCGGCACGAAGCAGATGTCCTGTGAATCGTGTTTCTTCGCGTTGACGAGTCCCGCCTCCTCGGCGATCGCGCGGACCTCGTCTTTTGTCAGCTCGCCCAGCGGAAACAGCGTGTGGGCGAGTTGATCCTGCGTGAGATTGTACAAGACGTAGGATTGATCCTTTTTCGCATCCGGCCCCTTCTTTAAGGTGTACCGTCCGCTCGTCTCGTCGTAGTCGATGCGCGCGTAGTGACCGGTCGCGATAAAGTCGCAGTCCAAGTCTTTGGCGCGCCGATAGAGGTCGTTAAACTTTAAGAAGCGGTTGCAGTCGATGCACGGATTCGGCGTCCATCCCTTTTCGTAGTAGGCGATAAATTTGTCAATGACCTCTTCCTCGAACCGTTCCGAAAAATCGTAGACAAAGTAATCGATGCCGAGTTTCGCCGACACCATGCGCGCATCGTCGATGTCGTCGAGCGAACAACAGGTGTGGCCGGTGTTTTGAACCGTCTCATTTTGATAAAGTTTCATCGTGACGCCGATGCATTCGTGTCCCGCCTTCTGCAATAAATAGGCGGCCACGGAACTGTCGACGCCGCCGCTCATGGCTACTAATATACGACTCACTGTCTTTTCCTTTCTAGTATATCCCGAAGAGCTCGAGTAAATTCCCTTACATCCTCTTCCGTGTTCTCGCGCCCCAGAGAGACTCTGAGCGCGGCCCTATTCCTTTCGTCGATGCCGAGTGCTTCTAAGACGTGGCTTGCGCCGGATGCGCCGGCCTGGCAGGCGCTCCCGCCGGATACGGCGATGCCCGCCTTGTCCAGCTGAAAGAGCAAGACGTCCCGGTCGATTCCCTCGACCGTCGCGTGGACAATGCGCGGGTCGCTCTCCTCTACCGTAAGGTGCACGCCGTCGATCTTTTTCATCTCGCGACGACACCGCTCGGAGAGATCCGCTATCTTTCGGTTGACGCTCTCCCGCTCCGACTCGGCGAGACGGAATGCTTCGACCAGCCCCACGATGTTCGCCACATTCTCCGTCCCGCTCCGGATGCCTCGCTCCTGTCCGCCGCCGAAGGTGCGCGGCTCGAGCGGGCGCTTGGAGATCAGCGCGCCGGAGCCCTTGGGACCGTAAAATTTATGGCCCGAGATCGCGATATAATCCGCGTCCTTATACATCTCGACGGGCAAATGCCCCGCCGCCTGCACCGCGTCGACGTGAAGGGGAATGTCTCCGCCTAAACGGCGCCTGATCGCCTCGATCGGCTGAATCGATCCGATTTCATTGTTAACCGCCATGACGCTCACGAGGAAGGTATCCTCCCGCACGGCGTTTGCGACGGCTTCTGCGGACACGACGCCGTCGCGATCGGGCGCGACATAGGTGACATCGACTCCGAGCGATTCGAGGTAGTTCGCACACTCGAGCACCGCCTCGTGTTCGATCGCCGTCGTCACCATATGCCCCGGCGAAGCCTTCCGCGCCGCGTAGGCACTGAAGATGGCGATATTGTCCGCTTCGGTTCCGGAGGATGTGAAGTACACATCGCCCATCGGGACGCCGAAAAATTCGGCGAGCTCAAGCCGCGAGGTCTCCACCGCCCGTTTCGCCGCCCTCCCCGGTGCGTGCAGACTCGAGGGATTTCCGAACTGTTCCGTGAGATAGGGCATCATGCGCACGAGCACGTCCTCCCTTAAAGGAGAGGTCGCCGCGTGATCGAGATAAATCATAGGCCTTCCTTTCAATAAAACAGCTCCCTCTAAGGGAGCCGACGTTTCTTCCTGTAAGTATATACCGTCTCCTTTACCCGCTCGGGTACGCGCCTGCTTTCTCTGATCTTTTGGATCGTCTTGCGATGCACCTCATCGTCGAGCTCGCCGCGCCTCAATAAATTGAGAACCGCCTCTTCCGAGTAGAGGACCGCCTCGGCAAAAAACCAGGCGAGTGCCATCTGGACATAATAGTGGTCGCTCTCAACCGTCTTTAAGACGCGCACGCCGTAAGACGGGTCCTCCTCGATATGACGGATGGCGAGGACGATGCCGAGTCTTTGGACAAACGGCCGCTCATCTTCCGTCAAACTCATAAAATACGGCATGTACAAATGCTCCCCATAAAACGCCTGGGGATCGATGGCATCGACCACCGCCCAGTTGTCGAGGTAGGGGAAAAATTCTTCGAGTGCTCCGAAGACGGACGACCGAGGCAGCGTGTTTAATATAAAGACGTGCAACATATTTTCTTCGAAGTACGTATGCGGAAGCTCGCGTAAAAAATCGGGAGACACTTCGTTTGCCAAGCGGCGCAGGACGGGCACTTTAACGCCTAAAATCGTCTCGGGATCGATGGTCGGCACGAGTTTTTGCATAAAGATCCTGTGCTTTTTCGTCGCCGATTCTTTCAATCGATCGGTCCACGCCCGCGTCATTTCAGCGCTTTATAGAAGACAAAGACGATGATGAGGGCGATGACGACGATCGCCGCGACGTGCGAAGAGCGCTTTTCTTTCTTATCGTCGCCGACAGACCCGCTCTTCTCGTGTTTTGGCGATTCGACGGGTTCCTTCGCCCCGAACGACGTCTTCTCGCTCTTTAATTCGCCCTCTTTCTTCGGCGCTTTCGACGAATCGTCCTTTTTCTCCTCTTCCCCATGCCGGACCGTATCCGATAACTTCACGTTGCCGGCATCCCGGCCGATCGCCTTTTCCTCCGGCTCCTTCGCCTCGTCGGCGGGTCGAGCCTGTTCTTTTTTATCTCCGATCGCATCGGATGCATCCGCTGCCCGGCGAGACGGCTTCTCCTTCGACTCTTCCGCTTCTTCGGGGACGATGCCCGCCTCTTTCGCCTCGCGTTCCCGCTGTTTCTTCAGTTTTTTCCGCTTGCGCTTATCCGATTGTCTCTTTCTCGGATCGTCGCTCTTCGACGATTTAAACGCATCTTCGTCGTCTCTTGCCAACTCTCTTCCCGCGTCTTTATTTTCTTTGACCGCTCGGGAGGCGCTTACCGGCTCGGGCGGGATCTCGCTTACATCTTCGGGTTCGATTTTTCCCGCCTCTTTCTTCGCATCGAAACCTTGCGCCTCGCCTTCGGATGCCGAAGATTCGGCTGTTACATTCGATTCGAACGGGATCTCGCTTACATCTTCGGGTTCGATTTTCGCCGCGTCGCCTTCATTTTTTTCTACCGCCTTATCTGCGCCTCGATCGGAAGTATCTTCTTTCGTCGGACGCTCTTTTTCGTCGGAAACATCTTCTCCCAACGGATAGACGATGGGCGTCCCGCAGGAAGCACAATATTTTTCACCCGACGGGTTGTCGTGACCGCAAAAACGACATTTCATACTCTAACCTCCTCGGTAGTTTTGGCTATACATGATTTTTAATGTATACCCGAACAAGAGGCTATTACACCGAAACCGCGAAAAATATTATGATAGCGAACTTTTTTCGTGTTTTTTTCCGAATTTTAACAACTTCGCGAGGGGAATTTGCGCGACGACGATGGCGATGAACATCAACAGACAGCCGAGCCACTCCCTCGGCGTGACGACTTCGCCCAAGATGAAGATTCCGCCGATTAAACCGAAGACGGATTCGAGACTCAGTATAAGGCTTACGATCGTCGGCTCGCTGTAGTGTTGTCCGACGATTTGCAGAGTAAAGCCGACCCCGCTCGACAACAGTCCCAAGTATAAGATGGACGGAAGTGTCAAACTGTAGTTTTCGACGAGGGACTGTCCGGTCGGCAGGATGTACAACAACGACATAAAGGCCGCGACGAAAAATTGAATGCAGCTCATCGCTACGCCGTCGACGCGGTTACTGAAGTGGTCGATGATGAGGATGTGCGTTGCAAAACCTATGGCCGAGATAAAGATCAGGACATCGCCGATATTGACGGATCCGTCGCCGCCCTTCGGCACGCTTATAAAATAAAGACCTATAGCAGCGATGAAAACCGACAACCAGGTCTTTTTTGAGATAGAGTGATGAAGTAAAATGCCCCCGATGGGTACCAAGATGATGTACAACGCGGTAATGAAGCCTCCCTTACCCGCGGTAGTGAACTGAAGTCCGTATTGCTGTAGTGCCATGGCGATACTTAAGACGACGCCGCATATCGTTCCTCCGACGAGCGTCGCCTTTAAATCCTTTCCGACGCCGCGAAGCCTCGGTATAAAGAGGAGCACGACGAGTAAAAAGAGGCCGGCGACGAGGTTACGGTGAAAGTTCAAGGCAAAGGTGGACATATATTTTCCGCCCGATACCTGGGCGACGAAGGCGAGCCCCCAAATAATAGCGGTCAAGAGTAATAATAAATGAGCGCGATTGCGATTCATATATCTATCCTTTTCTATGAGTTATCGTATAGTTATTGTTCGTACGTCTTTTGCGTGGCGTGCATCGTAAAGACCGATTGAAAACAGAGTACGCCCCCTTGATAAAACAAAACCTCCACGTTGGCGTTGACCTTTCCGTTTTTATCGAAAAAGGCGACGGCCTCGACCTCGCCCTCGTAGAGCGCGTGGTGGTAAAAACAAGTGGCGTCTTTTGTCACGACGATGCCCTCCCGGTCGCATAAAATCGCCGCGATGACGTCGGCTACGCCGAAGGGAACCATGCCCTGACACGTCCCGATCGAATTTAAGGCGCCCTCCCACACATTCCAGCGCGCCTTTAAGGCGTCTTCGCTCTGTTCGAGGACCTCGAGGTCGCAATCCCGCATCAATCGATGATCGAGACTGTCTTCTATTCGCCTGTATGTTGCCATTCTTCCCCACCTTTCATCTTTGCCATGTCGTAAAAGCCCTTCATGCATAACTTTCCGTTTTGGCGGATTTCCACTTCCATAAGCGACGTAAAACTTCCCTGTCTGCTGAAGTAGCCGCGCACGTCCGCTTCTCCCGATGTGACCGGGCGGTAGTAGTAGAAGTGCACGCTCTTTGTCAGGACGTGAAGCGTCTTAAAGCCGAGCAGCGCACACACGGTATCGGCCACCGAAAAAATGGCGCCGCCGTGGGCGATGTTCGCGGGATTTAAATCACTTTGCCCGACGTTCCAACGAATGTGTACGAGGTCGTCGGTATACTCGATCGGCTCGATATCGAATTGCGACGCGTATCCGTCGACGATTTTCTTCGGTAACTGTATATTTTCCTTCATATCTCCTCCTATAAAAAACACAATTGCTTTGCGCCGGCTTCGACGAGCCCCGAGACGCTGAGTCCCAGCAGCCTCAACTTTTCGCCGCGGTACAACTCCGAAAACAGCGTCACGCCGATGTCGTAGAGAGATTCGACGTCCTCGATAGGGTCCGAAAAGGTACGCGACTTCGTATGAATGTGGAAATCACACGTCTTCATCTTCACCGTCACCGTATAGGCCGCGACCGCCCGCCTCTCCATGTGAAAGACCGTCTCTTCGGCGAAATTGCGCAATTGCCTTTCGAAAAAAGCCCTCTCCCGCGTCTCGTGAAACGTCTCCTCCGATCCGATGGACTTTCTCTTTCGCTCGGTTTTAACCGGCCTGCGGTCGATTCCCCGTATGCGTTCGTACAGCTCGATGCCTAATTTCCCGAACTCCTCTTCTAAAAACGACCGCTCCAATTGAAGGAGGTCGTTTCCGGTCCGAACGCCGAGTTGCAACAGCTTCTCCTCCGTCTTTTTGCCGATGCCGTGGATGTCTCTAATCGCCAAGGTCTTTAGGAGATCCTGTGCCTCGCGGGGCCCGATCACGGTAAAACCCCGGGGCTTGTCGTAATCGGAGGCGATCTTTGCGAGAAATTTATTGTACGAAAGTCCACAACTCATCGTGAGGGACGTCCTCTCGTAGACTCCCTTTTGCATCGACTTTGCGACGGCGACGGCATCTCCCGAGCGGGTCAGGTCGATATAGGCCTCGTCGATCGACACCATCTCCACGGGATAACCGTAGCCCTTCAGGTAGCCGAAGACTTCGCGACTCTTCTTTCCGTATACGCCCTTTCTCGTCGGGACGACGATGAGGTGCGGACACAGGCTCTTCGCCATAAACATAGGCATCGCCGAGTGGATGCCGTATTTCCTGGCCTCGTAACTCGCGGTCGTGACGATTCCCGATGAATCATTCCCCCCGACCGCGAGAGGTTTCCCCCTAAGCGACGGGTCGATCACGGTCTCTACGGACGCGAAAAAAGCGTCCATATCCACGTGTAAAATCCGATCCATTCAATCACCTTACCAACTATATCAAATATATCCCGTCGGCGTAAATGCGCCGCCACTCAAAATAGATTACAATGAGAGGAGGAGGAATTATGAAACGAAAAATAGCTCTATTCGACTTCGATAAGACGGTTATCTATAAAGATTCCATATTCATCTTGTACGACAAGACGTGCCGAAAAGTCCCCGGATTCCGAGTAAAACTCTTTCTGCACCTTGTTAAAGACATCCTGTCGCACAATCCGAAACATCTCAAGACCACGGTCAAAGAGACCTATCTCCGCATGCTCGAATACTACAGCCCCGAGGAACTCGAATCCTTCGTCGAAGAGGACCTCATGTCCTACGCCTTTCCCGAGGCGATCGACACCATCCATAGACTCAAGGAAGACGGCTATTTTCTCATGCTCGTCTCCGCCTCGGTCGACGACTATCTCCGCTATGTCAAAAACGTCCTGCCCTTCGACCATATTATCGGCACCCGGACCGACGCGGCGTTTAAACTCGTCGGCGGCAACAACAAGCGGGAACAAAAAGTCGACAACATCCTCGCCTACTTGGACGCCAACGACATCGCCATCGACTACGAACACAGCGTCTCCTTCAGCGACTCCCTCTCGGCCGATCGACCGATGATGGAACTCACGAAAAACCGCTATCTCATCAACAGTTCCGCGCGCGCCGACGGTTTTAAACACTTGCGCTGGGAAAGGCCGTCCCGATGACGGATCCATCGAGCCCTTCGAGGGCTTTTTTTATGTCACGGATTGTCTCTGCTTCTATTATAGTCTATCTGAACGCGAAAGGGAACGTAAGTTCGTGATTTAACATGGCAACGCGATTCCCGGACATCTCGCTATATGGCGGGATCGATACGCCCTCGTCGAGAGATTTCGCCGCATCGACGACATCACGGGATCGTCTCGAATGCCGTGTATCTTAAATGTACTCACTTTATCAAAAAAATATCAAAATTCATAAACGGTTTCTCAAAAATCACAATAGATGACCGTAAAAGCGGAATATTTGCCTGAAACCTCTCTTTTTTAACTAATAAATTGCAGAAAATTATAATACTTTTAGCGGATTTTTGGAATAGTGAAAATCTTGCAGAACTGATTTAATAGTAAGTGGGGACATAGATGGCATGTCAAAGATTTGCCACACGTTTTCGTTCAAACATCACGCAAAGAGTATAGGCGAAGCGACTACATGGACTATGCAGGCCCTGTCGTAATTAGGAAAATTTTTATTTCAGAAAGAGAGGAATAGAAATGTTGGATCATGTATTCAGCCCGATTACCATCAATAATATGACACTGAAAAATCGTATGGTTGTTACGCCGATGGTTACGCAATACTGTAACCCCGACGGAACTGCTACGGAACGCTACATTGCCTACCACGAAGAAAAGGCAAAGGGCGGATTCGGCCTTATCATCACCGAGGACTACGCTGTCGCTCCCAACGGACGCGGCTTTAACCGCACGGCGGGTCTTTGGAACGATGAACAGATTAAAAGCCACGCCGAACTGCCGAAAAGGGTTCATAAACACGGCGCAAAAATTCTCGCACAAATTTATCACTGCGGAAGACAGACCTCTTCCGAGGCGATCCCCGGCCTCACGGCGAGAGCGACCTCCCGCGTCAAAAGCCCGTTTGCCGATATCTTGCCCGAGCCGCTAACAACCGACGAAGTTTCTCAGATCGTGCAGATGTATGTCGATACGGCGGTAAGAGCTCAAACATGCGGGTTCGACGGAATTCAAATCCACGCCGGCCACGGTTACTTAATCACGGAGTTTTTGTCCCCTTACTCGAACAAGCGACTGGACAAATACGGCGGAAACTTCTGGAACAGGACGCGATTTATGCGCGATATTATCTCAGGCATTCGCGAGGCGTGCGGCAAAGATTTCGTCATCGACATCCGCCTCTCGGGCGATGAGTTCGTCGACGGAGGTCTGACGATCGAAGATGCCAAGGCCATCGCCATCATGTGCGAGTCCAGCGGCGTGGATATGATCCATATTTCCACCGGAAACCACTTGTCGTTCGATTACAACGTCCCGGGCGGCCTCCGTCCGCACGGATTTATGACGAGTTATGCGAGGGATGTCAAGCGCGTCGTCAACGTTCCGGTTACAGTTGTGGCGAGAATCAATGATCCCTTCCTCGCCGATGAAATTGTAGCATCGGGCGATGCGGACTTGATCGGCATGGGACGCGCCTCCATCGTGGATCCGGGTATGCCGAATAAAGCGAAGGCCGGCCACTTTGAAGATATTCGCCATTGTTTCGGATGTAATAAGGGATGCATCGGCAGTATTATGGACATGGATCCGGCTACCTGCGTCATTAACCCCGAAGTCGGCCGCGAATATGAAGGCCCCATCGTTCAGTCGGATACTCCTAAAAAAATCGTCATCGTAGGAGCGGGCCCCGGAGGATTGGAAGCCGCTATTTACGCAGCAAAGAGGGGGCATAAGGTCGTCGTTTTCGAGAAAAAGGATCACAACGGCGGACAATTCTTCTCCGCGGCAGTACCTCCCGGAAAGGGCGAAATCACCGACTTCCTCATCTGGCAGACCGTTCAATGCGATAAGCTCGGGGTAGAGATTCGCTACAATACGGAAGCCACTTTTGAACGAATTGAAGAAGAAAAACCCGATCATGTCATTTTAGCTTCCGGCGCGACCAATCGGCATCTGGACTTACCCGGATTCCAAGGCGATGAGAGAGTCGTCGACCCCGAAGATGTCCTCGAAGGAAAAATTATTCCGGGACATCGATGTGTCGTCATCGGCGGCGCGCTTGTAGGAACCGAGACCGCCGCATTCTTGGGTCAGGAGTTGTGCGATGTAACCGTCGTCGAGATGCGTTCCGACCACAGTTTGGACGCTGTATGGCCGATCTTTGTCGACATGCATAGACTACTTGATCATTTAGGTGTCAAAGCGCTCGTCCATACGACCGCTAAAGCGCTCAAGGAAGAAGGCGTCGTCGTGGAAGATCATAAGGGAAGTGAAAAAATCCTTCCGGCGGATACGATCGTCATGGCCATCGGAAGAAAACCGTACAATCCCTTAGAAGCGGGATTGAAAGAAAGAGGGTTCGAGGTATCCGTCATCGGCGATGCCGCCGGATCTCACGACACCTTAGATGCCGTTCGCGACGCCTTTGAACTCTGTAGAGAACTCTAAAATCAAGATTTATAGGTCAAATAAAAAACTTCTCGCCACGTGGCGAGAAGTTTTTTATTGAACCGGCAGTCGTTGATCGTCAGATCTCTTCCATTTCTCTAAAGATCGACGTTTGATAAAACTCTCTAAATTCAATCGGCGTGTATCCGGTGCTTTTTTTAAAGACATTGTAGAAATATTGCAAATTGCTGTAACCGCAGTCCTCCGAAATGACGCGGATATCTTCATTGCTGAAGATCAGCCGGCGCTCCGCCTCGCCGAGTTGCAATTCCAGAATATATTGCTTGACTGTGTAACCGACTTCGTCCTTAAATTTATGCGACAAGGTCGAGGGAGAGACGTGGAAATGTTCCGCAACGCCGTTGACGCTGATGCGGTTCTGAAAATTTTCTTCTATGTAACTCAACGAATCTTCGACGAGCTCACTGTACGTTTGCGCGATGATTTTTCGGCGCGGCTGCGAGCCGGCGATAAACTGAATGGCGCCGGCCAGTCCGATCAAAATCGCATGGATTTCATCGTCATGCGACGCTTCCTCATCGTGAAATAACTTCAGCAGAAAACGGAAGGACTGTTCCAAATATTGAAAACCCGATCCCGTATTCAGAATAGGGGAGGCGTCGTCGTGGAGCAGACAGTTAGCCGGCCTCCCCGGAATTTGTACGCCGGTGACGCCTAGACAGTACTCCCGAATCGGTTTTTCTAAAGACGAGACCTCCGAATGGAGCATACCGACATTTTTTACGACCAGGATGCCTTTTTGAAGGGGATACTGCGTCTGGCCGTACTCGAGCTCTCCCTCTCCGTCCGTAATGAGTGAGAGTTCCAAAAAGTCGTGCTTGTGGAGTGAAACGGACCATCTCGTCGCGTAATCTTCTGCAATAATATTTTTAAAATGTACAATGGACATTTGATCTTGCATCAAATTCATATCATCCGGTCGAAACATAGGAGACTCCTTTTAGTTAAAAATTTCGTCGCGTATTTACAATCATTTGCTCTGTCAATTGCAAAAACAACTCGAATATTCCTCACTGAAGAACCGACTTTCCCGGCTCGTCAACGTATTTTTGGAGTTTTGCCATAACTAAATACATCGCCTTTCCCCAAACGGGACTTTCCATAAGGAGATCGTACATGATGTCAATAAAATAGATTCGACGTTCCGAAGTAGGGCGCCGACTGAACGCCCAACGGATCCGCGATAAAAGGTTTGCTCTTTCTCAAACAATAGGCTTCACGACGCGCTCTCGTCGAAGTGCCCGATGGATGATACTCTTTATAGAGTATTCTTTTTATTATAAACGAGACGGTTGACCGTGACAACGGTCGCATTCAAATATATTCGTCCCTCAAGGTGTCTCTTGGCTTCGGTGCCACCCCTATACCGAACGCATACACTCGATGAAACTTATCGTCGCATACCATTAAATTACCACAAATGACAAAGAAGAGGCAAACGCATGCCGCATGACGCGGTCGACGATCGCCTCCGCGTCTCCTTATCGCGCGGACGGGTGTACGGTCGCCGCAAGCGACGTTCAAATCACATGCTTTGAAGGCGCAACGCGATCCATGGCACAACAAAAAAAGCAGCCCGGCGTAACCGAACTGCTGAATGAGTGTACTTCTTAAATAAAGAGATTCATATTGGAGTCGTCGTTATTCGAGAGCATCGTCGCGACGCCGCCGATCTCGACTCCGTCGATGAGGTCGTCTTGTGTAAGTCCCATAATATCCATCGTCATCTGGCACGCCGTGAGCTCGACGCCGGCATCCATCGCCTGTCGAATCAATTCTTCCAACGACGCGATGTTCTTTTTCTCCATGACGGAGCGGATCATCTTCGGACCCATGCCCATAAAATTCATGCGCGAAAGTTTGAGTTTTTTCGACCCTTTCGGGAGCATGGAGGAAAACATCTTGTCCATAAAGGGCTTCTTCCTCTTGGGCGGGTTTTGCTTGCGAAGGATCGAAAGTCCCCAAAAAGTAAAGAACATGTGGACTTTATTGCCCATCGCGGCCGCGCCGTTGGCGATAATAAACGACGCGATGGCCTTGTCGAGGTCTCCGTCGAAGACGATCATCGTCTTTTCCCTGATCCCCGAGCGGGATACGCCGTCATCGCCCTCCAAAGAGGCCGGCGCGTTTCCCGTACCTTTTTTTAGGCGCGCACTGAACTCGCCTCCATCCTCGCTCTGATCCAAAAGTGTATTGCCGGTGTTGTTCGCCCACGCGGCGATGTCTCTTACAAACCCCGGATCCGTCGCCGTCACGTCCAATATCTGCCCTTCCTCCAAGCGCTCCATCGCCTCGGATACCTGAACGATCGGTCCCGGACAGGACAGGCCGCAGACGTCCAAAATTTCGACGTTCGCATCGGCCTTTCGAGGCGTCGACTGTTCGGCCGAAGATGTCTGTGAAGCCTCCCGCGCCGGGGAGGAGGCGACATTCGTCGGATCGATCGGCGCCCTGTCCATCGCGGTCTTAAAACCGCCCTGAAGATTGTATGCCTTAAAACCTTTTTGTTTTAATATGCGCTCGGCGACGTAGCCGCGGAGGCCGACTGCGCAGTAAAGCAGATAATTTTTCTCGGGATCCAACGCATCGAGACGTTCGCGCAGAGAACCCAAGGGAATATTGACCGCCCCCTCGAGCATGCCCGCGTTCAGTTCCACCTCTTCCCGCACGTCGATCAAGGCGTACTTGTCCTTGTTTTCTCGCCATTCGTCGTAGGTCACGACATCCGTCGAACCATCGAGCATATCTCGCGCGACGTAGCCCGCAAAGTTTACGGGATCTTTCGCCGAGGAGTACGGAGGCGCGTAGGCAAATTCCATGCGGCTCAAGTCGTCGACCGTTCCCTTAAAGTGGATGGCGGAAGAGATCGTGTCGATGCGCTTATCGACCCCCTTGTAGCCGACGATCTGCGCGCCCAACACCCTGCCGTCGAGCGCGAAAATTAATTTTATCGTCATCTGGCCCGCGCCCGGATAATAACCCACGTGGTTCATCGGGTGAATCAGGGTGGTAAGATAATCCTCTCTAAACACCTTTCCCTGTTTTCTCAAGGCCTTTTCACTTAGACCCGTCGAGGCGACGGTAAGGTCGAAGATCTTGGCCGCGGACGTCGCGAGACTTCCCCGGTAGACGCCTTCGCCCGTTCCGACGAGGTTCGATGCAATTTCGCGCGCCTGGCGATTGGCGGGACCCGCCAATTGGACGACGGCTTCCTCGCCGGTCAAGTAATTTTTCGTCGCGACCACGTCGCCGATCGCGTAGATATCGGGATCCGAGGTCCGCATATGTTCGTCGACCACGATATGGCCCTTAGCGTTGAGCCTCAGCCCGCTATCCCGCGCGAGTCCGGAGTTCGGACGCAAGCCGATGGATAAAAGCACCATATCCGTCTCGAGTTCTTTACCGGAATTTAAGAGAACCTTTTTTCCATTTTCCCTTATCGCCTTAAATCCCTCGCCCAAGAGCAGGTGCACGCCCTTTCTTACGAGGTGATGCTCGACGATTCGCGCCATATCCGGATCGAGTGGCGGCATAACTTGATCCGCCATTTCGACGAGCGTCGCGTCGATGCCGAGATCGACGAGGTTCTCGATCATTTCGAGGCCGATAAACCCGCCGCCGATGACGACGGCCTTTTTTACGCCGTTTTTTTCGATATACGACTTAATCTTATCGGCATCGGGAATCGTCCACAGCGTAAAGACATTCTCGGAGTCGACTCCCTCGCTGTCGGGGACAAAGGGGTGGGAACCCGTCGCGAGGAGGAGCTTGTCGTAGGACTCCTCATAGATCTCTCCCGTAGCCTTATTTTTAACTTCGACGGTCTTGCCGTCGCGATCGATCTTTACGACTTCGTGTTCCTCTCGAATATCGACGCGGTATCGTTCCCGAACCGTCTTGCTGTCGGCGACGAAAAGCGCGTCGCGTCGCTCGATCGTATCGCCGATGTAATACGGAAGCCCGCAATTCGCGTAGGATATATATTTTCCCCGCTCAAAGAGAATAATTTCCGCATCCTCGTTTAAGCGACGCATCCTGGCCAGCGCGGTCGCTCCACCGGCGACGCCTCCGACGATTACTATCTTCATTTGCCCACCTCTTTCAATGTTTCGATCAGTTTCCGCACATCTTCCCGCTCACACGAATAAAAGACTTGATTTTGGATCTTTTCTGCCTCGACGATGCCCTGGTCTCTCAGTACCTTGAGATGCTGTGAAAGATTCGGCTGGGAGACGTCCATGCATTCGCCGATCCCCTTGACATTGGTCGGACCGTCTTCGATCAACTTTTCCAACAGACAGAGACGGATGGGATTGGCCAAGGCCCTTAAGAGCTTGGCCGCCTCCCTCATCTCCCGTCGATGTTCGGATGTCGCTTGCTTTTCTTTAATCATGTTCATAATAAACTCCTTATATTCGAATATAATTATATACTAATATTCCGATCATGCAAGCCTCTTTTACTCACACGCGCTTCGCAGACGATGGAATCACGCGGACATCGTCGCCGTAAACGTAGACTCGTCGCACCGATCTCCCGTCGAGACGACGCTAAACCTTTAAAATATTCTCCCGACAGTTCGGTCGTTCACGTACGGTTTAATGATCATGTCTGTTTTATTCTCCACATTAAAAGACTAAAGCATAAAAACTTCATAATAAATGATTTATGCGATTAAGAAAATGCTCTAGGGGTAATGATTAAATAAATTGAAATCTAAACGCAATCCTCCGTCGGGATACGTCCGAATTTCACAAACGATCGCCGCACCCGCGACGATTATTCGGCAGGACGTCGCGTGCCGCCCGTGGAGAAAACGTTCCGATCGTATCGTCCGAGACGTGTATCGAACGATATAAATTACGAAAGTAGACAAGGTTAAAGGAGCAGTCATGACGAAATTAATTTATTACGGTATCGACGACGGCGAGAGAAAAGACATACTTCTCGACACGGCCGATGCCTTTGATATAACGAAGAGAGAGGTAAAGGATGAAGAACTCGGCGAGCTCTTGGGATACCTCGCGGGACTCGAGGGGTATGAAAAGGCGGGAGAAGGCGGCGATCCGATCGGCGAAGAGTTGTTGGTCTTCGTCGACTTCCCCTCCAACCTTCTGCAACAGTTTCTCCTGGAACTCCGCCAAAAAGGCGAGGTCTTTCCCCACAAGGCGGCGATGACCGAGACGACGAAGGATTGGACCTTCGGCCGACTCGTCAACCACATTCAACGCGAAAATTCCGTCGTCACCTCCTGGTCGGAACTCTTGCCCGTCGTCAAGGAGAGTCTCGAAAAACAAAAACAGGTGCCGACAAAAGCGCGCCAAGACGCGATCGAGTGGACCAAGGCCCTGCGCTCAAAGGGCGACGATTTGACCGAAGGCGACGTACGCGAAGCCATCCGGCGCTTAAAGGCGACGCTTTAATATATCTTTATCAATAGGCCGCAGACCGACTATTTATCGCATAAACAGCTTTTTCGCGCGCATTATACGCAAACGGTCTGCTTAAATATAAAAAAATCCCGGTTTTACCGGGATTTTTTTCGCATACGGACCTTCACGCCCGCACGCGCGATCAATGAAACATATTATTCATCCGCCAACGCGCCGCCGCAGCTCGATCCGGCGCCCGCCGTACATCCGTAGCAGTAGTCGCGCCAGACGATGTCGCGCTTCAAGTCGTCCGCCTCGATGACGTCGTCGATCGTCTTGTAGGAAGAAGCGGGAACGCCTTCCGCCTGGTGAAAGTCGCAGTCGTAGATATACCCTCGAGGATCGACAGAAATTTGATAACGACACATGAGGTTTTCGACGGTATCTTCGTTGAAATTATCTTCCAACAGCGTCATATACTCTTCCTCGAGCCCTTCTTCCTTCAATTTGTCTTTAAAGAAGCCGATCGGCATATTGGTGATCGTATAGAGTTCGGAGAATGCGACGTCCTTGTCGCCGAGATGTTCCTTATAGTCGTGTTCCAGTCCCTCCTGAGGACCCGGCAAGAACGCGCCCAGCGGATTGTACACGAGCGAGAGATCTTTCGAATCGCCGTAACCCAACTCATTCAGTTTTCTTAAATTGGGGATCACGCGATGATATGTCCCCGTTCCGCGCTGATCATCGACATTTTCCTCGGTATAGCACGGAAGGGAGACGACGATGTGGATATTTCTATCATCGATTAATTTCATGAAATCGTCGCGACCCGCGAAGTCGACGGCATTGGTCCTTAAGATGATCTCGTCGACGTACTCGCTCGCTCTTTCGATAAATTCGACGAGCAGCGGATGGGTCGTCGGTTCGCCGCCCGTGATGTCCAAGGTATGAAAGTGATGTTTTTTTAACGCTTCGATACACTTATCCATCACGTCTTCGGACATCTCCAGGTGATCGCTGTCTTTCATGACGTGACAGTGCGCACACCGCAAGTTGCAGTTGCCCGTAATATTGACTTGGAATACGTCGATATCGCCCGTAGAGCGGTAGGCGTCGTCGATTCTATCCTTAAATTGCATGATATCTTCCCCTTATTCTTCCGGTTAATATGATCCTATTTTATAATCCTATCTTACCATAAGCGCCCCTTTCGGGCGTTCTCATATCGATTCCGTTTTTCTATATATTTAAAATTATATATATATTTTTTCTATGCGTATCGCATCGCGCAAACCGAGGTGTTAAAATCGGCGATGCGCATCGCTACATCAAAAACATACCGGAGAAAGCCGTCGAGCTCTCTCCGGTATGTCATCCCGTCTCCGGGATCATTTTGAACCTGTTACGTGGATATCTAAAACGTCTACCGAACTTATCGGTCGCCGGGCACGTGTCTTTCGTCGAGCGGCCCGTCCAATAGACGCTTCATCTCTTTTATTTCTTCCTTCAGTGAACATTGTGACTCTTCCAATGCAGAAATCGTATCCTCAGAATCGCGCGATTCGTCTACCGAATCGAGCATGGCCTGAACGTGTTCGCGTTCGACGCGATATATACGCTCCTGTAGTTGCCTGTACTTACGAATACGCCTCTTGTCCATTGTCAACCTTCCAAATAAGGATTGTGGTAATCCGCATCCAAATATTTCGAAACGGATTCCAACACGCCGTCGTCCATGACTTCGAGGACTTTTTTAAACACTTCCAAATCTTCGTCACTGACCTTTTCTCTAAGCATCTTTAAAATTTCTTCGAGAAACTCGTAGTTCACTTGATAGTAAGTCTTAAACTTTTCGGTTACAAACAAGTGGATTTGGCGTCGGTCTTTTTGACTGCGAACTTTTTCGACGTGACCTTTTTTTACAAGATTATTTACCTTATAGGCCGCATTCGGTTGGCTGACGCGGATAAATTTTGCGAGTTCATTGACCGTGGGACCTTGCAATGCGAAGATCGCCTCGGCGCAAAATTTTTCCATCACCGTTAAAGAGTCCTCTTTGTTGCTGTTGTTTCTATAAAGATTTTGATAGAAGTTCAGCTTATACTTTAAATAAATTGAACTCATGACGTCAAACAAAGACCTTTCTTTTTCCTCCATAGTCACCTACCTCATTTCAAGTTATTCACACTATATTCGTTCACTATGTGGCGAAAAATAGTCCTTCGTTCATTCAGATCCTCGTGAATGTTCATATAACATTTATTTTTCAATCTAAAAATAAGAAGCCATTAATAAATTGATACCATAGAAAAAAACAATGCCACAAGTGGAATTGTTTTTTATCCATAACAGGCGTAAACTCGGTATCTTTATGTAATGGCGGAGCTGAGAGGAATCGAACCCCCGACACGTGCCTTAGGAGGGCACTGCTCTATCCTACTGAGCTACAGCTCCTTATCTAAAGTATACACGCTGTTACATATGTTTTCAATTGTAGATAACATAAATCTATAATTCTTTATATTTTTATTTGATTTTATTTAAAAATGGCGAGGCGGGTGCCCGAGTCTGATCGGCACCCGGGTCGCACTCGTCTCGGCATTCGTGGTCCATCTCTACGCGGGCGCCCCGTCGGAGCGCCGATATGTGAAGCAGTCGATGCGTTAAGTATTTCTCCGGACGCCTTTACGGGCCATCCGTCGAGTACGCGAGGTCTCCGACCTTACGCCCTCTCCGATTTTTCGACTTCCTTGCGCATCTTTTCTAGAATTTTCTTTTCTATGCGACTAACCGTCATCTGAGAGATGCCTAGTTTTTTGGCGATGGAAACTTGTGTTTTGCGATACTGATAGCGATCGATCAAGATGGTTTTTTCGACGTCGTTAAACTTTTCCATGGCGCGCTCGATAAAGTCGTTGAGTTCGACTTTTTGGAAATAGTCCTCCTCGACGCCGATGCGGTCGCCGCGCGTCAATTCGCGATCCTCGCCGCCCGAATCGTAGGTCATATCCAAACTTTCGGGCGAATACACTTTCGACGCCTCCATCACTTCCAACACTTCGGCCGTCGTAATGTCGAGGGCCTCGGCGATTTCCGAAATCGTCGGCGTCTTTTGATTTTTCTGTGCGAGGGAAATTTTAACGTCGTTGATTTTTTTCGACAATTCTTGAACGCGCCTCGGCACGCGGATCGTCCAACCCTTGTCGCGAAAATATTTTTTGATCTCGCCGATGATGGTCGGCGTCGCGAACGATGAAAATTCAAAGCCCTTCGACGGGTCGAATCGCTCCACCGCAAAGATCAGGCCCATCGATGCGACTTGAAAGATATCGTCGTAGTCGATGCCTTTGCCCGTATACTTTTTCGCCAAGATTTCGGCGATATACAGGTGTTCTTCGATGAGGATATCCCTCGTCTCTTTATCTCCGGTCTTTGCATATTCCGCAAATAATTCCTTGCGCTTTTCCTTCGAAAGCGGCCTGTCCATGCTGTAATATGCCTTTTTATCCATGTTACGCCTCGAACTTTTTATACACGATGATCTTATCGTCGCCAAAAGTTAACTCATCCGCCAAAGATTCAATGATCATCTCGGAAATCTTGAACGATTCATCGTCTTCAATGCGCGCCTTGGAAACGCCGGATACGCTGAAGCGAAGTCCCTCTTCCTCGGGATGCAAGATGAGATCGATGGAATCTTTTCCCCCGAGTTCGAAGGACAGGTTGCAGCTTTCCGTCAAAAGCAGGCGAATATCCGACAGGGTGTCCATGTCGATATCGACCCCGACGCAAATGCCCGAGGCCGCTAAGCGCGCCAAAGACAAGTAACGCGGTTTCGCGGGAATCGTCAGATAGACTCGTTCGTCCATTACGCCTCTCCTTTTATATCAAACACTTTGTCCAACTTCGTAATCGTAAATAACTTTTCGACATTGGGTTGAAGATGCGCCAGAGAGATGGCGTGTCCGTTTTGTTTCACGGCATTCATTAAATAGATAAAGCCGCCGAGTCCGGTAGAATCTAAATAATTTAAATCTTCCGCGTCGATCAAAATATTTTTTTGATCTTTCTCGTACGCATTGAGGGCTTCTTGCTTAAACTGCGGCGTGTAGTACATATCCATCTCCCCGCGAGGGATGAGACGAAGCTGGTCGCCTTCGTCTTTAATTTCTAACGTAAACATAGTCGCCTCCTCCAAATTATTACTTCTAGTATATCTTATTGCGAATGTATTATCTATAGATATCTATTCTTCTCCCACATACTCCGCGACCGCGACGATCTTGCTGTTTTTAATGTTCATGAGTTTTACGCCGCTCGTCGCGCGGCCCAAGATGGAAATCGACTCGGCGAGGAGGCGAATAATCGTGCCGTCTTCGGTGATCATCATGATTTGATCGCTGTCGTTTAAGGCCTTCGCCGCCACGACGTCGCCGGTCTTGTCCTTGATGCGATAAGTGATGAGACCCTTTCCGCCGCGGTTTTGTGCCTTGTACTCTTCCATGAGCGTGCGCTTTCCATAGCCGTTTTCACTGATAATCGCCAAGGTCTCCCCGTCCTTGGCGCCGAGGAAGCTTACGACCTCGTCGTCCTCGTCCAGGCGAATCGCGATCACGCCCATCGCCGAACGCCCTTGGGGTCGGATGTCTGCTTCTTCAAATCGAAGCGACATGCCTTTTTTCGTGACGACGATGAGGTCTTCGTCACCCTTCGTTTGGCAGCCGCCGACGACGACGTCGCCTTCGCGCAGCGTCATCGCGATTAAGCCGTTTTTGCGGATGTTTTTATACTCGTCCATCTTCGTCTTCTTCACATAGCCCTTGCGGGTCATGAGCATGAGATGGTCGTCTTCTCCGATCTCGGAGATGGGGATGATCGTCTGAATCTGTTCGCCCTCTTCGAGTTCCAAGAGATTGACGATGGCCGTTCCCTTGGCATTTCTCCCCGCCTCGGGAATTTCATATCCGGTCTTTTGGTAGACGCGTCCCTTGTTCGTAAAGAACAAGATGGTATCCAGCGTCGAGGTGATAAACAGGCTCGTAACGAAGTCGTCGGCCTTTTTGTTTAAGGCGCTGATGCCCTGTCCGCCGCGATTTTGCGGCTTATACGTTCCCTCGGGCATACGCTTGATGTAGCCGGAGTTTGTAAGGGTTACGACGATTTCTTCCTCGTCGATCAAGTCGATGTCTTCGACGTCGCCCTCGGATTTCGTGATGACGGTGCGGCGAAGATCGCCATATTTTTCCTTGATCTCCAAGAGTTCGTCCTTGATCGTTTGGTCGAGGACTTCGGGATCCGAGAGGATGTTTTCCAACTGTTCGATCAACGCGATTAATTCGTCGTACTCTTCGTTCAGTTTTTCGACTTGCAACCCGCTCAGGCGCTTGATGCGCATATCGAGGATCGCCTGACCCTGTACGTCGGTGAGGCCGAATCGCTCCGTAAATTTCTCTTTAATCTCCTCGTCGGTGCGGTAGCTCTTGACGATTTCGATGATCTCATCGATGTGATCGATGGCGAGTTTTAATCCCTCGATGATGTGGACGCGCGCCTTCGCCTTGTTTAAGTCGTAGGTCGTCCGCCTCGTGACGACGTCGCGCTGGTGCTCGACGTAGTAGCGGATCAATTCCCTCAAGCTCAATTCCTTCGGTACGCCGTCGACGAGGGCGAGGTTGATGATGCCGAAGGTGATTTGAAGCTGCGTCTCCTTGTAGAGCTGGTTTAAGATGATGTTCGGATTGGCGTCGCGCTTCAGCTCGATGACCAGACGCACGCCGCGGCGGTTCGACTCGTCCCGAATGTCGGAGATGCCGTTGATCTTCTTATCCTTGACGAGTTCGGCTATTTTTTCAACGAGGCGCGCCTTGTTGACCTGATAGGGAACTTCCGTCACGACGATCTGGTATTTTGAACGGATGGGGACGATCTCGGCGCGGGCGCGGACCTTGATCTTTCCGCGCCCGGTCTTATAAGCTTCTTTGATGCCCTCGCGCCCCATGATAAAGGCGCCGGTCGGAAAGTCCGGCCCCTTGATATGTGTCATCAATTCGTCGAGGCCGATGTCGGGATTATCCATGTAGGCGATGACGCCGTCGATCGCCTCGTTCATATTGTGAGGCGGCATATTCGTCGCCATGCCGACGGCAATCCCGGCCGACCCGTTGACCAGAAGATTCGGAAATCTCGACGGGAGCACCGCCGGTTCCGTCAATTCCTCGTCGAAGTTCGGCACGAAATCGACCGTATCCTTATTGAGATCTCTAAGCATCTCCACGGCGAGTTTCGACATGCGCACCTCGGTATAACGCATGGCGGCGGCGCTGTCGCCGTCCATCGACCCGAAGTTTCCCTGCCCGTCGGCGAGGGGATAGCGAATGCTGAAGTCCTGGGCGAGTCGTACGACCGCGTCGTAAATCGACGAGTCGCCGTGGGGGTGATACTTACCCATGACGTCCCCGACGAGGCGCGCCGATTTTCTATGCGGACGGTCCGGCATCAGGCCCAGCTCCTGCATGCCGTAGAGAATCCGTCGATGAACGGGCTTTAAGCCGTCCCTGACGTCGGGAAGGGCGCGCGCGACGATGACGCTCATGGAATATTCCAAGTAGGCCTTTTTCATGACGTTTTCCAGGACGACGTCTCTTATTCCACTTTCATTTGCAAATTTTGCCACTGTTTCCTCCTAAGCGTCGATATTTTCCGCATAGATCGCATTGTCTTCGATAAACTCCCGCCTCGGAGCGACTTCCTGCCCCATGAGCATGGAGAATACCTCGTCGGCCAATTGCGCATCTTCGATGCCGACGCGGAGCAACACGCGATGTTCCGGATTCATCGTCGTCTCCCACAATTCCTCGGCGTCCATTTCACCGAGACCTTTGAAGCGACTGATCTTTAAGTTCTTATTGCGTCCCAATCGATCGAGCGCATGTCGAAGTTCTTCGTCGTTATAACAATACTCGAGAATCTTCGATCCGCGCTTAATGCCGTAAAGCGGCGGTTTTGCGACAAAGACGTGTCCCTCCCGAATCAACTCGGGCAGGTGGCGGAAGAAGAACGTGAGAAGAAGGGTCTGAATGTGCGCGCCGTCGACGTCGGCATCGGTCATGATGATGATCTTGCCGTAGCGCAATTTGTCGATGTTAAATTCCTTGTCGATCCCCGTTCCGAACGCGGTGATCATCGCGCGAATCTCCTTCGAGTTCAGGATGCGGTCCATGCGCGCTTTTTCCACGTTCATAATCTTTCCGCGAAGGGGAAGGATCGCCTGATAATGGCTGTCGCGACCGCCCTTGGCGCTGCCGCCCGCGGAGTCCCCCTCCACCAAAAAGATCTCCGTGATGTCGTTGTCGTTCGATTGACAGTCGAAGAGTTTCCCCGGAAGCGGCGTATTGTCCAAAATCGACCGTTTGCGCGTCAAATCGCGCGCCTTTCTCGCCGCCTCGCGCGCGCGCCTGGCCGAGAGAGCCTTCGTCAAAATGATCTTTCCGACCTTCGGATTTTCCTCCAAAAATGACGCGAGGTAATTATTCAATACGCGCTCGACGATGGACTTGGTCTCGGAGTTTCCGAGCTTCGCCTTCGTCTGTCCTTCGAACTGCGGATCGGGAATCTTGACGCTGATTACGGCGCTGATCCCCTCGCGCACATCGTCGCCGGATAAATTTTCCTCTTTTTCCTTGATGTAATTATACTTTCTCCCGTATTCGTTAATGCTCTTGGTGAGGGCGCTTCTGAAGCCCGAAAGGTGCGTCCCGCCCTCTTCGGTATTGATATTATTCGCAAACGTGAGGACCGTCTCCCTATAGCTGTCCGTATACTGGATGGCGATCTCCACGTCGGTATCCTCTTCGATTTGATCGACGTATAAAATGGTGTCGTGGATCGGCTTTTTATTGCGATTGATGTATTCGACATAACTTTTAATGCCGCCGCGATAGTGATAAATCTCTTTAAATTCCTCGTCCGCGCGATGGTCGATAAATTCGATGTAGGCGCCCTTGTTTAAAAACGCCATCTCTCTGAATCGTCTCGCCAGCACGTCGCGGTTAAATTGAACGGTCTCGGTAAAGATCTCCTCGTCGGGCCAAAACGTAATCGTCGTTCCGGTCTCTTCGACGCCTTCTCGAACCACGCGGAGTTCCGAGGTGGGAATACCGCGCTCAAAGCTCTGCTCAAATTCTTTGTCTTCGCGTTTTACATTGGCGATCAATTTCTTCGAAAGGGCATTGACGACCGACACGCCGACGCCGTGGAGGCCTCCAGAGACCTTGTAGGCGTCGCTGTCGAACTTTCCTCCGGCGTGGAGAATCGTAAGGACGGTCTCGACGGTGCTCTTTTGCGTCTGAGGGTGGATGTCTACGGGAATCCCGCTTCCGTTATCGCTCACGGTTACGGAACCGTCGGCATTTAATTCGACGACCACTTGGTCGCATCGGCCCGCCAAGATTTCATCGATCGAATTGTCGACGACCTCGTAGACTAAGTGGTGAAGTCCCTTCGGACCGGTTGATCCGATATACATACCGGGTCTTTTCCGAACCGGTTCAAGTCCCGTCAATACCTGTATATTACTGGAATTATACTCATTTTCCCTAGCCATAAGCCCTCCTCTGATACATGACTGTTTTTTAAGTCGCCATACACTTTATCTTAAATCGACAGCTTGAGACGTCTCCTCGAGGCTCGGTATCGCCTCGGCGGATGTAATAAAGCACTGTCCCTTGATCACCGAGAGCAACACGTCCCGGCGCGACGCGTCGAGTTCGGACAACACGTCGTCCAATAAGACGACGGGGTGCGAACCGATATAATCGCGAAGATGATCGATCTCCAAGCACTTGAGCGCGAGCACGATGCTTCGAATTTGGCCCGTCGAGGAGAACTTCTTCGCCTCGACGCCGTCGAGCAAAAACGAGATATCGTCTAAATGGGGCCCGATCCCCGTGCGCCCGCGCTCGCGATCGCGTTCCCGCGTCCGCTTTAAACTCTCGTAAAACTCTCCCTCGAGGTTTTCGCTCAACGTCACGGGAAAAGACGCCTTATACCGTACGTCCAAGGTCTCGCGATCTCCGGAAATCGTCTTATAGTAGTCGGAGACCGACGACGCCATGCGCTTTAAAAATTTTAAACGTTCCCTCAACAAAACCGCCGCATATTTCGATAATCGCATATCATACACATCGAGCAGCGACGGTTCCTTCAGTTTTCTAAGTACATAATTGCGTTGATACAGGACGTGCATATACCCGCGATAGGCGTCGTCGTATACCGGCGAAGTCATACGCAACATATCGTCGATCAATTCCCGCCTGAGCGAGGGCGAACCCTGCACCATCTGTAAGTGTTTCGGTTCAAAGACGACCACGCCGAGGCCGCTCGCATAGTCCTTGGCGCGCTTTCTCGGATTATTGTCGCGCACATAGCGCTTGGCGTTTTCTTTGATCGTCATAGCTAGATCGTGTTCGAATGAATCGAGGACGACGCGCGCCGACAAAAACGCGGACTCCGATCCGAAAGAAATAACTTCTTTTAACGCGTGCGTCCTGAAACTGCGGCCGGTCATGACGACGTATATCGCCTCTAAAAAATTCGTCTTTCCCGTCCCGTTCGGTCCGATCAATCGATATATTTTTTCATCGAAATCCATGGACAGGTGGTCGTGATTTCGAAAAGAGACCATGTCGAGCTTTTCAATAAACATGACAACCTCCCAGACGCCTCTTCTTAACTATATAGTATAGTACAAACGTTCGTATTGTACAAATGTTCGATTCTATTCTCTCTCCACCGTCTCCCGCATGCCCATCATTTCGACCGTATCGCCGGGATAGAGTTTTCTCCCGCGGCGCGTCTCGGGGGTATCATTGACGTAGACGATTCCGTCTCGAATGACCGTCTTTGCCATTCCACCGGAATCCACCCAATTGACGGCCTTTAAGAAGCTGTCCAATTTAATAAATTCCGTCGTTATTTTCATAGGTTCGCCAACCTTACGGGCAACACGAGATAGAGGTAATGATCGCCCTCGACCGGGGTAATGATGCAGGGATTGACCGCATCGGTAAAGCCCATCTTGATCTCTTCGTCGTCGACGACCCGCACGCCCTCCAATAAATAGCGCGCGTTAAAGGCGATGGTTAAGTCCTCGCCCGTCTTTTTCGCTTCGATCGTCTCGTGAACTTTGCCCACTTCCGAATTCGAGAGGATCTCGAGCATATCGTCGTGAATATTTAACTTGACGAGTCCGTTTCTCTCCTTCCCCGTCATCAGGCTCGCTCTCTCGAGCGCGGCGATAAACGCCTTGCGATCGACGACCACTTCGATGTCGTGTTGCGTTCGAATTAAACTATTATACTGGAAAAATTCCCCGTTCAACAGCTTCGTAAAGAATTTCGTGCCGTCGAATTCGATGAGGATGTGATTATTGCCTATCTCGATGACCAGGGTCTTGTTTTCGTCGATTAACTTCGAAATTTCTGAGACGCTGCGAGCCGGCAAAATCAAGGCGCGTTCGATTTGCTGCTCGCCTTCGATCTTGCTCATCGCCATGCGGTAGCCGTCCAGCGCGACGAAGGTGATGTCGTCGTTTGTAACGTCCAACAACACGCCGGTTAAGACGATGCGCATGTCGTCGTTACTCGTCGCAAACTGCGTCTCCTTAAAGGACTTTAAGAGAGACTCTCCGGTGACGACGATTTTTTCGCTACTTCCCAGTTCGGGGATTTGTGGATATTCCTCGGGATTTAAACCCATAATTTCAAATTCCGCCTGCTCACATTTTAAGGAGAGTTTTTGTCCGTCGCTTTGTATATAGACCATGGCGGAAGGTAACTTTCTTACGATGTTTCCGAACAGCGACGCATTTAATACGATGCGTCCTTCCTCTTCGACCAGGCAGGCCTGTCTGGATTCCATGGAAATTTCAGTGTCGGTCGCGCGGAGAATTAATTCGCCGTCGACCGCTTCCATATAAATGCCTTCCAAGATTTCCATATTCGTTTTAGATGAAATAGCTCTGGATACCATAGAGACGATGGACGAGAGCGTCGATTTTTCGATTTGGAATTTCAAGAGTGTCCTCCTCTATATTTAGATGATTACTTCGTAATCGTAGTAGGGGCTGTGGATGTGTGGATAGATCTCGATTAAAAGACGGTGTGATTCTTCTCTCTGTGGATAGCTTGTGCATAAGTCCGTGTATGACTTATAACTTATCCACAAGTCGTCAATTTCCCTTGATCTTTTCCTTTAACGATTCGATTTCGATGGCAAATTCCGTATCCTTTTCCATATCGCCTTTAATTTTATCACAGGCGTGGATAACCGTTGAGTGATCGCGTCCTCCAAATTCCTGGCCGATTTTCGGCAGCGATAAATCCGTCATTTCGCGGGTGAGATACATCGCGATTTGCCTGGGATAAGCGAGCGGTCTCGAGCGTTTTTTGCTGTTCATCTGCTCTACCGTGATTTGATAGGAATCCGCGACGATGCTTTGGATGTGGGAGACGGTAATTTGCGTCGGCTGATTGCTTTCGTAGATATCCTTTAAGACGTAGGCGGCGGTTTCTTCGGTGATGACGCCGGTCGTGAGCTTGGAATACGCGGTGACGCGCGAGAGGGCGCCCTCGAGCTCGCGTATATTGCTCTTGACGTGTGTCGCGATATAATTGATCACTTCGTTCGGAACGTCGAATCCGTCGCTCGAGGCCTTGTTTCTCAAGATGGCGATCCGCGTCTCCAGATCGGGCGCTTGAATGTCGACGACCAGTCCCCAGGCGAAGCGCGAGATGAGTCGCTGCTCCAACTTTTGAATATCTTTGGGCGGCTTGTCGCTCGTGAGGACGATTTGTTTATTTTGGTCGTGTAATTCGTTGAAGGTATGGAAAAATTCGTCCATGGTCGATTCCTTATCGGCGATAAATTGAATGTCGTCGATGAGCAAAAGGTCTTGAGATCTGTATTTTCTGCGAAACTCTTCGTTTCGATTCGTCTGTATCGAGGCGATAAATTCGTTGGTAAACTGTTCACTCGTGACGTAGAGAATGCGCTTGCTCGGATCGTTTCGGTGCATAAAGTGGCCGATCGCATGCATTAAGTGCGTCTTCCCGAGGCCGACGCCGCCGTAGATAAACAGTGGATTGGCGTGGGCTTCTTTGGGATTTTCGGCGACCGCGAGTGAAGCGGCGTGGGCAAATTGATTGGACGGGCCGACGACGAAGGAATCGAATGTATACTTCGGATTTAGATGATAGACGGTTTCGGCGGTCGTATCGGCGAGGACGGGATCGACCGGACGGTCGCCGGTGAGGATAAATTCGATGTCGAGATCTCGGCCGCTCACTTCCCTGACGACGCGCCGGATGAGATTTTTGTAATTGTTGTTATTTTTCTTTAAATGGTTGAGCACGAATTCCCTGGACACCCCTAAAATTAACGTGTCGCCTTGAATTCGAATAGGCGTAATGGGGCGAAACCACGTATTAATTTGTGATTCGTAGAGATTTTCTTCGAGAATTAACTGAAACGCGTTCTTCCAAAGTGTTTTTACATCAATAGCCATATTGCACTCCCGCTTTTTTTCACATAGGTATTCACATATCGACATGTGGAAAAGAATTCTATGGATTAAAAAATCCACAATACTGTGGATAATGAGGATATAATCGTTATAAACAGATGGTGAATATGTAAATTGTCGATAACCGGTTGAAAAGCGATCGTAAATCATCGAATTTCGGAAAACGGACAAAACTTATCAACAAGTTATCAACACTCTGTGAATAACTCACAATCTGTTCACAGACTTATTTTTATTCACAACCTGTAAATAATTATACACAATCTAAAAAAAGTTATCAACATGGCAACGTCGACAAAAAGTGTAACTTGCTTGCACTTTTAAAAGACGATCGAAAAATCGCTTTCCTATATAATGGGGATTCTTTTGATCAATTCGTCAAAAATAATTGACTTGCATGCCTTCAATCCCTATAATGTATAGAGTGTATTTAGAAAAATAAGGTCATTAGGCACTTTTTAAATCCCGTTAAAGGAGGTGTAGTCCGATGAAAAGAACCTATCAACCGAAACGCAAACAAAGAAAAAGAGAACATGGATTCCGTGCTCGAATGAGAACCCGTGGTGGTCGTAAAGTTTTGCGCGCGCGCAGAGCAAAGGGAAGAAAGAAACTTTCTGCTTAATCCATGGAAAAGAAGTACTTTCTCAAAAAGGACGAAGACTTTAAAAAAGTTTATAAGAAGAGAAAGACGTTCGGAAATCGAAACTTTACTCTATATATCAGACGAAACGGCCTGGACCATTCTAGGATGGGATTTTCCATCAACAAAAAGGTGGGAAAGGCCGTTGTTCGCAATAAAATAAAAAGGCGTCTCCGCGCGTTGTACGGGGACATCTATCCCCGCTTGGTTCCCGGCTACGACTTGGTCGTCGTCGTGAAGAACAACGTCGCCGATTTAAACTTTAAGGAGACGTCGTCGGCTTTTTATCACTTAATGCGCGTATCGAAGATGTCCAAAGGAGGGAGACGGTCGTGAATCGTGTGGCACTGACGCTCATTCGCTTTTACCAAAACGTCATTTCCAGATATATCTTGGTGGGTGCGCACTGCCGATTTTACCCCACATGCAGCCAATACGGCTACGAAGCTTTTTTAAAGTATCCTTTTTTTAAAGCGCTTTATTTAACGATAAGGCGCATTTTACGCTGTCATCCTTTCCACAAGGGTGGCTACGATCCGCTTCCATAGATTAGGAGGAAGTTTATTTGATTAATGCACTAGCGAGTTTTTTCGGCACGATTCTACGCGGTATCTATGGATTTGTAGCGGGAATCGGCGCCGAACCGGCTGCTGTTTCATATTATGCGATCGCTCTTATCATAACGACGCTGCTCTTTCGGTTTGCCCTCTTGCCTTTAAATTTATTTCAGACGAAAAACCAGTTGAAGATGGCAAAGCTCCAGCCGGAGATGCAAAAAATACAAAAAAAATACGAAAAAGATCCCCAATTATTGGCACAAAAGCAATCTCAACTCTATAAAGAGGCCGAGTTCAATCCGTTGAGCGGCTGTCTGCCGATGTTGATCCAATTTCCCGTCCTGTTGGCGTTTTATCGGATTTTTATGTTTCCGACGAAATTCGCCTTTACCGATCCCGCTTTTTACGCGTCGATTCAAAAGAATTTCTTTTTTATTCCGACGCTCGACCATCCGGATCCGACGGGTATGATCATGCCGATTATCGCAGCCTTCTTCACATGGCTTTCGACGTATATCGTTCAAAAGAGCAATAACGCTCCGTCGACGGAATCCTCCGATCAGATGATGAGGACGATGGCGATCATGATGCCCGTGATGATTTTCTTTTTTGCCAGAAAAATGGCGGCGGGCCTCGTATTATACTGGATCGTAGGTAGTATCTATACCATTTTCCAACAGCAAGTCAGCAATAAAATTATTGAAAAGGAAAAAGAAACGGAGGCGTAGCGTGAACTTTTCCATCCAATCGGCCAAGACCATCGATCAGGCCGTAGAAAAGGCCTTGCGGGAACTCAACGTGTCCCGAGATCAGGTCGATGTCGAGATTATCGAAGAACCTTCCGGCGGATTTTTGGGACTGATCGGAGGAAAAGATGCTATCGTCAAGGTTAAAAAGAAGATAGACAACAAAGATATCGTCGATTCTATCTTAAAAGACGAGGAAATGAACACCGTCTCCCACGAGCTCAACCATCCGGAAGGCGATGTGAGCGAGTTTGAAGGGGCGGATCGCTCCGAGGACATCTCAAAGCCCGATGCGTCGCCCAACGAGGCGGAGGCGGAGGCGGTCGATGTCGCCGAACCGGTCGAGGAGGTCGAAGAGATCTCGGAGCCGACCGATGAGGAAATCGAGGCGCTCATTCGCGAGTTTATCGACCGCATCATGAATGCATTGGAACTCGCCTATACGTTGTCGATCGAATTTAACAAGCGTCAAATCGACGTTTCCATCGACGGCAAGAAGGAAGAGACCGGCATCGTCATCGGCAAACACGGTTCGACCTTAAACGGCATTCAAATGGTCCTCTCGGCGATGATTAATCGCAGGACGAAGGATTTTCGCCGCGTGATCGTCGATTGCAGCGGGTATCGCAAGAAACGCGAACAGGTTTTAAAGCGCATCGCGGGGAAGACGGCGAACAAGGTTTTAAAGACAAATAAATCCATCAAGCTGGAACCGATGAATGCTCAGGAACGGCGCGTTATCCACGCTTGCCTGGCAAATGTAGATGGAATTTGGACGCGAAGCGAGGGAAAGGACCCCTACCGAAGCGTCGTTATTCATAAAGATACATCACAGCCTTCATAGTCTCTATGAAGGTTTTTTTATAATAGGAAAGAGAGACGTGAACGTATGGCTATAGCAGCTATTTCGACGGCGAAGTCGCCGGCGGGTATCGGCATCGTCAGATTGAGCGGCGACGACAGTCTCGCCGTCGCGACAAAATTTTTTGAATCGAAGCAATCGCTACTGGATCCGAAAAACGACCGCAAATTGCTCTACGGTCATTTCGTCGAAAAGGGCGAAGTGGTCGACGAGGTACTCGCGGTCGCCTTTCGCGCTCCCCACAGCTATACCGGCGAAGATATGGTGGAGATACAGGCGCACGGGGGAAGCATCGGTCTGGAGCGCATCTTATCCGCGTTGATTGATGGCGGGTGCGAACCGGCCGAACGCGGAGAATTTACAAAAATTGCCTTTTTGAACGGAAAACTCGACCTTACGGAGGCGGAAGCCATTATCGACATGATCGAAGCGGAAAGTGTCTCCGCACAGCGCCAGAGCGCGCGTCAGCTGACGGGTCACCTGTATACAAAAATCGAGGATTTTCGCAATCGCTTAAAGGATACCCTCGCACATCTCGTGGCGGATATCGATTTTTCGACGGAGGAAGTGGAACCGGCGGATACGACCGCGTTGAAGGAGACCGTCGAGTCGGTCTTAGAAGAAATGAAGGCGCTTTTTAAGACCTTCGACCGCGGTAAGTTGATTCACGACGGCATCGCGACCGCGATTATCGGAAAGCCGAACGTGGGGAAGAGCTCTTTTTTAAACGCTATTTTGAGAGAGGACAAGGCGATCGTCACGGAAATCCCCGGAACGACGCGCGACGTCTTGGAGGCGTCGTATTCGCTGGACGGCATCCACTTGCGAATCCAGGATACGGCGGGTATCCGCCAGACGGACGACTTGATCGAAAAGATAGGCATCGAGCGTGCCTTTAAGAGCATCGAGTCGGCGGATCTCATCATCGCGATCTTCGATGCGTCGAAACCTCTGGAGGAGGCGGATTACGAAATTATCGAAGGCATTCGCGACAAGCGCGTGATCTGCCTGCTGAATAAAAATGACTTGGGATCCGCGGTAAAAAAAGCGGATTTAGAGACGTATTTTCCGGGGGCGGTGCTCGAGACCAGCTTCATAAAAAGAGAGGGCCTTTCGGCCGTGGAAGATCTCATCGAGCGCTGGTTTTTGTCGGGCGACATCCACTCCGACGACGTCAAGATTTACTCTCTGAGACACAGAAACTTACTCGGGGAGGCGATTGAGTCGATGGAGAAGGGCTTAAGCGACCTGCGCTTAGGCGTGGGTCTCGATTTGGCGGAAGTTTATCTCGAAGACGCCTTTTTGAAGTTGGGCGAGATTACGGGACAGACGGCGGATGAAGAGGTTCTGGATCACGTGTTTTCTAAATTCTGTATCGGGAAATAAGGAGCGAGTATGAATTTTATAGCGAAGACAGTCGATATCGTCGTCGTCGGCGCGGGACACGCCGGATGCGAGGCGGCCTTGGCCGGTGCACGCATGGGCCACAAGGTGGCGCTCTTGACGATCAATTTAAATTCCATCGCCGCGATGAATTGCAATCCGAACGTCGGCGGCACGGGAAAGGGTCATTTGGTGCGCGAAATCGACGCGCTGGGCGGCGAAATCGGGCGGAACATCGATAAGACCTTTATTCAGTCCCGCATGCTCAACAGTTCCAAGGGACCTGCCGTGCATTCTCTGCGCGCGCAGGCCGACAAGTGGAACTACCATCGGGCGATGAAGATGACGCTCGAAGACGAGGAAAATCTATATCTGATACAGGATGAGGCTGTTTCTTTTTATATGGAAGACGATGACGTTCGAGGTATCGTCTGCAAGAGCGGGGCGATTTATCGCGCGAAAAAGACGGTTTTAGCGACGGGGACGTATCTTCGCGGTCGCGTGTTTATGGGCGAGGTAAACTACTCGAGCGGTCCCGACGGGATGCAGCCCGCCAATTACCTGACGGAGAGCATCGAGGGATTGGGAATTCCCACGATGCGTATGAAGACGGGGACGCCGGCGCGCGTCCACCGCGACTCCATCGATTTTTCGAATATGGAGGTACAGAAGGGAGACGAGGAGATCCATCCGTTTTCATTCAGTAACTTCGACAAGGACTTTTCGGGCAAGGAACAGATCGACTGTTACTTAACCTATACGACGCCGGAATGTCACGACATCATTAGAAAAAACATCCACCGTTCGGCCATGGCCATGGGAGATATTGAGGGCATCGGCCCGAGGTACTGTCCCTCCATCGAGGACAAGGTGACGCGATTCGGCGATCGGGATCACCACCAGGTCTTTTTGGAGCCGGAAGGTCTTTTGACAAAAGAGATCTACGTTCAGGGCGTGTCCTCTTCTCTTCCCGTAGAGGTACAGATGGCGTTGTATAAGAAGATCGAAGGTCTCGAACATTGTGAATTTATGCGCCCCGCCTACGCCATCGAGTACGACGCGATCGATGCGACGAGACTCGACCGTTCGCTCGAGGTGATGGAAGTCAAGAACCTCTATATGGCGGGTCAAATTAACGGATCCAGCGGCTACGAGGAAGCCGCCGCACAGGGTTTGGTCGCGGGAATCAACGCGGCCTTATCCATCGAGGGACGCGATCCCCTTATCTTGAGGCGCGACCAGGCCTATATCGGCGTACTGATCGACGATCTCGTGACGAAGGGGACGAGAGAGCCCTACCGTATGATGACGTCGCGGGCCGAATACCGCCTCACGTTGAGACAGGATAACGCCGACCTCCGATTGACGGACATCGGTCGAGAAATCGGCCTCGTGAAAGACGAGCAATACGCCATGTTCGTCGCGCGGCGCGATGCCATCGACGAGGAGACCGAGCGCCTCGCATCGATTCGGATCAATCCGACCGAGGAAAACATAGAAAAGCTCGCCGAGCTCGGTTCGGCGACGCTTAGAAATGCGACGCCTCTTCTCAATCTGATGCAGCGTCCGGAGCTCAACTACGACAACCTCGCCGTATTCGACGAGGATCGGCCCGCGCTGCCTCGCCACGTGATCGAGGAAGTCGAGACCAATATCCGATACAAAGGCTATATCGACAAGCAGATGGCACAGATCCAAAAGTTCAGAAAGATGGAGAATAAAAAGCTGTCGAAAGATCTGGACTATATGTCGATCGGCGGTCTGCGCAACGAGGCGAAGGAAAAATTAATGAACATACGACCGGAGTCCGTGGGACAGGCGGGCCGCATCAGCGGGGTCAGTCCGGCGGATATAAACGTACTTCTTATTTATTTGGAACAGAAAAGTCGGGAGGCGAGAAATGGATTGGGAGACGCGTAAAGACGTATTGGATCAATTTGGACGAGATTTACCTTTAAAGGACTTCGATCGCTACAGCGAGTTACTCCTCGATTGGAATAAGCGAATGAACTTGACGCGCATCACCGAAGAGGATGAAGTGATGGATAAGCACTTTATCGATTCCCTGACGCCGCTGTTACTCGACGAATTCGAGGGCACTCAAAAAGTGCTCGACCTCGGGACCGGCGCCGGGTTTCCGGGCATGGTACTTGCGCTCGCCTGCCCGGATCGGGAAGTGCACTTGATGGACAGCTTAAATAAGCGAATTACCTTTTTGGATGCCGTCGTCAAAGACTTGGGAATCGACAACGTAAGGACCTTTCACGGACGCGCCGAAGAGGCGGGACGGGACAATTACTTCAGAGAGAAATACCAAATCGTCGTGTCCCGCGCCGTCGCGCGACTCCCTATTTTATGCGAATACTGTCTGCCGTTTGTCGCCTTAGGCGGATATATGATCGCGATGAAGGGACCCGAGGGGCGTGAGGAGGTAAAGGACGCTTCAAACGCCATCGAGACATTGGGTGGAAGACTCGCGCGCACCGTCGAATTTTCCCTGCCGGACGGCGACGAGCGCCTCTTGGTCGTCATTCAAAAAGTAACTCCCACGCCTAAAAAATATCCTAGGGGCGGTGGAAAGCCCAGAAAGAATCCGCTCTAGTTTATGTTTTTCTATGTATTGGTGATAGCCTTCCTCCTCTATCGGTTGATAAGGACGCGGAGTGCCGCGCTCGTGTGGCTGATAATCTTTGCGTGCATCAGCGCGGCAAGCTATTTAGGTATAATCAATCGCCTCGACGCCCCCATTCCGTATATTATCTACGGAGTCGCGATCCTCGCGGTCGTCGGGAGCATCGTCTCCTCCGTCATGGAGCTGAGGCGGGCGAAGAGAGATTACTTAAAGAAGAGGCGAATGAGGCGGGAAATGGACGACGGATCGAGCGAGGACGACAAAGAAGGGCACGCGCGCATCGTCGTACAGGACGTCGAAGGCAAGGAAAAAATTTTATACGTCAAGCGCAACCGGAGTAAAGAGGCGAAGGCGGCGTCCGATGAAAAAGTCGGCGAAGTCGAAAATGTTCCACATGGAACAGACGAGGGAGAGCGCACAGACAAAACAGAATACGAAGACGAAGAGGATCTCGACGCGCGTGAGCGTCTCACCGTGCGAGATACGGACGACGAAGAGAAAGTTTCGTATGCCGAGCATACTTCGATGCCCCGTCCGGAAGAACTCGACAGAGATCTCGACCGATCGCAAGATGTTCCACGTGGAACAAATAGCGGTGAAACGAAAAATGAAACGAAAGGTGAAGACGAGGAATACCGAGAGAATCGCGAACACATCATCATACGCGGCGTCGACGGCAAAGAAAAAATTCTGTATATCGAGCGCGATTTAATGGAAAAACCGTCGGATGAAGAAATTGACGACGTTGAAAATGTTCCACATGGAACAGATGATGGAGAAGACGAAGAAAAATAAAAGTTAAGCCGTGCAAAATTGAACCGAATCGATAGTTAACGCATATTTTAAGAGGGAATGTTCCACGTGGAACATTCCCTCTCTTTTTATTTAGAATTATATTTGGTACTATTAATAGGAGGAGCGTGGGAAAATGAGTAAAAATATAGCCGTCTTCAATCAAAAGGGCGGCGTAGGAAAGACGACGACGGTCATCAACCTCGCCGACGCGTTGGCGGACAAGGGATATTCCGTCTTGATTATGGACTTGGATCCCCAAGCGAACGCGACAAACGGTTTAAATATAGAAAAAGACAGAGAATTTATGGTCTACGATTTTTTATTAGGGGGCGAAGGCGATCCCGTCGTATCCATTAAGGAAAATCTGGACATTATTCCCTCCGGATCGACGCTCGCGGGGATCGAGATCGAATTTGCCCAGCGGAACGGATGGCAGACGGAATTAAAAGAACGCATCGGAACGTTAAAGGGTTACGATTATATTATTATGGACTGTTCGCCGTCTCTCGGCGTTCTGTCGATTTTGGCGTTGACGGCCGCGGACAGTATTTTAATCCCCGTACAGTGTGAGTATTATGCGCTGGAAGGATTATCACAATTAATGGAATCGATTCGTCTCGTGCGAAACGGATTTAATCCCGATCTCGAGATCGAAGGCGTCCTTCTCACGATGTACGACGGGCGGACGAATTTGAGTATGCAAGTTGCCGAAGAAGTGAAAAACTACTTTAAGGGCGACGTGTTCTCGACCGTCATCCCGAGAAACATTCGTCTGGCGGAGGCTCCGTCCTACGGGATGAGCATCTTGGACTACGATAAGCAGAGTCGCGGCGCCAAGGCCTATCTGGCGCTCGCGGATGAAATCGTCGATAGGAGGAAGTAATGGAAAAAAAGAGAGGATTGGGGCGCGGACTCGACAACTTTTTCGGCACACAACCGCTAAAAGACGAGCCTACCGACACGCTTTCGGTGGACCGTATTAAGAGGAATCCGAAACAACCCAGAAAGTATTTTTCCGACGAAAGCCTCGACGAATTGGCGGAGAGTATACGGAAAGTCGGCGTCCTGCAACCGCTGCTCGTAAAAAAGGAGGAGGACGACTACCTCCTCATCGCCGGAGAGCGCAGACTCAGGGCAGCTCGGCGCGCGGGACTCAAAGAAGTTCCGGTGCGGATGATCGACGCCTCCGACGAGGAAGTCGATCAAATCTCTCTGATCGAAAACATTCAGAGAGAGGACTTAAATCCGATCGAGGAAGCGGAAGGCTACGAGACGCTCAAAAAGAAATATAAGTATACGCAGGACAATATAGCGGAATTGGTCGGCAAGTCCAGGCCCTATGTCGCCAACAGCATGAGGCTCTTAAAGCTCGAACCGGTCGTTCAGGATATGATGAAGAAAGGTCAGCTCTCCATCAGTCAAGGCAAATTGCTCCTGTCGATCAAGGATGGAAACGAACAGATCGCACACGCGAAGCGCATGATCAAAGAGGGAGAGACCATCGAGGAGAGTGCAAAGTCGACGAGGTCGAAGACTAATAATAAAGCGCGTGCGTCCTATTATTCGGATTTGGAAGACAAGTTGATGGACCGCCTGGGGACGAAGACCCAAGTAAAAGGCTCGCTCAAAAAGGGGAAAGTCATCATCGACTACCATTCGAAAGAAGATTTAATGCGCATTTATGATTTAATCATGGGAGGGGAGTTCCTTGACTAGAGAGTATAAATATTTTGTCACCGACGCATTTGCGGATCGCTCTTTCGTCGGCAATCCCTCGGGCGTGGTGCTCACGCAGGGGAATATGAGCGAGGACGAAATGATTAAGGCGGCGAGAGAACTTAATTATTCCGAGACGACCTGTATCAGAAAGCTCGACAAAGACATCTACGATATCCGATATTTTTCGCCGACTCAGGAAGTCGATTTGTCCGTCCACGCCGCCCTTTCCACCTTTTGGACGTTGGCGGAGCGGGGTTACATCGACAATCGCGAGGAAAAGCGGTCGGTTCTTCAGTATACGAAAGCCGGTCAATTGCACGTCGACATCACATTTCATAAAGACGAAGTAAAATTTATCGACATTGAGCTTCCTTCGATGTCCATCCTTTACGACGTCGAGGATAGGGAATCCGTCGCGGCGGCATTTGAACTCGACGTCGAGGAAATCGGCATCGGCGAGGCGATCAATCCGGTCGTGATTGATAACGGCATCGCGACGATGCTTATACCGATTAAGGAGAGAAAGTCGCTGCTCACCGTGGTGCCGAAACGACGTCGCATGAAAGAACTCTCGAAGCGCTACCACTGCCTCTCGTACCACTTATTTTATTATGATTCGGCATCCAATACGGCGGATCAACGGAACTTTTCTCCCGCCATCGGAGTTTGGGAGGAGGCGGGCACCGGAACGGGAAGCGGCGCCATGTATTACTATTTAAGGAGTAAGCATGTGTTTTCCGCCGATCACCTCGTCGCGCGTCAAGGTCAAGAGATCGGACGACCCTCCGAAATTTACGTCTCCGAAAAAGCGGGGCGAATTTATGTCGGGGGAACCGCCCGCATCGTCATGGAAGGTATTATGCGCATATGAAGTTAAAAGATTATACGCTTGAAAAGTATATCGAGAAGGCGGAGGACAAGAGCTCGGTGCCCGGGGGCGGATCGATTTCCGCACTGTGCGGGGCGCTGTCGGCGTCGCTTGCGATGATGGTACTCAAACTTTCAGATCAGGACGAAGAGATCTACGCGCCGTTTCGCGAGTGCTCGAATGTCCTCGTGGAGAATATCGACGCGGACAGCGCGAGCTTCGACGGCGTGCTAAGGGCCTTTCGCATGCCGAAGGAGACGCGTGAAGAGATTGCGATTCGCAGCCGGGCGATACAGGAAGGCTATATCGAGGCGATCGACGTTCCCTTAAAGACGATGCGGGCGGCAGAGGAGATACTATCTCTAATGACGCGCCGTCTCGATTTGATGGCAAAAGATGCCTTCAGCGACGTGCAGATCGCGGGCGACCTCGCGATGACGGCGTTTCGCGGAGCGAAGTCGACGGCGCACATTAATATTGCCGCGCTCAAAGACGAGGGGCAAAAGGCGGCGTATCTGGAGGCGCTGGAAGTGCTCGAAAGTCGCGTCGATGAGCATATTAACGCGATTCGCGCGTATTAGTGCAGCATCCGTAGAGTCGCAAGAGGCGCGACACTCGACAAATACAGTCGAGAGAGGAGATCGCGTGGCGAAGGCGTTTGCCGATATCTACGAATTGACATTGAAAAGCGAAAAAGGAAGCATATCTCCGGCGGCAACGTGGAAATTCGTCGATAAAACTCGTCGCGAAAGGGGAAAGGAGAAATTTCGAGTTCGCAAAATCCGGTTATAGGTGAAGCTGTTCGAATGCGACGTGGCGCGGGTATAATTGCAATAGAATTCAACATATTAAAAAAGCCTTCCGTCGTGGAAGGCTTTTGTCGTGTGGATAAGAATGAACGGAGTGCGGTATCGTTATCGATAGTGGATAAGTCGAGAGATGTGAATAAGTAATCACGGCGCTATCGCCTGAAGGATCTCTGAAAACCCGCTTTTTCGGCCTCCTTTGCGTTTTTGAAATAGATCGTATTTTTCTTCGATAGGTTATGATACTGCGAGTCTCCCGGTAGATGATAGATATGGCTGTTTTTATTGCCCTTCGCGGGTCCCTCGCCGCCTTCGACGGCCCAAAGTCCCCTGTTCTCGTCGATCGCGTCGCGTTCCGCGCGCTGAAGTAAGCGTTGATACTTGGTATTCGGAGGATAGTCTCTCTCCCGCGCATAGCCTTTGCGGACGAGTGTGTAGTTAAAGAGGATGTCCTCCTTGGACTGATCGCTTTTTTGGGGATCTTCGATCCAGATATAGGCGAGTTTCCGTCCGTAGTGGTCTTCTTCCTCCTCGTCGTATTCCAAGTAGACAGTCTTGTTTTCGAGTGTTTTCGTCGTAAAGGCGGAAGCCTCTTTACCCCAGGGTT
>JAQYDN010000018.1 GCA_028724185.1 Bacillota bacterium
GGAAAAAATCCAATCGATATCCCTTCCGGCGTAGACGTTAAAATCGACGGCAACATCGTCGAAGTCAAAGGTCCGAAGGGCACCCTTCAAACAGAAGTCGATCCGGCGATTGCCGTCGCCATCGAGGATAATCAAGTCGTCGTTACGCGCCCCAATGACAATAAAAACATTCGCGCGTTGCACGGTCTTTATCGTACCTTGATCGCCAACAACATCGAAGGCGTCGTCAACGGCTACGAAAAGAAACTTGAAATTATCGGAACGGGTTATCGTGCACAAAAGTCCGGCAACAAGCTGAACTTAAACTTAGGGTTCTCCCACCCGATCGAACTCGAAGACCCCGAAGGAATTGAAGTTGAAGTTCCTTCCAACACGGAACTTACGATCAGAGGGATCGACAAGCAAAAGGTCGGCGCTTACGCTGCCTACATCCGCAGCTTCCGTTCGCCCGAACCCTACAAGGGCAAAGGTATTCGCTACGTCGGCGAACACGTTCGCAGAAAAGTCGGTAAGACCGGTAAGTAAGAAAGGAGTGGAGCGTTTTGTTTAAGAAAATTGATCGCCAAGGCAATCGTAAAGCGAGACATGCTCGCGTCAGACAGAAGATTAACGGAACTGAATCCAAACCGCGTCTTGCTATTTACCGTAGTGCGCACCACATTTACGCACAACTTATCGACGATGTGAATGGTAAGACCATCGCCAGTGCATCGACCTTGGATAAATCGTTAGGTTTGGAAAGCACGAAAAATATCGAAGCGGCAAAAGCGGTAGGTACCGCAATCGGTGAAAAAGCAAAAGAAAACGGCGTCGAAGAAGTCGTATTCGACCGCGCAGGCTATGTATATCACGGCCGCGTCGCCGCTCTAGCAGAAGCTGCTCGCGAAGCGGGATTAAAGTTCTAAGGAGGGAAAGATTGAACCGTAACAAAAACAATACCAGAGATAGAGACACGGAACTCGAAGAAAGAGTAGTAGCTATCAACCGTGTTGCGAAGACCGTTAAGGGCGGTCGTAATATGCGTTTTTCTGCCCTCGTTGTCGTCGGTGACAGAAACGGCCGCGTCGGTATCGGTACCGGCAAAGCTCTCGAAGTTCCCGAAGCGATCCGCAAGGGTAGTCAAGCAGCCAGAAAAAACATGGTCGACATTAACCTCGTCGGCAATACCATTCCCCACGAAATCACGGGTGTGTTCGGCGCAGGCCGCGTATTCTTAAAGCCTGCTCGTCCCGGTACCGGTGTTATCGCCGGCGGCAGCGTTCGTGCCGTATGCGAACTCGCGGGAATTAAAGATATCTACACCCACAGCATCGGATCTGCAAATCCGAGAAACACCGTCAATGCTACGATGGCAGGACTCACCGGTCTCAAGACGGCAGAAGGTGTCGCAAAGTTACGCGGTAAAAGCGTTGACGAGATTTTAGGATAGGGGGAAGACATGAGTACCATTAAGATTAAACTCAAAAGAAGCCCTATTGGAAGAATTGAAAAACATAGACGCACGGTCAAGGCCTTAGGTCTCAGAAAAGTCGGTCAGGTCGTCGAAAAACAGGACACTCCTCAAATTCGCGGCATGATTCGAACGGTAGACTTTATGGTCGAAATCGTCGACTAAGGAGGTGGACGTAATGAAATTGCATGATTTAAGACCTAACGAAGGTGGAGGAGTCAAGGCAAAGAAACGTCTCGGCCGCGGCATCGGTTCCGGAACCGGAAAGACGTCCGGACGCGGTCATAAAGGCCAAAAAGCGCGTAGCGGCGGCGGCGTTCGTCCCGGCTTTGAAGGCGGACAAATGCCTCTTTTCCGTCGTCTTCCGAAACGTGGCTTTACGAATGTTTTCAAGAAACAATATGCCATTGTAAATGTAGACGTACTGAACCAATTCGACAATGGATCGGAGATTACGCTCGATACGCTCGTCGATCGCGGAATTGTGAAAAAGGCGAATGCCGTCGACGGTTTGCGCGTACTCGGAAATGGAGAAATCAACGTTTCCGTCAACGTCAAGGCAAACCACTTCACGAAATCTGCAGCTGAAAAAATTGAAGCGGCGGGGGGAAAGGCTGAGGTGATCTAGATGATCCAGACCTTTAGAGACGCTTGGAAGATCCCGGAAATTCGAAAAAAGCTTCTCTTCACCCTACTCATGTTGGTCGTTTTCCGATTTGGCAGTCACATCCCGGTTCCGTTTATGAACCGTGCGGCGATTGAACAAATCTTCAGCCAACAACAAGGTGGTATACTTTCGTTTTTAGACTTGATGAGCGGTGGTAACTTCGGACACTTCTCGATATTTGCTACCAGTATTTACCCCTACATTACGGCATCCATCGTCCTTCAACTGTTGACCGTAGCGATTCCGAGCTTGGAGTCGTTAAGCAAGGAAGGCGAGACGGGCCGTAAGAAAATTGCGAAGTATACAAGGTATTTAGCGGTTGCTCTCGCAGCGGTTCAAGCCATCGGTTACACCTATGGTTTCTATCGACAAGCTGTCAACACGAGCAACAGATTCCAAGATTTCGTCATCATCCTGTCGGTCGTCGCGGGAAGTACCTTCCTCATTTGGATCGGCGAGTTGATTACGGAAAAAGGAATAGGAAACGGGATCTCTTTACTCATCTTTGCAGGGATCGTAGCTAGATTCCCCGCGGATATTTGGGCATCGTTCCGCATGGCAAGTCTCGGCATGGTATCGTGGGCATGGGTCGTCGTATTTATTCTGCTCGCCCTCCTTATCGTCGTCTTCGTCGTCGCGTTGAACGAAGGACAGCGAAAAATCCCCGTCCAATACGCAAAGCGCGTCGTCGGGCGTAAAATGTATGGGGGACAAAGCACCCACATTCCGATTAAAGTATTAATGAGCGGCGTCATGCCGATCATTTTCGGCCAAACGATTATGAGTATTCCATCCATCATCGTCATGTTCCAGGGCCAAAATTCCCAAGCGGCCAAATTCTTGACGAAGTGGTTTACACCGGCAGGTAACATAGGGATCTTCATTTACAGTATCTTTATGGTTATCTTGATCGTATTCTTTACGTTCTTCTACACGGCCATCCAATTCAACACGGTGGAATACTCGAAGAACCTACAACAAAACGGTGGATTTATCCCGGGAATTCGTCCGGGTAAGAAGACGGCCGAATACCTCCAAAGCGTAGTCAATCGCCTGGTATTCCCCGGCGCGATAGCACTCGCGTTCTTATCCGTCTTACCGACGATTCTCGAAAAAGTAACACACATGAACTTCAGTTTCGGCGGCACGAGCTTGATCATCGTCGTCGGAGTTATCATGGAAACCGCCAGAATACTGGAACAACAATTAATGATGCGACACTATAAGGGATTCCTAAAATAAGGAGGATCATATGAGACTAGTCATTTTAGGCCCGCCGGGAGCCGGTAAGGGTACGCAAGCAGCATCTATCGTAGATACATTTAACGTCGTGCATATTTCCACCGGCGATATTTTCCGCGAAAACATCAAGAACGCAACGGAGCTCGGACAAAAGGCGAAGAGCTATATGGATCGCGGAGAACTCGTTCCCGATGAACTCGTCAATGAAATCGTCGTCGATCGCTTGCACAAGCCCGACCTCGACAACGGGTTTCTCTTGGACGGATTCCCGAGAACAGTCAATCAAGCCGTAGCACTCGATGCTGCATTGGAGCAAATGGGCACCAAGCTTGATCGCGTCATTAACATCGTCGTCGCCAGCGATCTTCTCATCGACAGAGCGGTAGGTAGACGAGTTTGCCCGAAATGCGGAAGAACGTATCACATTGTCAATCAAAAGCCGAAAGTCGAAGGTAAATGCGATGCGGACGGAGAAACCTTAATTCAACGCGATGACGACACCGAAGAGACGGTGAAAAAGCGCATCGAAGTATATGAAAAACAAACGTCTCCGTTAATCGACTATTATAAAGCGCAAGGACTACTCCTCGATATAGACGGTTCCCAAGCCATCGACGACGTCTTTGAACAAATTCGTCGCGGTCTCGAGGAAGAGGCCTAAGTCAATGACCGGGACCTCTGATATTCAAGTAGGTCAGGTAGTCATATCCAAGGCAGGCAGAGATAAAGAAGGTTTCTTTGTGGTCTTGGAAGTCATCGACGACAGATATCTTCTGTTGGCGGACGGCAAGAGAAGAACATTGAACAATCCCAAGCGGAAAAAGGCAATGCATCTGCAAAAAACTAATTCTCTTGTGGATCTTAAACCTGAGGATAGACCGTTAAACGATAGTTATATTCGTAAACAACTGTCTCGCTTCCAAGAGGCATAAGGAGGATGCTTTCATGGCAAAAGAAGATGTAATTGAAGTGGAAGGCGTCGTAACCGAGGCCCTGCCCAATACAAACTTTAAAGTCAAATTAGAAAATGGACATGAAATATTGGCTCATATTTCCGGAAAGCTGCGCATGCACTATATTCGTATCTTGCCCGGGGATCGCGTGACCGTCGAGCTGAGTCCGTACGATTTGACGCGCGGAAGAATTACCTGGAGAAAGAAATAGTTTAGGAGGGGACGAAATGAAAGTAAGACCTTCAGTAAAGAAGATGTGCGATAAATGCAAAATCATTAAGCGCAAAGGACGCGTCATGGTGATTTGTGAAAACCCGAAGCATAAACAAAGACAAGGATAAGGGGGTGTTGGCATGGCAAGAATTGCTGGTATAGACTTACCGAGAGAAAAACGAGCTGAAATCGGGCTCACCTATATTTACGGAATCGGACGTTCCCGCGCCCAAGAAATCCTGACAAAAGCCGGCGTCGACTTCGACACACACATTAAAGACTTGACCGAAGCGGAAGTAGCCGCCATTCGTAAAGTCATCGACGATTACGACGTCGAAGGGGATTTACGTCGCGAAGTAGCGCTCAATATTAAGCGTTTGCGCGAAATCAACTGCTACCGCGGTATACGTCACAAGAGAGGCCTTCCCGTTCGCGGTCAAAAGACAAAGACCAATGCCAGAACGAGAAAAGGTCCCAAGAAGATTGTTTCCAAAAAGAAATAGGAGGGCTAAATGGCTAAACAAGGTAGAGCTACGCGCTCCAAGAAGAGAGTGCGCAAGAATGTAGAAAAAGGACAAGCGCATATCGCTTCTTCCTTTAACAATACGATGGTCACCTTGACCGACCCGAACGGCAACGTCCTTTCCTGGTCCAGCGCCGGACAATTGGGTTTTAAAGGTTCCAGAAAATCGACTCCTTTTGCAGCACAAGAAGCGGCACAAGAAGCAGCGACGAAAGCAAAAGAATACGGCTTAAAGAGCGTCGAAGTATTCGTCAAGGGCCCGGGCAGCGGACGCGAAGCCGCCATCCGTTCCCTTCAAGCGTCCGGCTTGGAAGTTACGATGATTAAAGACGTAACGCCGATCCCCCACAATGGTTGCCGCCCGCCGAAACGTCGTAGAGTCTAAACAAAGAACAGATAACCTGTTCACGTGAATGTCTCCACAGATCCATCAATAGGAGGGCGGATAACATGATTGAAATTGAAAAGCCTAGTATTGTAGTTGAACAAGTATCTGACGACGGCAATAAGGGAAGATTCGTAGTCGAGCCGCTGGAAAACGGATATGGAATTACGTTGGGCAACTCTCTTCGAAGAGTACTGCTCTCCTCACTTCCGGGTTGCGCCGTTTCCTTCGTCAACATTCGCGGGGTAGAACACGAGTTCAGCGTCATTGACGGAGTATTGGAAGACGTGCCCGAAATCATCTTGAACATCAAGGGCATCGTGTTTACCAGCGATCAAGACGAACCCGTCCGCCTGACCGTAGAAAAGAGCGGTGCGGGAGAATTGACGGCCGGCGATATCGAGGTTCCTGCAGGAGTGACAGTCGTCAATCCGGAGCATCACATTGCGACGTTGAACGAAGACGCCGACTTTTATATGGAACTCGTCATCGAACGCGGCCGAGGATACGAACCGAGCGAGCTCAAGAAAGATGAAATCACGGAAATCGGCGTGATTCCCGTGGACTCCAATTATACGCCGATTCGCATGGTCAACTGGAACGTGGAAAACACGCGCGTCGGCTTGCGAACCGATTACGATCGGCTGATTTTAGACGTCGAAACAGACGGATCGATGTCCGCCGACGAGGCGACATCCCTCGCGGCGAAAATACTCATGGAGCATCTGGACTTATTCGTGTCGATGACCGAAGAGGTTAACGACATCGACATTATGGTGGAAAAACCCGAAGGCAAGAAAGAAAAAGTCCTGGAAATGACCGTCGAAGAATTGGATCTTTCCGTTCGCAGCTTTAACTGCTTGAAGCGCGCCGGTATCAATACCGTCGATGAATTGACGGATAAAACCCAAGAAGAGATGATGAAGGTGAGAAACCTCGGAAAGAAGAGCCTGGAAGAAGTTGAAGAAAAACTGGCAGAACTTGGGCTCTCTCTCAAAGAAAACGAAGAATAAAGGAGGAATCCATTGTGGCACAACTCAGAAAATTAGGTCGTCCCACGCCTCATAGACGTGCTATGTTAAGAAACTTAACAACCGATCTGTTGCGCGAAGGCCGCATTGAAACCACAGTGACCCGTGCAAAAGAAACGCAACGCATGACCGAAAAAATGATCACCCTCGGTAAACGAGGCGATCTTCACGCGAGACGCCAAGCGTTGGCATACATCTTCGATGAATCCGTTGTAACGAAATTGTTCGAAGAAATTGCACCGGAATATGCCGATCGTCAAGGCGGCTATACGCGCGTTTTGAAAAAAGGTCCGCGTATAGGCGACGGCGCCGAAATGGCGATCATCGAATTAGTATAAAAGCCGGTTTTAACCCGGCTACATAGAAGGTACTTCCGAAGAGGGAGTATCTTTTTTTGTGCTTTCAATCGAAGCGCGGCATAGCAAAGGGTATTCGCTTAAAGACAATCACTCCATAACCATGGCCCGATCGCGATCGATTGGGCCATGGTTATGTCTCACATACTTTACAAGAAGATCTCTCCATGAACGGCTTTATTAAACGCATCGACTCAAACGGTCCGAATACCGCGATGGAGATTTTTTAGAGAACGCCACGCGTTGTTTCGTCTCGAGATGGAAACGAAATAAAAAAACCCGCGTATAGATGCGGGTTAGAGATCTTCTTTGACGCGCTCGCGGAGCGGTTTTTGCTTCTTCGGTTTCTTTTTTTCGGGATAGGAAAGGATGAGCACCGAGATCAGGATCAGCACCATGCCGAGGAGGTCGGTGCGGCTGAAGGCGAGCCCGTAGACGAGGACGGCGACGAGTGTCGAAAAGACGGCCTCGGAGAGCGAAAAGACGCTGGAGAGCGTCGGACCGGTGAGGCGCGCTCCCTCGAGGAATGCCCAGAAGGGGATGAGCGTGCCCCCGATCGTACAGAAGAGCACCCCGGCGATCGAGGTGGCGTCCCACGTCGCGGCGGAAAAGTCCGGACGCGTGAGGATCAACAGGGTCAGGCCGCCGAGCAACATCGAGGGACCGATGATTTCCATCGAGCGATAGGTCTTTGAAAGGCCGGTGGGCGCCAGGTTGAAATTCGTAAAGCCGAAGGCGGAGACGAGTCCCCACATCAGCGCCTCCCGACTGATTTGCAGACTGTGGACATCTCCGCCGGTGACCAGGTAAAACAGGCCGACGGCGCAGAGTGCGAGGGCGGGGTAGACGCGAAATTTAGGAGGCGTCTTCGTCATAATCGCGACGGCGGCGATGATGAAGAACAATCCGCTATATTGGAGGAGCGTCGCGGTCGGGGCGTTGGAGTAGGAGATGGCGGAGAAGTAGCCGAACTGCATACACAGGATACCGCCGAGCGAGTAGAGCAGAAAGTTCGGGATGTTTTCGCGCTTTCTGACGACCCGAAAGGCGTAGCGCCCGCTTCGGTAGAGGTCCAGGACGGATAGGAAAACGCCGACGCCGATCAGCCGGATGGAGACCAACATCTCGGGGGTGAGGTTTTTATATTCAAATATGTAACCGCCGATGTTTCCGTTAAACGCCCAAAGCAGAGTACATAGGGCAATGAGAAGAAATCCTTTAAGCATACTCGACTCCTTTCATGGTGTCGGGCCGAAAGAGACGTGTCTTCGGCGCATCGCGAACCTTGTCGGTGAGGGAATCGCTCACCGGTGCTACCTCTACTATTATCACCGCCGGCAAACGGGAAAGTCAAGGAAATCCTCATGAAATCGCGGCGACGGGAAAAATCGGCGGTCGGCGATAGATGGCGCGACCGACGCGCGCATGTCCTCCTTCACGAGTTGTTAATATAGACGGATTAAGTTTAATGAGAATTAATATAGCTATCAACTATCCCTGATTTGCCATTGGTATGATACGGATGTTATCTAGAAACACGATATAAAGCGATCATATTGAAGGAGGAATCACATAAATATGTCTAAAAAACTACATTACATCGCACTGGGGTTACTTACCGTCGTCCTTTTAACCGCCTGTTCGAACGGAGGCGGCGCGGGGAAGGGCGACGTGGACCTCGCGAGTCTATCGGTCGAGGATTTGGAAGCGAAGGCGAAGGAAGAGGGCGAAGTCCACTCCGTCGGGATGCCGGACTCTTGGGCAAACTGGGAAGAGACCTGGAAGGATATCGAGACCAAGTACGGTATCAAACACGCCGATACGGACATGTCCTCGGCGGAGGAGCTCGCGAAGTTCGCCGCCGAAAAGAAAAATGCGTCGGCCGATATCGGCGACGTAGGGATTGCCTTCGGTCCGGTGGCGGAGGAACAGGGTCTTTCGCTAAAATACAAGACGTCTTATTGGGACGACGTCCCCGATTGGGCGAAGGACGACGACGGCGATTGGCTGCTCGCCTACACCGGGCAGATGTGCTTTATCACCGACAAGCAAAATTTGCCGGAAGGAGTCGAGCCTCCGAAGTCTTATAAGGACATTCTGGACGGCGACTACGTATTGACCATCGGGGATGTCGAAACGGGCAATCAGGACCAATTCGCCCTTTTGAATGCGGCGATCGAATTCGGCGGCGACGAAAAGAATCTCCGGCCGGGCCTCGACTTCTTTAAAAAATTGGCGCAAGAAGGGCGCTTAAAGACGAACGATTCCTCCCTTTCCAATTTGGAGGCGGGCGAAGTGCAGGTCGGCATGCTTTGGGATTTCAACGCGCTGAATTATGCGGACAACATCGGCCGGGATCGCTTTGAAATTACGGTCCCGCCGATCAGCGTCATGACCGGCTATACGACGATTATTAACCGCTATGCGTCGAATCCCTATGCCGCAGCGCTTGCGCGGGAGTTTATCCTTTCCGATGAAGGGCAGGATAACTTGGCGAAGGGGTACGCGCGTCCGATTCGCGAAAATGCACAACTTTCCGAAGAGGCGAAGGAAAAGCTCTTGCCTCCGGATGCCTACAACGAGATCTATCGCGTGAAAGATCAAAAAGCGTGGGAAGAGACCACAAAGACCATTGCCCAACTCTGGCAGGAAAATGTCGTCGCATTTTTGAAATAAGAAGATCCTCGAAGGCCTTTGACGGGCCTTTTCTATTTGGAAAGGAATAAGTGATGAAAGAACGTCTTTCATTTCACATCGCCATGGCGTTGTTTTTATTGATCGCCGCGGCGGTCTTGATTTACCCCACCGTGACTATGATTCTTATGAGTTTTCAGCCGGCGGGCGGCGGCGCCTTGACGCTCGCAAATTATAAAGAAATCTTGACGCAATCGATGTATACGGTCTCGATTAAAAACTCGATCGTCATCTCGCTCGTCTCCAGTATCGTCGCGCTCGTCTTTACGACGTTTACGACCTACGCCATCGTCTCCCGCAGCGAAAGGCTGCGAGAAGTTTTTCTCGTCATCTCAAACATTACGTCGAACTTTGCGGGCATCCCCTTGGCCTTCGCCTACATTATCATGCTCGGCAGTTCCGGGGTGCTCTTGATTTTTGCGCGGGAATGGGGGATCGATTGGTTGAGTCACTTTAATCTCTATTCGGTGACGGGCCTCGTGCTCGTATTTATTTACTTTCAGCTTCCCCTCGGGATTACGCTCTTAATGCCCATCTACGATATCATCGATCACCGCTGGCGCGAATCGGCGGAGCTGCTCGGCGCCGGAAGCGTTCAGTTTTGGTACCACATCGGGCTTCCCGTGTTGGCGCCGTCGATTTTAGGGGTCTTCGCCATCATGTTCGCCAACGCGATGGGCGCCTACGCATCGGCGGATGCTCTGACGGGAAACAGCGTCAACCTCCTGTCCATCCGCATCGCCAATACGGTGACGGGCGATATCTTCGCGCGACCCGAAGTCGGGGCGGCGTTGTCGATATTGCTCGCGATCATCTTGCTCTTTAACATGATCGTGAGTGATTGGCTCTCGAAGCGGACGAAGGCGGTGAGAAAATAATGAAAAAGTTTTTTAAAACGCTCTTGATCGTGATCATGCTCGTGTACTTGTTCGCACCCTTGGTCGCCACGTTTTTCTACGCGATCTCCATGGACTGGTCCGTCACCTTGCTGCCCCGGGGATTTTCCCTCGAGTGGTTTAAGCGCCTTCTCTCCGAACCCCGATTTTTGCAGGCCATCTTGAGGACTTCGGCGATATCGTTTATGGCGGTGGCCCTCGCCGCGGTGCTGATCGTGCCGAGCATCTTCGCTATTCACGTCTACTATCCCCGCCTCGAGAAAGTCGCCGAGGGCCTCGTGATCGCGTGTTATTCGTTTCCGGGCGTGATCCTCGCGTTTTCTTTGATGAACACGTATTCGTCTTGGGGACTTCCCATGATCGTCATCGTGGTGTTTTCTTACGTCGTATCGACGTATCCCTTTATACGGCAGGGGACCTTGACGAGTCTTCGCGCGATCCATGCAGAGACGCTGATGCAGTCGGCGGAAATTTTAGGTGCGAGCCAGTGGACGGCCTTTCGAAAGATTATTCTCCCGAATATCATGCCCGGCGTCTTTTCGTCCTGCTTATTCAGTTTTTCGACGCTCTTCGGAGAATTCGTCATCGTCAATTTGATTCTCGGCGCGAAGTTTGAAACCGTTCAAATCCTCTTGCGGACGACGCTTTCAAAAAACGGGCACCTCTCCTCGGCGATCGTCATCTTATATTTTATGGTCATCTGCCTATTGACCGCCTTCGCCATCGGACTTACGAAGAAACAGAAAGGATTGAATGAACGATGAGCTACATCACCATATGTCATTTAAAAAAGAGTTTTGACGGAAAGGAAGTCCTCCACGACTTAAACCTCACCATCGAGCGGGGGCAACTCGCCACGCTGTTGGGTCCGTCCGGTTGCGGAAAGTCGACGCTGCTTAGATGTATTTCGGGTTTTCTCGCCATCGACGGCGGAGAGATCTATATCGACGACCGCCGCGTCGATCAGCTGCCTCCGAAGGAGAGGGAACTGGGCATGGTATTTCAACAATACGCCCTCTTTCCCAACATGGACGTGGCGTCGAATATCAAATTCGGACTCGCGATGCAACACGTCGATCCGAAAACCCAGGACATCGAGGCGGAAAAGATGCTCGACCTCGTGGGTCTGAAGGGAAGAGAGCACGCGCTTCCGAGCGAACTCTCCGGCGGCCAACAGCAGCGAGTCGCCTTAGCGCGGAGTTTGATCACAAAACCCAAGGTGCTCCTTTTGGACGAACCGCTAAGTGCGCTGGACGCACAGATACGCGCTCAGCTTCGAAATTTTATCAAAGAGATCCAGCGCGAACTCGGCATTACGATCATTCTCGTCACCCACGACCAGGAAGAGGCCATGACCATGAGCGACTATATCTTCGTGATGAACAAGGGAAACATCGTGCAGGAGGGACCGCCGACGTTTATCTATCGCCATCCCGAATCGGAATTTGCCACGCGCTTTATCGGCGACTACAATTTGTTTTCCGGAAACGACCTTCGAAACGTAGGTGATGAAATCGACGACGGTTTTCGCTTTCTCGCCATTCGGCCGGAAGTTGTCTCGCTCGATCCGATCGATAATGCGATCGAATACGAGGGGCGGATTTTGCGCGAATCCATGCTCGGTTCCATCTACCGTCTGTACGTAGAGATCGAGGGCGGCGAGTTGATGAAAATCGACCAGCTGAATCGCAGTAAAAATATGAAACAAGTCGGCGATAGCATCACGCTGTACGTTCCCAAAGAAGAAATTATTAAGATTTATTGAGGCGCTACGATGAAGATTTTACAGTTGACGGACGTTCACTTTGCAAGCTATCCCTTTGAGGGAAAAGATAAGAAGACGGAGGCGTTGATCCGAAAGCTCATCGACTCGAACCGACCCGAGATGATCGCCGTTACCGGAGACTTGGTTTGGGGCGTGGAGCGCGAGAGCTTGGGAATCGTCGAAGGCGTCTTAGATTTTCTCGACTCCTTCGGCATCCCCGTCGCCATCATCTGGGGCAATCACGACAGCGAGAAGGACTTCGGCAGGCGAGAGCTCTTTCATCTCATCGATCGAATGGCGAACCATGTAAAAAAAGAGAACCGCGTGCTCATCGGCGAGCGGGAGATCTACACCGTCGACATCGACGAGGAGAATCGATTGATTCTGTTGGACAGCGGCGACTACGACGAGCTGGGCGTCGGCCACTACGCCTTTATCTATCCCGAACAGATCGAGGCCGTGCGCGAGCGCGCGCCGAAAGACGGCAGGGCCTGCCACTTATTTATGCATATCCCGGTGGCGGAGTACGACCTCGCGAAAAAAGAAGGCCTCGCCACGGGAAATCAAGACGAGGAGGTGTGTTCGCCGGTACTGAACACGGGGCTTTACGGGCACTTGAAATACGGGAGCAATGTCCAAAACATCTTCTGCGGACACGATCACGATAACGACTTTTCGGCCAACTACCACGGCATCGGGCTCCATTACGGTCGCGTGACGGGGTACAATTCCTACGGATCGCTCGCCCGCGGGGGGCGCATCATCGACATCGACGGATTGAACGTCGAAAGTTACATCGTCGAGTAACATACGCCTTGACATCGAGCGGAAATGCTCATATAATGGTTCAGATAGTGATCCTTGCCCGCCGAGAATCGACGGGCCGTCAGTCCACAAGGAGGTGACAGAGAATGAACAATTACGAAGTAATCCTTATGTTCTATCCCGATGCTGAATCCGAAAGACGTGAGAAACAATACACGCGTCTCAAGAACATCATCGCCGACAACGGTACGATCAAGTCGGAAGATGAATGGGGTACACGCAAGCTCGCTTATGAAATCGAAGATTACAAAGAAGCGTACTACGCGCTCGTCGAGTTTGACGCGGATCCGGAGATCATTAAAGAATTCAGCCGTATCGCCGGCATTTCTGATACCGTGATGCGTCACATGGTCGTTCGCGTAGATGAATAATAAACGGGATTGGTGATATCGTGAATCTAGTTGTACTTTATGGAAGATTAACTCGAGATCCGGAACTTCGATACAGTCAAAACGGCGTGGCCAACACCTTTGCGACGATTGCCGTCGATCGCGGCATGAGCAGGGAAAAGAGACAGGAAGCGGAGGCATCCGGACAGCCGACGGCGGACTTTATCGGCGTCAAGGCTTTCGGCAAGACCGCGGAACTCCTTGGAAATTACTTTCACAAGGGAAATCGCATTGCCGTCGAAGGAAGAATCAGCACCGGAAGTTATGAGAAAAACGGCGAGAGAGTCTATACGACAGACATCATTATAAATCGCGTCCATTTCATCGAATCGGCCAAAGAGGCCTCAAATACCGGTGGATTCGGCGGAGGTTCGAACTATCAGGCACCGCCGACCAATATGGCGTATCAGTCCGATCATCAGGCGAACAACAAACCGTCATCGGACGGCTTCGGACCCAAGTCCGACGACGAGGGTTACTATCCCATCGACAACAATGATATCCCATTTTAACTACAGTTAAGGGGTGAGAACATGCAAAGAAGATATCGTTC
>JAQYDN010000019.1 GCA_028724185.1 Bacillota bacterium
CAGGTTCAAATCCTGTCATCTCGACCAATGATATAAACGGCTGTTTGCGGCTAGCGTTGCAATCAAGCCGTTTTTTGTTTGTCCTTTTTTGCTGTATACGTCTCTATTATGCTGTATTTGCACGAACTCCCCGCCAAAAACCCCGCCGGAAAGGTCAGCCATGGTCGATGCGCGGGCATTCGCGAAACGCATTTATTGCGAGAGGATGTTCTTAAAAAGGATACTTATCATATAAGAATAGCCGATGCCGTCTTAATGCGGCATCGGCGTAGGGGTTCCTCGTGATCGAGAGGTCTTATGAAACACATTAAGCGCATCGTGTTGTTCTTATTCTTATCCCACGGGCGGGGGAATAAGAGAAAAGATTAACGGCGGGTAAAGGCGGGGTGATCCCCGCTTTTTTTGTGCGTCGATGCGGGAAATTGTGTTATTTTCGTGGTCTATGGTATAATTGGAAAGAAGCTGTCCGCGGCCGCATCGGCCGGTAAGGCAGAGAGATTGAGACGGCTCAATCTTTTTTTTATGTGCGAGAACTTGAAACGGAAAAGAGGAGGGATACTATGAAGCGGAATTATGATATCGACGAAATTAATTCGCTGCAGTCGGAAATTAACAAGATGGACCCGGTGGACATCGCGGAGACGTTTGACGAGATGGACGCCGTCGATATAGCCCTTCGCTTTAAGCTGCTCGACAAGGATCTCGCGGCCGATACCTTTGCCGAGATGGACGGCGAGAAGAAGCGCGAAATTATCGAGCGCTTTTCGGACGAAGACGTCGAAGAGATTATTACCGAACTCGACGAAGACGAGTTGGTCGACACCTTGCAGGAGCTGCCCGCAAACATGGTGCGCCACTTGATGGACCAGTTCGTCGTCGGCGAGCGGCGCAAGGTCATCAACAAGTTGTTGGGTTATCCGCAAGACAGCGTCGGATCGATCATGACGGTCGAATTTTTGTCGGCGAAGGTGTCGGTAAGCGGCGAGCGCGTCCTGGAACGCGTCAAGGCCTCGACGCTCGACGCAGACAAGCTCGAACAGATTTGGATTACCGATAACTCGCTCGTCCTCTTGGGCTATGTCTACCTGGCCGACGTGCTTAGGGAGCCCGACAGGTCTCTCGAGGAGCTGATCGAGCCGCTGCCCGGTTCGGTCGAGGCGACCGAAGACCAGGAGATCGTCGCCAAGCTCGCTTATCGCTACGACTTGTCGGAGATCCCCGTCACGGATTCTGAGGGGCGGCTCATCGGTACGGTCCCCTTGGAAGATGCGATCGACGTCATGCACGAAGAGTACCAAGAGGACTTGTCGAACATCCACGGGGTTCAGGAGTCGTCGGATGAGACGTATCTGGACCGCTCGACTTTTGCGATCGCCAAGGACCGTACGACGTGGCTGATTATTTGTCTGGTGACGGCGACGCTTACGGGTTTTATCATCCAGCGCTACGAGTCGCTGCTCGCGACGAGTGTCGCGCTCGCCGCGTATATTCCGATGTTGATGGACAGTGGCGGAAACGCCGGGACGCAGGCCTCGACGACGGTCATTCGCTTTTTGTACACGGGCGAAGTCGGCTTCTCCGACATCTTAAAGGTCATGTGGAAGGAAATGCGCGTCGGGTTTATGACGGGCCTTATTCTCGTCATCGTAAATTTTGTGCGCATGATGTTGCTGGGGTCGCATTCGCTCAGGATCAATCTCACGGTGTCTTTGACGCTTCTCATTACGGTGATGCTCTCGAAGATGGTCGGGGGAATGCTTCCTCTGATCGCCGATAAGATCCACGTCGACCCGACGGTCATGGCGGGGCCGATCATTACGACGCTCGTCGACACGTTCGCGCTCCTCGTCTACTTCGAGGTGGCGAGCCAGCTGCTCACGGCGATGTAGTATAGAGAATAAAAAAAGATCGACGCGCGGTCTTTAAGATTTCGCGCATCGATCTTTTTTTATAGCCATTGTTCGATGAGGGCGCCCTTTTGGTAGCCTTCGTCGTAGAGGTGCTGCATTTTTTCCTTATCCAATTTTAAGGCGTTCATATTGAGGGTCGACTCGGGGGCGATCACGAGTGTCTCGTTCGGATCTTCTCTTAGGATTTGTCGAAGCTCGCGATTGTAGGTCTCGGCGCGCTTGCTGAAGGTGCGGGCGAGTTTGGGGTATTTGCTCCGGAGTCTGAACACGAAGTAATAATCGGAACGGGGCTTTCGAAAGAAGTCCTTGGGTCTGGTTAATATGACGACCGCGCGTTCGACGCCGTCCTCGCGCGCTTTTTTGATCGGGATGGGATCGGAGAGGCCGCCGTCGACGTAGCGCCTCCCGTTAAAGGGGAGGGGGTTGTTGACGACGGGGACGCACGCCGAGGCGGCGAGGATGCCGTAGTTGTTTTTCTTTAAATGGCTTTTATCGAAGTACGTCGCGCGGCCCGTGTCCGCGTCGGTGGCGACGGCGCCGAAGTGTTGGTCCGAGCGCTCGATCGCATCGAAGTCGAGGGGGTATTCCCCGTCATCGCGGGAGAGTGTATCGAAGATATAGTGCATATCCAGGAAGTTCCCGGTTTTTCTGTAGTTTTTAAAGCTCATGTATTCGTCGCGAAAGGCGTAGTCCATATAAAAGGTTCGCAAGCGGCCGCGCTGACCCGCGATGTAGCTGATGAGGTTGGAGGCTCCGGCGGAGACGCCCAAGCAGTAGTCGAAGCGGATGCCGTGATCCAGGCAGTAGTCCAAGACGCCGGCGCCGAAGATGTCGCGCGTGCCGCCGCCGACGTCGATGATTCCTAACATAGCGTATCCTTTCTAAATAATTTGTTTCGTAATCGTCGCGTATTGCATACAAAGTTATTATGGCACGGAAGGGAGCGTTTGTAAAACGGGAAAAACGGTTTTTATTTCGCATCGGCAATTGTTCGATGCGGGTAAATATGGTACAATAAAGCTGAAAAAGGGGGGCTTTCGGTTGAGTCAATTTCGTACGGTTTGTTTAAAGATTTCAATGGACGACGCATCGAAATTGCCTAAGACTATGCTTTCCCGCCATGTCAGAAATTTCATGTCCGATTGAAGGATCAGTTGTTAAAAGAGATACGATACCGTATCTCTTTTATTAGTTTTAGGAGGTAGCAAGTGAGCTCGCCCCGGGGCGGGTGGATAAGACATACGTTCTGCACTGTTTCACACGAGGAATTAGCGGATGATTGGAATATCAGGAAAATAGGAAAGGATCGATACGACGAATGTGCGGAGTTATTGGAATTTGCAGTAAATCAAATGTCAGCACGAGCTTATTTTACGGGATGAACTCACTCCAACACCGGGGGCAGGAAGCCGCCGGAATGGCCGTCTACGACGGGGAAGAGATACGCAGAACGCGTTCGATGGGATTGGTTATCGACGCGTTTACCGAGGAAAAGTTAAGGGAACTCCCCGGAACGATCGGCATCGGTCACGTCCGCTACGCGACGGCCTCGGGGTCTCACGATTACAATATCCAACCGCTGATGGGATTTATCGGCGGCGAGATGATCGCCCTCGCGAGCGACGGAAATTTGGTCAACTATCAAATTTTAAGGGAGCGCCTCGAAGAAGAGGGGATGATGTTCCAGACGACGAGCGACACGGAAGTTATTTTGTACTTAATTACGCGCTACTACGACGGGGACATCGTCGAGGCGATCAAAAAGACGATGAAGGTCATTCGAGGCGCGTATTCGGTGACGGCGCTCGTCAAGGACAAAGTCGTCGCATTCCGCGATCCCCACGGATTCCGTCCCTTCGTGCTGGGACGGGACGGCGACGATGTGATCGTCGCGAGTGAAAACGCGGCGATCGAAATTATCGGCGGCGAGATGACGCGAAATGTCGAGGCCGGCGAGATCTTGGTGATCGACGGGACGGGGATTCACTCCGACCGGTTCGAGTCGGAGGCGACGGCGAGAAATTGTATCTTCGAATACGTCTACTTCGCCCGCAACGACGCGACGCTCGACGACATCAACGCCTACACCTTTAGAAGACGCTGTGGCGAGATCTTGTGGGAAGAGGCGCCGTGCGATGTCGATTTAGTCGTTCCGGTTCCCGACAGCGGGATTCCCTCGGCGATCGGCTACGCGCAGGCGGCGGGCATTCCCTACGGCGAAGGGCTCGTCAAAAACCGCTACATGGGCCGGACGTTTATCAAGCCGACGCAGAAGGAGCGCGAGATGGCGGTCAAGCTCAAGCTCAACCCCTTGGTCGACGTCGTCAAAGGCAAGTCGATCGTGCTCCTGGACGACTCGATCGTTCGCGGCACGACCAGCCGAAATTTAATTAAGCGGCTGCGCGATGCCGGCGCGCGCGAAGTGCACATGCGCATTACCTCGCCGCCGGTCGCGTATTCCTGCTACTACGGCATCGATACGCCGAACCGCAAGAATTTGATCGCGGCGAACCAGTCGATCCAAGAAATCGAAGAAAATATCGGCGCGGACTCCCTCGCCTTTATCTCGCTCGAAGGGCTCGCCAAGGCCGGTAAGAAGGACGTTTCTGAATATTGCACGGCATGTTTTGACGGGGACTACCCCGTCGACCCGACACTTATTTAGGAGGAAATGATGAAATTATCGTACAAAGATGCAGGCGTCGATATCTCTGAAGGCAATCGCGCCGTCGAACTTATGAAAAAAGCCGTCGCGTCGACTTACGACGACGGCGTACTCGGCGACATCGGTCTGTTTTCGGGCGGCTACGACCTCTCCGCCGCCAAGGAGATGGACGAGCCGGTGCTCCTCGGAGCGACGGACGGAGTCGGAACGAAGCTTCTCGTCGCACAGATGATGGACGTGCACGATACCGTCGGCATCGACCTCGTCGCGATGAGCGTCAACGACTTGATTTGCCAGGGGGCGAAGCCGCTCTTTTTCCTGGACTACGTCGCGACCGGCCACGTCTCGGCCGAGAAGATGCAAAAGATCGTCGAGGGAGTCGCCCAAGGCTGCCGCGAGAGCGGTTGCGCGCTGATCGGCGGGGAGACCGCCGAAATGCCGGGTCTCTACGGCGAGGACGAGTACGATCTCGCGGGCTTTGCCGTCGGCTTATGCGATAAAAAGAACATGATCGACGGCTCGCGCGTCGCAAAGGGCGACGCGGTAATCGGCCTGCACTCCAACGGCTTCCACTCCAACGGTTACAGTTTGGCGAGAAAATTTTTCTTCGACCACAAGGGCTTCGACGTCGACAGTCGCATCGAAGAGCTCGACGGCACGGTCGGCGAGGCGCTGTTGCGCCCGACGAAGCTCTATGTGAAGACGGTGCTTGCGCTTAAGGACCGATTCGACGTCCGCGGCATCTCGAATATCACGGGGGGCGGCCTGATTGAAAATGTCCCGCGCATCCTGCCGGAGGACTTGGACTGTGTCGTTCAAAAGGGAAGTTGGGAGATGCCCGACGTCTTCCGCTACATCGAATCCGAAGGCGTCATCGACGAGGAGGAGCTCTACCGCTCGTTTAACATGGGCGTCGGAATGGTCCTGATCGTCCCCGCGGACGAGGCGGACGATGTGATGGCGTTTATCGCGGAAGAGACCGATGACGAAGCGTCCGTCATCGGATCGATCGAACCCGGCACGGGCGTCGTTCAATTCAAATGAAAATCGCCGTATTTGTCAGCGGATCGGGGACGAATTTACAGGCGCTCCTGGACGCTGAAGCATCCGGTTTTTTCAAATCGGAAATCGCCTTGGTCGTCTCGAATAAGGCCGACGCGTATGGCCTCGAGCGCGCGAAGAAAGCGGGCAAGAAGACGTTTTTCGAAGGGGACGGCGATCTGCTCGATGTCCTCGAGGACGAGGGAATCGATTTTATCGTCCTCGCGGGCTACTTAAAGATTTTGGGCGAGGAGCTGTTGCGTCGCTACCGCGGGCGCATCATCAATATTCACCCGTCGCTTTTGCCCGCCTACGGCGGCAAAGGGATGTACGGTCTGAAGGTACACGAAGCGGTATTCGACAATCGCGAACAGAGAAGCGGCGCGACGGTGCACTACGTCAATGAAACGGTCGACGGCGGGAAAATTTTGATCCAGTCGTCGATCGATATCAGCCGCCTGCGTTCTCCCGAGGAGATTCAACAGACGGTTATCGTTTTGGAACACGAACTGTTGAAGACGGCAGTTCGATTTTGTGAGGAGGGTATTTTATGAAATACGCATTGTTATCGGTAACGGATAAGACCGGAATCGGGGAGTTCGCCAAGGGCCTGACGGAAGAGGGCTTTACGATTCTCTCCACCGGCGGCACGCTCAAGGCGATCGAAGAGGCGGGCGTCGAAGTTACCGCGATCGACGAGTACACGGAGTTTCCCGAAATGCTCGACGGCCGCGTAAAGACGCTCCACCCGAAGGTCCACGGCGGTATTTTATATAAGCGCGACGAAAAGAGCCACGTCGACACGGTCAAGGAACACGGCATCGCCGACATCGACCTTATCTGCGTCAACTTATACGCGTTCGAAGAGACCTATCACGCGAAGAAATCCGATGCGGAGTTGATCGAAAACATCGACATCGGCGGTCCGACGTTGATCCGCTCGGCGGCGAAAAACCACAAGGACGTCTACGTCGTCACCGATCCCGAGGACTACGACCGCGTTCTCGAGCACTTGAAGGCGCCCAAAGACGACCTCGCGTTCAGACGCGAACTCGCGATGAAGGCGTTCAGCCTGACGGCTTACTACGACTCGATGATTTCGCGCTACTTCCGCGAATTGACCGGTCGGGAAAGCGACTACTTAACGATCGGCGTCAAGAAGGATTCCGACCTTCGATACGGCGAAAACCCGCATCAGAGCGCCGAAGTCTACACCGATCCGATGGTGGAAAGTTATTTCTCGCACATGAAACAATTCCAAGGGAAGGAACTTTCCTACAATAACTACAACGACTTTAACTCGGCGGTCGGACTCGCCGGCGAATTCGACGCCGATAAAGACGGCATCATCTGCGTCGGCTTAAAGCACGCCACGCCCTGCGGCGTCGCCCTCGGCGAGACGGCGCTCGACGCCTACAAGAAGATGTTTGAGGCGGATTCGCTCTCGATCTTCGGCGGTATCGTCGCCCTCAATACGACCGTCGACAAGGCGTGTGCCGAAGAAATGGTTAAGATTTTCCTCGAAGTCGTCGCCGCGAAAGATTTCACCGACGAGGCGCTCGAGGTATTTAAGCAAAAGAAAAACCTCCGCGTCATCCAAGTGGACTTCGACGCCGAACCGCTTCGCCGCGAAATGCGCATGGTAAGCGGCAAGGTCCTCTTCCAAGACATGGACTTGGGCGCCGAAGAAGGTTACGACGTCGTCACCGACAAGGCGCCGACGGAGGCCGAAAAGCGCGACCTGCTCCTCGGCATGAAGATTGTCAAATACGTCCGCTCCAATGCCGTCGTCCTAATCAAGGACGGTCAGACGCTCGGCGTCGGCGGGGGCGAGACGAGCCGGATCTGGGCGCTTGAAAATATCTTTAACCACAACCCCGACCGCGACTTTACGGGCAGCGTGATGGCAAGCGACGCGTTCTTCCCCTTCGACGACTGCGTCAAGGCCGCGGCAAAAGAAGGCGTTCGCGCGATCATTCAACCCGGCGGATCGATTCGCGACGACGATTCGATCAAGGCATGTAACGAAAACGACATGTCCATGGTCTTTACGGGAGTTCGTCACTTCAGACACTAAAATAAGGAGGTATTCGTGAAGGTACTCATCGTGGGCGGCGGCGGCCGCGAGCACGCGATCGGCAAGGCGATCGCCAAAAATGATAAGGTAGAAAAAATTTACTTCGCTCCGGGCAACGGCGGCACCGAGGATATCGGCGAAAACATCGCCCTCGGAGCGGAAGACACGACGGGGCTGTTGAAGTTCGCGAAAGACATGGCCATCGACTTTACCGTCGTAGGGCCCGAGGCTCCCCTCGTCGACGGCATCGTCGACCTGTTCGAGGACGAAGGCCTCTTGGTCTTCGGACCGCGCAAGGAAGCGGCCGAACTCGAGGGTTCGAAGGTCGTCGCCAAGGAATTTTGCAACCGCCACGGCATCCCGACGGCGGCCTACACGGAATCGACCGACGCCGATACGGTTCGCCAGACGGCGATTAATATGTTGCACAAAGACGGCGTCTGCGTCTTAAAGGCGGACGGACTCGCCGCGGGCAAGGGCGTCACGATCGCCTACAGTGAGGCCGACATCGAGGCGTTCATTGACGACGTCTTCGTCGAAAAGAAGTTCGGGGGCGACCGCGTCGTCGTCGAGGAATTTTTAGACGGCTTCGAGATGAGTCTCCTCGCCTTTTGCGACGGCAAGACGGTCAAGCCGCTTTCGACGTCGAAAGACCACAAGTCGATTTATGAAGGGGGACGAGGTCCCAACACCGGCGGCATGGGCAGCTACGCGCCCAACGTCGAGGCGCTTCCGCTCCTCGATTCGATTGATGAGACCCTCGTGAAACCTTTCTTAAAGGGCCTAAAGGACGACGAACTCGACTTCCGCGGTCTGATCTTTATGGGCATCATGATCGGCGATAAGGGTCCCCAAATTCTCGAGTATAATTGTCGATTCGGCGATCCCGAGACGCAATCGGTCCTCGAGCGCTTGGACGGCGACCTCCTCGAGATTATGATGGCGACGGCGAAGGGCGAACTCGACTCCGTCGAGGTGAAGGAAAACGACAAGAAGGTCGTCTCGCTCGTCCTCGCGAGCGGCGGCTACCCGCTTTCCTCGGAAAAGGGCGTGCCGATCCACATCCCGAGCGACTTAAAAGACGTCGCCGTCTTCCACGCCGGCACGGCGATCAAAGACGGCGAGCTCGTCACAAACGGCGGCCGCGTCCTGACGGTGACGGCATCGGCGGATAATTTCGACGAGGCGATGAAACGCGCCTACGCCGCGGCCGATGCGATAACCTTTGAACACAAGCAAATTCGAAGAGACATCGGACCGATGCTCTCCCGCGTCTACGTCGGACGCAAGGACGGGTTTAACAACGCCGAGGTCGCGCTCAAAGAGCAACTGAATGAAGAGCTCGGCATCGAACTCGACGACGTGAAGATCTACGCGCGATACGACCTCGAGGGCTTAACGGCGGAAGAGGTCGAGCGTCTGTCGAAGGAAGTCCTCTCCGAAGCGCCGAGCGACCGTCTATACGTCGACGCGTCGGCGTATCGCCTGCAGGCGGAGATGGAACGCGGGCTCGTCGTGGAGTATCAACCGGGCCAATACGACCAGCGCAACGCCGGTGTCATGGACACCGCGACGGCGATGTTCGGACACACGCACTTGCAGTCGAAGACGGCGACGGTTTACGACTTTAAAGGCGACATCGACGAGGACGATTACGAGGCGATCGTAGGCCACCTGGTCAACCCGGTCGACCAAAAGATCGGAAACCTCTTCGGCGTGCCGACGACGCTTAAAAAAGAATCGTTGCAAAACCTCGACAACCCCGTGATCGAAGGATTTAAGGACTGGGACGAGGACGAGCTAACGCGACAGTTCGACGCGCTTGATCTCGCCATGAGCATCGAGGACTTTGCCTTTATCCAAGAACACTTTAAGGCGATCGGTCGCGACATCAACGAAACGGAACTCGCGATCTTAGATACCTATTGGTCGGATCACTGTCGCCACACGACGTTTAACACGGCGCTCGACATCGACTTCGACGACAAGGTCTCGCCCGTTATCAAAGAGGCGTTCGATCACTATATGGCGACGCGGAAGGAATTAAACCGCACCAAGCCCGTGAGTCTGATGGATCTCGGGACGATCGTCGCGAAGTATTTAAAGAAAAACGGCATCAAGACCAATATCGAGGAGTCCGAGGAGATCAACGCCTGTTCGATCCGCATCGACATCGACGCGGAAGACTTAAAGACGGGCGAGGTCGAGACGATTCCCTACCTCCTGATGTTTAAGAACGAAACGCACAACCACCCCACGGAGATCGAACCCTACGGCGGCGCTTCGACTTGTCTGGGCGGTTGTATCCGCGATCCGCTCTCCGGGCGCGCCTACGTCTACCAGGCACTTCGCCTGACGGGCAGCGGCGACCCCACGATGCCGATCGAGGATACGTGGGAAAGCAAACTGCCCCAAAAGAAGATCACGACCGAGGCGGCGAACGGCTACGCTTCCTACGGAAACCAAATCGGGATTCCCGCGGGCCTCGTCGAAGAAATCTATCACCCCGGCTACATGGCCAAGCGCGTGGAAGTCGGCGCCGTCGTAGGCGCCGTCGCCGAGGAGAATGTATGGCGCGGGACGCCCGAACCGGGAGATATCATCCTCCTCATGGGCGGACGGACCGGCCGAGACGGCGTCGGCGGAGCGACCGGATCGAGCAAGAAGCACACGTCTCACTCGCTCGCGACCGCATCGGCCGAAGTCCAAAAGGGCAACGCGCCCCAAGAGCGCAAGCTGCTGCGCCTGTTCAGAAAGCCCGAGATCGCATCGAAAATTAAGCGCTGCAACGACTTCGGCGCGGGCGGCGTCTCCGTCGCCATCGGCGAACTCGCCCCGGGCGTGCGGATTCAACTCGACAAGGTACCGCTCAAATACGAGGGCCTTTCTCCGAAGGAAATCGCGATCTCCGAGTCGCAAGAGCGCATGGCCGTCGTCATCCGAAAGGGCGACCTCGACCTGTTTAAGCGCCTGAGCGACGAGGAAAATCTGGAGATGACCGTCGTCGCGGAAGTTACCGAAGAGGCCTCGATGCGCATGTACTACGAGGACACCTTGATCGTCGACTTGGACCGCGCCTTTATCGAGACTTCGGGCGTCGAGCGCAGTCAATCGGTCGCAGTCGAAGAAGACGACCGCTCGCACTATATGCACAAATTCGACGAGTACACGGAGGAGGATATCGTCCGTCGCATGGCCGATCTCGACGTCGTGAGCCAAAAGAACCTGATCGAAAAATTCGACAACAGCGTTGGACGCGGAACGGTCTTGATGCCCTTGGGCGGCAAGTACCAACTCACGCCGACGCAGGCGATGGCGGGTCTTATTCCCGTCGAAGGCAAGCGCAGCGACACCGCGAGCGTGATGAGCTTCGGCACGAACCCCGAGTTTTTGTCCGAAAACCAATTCCTGGGCGCCTACTACGCGGTCGTCGAATCGGTCGCTAAGCTCGTCGCTACCGGCGCCGCTATCGACGATATGTACTTCACCTTCCAAGAGTACTTCGAGAAACTCGGCGAAGACGCGACCCGCTGGCAAAAGCCCTTGAAGGCGCTGCTCGGCGCATTCGAAGCCTGCATGGCCTTCGAAGTACCGCCGATCGGCGGAAAGGACTCGATGAGCGGAACCTTTAGAGACAAGGACGTCCCGCCGACGCTCGTCTCCTTTGCGGTCGCGCCGATGAAGGCGAAAGACGTCGTCGGCAATGCGTTTAAAGAGGCGGGACACCGCCTGGGTATCGCGAAAGCTTCCCGCACCGAGGACGGAAAAATGGACATCGCCGCGTTTAAGGAGACGGCCGCGACGATTCGCGAGGAGATGGCGAAGGGAAACATCGTCGCCGCCGCGGCGGTTACCCGCTATGGCACACTCCCCGGTATCATCATCTCCGCGATGGGTAACGGACTCGGCTTTGACGTCGAACTCGACGACCTCTACAACGCCCGCTACGGCGACATTATCCTCGAGTACAGCGAGGACATCGAGGGCGTCGAGTCGATCGGCGAACTCACAAAAGAGGGCTATGTCGTAAACGGCAAGTCGCTCGACAAGGACGCCATTATGGACGCTTATCGCGGCGGCCTCGAATCGGTCTTCCCTTCGGAAGTCGAACAGAGCGAGGAGACGATCGCGAAACGTCAAGAGGGAACGTCGCGCGTAGAAGAGAGAGCCGCTCAAGACGATTGTCGCGTCGTCATCGCCTGTTTCCCCGGAACGAACAGCGAATACGACACCGCCGATGTCTTTACGAAGGCGGGGGCCGACGTCGACGTCTTCGTCTTCCGCAATCAGACGGCGGAGGAGACCGTCGAGTCGATCGACCGCTTGGCGCAAAAGGTAAAAGACGCCGACATCTTCGCCATCCCCGGCGGGTTCAGCTTCAGCGACGAGCCGGACGGCTCCGCGAAGTTTATCGCCAACATCCTACGCACCGATGCGATGAAAGAAGCGCTCGATGCGCTCGTGAAGGACAAGAAGGGATTGGTCTTGGGCATCTGCAACGGATTCCAAGCGCTCATTAAATCGGGCTACCTCCCCTACGGCGAAGCGCGCGTCCAGGCGGAAGATTCGCCGACTTTGACCTTTAACGACAATTCGCGCCACGTCGCGCGCATCGTCGAGACCGAAGTCGTGACGAACGACTCGCCCTGGCTCAAGAACTTGACGCCGGGTGACCGCTATTTCGTCCCGGTAAGCCACGGCGAAGGACGTCTGGTCTGCTCGAAGGAACAGGCGAAAGAATTGGTCGAAAAGAACCAAATCGCCTTTACCTATATCGACAATCCCAACGGCAGCTCCTTTAATATCGAAGGGCTGTTGAGCGAAGACGGCCACATCTTGGGTAAGATGGGCCACATCGAACGGGTCGAAGACGGCCTCTACGTCAACATCCCCGACATGGAAATCATGCCCGTGATTCAGGCCGGCGTCGATTATATCAAGGGAAAGAAGAACTAAATAGAATCGAAGGAGATCCCCCGAGCGGGGATCTTTTTTTGTGCGGAAGATTTATTTATGAAAAATCCCTCCTATATCAAATATTTGATATAGGAGGGATTTTTCATAAATGCCTGAGATATCGACGAATAATAAAAACTCACAGGGAGTGAATGTTATTTATTATAAATAACGGGCTTTACAAAGGAATCTTAATATTTTATGAGGGATAAATATGAGACTGGTTCATCAGAAATATTTTCATAAGAGTGTTCTTCGTCTCCTTCAAAACTTAATGTATCAAATTTATGCATAATGAAGCGTTCTGTCCCCACATGCATAATCAGTTCTCCATCGATAACAAATATGTATTCTCTTAATGCGTTATTATGTCCAGTGGATTGATATTTTGAATTTGGGCGCAAGGTAACAAATAATCCGTCTAATGGTGACAGCGGATCGAATGAAAAAATATTTTGAATGAGAACATGATGATTCTCTGTTATTGGCATGGCTTCATCTAGAGTTAAAACTTTATAGTCTGACTTATTGCTATTCGATAAAAGCGTGGCTAAAGGGATTCTTAAACCTGTAGAAATTTTCCAAATTGTAGAGACGGTGGGGGAAGATTCTCCACGCTCAATTTGACTTAACATAGTTTTAGAAACGCCGGTTTTATGCGAAGCTTCATCTAAAGTATAGCCTAATCTATTTCGTTCTTCACGTAAGGTTTGGCCTAAACGTAAAGCATCAAAACTCATTTCTATTTCGTTATCCATAGTGATCAGCACCTCCTGCTTCCTAAAAGTCTAAATTCTATAATACAGATTTTAGTATATGTTTTCCAGTAAATAAAATGCAAAATATTGAAAACAACCTTTAGAAAACGGTTGCAGTTTATAATAAAGTATGCTACCATTCAATTAAATACGATATAACGAATTTATTACTTTATATCGTATTAATTTCGCGGCGAAATTAATTCCGACTATTACATCAGAATCTTAGGTTCTGAATTTGTTATCGGGAGGCTTTTATGGGAAAAAAAGATAAATTGGATTTTTATGGGGGTGAATGGTTCTCATTTATTCCGTTTATTGTTTTTATTGCGACTATTATTTTGACAACGTTTGTATGGAGGTCCATTTCTAATGGCGCTTTATGGTTGCCGGCTTTCTTCGCAATAGTTATTGCATTCTTCTTTGCAAAAGACAAACAACTGTACTCTGAAGTATTGGTCCACGGAATGTCTAGTAGAGAGGCGATTACACCTATTTTGTGCTGGTTTTTTGCGGGAGTGTTCTCTAAAGTGCTTAGTTCTTCAGGTCTTGCCTTAGCAATAGCGGGATTTTCTGCAAATTTGGGAGTAGGACCGATTCTATTTTTAGAGATTACATTTATTGCATCTGCATTATTTGCGACGGCAACAGGTACAGGATTTGGCACGATTGCCACAGCGATGGGAGTTTTATATCCTGCGGGGATTTCGATTGGTTGTTATCCCGAATTGTTGGCAGGAGTAATTATTTCCGGTGCTGTGTTTGGTGACAATCTGGCACCTGTTTCCGATACGACGATTTGTTCGGCAACTACACAAGGTGTCGATGTGCCGGGCGTCGTTCGTTCACGACTCAAATATGCCGCTGTTGCCGGAACAATTGCCATTGTTATATTCGCTATACTTGGCTCTATGTTGCAAGCGAATATTAAGGTATCCACCACAACCGATCTTGCTAACTACGATCCGAAGGCGTTCTTTATGTTGCTCGGCGTTGTTGCCACATTATATGTTGCATTTAAGACCGGCGACATTGTTATTGCAACAACATGGGGTATTGTGATTTCCTCTGCAATTGGTTTAATTACCGGACAATTTGATTTTTTGGTGATCGACTCTGCTTCCGAAAATGTCAATGCCTTAATCAATGTTAGTGGGGCCGGTTTAGATCGTGAAGTCGGAGGTATCTTGTATGATGGCCTTTCAGGGATGCTACAAGTAAGTATATTGGCATTACTGTTGTTTGGATCAATTGCGGTCATGCGTGCGGGGGGCGGTGACATACGTTTGTTAAATGCTTTAGGTGGTGTGTCTCGTACTGCCAAAGGTTCCGAACTCGTCATATCCGGTATGGTCATTTTGCTTTCAGGAATTATGGGATTAAATGCACCCGCAATTCTCGCTGTAGGCTCTTCATTTGCGAAACCTTTGGGTGAACAACATGGTATCTCGCCGTATCGAATCGCAAATGTGTTGGATGCACAGTCGAATACACTAGCATACCTCTTACCCTGGACGCCTGCGATGGTGTTTACGATAAGCTTTGCAGCAGAAACGTCTGCACCGCTTATTGGCGTAGAGGTTTCGCCATTTGTTATATATCCGATGGTTTTATTAGTTGTTATGACAGCATCCATCTTTATCGGCATCGGACGAAAAGATGGTATGAATGAAAAACAATTGTCGCATTAAGATTAGAAATTAGGAGGGATTGAAGATGAGCAAAATTCAAAAGGGAACATGGGTGCAAATTACAAAAGTAGTTTTACCTGCAGGCAAACGCGCACCTCAAGTACCCGAAGATACTCAACAACATGAGTTACGGATGTGGGTCAAAGGTTTCTTAAATCACGATGCTGATGTGCGGGAAGAAGTTGAAATTACAACGGTAACCGGAAGAAAAGTTTCCGGCGAGTTGTTTGCCGTCGAACCCAAATATACGCATACTTATGGAGATTTTGTTCCGGAACTTTTGAAAGTACAATGTCAATTGCGTGATATTTTATTTGGAGGTGAGAGTGATGAATAGAGATAATTCCTATGAATCTATTTTAAGTCGTCAAAATGAAATTATGTTGTCGTCTACGGGAATCGACTATTCTAAATTTGAATCGGAAGGAATTGGTTTCGACTATGAAAAAATGATGAGAGAGCCCGAAGATTTTTCAATCGAAGAGATCCGGAAAATTCAAGCCGATCGTGCAGTAGGAAATACCCCGCTTTTAGAAATGAAAAATCTTACCGCATTGGCGAGAAAATATGCGGAGCCGGGAAAAGGTGCACGTATTTTTGTAAAGGACGAAGCGTGTAATGCGTCGGGCAGTTTTAAAGCCCGCCGCGCGTCAATGGCCGTATATCTCGCAAAAAAACTAGGCTACAAAGGCGTTGCCTGTGCGACATCTGGCAATTATGGCGCCGCCGTCGCCGCACAAGCTGCCATGGCGGGATTGCACTGTATTGTCGTACAAGAATGTTACGACAGCAGAATGGTCGGACAGCCTGAAATTCTGGAGAAACAAAGGATCTGTGAAGCGTACGGCGCAGAAGTTATTCAACTGACTGTTGGACCGGAGCTCTTTTCCACGTATCTGCAAATATTAGAAGAAACCGGTTATTTCAACGCATCGCTTTATGTCCCCTTTGCCATTGCGGGAATCGAAACGCTGGGATATGAATTGGTAGAACAGTGTAGAGAAAAGACCGGAAAAGATCCGGATGTCGTCGTCTGCACTAATGCAGGTGGCGGGAATCTTACCGGTACGGCAAGAGGTGTAAAAAAAGCCGGTTCGAAAGCGCAGATTGTCGGCGCATCGGTCGATTTGAGCGGTTTGCATATGGCGTCAGATCACGATTTCAACAGAAAATCATTTACGACGGGGCACACGGGATTCAGCATTCCGTTTATCACGTGGCCGGATCGCTCGGATGTACCGCGAAATGCAGCTCGATTTTTACGTTACGCCGACCGCTATGTCATCGTCAAACAAGGCGAAACATTTTATATCACTGAGGCGCTTGCGAGCCTAGAGGGGTATGAACGCGGACCCGCCGGAAATACGTCGTTGACGGCGGCATTCGCCATGGCCCAAGATATGGATGAAGATCAAATTATCATCGTTCAAGAGACGGAGTATACGGGTGCGGGAAAACACCCCACGGCTCAGCTTACTTTTGCCAAGAAAAATGGTGTAGAAATTAAGTTTGGAAACCCTGATGATGATAAACCGGGTGAAAATATCATATTCCCAAGTGATCCTTCTTTTATTAAGGCTAGAGAATTTGATATGAATGCATTACGTAGATCCTATATTAAGAACGCGGTCAAGAATAACCAACTTCAAAAAGCGACACGAGCTGATATAATTTATTTATCTGAAGAAACGAAACTCTCTGAAGATGAGGTTATACAAAAACTTAAAGAATTTGATGTGGAAGCCGAATAAAATATTTGCGTAATTAATAAAATAAGAATGTTTACGCAGTATTGGATTGAAGAAGTTAAAATAGGAAAACGTCTTTTAAGGTCAATACATTAAATTAAAGCTTTTGCAGACACATAGATAAAGTCCTCGAAAATTCGGGGGCTTTATCTATGTGTTAAACTTGTTGAATGAGTTGCATAAGTGTTCCAAATAATGGCTCAATTATTTCTGATAGACACCATGATTCTTTAGATGAAACGATTTTTGTGCGGAAGATTCCGGGTGCTTGACCTCCAGGGAAAATAAAAGGATAATATCTATATGAGGTATAGAATCAACAACTTAAGTCGCCCGATCGATTCGGAGCCGGCTTATTACGAGAGAGAGATTTCAAAAATATTGGGGATCGAGCCGTCCGCGTTTACCTGGAACAGGCATCGCGAGTCGATCGACGCGCGAAAGCGACACACGATGTGCTTTAACGCGTCAGTGGACGTCGAGACGGATCGGCGCGTCAAAAAGAGTAAGCGGGTGACGGTGATTCACGAGGAGCCCTACGACTTTTCGCCCGTTCAAAGCGACGCCAGACCCGTCATCGTCGGCGCGGGTCCCGCGGGGCTCTTTTGCGCCTACACGCTCGCGAAGCGGGGGATCGCCCCGATCATCGTCGAGCGCGGAGACGCGGTCGAGGAGCGCGTAAAGAAGGTCGAGACTTTTTGGAACGGCGGCGCACTCGATCCCGAGAGCAATGTGCAGTTCGGCGAGGGCGGCGCGGGGACGTTTTCGGACGGAAAGCTCACCAGTCGTTCGAAGGATGCGCGGGGGCGTCTCGTCCTCGAGCTGTTCTCGCGGCTCGCGAAGGATAAGAGCATCCTCTATAAGAAAAAGCCACACGTCGGGACAGACGCGCTGCGCGCGGTGCTCGTCGAGTTGCGGAGGGAACTCGAGGCGATGGGCGCGGAATTTTTATTCCGCACGCGCTTTAAAGGTTTTAAGAGAGAGGGCGGAGGCTACCTCGTCTCGACCTCGGGGGGCGTCTATCGAACGGACTACCTCGTGCTCGCGCTCGGCCACTCGTCGCGCGACACTTTCGAGATGCTCTACGACGAGGGACTCTCGATGGAATCGAAGCCCTTTGCCGTCGGCTTTCGGATCGAGCAGTCGCAGAAGGCGATCGACGAGAACCAGTACGGAGAGATGGCCTCTCTTCTACCTGCGGCGGAGTACCAGGTGACGGCGAAGGTGGGAGACCGCGGCGTCTACAGCTTTTGTATGTGTCCGGGCGGCCGGGTCGTCGCGGCGGCGAGCGAGGAAGGCGAAGTCGTCACCAACGGCATGAGCTTTAAGGCGCGGGACGGCGCAAACGCCAACGCCGCCATCCTCGCGACGATCGACGAATCTGTCTACGGAGAGGGGGTCATGGCGGGGGTCGATTTTCAGCGGAGGATCGAGAAGAAGGTCTACGCTATGTCGAACTCGTACCGCGCGCCGGTCCAGTCGGTGGCGTCGTATCTGGGGCGGGAAGAGACGGATACCGTAGCACCGACGTACCTTCCGGGGACGTATCCCGCGGATCTTCATGCGATTTATCCCGAGGCCTTGGATAAGACGCTCGCGGAGGGGCTCGCGAAGATGGGGTCGTATTTTCCCGCGCTGCTCGAGGGAGCGGTATTGACGGCGCCCGAGACGCGCTCTTCCTCGCCCGTTCGCCTAAAGCGCGATAAGATGAGTTTGGAGTCGCTCAGCCACGAGAACCTCTATCCCGCCGGAGAGGGCGCGGGATATGCGGGCGGCATCGTGTCCTCGGCGATCGACGGAATTCGCATCGCCGAGAAGATTATAGAAAAGGAGCAATAATATGTACGGTATCGACGTCTTGGAAAACGAACACGCTCAAATCCTTCGATTTACTTCGATTATTCGGCGCTTTTTAGTTCGCGCGCTCGAAGGCGAGGTCTTATTCGACGGGGAGGTCGCCTCGATGATCGACTTTATCCGACATTATTCAGACGCCCATCACCACGGGAAGGAAGAGGAAATTTTATTCCGCTACATGCTCGAGGACTTGGGGCCGGTCGCGGAAAAGATCGTGCGTCAGGGGATGCTCGTCGAGCACGACCAGGCGCGAAACATCGTCCGCCGTTTAGACGAGGCGCGAGTGCGTTACGAGGAGGAGAAGACGACGGAAAACTTGCTAGATGTCTTCGGACTCCTGTATAATTACGCTTTCTTGCTCGAGGCGCACGCGGAGCGCGAGAATACGGTCGTCTATCCGTTCGCCGAAAAGAATCTCTCCGAAGCGCGTCTGGAGCACATCGACGAGGAGACGAAGGCGTTTGAGAAAGAACACGCGCTTCGAAGCGAGCATTACCTAAACGAGCTCGATCGTTGGGAGACGATGATTTAGAGTCGGAAGTCGTTGACAAAGGTCTCGACTTTTGATAAAATCCCCCTATAAACCAATCCGAATAGAAATCGGAAAAAGCGGCTTGTATAAAGCCCTTTTTTATTGAGTTTATTTCCATTAATGAAAGTTAGAGGAGGTGCCTGATGGCAGATCGCGTACAGTTAGAGTGCACAGTGTGCAAACAACGAAACTATGTAACCTACAAGAACAAGAAAAATACGCCGGAGCGTATGGAAATTAACAAGTATTGCAAGTTCTGTAAAAAACATACGCCCCACAAGGAGACGAAGTAAGGAGAGATACGATGGCGCAAAAGTCCAACACGCAGAAGGTCGAAGACAAAAAGTCTTTGACGAGGTATTTCCGCGGTGTTAAGAGGGAATTTAAGCGAGTTGTCTGGCCTACGAAAAAACAATTGACCCAATACAGCTTGATTGTTATCTTCGTGAGCGTCGTAACCGCTGTATTTTTATACGCCGTTGACTTCGTCTTCAGTCATCTCATGAGTTTCATTTTAGGGCTGTAAGCGTACTGGAGGATTTCAATTGACCGATGATGTAAACCGTACAGACGGCGATCTGGGCCCGGAGGAAGCGCGCTGGTATGTCATCCACACGTACTCCGGCCACGAAAATAAAGTCAAAAACAATATGGAATCCATGGTGAAGAACCAGGACCTCGGCGACTTGATTTTTGATGTTCAGGTGCCGATGGAAGATTATGTCGAAGAAAAAGACGGCGTAAAGAAGTTGAAGGAACGCAAGATGTTTCCTTCCTACGTCCTGGTAAAGATGATCATGAACGATAAGTCCTGGTATGTCGTGAGAAACACAAGAGGTGTCACGGGCTTTGTCGGGCCGGGATCGAAGCCGATTCCCCTATCCGACGAAGAAGTGAAAAACCTCGGCGTATCGAAGGTCCAAGACGACACCGGCGCCTACGCCGTCGGCGATCGCGTCAAGGTGTTGACCGGACCGTTCGAGGACTTCATCGGCGTGGTCGAATCCGTAGATGCGAAGAAGCAAAAAGTCACCGTATCTATTTCCATGTTTGGTCGCGATACCCTGGTTGAACTGGACGAAAATCAATTAGTTAAAGACTAAGACGTAACTTAAGAGTGGGAGGGAAAACCCGCTAAACCACATTAGGAGGTGTACTATGGCCAAGAAAGTCATAGCAATTGTCAAATTACAAATCCCTGCAGGAAAGGCAACACCGGCACCGCCGGTAGGTACCGCACTCGGTCCCCACGGCGTAAACATCATGGAATTTACCAAACAGTTTAACGCCAAGACTCAAGACCAAGCCGGCATGATTATTCCGGTCGTCATGACCGTCTACCAAGACCGTTCCTTTACCTTCATTACCAAGACGCCGCCGGCAGCTGTCCTCATCAAGAAGGCGGCCGGCATCGACACGGCAAGCGGCGAACCCAACAAGAAGAAAGTGGCAAAGATCACGAAGGATCAATGCCGCGAAATCGCCGAAACAAAAATGCCGGACTTAAACGCAGCAAATGTTGAAGCAGCGATGCGCATGGTCGCGGGAACTGCACGCAGCATGGGAGTCGAAGTAGAAGGTTAGTGGGAGAAATTCCATTTCGTTTGAACCACAAGGAGGTTAAAGATGCCTAAGAGAGGTAAAAAATATCAAGAAAGTTTAAAACTCGTGGATCGTACGCGTCAGTACGATATCGCCGAAGCGATTGAACTCGTACAAAAGACGGCTGTGGCAAACTTCGACGAAACGATCGAACTCGCCGTCCGTTTGGGCGTAGACCCCCGTCACGCCGACCAACAAGTTCGCGGCACCGTCGTCCTGCCCCACGGTACCGGTCGTACCGAGCGCATCCTCGTATTCGCAAAGGGCGACAAAGTCAAGGAAGCTGAAGAAGCCGGCGCGGATTACGTAGGCGGCGAAGAATTGGCTCAAAAGATCCAAAACGAAAACTGGTTCGACTTCGACGTCGTCGTCGCAACCCCGGACATGATGGGTGTCGTCGGCCGCATCGGTCGTATTTTGGGACCGAAGGGCCTTATGCCGAACCCCAAGGCCGGCACGGTTACTTTCGACATCGCACAAGCCGTCGAAGAGATCAAGGCCGGTAAAGTTGAATACCGCGTCGATAAAGCGGCTATCATCAACGTACCGATCGGTAAAGCATCTTTCGGTTCCGAAAAGCTGACCGAGAACTTAAAGACCTTGATGTCCGCCATTATTCGTTCGAAACCGGCTGCTGCAAAGGGACGTTACCTGCGTTCGGTTACCGTGGCATCGACCATGGGCCCCGGCATCCGTCTCAACGGATCCAAATTAATGGATTAACTCATAAATAAAAAGCACGTCGCTTCGGCGAGGTGCTTTTTTTATGCGATCCGTGAAGCCGTCGTCGCCGAGAAAGATCCCTACGAACAAGGAGCGCCGCCGAGCGAGCGGAACCAAAGCATCGACGGAATCATATCGCTCTTAACCTCGGTGAAGAGCGCGGAGGAGATGTAGCGGAGAAATCATAGAATAGCATAATATGATAAAATTCGTATAGAATTTTCATATAGTTATATTTCAATAGGCCCTGCCATGACGAGATTTGGTACGATAGAAAGAGAATAAAAAGGAGGGCTTATGGATAAAACGATTCGCTACATAATCGACAAGGCGCTCGAAAACGAGATGTTATCGAAGGAAGAGCTGATTCAGTTGCTAAAGATCGAAGAGGGTTCGGAAGAATCCGCGATGATGCGTTATGCGTCTAGAAAAATTTCGATGCGACGGTTAGACGGGAAAGCGGAAATTCACGGGCAGATCGGCCTCGATGCGAGTCCCTGTCCGATTGATTGCAAATTCTGTTCGTTCGCACCGTCGAACCACGTTTTCGAGACGGCGAGCAAGCTGAGCGTCGACGATATTATTGCCGATGTCAACGAAATGGAGAGAGAAGGCGCCAACGCCGTCTATTTGATGACGACGGCAAATTACAAGTTCGATCACTTTATCGATGTGGTGAAGGCCGTTAAGGCGGCGCAGATAACAGACGCGACGCTCGTCGCCAATATTCCCGATTTTAGCGAGACGAATGCCGTGCGATTAAAGGATGCGGGCATCGATGCCGTTTACCACGCCATTCGCATGGGTGAAGGCGATACCACGGGCGTTCAAATTGCACGTCGTCAGAAGACGATTCGTGGTGCGAAAGAAGCGGGACTCGCCGTCGGCATGTGCATCGAACCGATCGGCCCGGAACATACGGTAGAAGAAATCGCGGAGAAAACGGAAATTGCACGGGACTTGGGGGTCAACTACGCAGGTTCTATGCGTAGAACTTATATTCCGGGATCGAATTTTCCGGCGGAAGAAGTGACTTATTGGCGCATGGCCGACATCGTCGCGGCGATTAATTTATACCTGGGCGATCAAGTGAAAGGCCTTACGAGCCACGAGCCGAATGCGCTCGCGATGGATGTCGGTGCAGATCTCTTTTTCGGAGAAATTGGAACAAACCCGCGGGATACGAGTGAGGAGACGTTGAGAGGCTGGTCGATAGAACGTGTCGCAGACCTGTTTAGGGAATCGGGCTATGAGATCTTGGAAGGTCGTTCGAAGATTCTCGAGCTGTAAATGTCATCGAACAATTTAAAACAGGATATGGGCATCAACCCCAAGCATTAGGATTTTATCTTACCGCTTGGGGTTTTATTATGGAAAAAAGCGTGATACATTTAAAAATATTTGTACTATTTACATAAAGAGAATGTCAGAGTTTCCGATCGGTCGACGAATATATAAGTGAAAGGAGGAGATATGAACTGCAAGGAATTGGTAAACCGACTGAAACGTCGAGATGAAGATGCCCTTTATTCATTTATAGAAGATTACGGGGCGGTCTTAAAAGGCGTCGTATCGAAGACGCTTTGGAAATATCCGTATTTATGGGACGAGGCGTTGAACGATACACTACTGAGTGTTTGGGAAAATATCCGATATTATGACGAGACGCGTTCGTCGTTTAAAAACTGGTGTGCCGTCATCGCGAAATATAAATCAATCGACCTCATCCGAAAAGAAATAAAACATGAGAGCGTCGATATCGACGATGCACCGGTGGCGGAACAGGCACCGCTTACGACAAATCTCGAGATTGAGGAGGCACTTTCCGCATTAAATGATGCGGACAGGGAACTGTTTAAAGATATTTTTATAGATTCCTTGTCGTACAAAGAAGCGGCGGAAAAAGAAAATATAACCCTCGAGAACGCTTATAAGAGGGTGAGTCGGGGAAGGAAATTCCTTAATATGTGGAGGAGAGAAAAACCATGAAAAAGATGCTTTACGACAAATTCAACGACATCGACATCGATTACGAAGAGATTCCTCTCGACGAGATGGAAAAACAAAAGCTTTATAATACCGTAAAAAATCTGAAGAAAAAGAAGAAGAGAAAGACCTATGCCCGTACTGCCAAGATCGCGGCCGCGCTGGTTATCGCATTAGGCGTGACCAATGTCGTCTCGGGCGGCTATGTTATGGCGAAGGCGGTTGAAACGGTGAATCAAATTCACGTCGGTCTTTCGGAGGCGATGGGGCTTTCGAACGAGGCGAATCGATACAGTGTCCGGTTAAATCAACCGGTCGACATTAACGGAGAAAAAATCATCGTCGACGATATCGCCTTTGACGGAGAAGATCTGTATGCCGTGATATTGAGTGAAGATAAGGGCGATGAACCCGATGTGGAACTCGAGCAGGTAAAAGTTGACGGGAAAGTCGATCGCGTGTTGGGCTCTTCCGGCTCGTCTTATGCGTTGGATTCCGATCACTCTATGATCGCCGATTCGCGGAAGTATACATTGGAGAATCCGCTTCCCGCACATGGTCGCGCGGAATTGGAACTTGAGTTTTCTAAATTATTCCATTCGGATCAAAAGACATCCATTGTGATCGACCTCGATATGGCGAAGATGGAGGCGCCGAAGCGCGTCGTCGCAAAAGATGTTCAAATCGATGAGACACGCGGCATCGCCGTCGATCGTTTTACGCTGAGTCCCCTCGCACAAAAGATGGTATTGACCTATCCGGAATCCGAATCCGATTATATGTACCGTCTGGAAGGGACCGATTCGAAGGGAAGAGTTGTAAACTTCGAAGTCATCAATTCGGATCAACACGCCGCGCACTTATATTTTTCTCCGGAAACAAGCGATATAACGGCCGACGAATTATTGCATGATGTCGACCGACTCGACTGTCAATTATACAGACAGGCATTACCGGATAAATCGGGCAAAGTGGATACAAAGGAAGACAAAGTAGGCGAGGAATTTGAGATCGACATCAAATAAATGATGAAATAACGATATAAAAAAGACGGCATTCCTATACGAGGACGCCGTCTTTTTTATATCGATGCGTATGAGAAATTTATGCGCGCTCTTCCATCGCCTGAATTAAGCTGACCAAAAAGTCGCGTCCCTTTTCCATGTGCTGGATGGGGATGTATTCGAAGGGGCCGTGGAAGTTCATGCCGCCGGTGAAGAGGTTCGGGGTCGGGAGTCCTCGCCAGGAGAGTTGGCTGCCGTCGGTGCCGCCGCGAATGGGTTCGACGATCGGTTCGATTCCCTCTTTTTTCATGACGTCGACGCAGAGGTCGATGAGGTCCATGTGAGGTTCGATTTTTTCGCGCATGTTGCGGTAGGTCTCGTTTAAGGTCAATTGAATGTGCTCGCCGTACTTGGTGTTCATAAAGTCGACGGCGCTTCTAAAGATGTCGCACATTTTTTCGACTTTTTCGGCGTCGAAGTCGCGGATGATGTAGATCATCTCGGCCTTCTCGACGTTGCCGCGGAATTGGTCCAAGTGGTAGAATCCGTCGTAGCCTTCGGTGTATTGCGGACGCATCTGCTCGGGGAGCATGCCGTCGAGTTCCATACCGAGGGAGATGGCGTTGATCATCTTGTCTTTTGCGCTGCCCGGATGGACGCTTACGCCCTCGATCTCCACTTTACCACTGACGGCGTGGAAACATTCGTATTGGACTTCGCCGAGACGCGAACCATCCAGGGTAAAGGCGATGTCGGCACCGAATTTTTCGACGTCGAACTTCTCGACGCCGCGGCCGATCTCTTCGTCGGGGGTGAAGGCGACGGCGAGGGGACCGTGGGGAAGGTCGTTTTCGACGAGGTTCTTAAGCGTGTCCATGATGATGGCGATGCCCGCTTTGTCGTCGGCGCCGAGGAGCGTCGTGCCGTCGGTGACCATAAGGTCCAAGCCTACGACGTCTTTGAGCGCGGGGAAGTCTTTTTCGGAGAGGACGATGTTTTTTTCTTTATTTAAGACGATGTCGCCGCCTTCGTAGTGGACGATGCGGGGGTTGACGCCGTCGCCTTTGGCTGCGGGGGACGTGTCCATGTGAGATAAAAGTCCCAAGGTGGGCATATCCTTGTCGGTATTGGCTTCTAAGTGTGCGGTGACGTAGCCGTAATCGTCGACGGCGGCGTCGGAGAGACCGAGTTCTTTTAATTCATCGACGAGGATGTGTGCCAAGTCAAATTGACGCTTCGTCGAGGGGAATGTGTCGGAATTCTCATCGCTTGTGGTGTAAACTTTCACGTATTTTTCCAAACGTTCGGTAATATTCATAATGCCTCCTTTTATCTACCTTGTATTGTAGCACAAAGCCGTGCTATACTCGCAGTAAATTGTAAGGGAGGGACGATAGGGAGTGAAAGATATGTCCGTAGCGATCGTAGGAGGCGGAGTGAGCGGGTTGACCCTCGGGGGTCTGCTCGCCTCGGAGGGCATCGACGTGACGATTTACGAGCGAAAAAATCGCGTGGGAAAGAAGTTGCTCGCGACGGGAAACGGCCGGGCGAATGTGAGCAATGTCGATCTCAAATATTCGCATTGGCACAGCGAGAGTGAGCTGCCGTTCGACCCGGGGCGGTATTTTTCTCCCGAGAAACGGGACGCGTTTTTCGAACGGTTGGGACTCGATCTCGTCGAGGAGGATCGCGGGAAGCTGTATCCGAGGACGCTCCAGGCGCAGACGGTGTTAAACGCGCTGAGGCGCGCATTTGCCTCCTTCGGAGGAATCGAACGGACCGATACGTTTATCGCCTCGATCGAGCGTCGAGGGGGCACATTTGCGCTCTTAAGTAACGAGGCGGAGTATGCGGCGGATGTCGTCGTCGTCGCGACGGGCGGGCGTTCGATGCCCGAATCGGGAAGCGACGGAAAGGGCTACGGATTGCTCGAAGGGTTCGGGCACCGGTTGACGCGGACGTTTCCCGGCATCTCCGCGCTCGAGTGTCGCTCGCCCTATCTCAAGCACTTGAGCGGTACGAAGATCGAGGGCGAGATCGCGCTCTTTAAAGACGGAAGGCGCGTCGATCGACGGAGCGGCGAAATTTTATTCGCCAAGGACGGCGTGAGCGGGCCGCCCGTTTTGGATCTTGCGCGGACGGTCGCCGAAGAGAAGGCGGAGTATACGGTCTCGATCCCCATGATCAATCACTTGGAGCAGTCCGGGGACTTTCGCGCCTATCTCGAGGGGAGGAGCTATATTCCCCAAACGGTCGAAGCTTTTCTAGAAGGCGTCGTCTCGAAGAAGTGGATCCACGTCGTCCTCAAGACGCTGAATCTTAAGCGGGACGAGTCGATCGATCTCCTGGACTACGACAAGCGCGCGGAATTGCTCGACTTATTGTTCGCCTTCACGCTCCCCGTGACGGGCGTTCGGGGCTTCGACTACGCCCAGGTAACTTGCGGCGGCATCGCCCTGGACGAGTTTACCGAGGACTTGGAGTCGAAGAAGTGTCCCGGCCTCTTTGCGATCGGCGAGGTGTTGGACGTCGACGGGGACTGCGGAGGTTATAATATCCATTGGGCGATGGCGAGCGCGCATCGGGTGTTTGAGAAGATCATAAAATAAAAATATCGGAAAAGCCCTTTACAAGAAGGGCTTTCTTTGGTATTATGAACAAGTTGAAACCGCAGACAGCAGGTGGTTCGCCTTAATTTCCTGCCGAGGTGACTGAATCTGATTTAGTACTCGCATTGTGTCTGCAATGTGATTTTTTTATGTTTAAAACTTGAGGAGGTGAAGCTGTGAAAGAAGAGCTACTCCAATCGAAAATTGACCTCGTCAACGAGATCAAGGATAAGATTGAAAATTCTCAATCGATCGTGTTTGTCGACAACTTGGGATTAAACGTCGCCGATGTCACGGAACTTAGAAAGCAACTCCGCGAAAACGGCGTCGAATACAAGGTTTACAAAAACACCATGTTGAAGCGCGCATTCGCCGATGCCGGCATCGAAGAGGTCAACGACTATCTCGTCGGCCCCACCGCTATCGCATTCGGAATCGAAGACGCCGTTCAACCGGCTAAGATCATCCACGATTTCGCCGAAGAAAACGACCGCATCGAAATTAAAGCCGGCGTACTCGACGGCAAGTTGATGAGCATCGAAGAAGTCAACGCCCTCGCAAAATTACCGAGCCGCGAAGTTCTCATCGCCAAGATGCTTGGCAGCCTGAACGCACCGTTAAACGGTTTGGCTACAGTCCTTTCCGGAAATATCCGCGGTCTGGCCGTTGCGCTTAACCAAATTCGCGAAAAGAAAGAAGAAGAAACCGCCTAAGGGCATAGTGTACATGGAGGTATAAATATTATGGCATCTGAAAAAGTAACCGCTCTTATTGATGAGATTAAAGAATTAACCGTTATCGAACTCGCTGACTTAGTAAGCGAATTAGAAGAAGAATTCGGCGTAAGCGCACAAGCTCCCGTAGCCGTTGCAGCCGCAGGCGCACCGGCAGCAGGCGGAGAAGCAGCCGCTGCTGAAGAAAAATCCGAATTCGACGTCGTTCTCGCTGAAATCGGTCAAGAAAAAGTTAAGGTCATCAAGGTCGTTAAGGACCTCACCGGCCTCGGCTTGAAGGACGCGAAGGCTCTCGTAGACGGCGCTCCGAAGCCCGTTAAGGAAGGCGCAAGCAAGGAAGAAGCCGACGAAATGAAGGCAAAATTGGAAGAAGTCGGCGCTACCGTCGAATTGAAGTAAACAATCTAAAGGATGCCCCCACGGCGGGGCATTTTTTATTTCCCGTAGAGCGGAATGCGAGGCTCCGCTCTGCGGGCGATTAACAGGCGCTTTCGCGCGACGCCTCTGCGCATTCGACCGTATTTGCGGGTGCATGGTTTGCCTTCGGCACATGTACCGGCGCCGGATTGTTATTAAAAGGAGGAAAACATGGAGTCATTTTTTAAACTGAGGGAAAACAACACCGACGTTTCGACGGAAGTGCTCGCGGGCGCGACGACGTTCTTCGCCATGAGCTACATCATCTTCGTGAATCCCGCGATTCTCTCTCAAACGGGCATCCCCTGGGGCGCGGTCTTTCTCGCGACGATTATTGCGACGGTCGTCGCGACGCTGGTTATGGGGCTGTTCGCCAACGTCCCCTACGCCTTGGCCCCCGGCATGGGGCTCAACGCCTTTTTCACCTACACGGTCGTCTTCGGCCTGGGTTTTTCCTGGCAAGAGGCGCTCGGGATGGTCTTTCTCTGCGGCGTGATCAATGTCTTGATCACGGTCACGAAAATTCGAAAGATGATTATCGTCGCCATTCCCGATTCGCTCCAGCACGCGATCAGCGGCGGCATCGGGGTGTTTATCGGCTACATCGGCATTAAAAACAGCGGACTCTTAAACTTTACGATGGATCCCGGCACCTATCAGGCGCTCGACAGCGGGACGATTATCGGTTCGTCGGCGGCCGTTCCCGCGCTCGTCAACTTCAACGACGCGGGAGTCCTTCTCGCGCTCATCGGTGTTATCCTCGCCGTCATTCTCGTCGTCAAGAACGTCAAAGGAGCTATTATTCTCAGTATTCTCTTGACGACACTCCTCGGGATTCCTATGGGCGTGGTCGATTTGTCGCAGCTTTCCGAGACGACGTCGGTGGTCGAGTCCTTTAATGAGCTCTCCACGGTATTCGGCGTCGCGCTCGGCCGAGAGGGGTTGATCGGGCTGTTCAGCGATCCCGCGCGGATTCCGCTCGTGTTGATGACGATCTTCGCCTTTTCCCTGAGCGACACCTTCGATACGCTCGGTACGTTCATCGGCACCGGGAGACGTTCGGGGATCTTCAGCGAAAGCGACATCCGAAATATGCAAAACAGCACCGGATTTAAATCGAAACTCGACAAGGCGCTCTTCGCCGACTCGATCGGAACGGTCATCGGTTCGGTGGTCGGGACGAGCAACACCACGACCTTTGTCGAGAGTGCCGCGGGCATCGGTGCGGGCGGCAGGACGGGCCTTACCTCGACGGTAACGGCCGCGCTCTTCTTGGCGTCGATCTTTATCGCGCCGATCGCGGGCATCGTCCCCGCGCAGGCGACGGCGCCGGTTCTCATCATCGTCGGCATTATGATGTGTGCGAGCTTTAAGGAGATCGACTGGACCAATATCGAAGTGGCGATTCCCGCCTTCTTCGCCTCGATTTTTATGGGCTTAAGCTACTCGATCAGCAACGGCATCGCCGCGGGCTTTATCTTCTATTGCATCGTGATGATCGTCAAGGGAAAGGGAAGAGAACTTCACCCGATCATCGTCGGCGCGTCGATTCTGTTTTTGATCAACTATGCGTTGATGGCGTATCTCGCGATTTAACGTCGACGAATAACGGTTATAGACTATCCACCGGAGGACAACATCTTCGGTGGATATTTTTTTGCAAAAAATCGCGGGTAGAGAGTGGTCGACGCGCCGAGACGAGAAGAAAGGAGTGTTCCCGACGCGAAATATAAAAATCCTCCACGACATGCAGGTTGTCGCGGAGGATTTTTATGTGCTCATCCCAAGGGCTGTAAGTTGTTCAGAAATTCCGAGATCATCTCCCATATGCGCGTCTCTTCCTGGAGGATTTGTCCGTTGGTCCCGGAGAGCGAGATCGTGCCGATGCACTCTTTTCGCTTGTCGGTGATGGGAATGGCGACCGATCCGATGCCCTCGTTGATCTCGCCGATTTCGAGGGCATAGCCCCGTTCGCGCGTCTTGTTCAGCTCTTCTACGAGCCGGTCGGCCTCGGTGATGGTGAGGTCGGTGTATTTGACGAGGCGCGTATCCCGGATGTAGGTATCGACGACGGTATCCGGCAGAGACGACAGATAGGCCTTCCCCGAGGCCGTGGCGTGGAGGGGAAAGGGCGTCCTCGAGCGCGTCATAATCAGATAGCGCGTGTTGTCGGGGACTTCGGTGAAGACGGTCATGAGCTGTCCGTCGTCGACCATGTTCAGGCGGGCGCTCAATTCGAAGATGTTGGCCCACTCGCGAAGCATCGGTTGAATTTTATTTTTTATGTGAAAGAGATACTGATCCTCGACCAGGTTGGCCTTCGGAATAAAGGCGAGGCCGAGATAATAATCATTTTCTTCGTCGTCCCGGCTCAAATATTGAAAGTGGACGAGGGTATTGACGAGCCCCCTCGTCGTGTTGACGTTTAAATGTACGATGTCGCTGATTTCAGTAATGGTTAATCTCGGATGAACCGAATCAAAACAATCTAATATTGCGAAAGCGCGGGCGAGAGACTGGATCGTCCTGGGGTTTTTATCCATAAAGTACCTCTTTTCTCTTAATTTCCATACATCATTATACCGAATCACCGAGGGAAAAGGGTCAAAATACGCTTGAATCGAGAAAAATTTATGATAGACTAATATCTATACGATTCTGGTAGAAGGAGTAAGAAATGACAAAAAAAATGACGAAAATCATCGTCGTTATCCTCGGGATATTGGCATTGCTGTACGTGTTGGGATCATTGGTATTTTCTCAGGTTTACATGCCCAATACGTCGGTCAACGGCGCCGATATATCGCTGCAATCGAGAGCGGAGTTGCCGAAACTCTTTAAGCAATCTTGGAGTAATTATTATTTAAAATTAAACGGGCGCGGCGACAAGACCGACGTCATTCGCGCGACCGACATCGACTATGTCGAGACGATGCCGTCCTTCGACGGAGAACGGGAAAACCCGTGGGCATGGCCGATTTTAGCCTTTGTTCCGAAAGATTATAAGGTAGATACGTCGATCGAATACGACGACGAAAAATTTGAAAAGGAACTCGCCGAGCTCCACATCGTCTCGGACTCGGACATCGTCGACCCCCAGCCCGAACGCATCGCCTACGAAAACGGGAAGGGGTATTATATCGCACCCGCCGAGTCGGGCACGCGTATAAACGGACCGAAGCTGAAGCGCGCCGTCTTAAAGGCGTTTCACAGCCAGGACCGTTCCATGGACGCGGATGCGGCCAAGCTCTATATCGAGCCGAAGCCCGCGGAGTCGCCCGACAAGATGAAAAATCACGTGGCGAGCTTGAATGCGATCGAGTCTTACGCCTTAACGTACAATTTCTCGGACCGCGAGGAGGCCCTCTCGGGACAGTCGCTCATCGACTTGCACAGTGCCGATGAGACGGGCGCACTCGTGCCGGATGAGGAAAAGGTCAAGGGCTACGTCGAGGCTTTGGCGGAAAAATACGACACCTTCCACGGGACCCGCGACTTTAAGGCGACGGGAGGTGCGATGATGCGCATCGAAGGCGGCATTTACGGTTGGCAGATCGATCAGGCGAAGACGAGCGAACAGTTGATGACGGCCCTGAAGGCTCAACAGTCCGAAGAGATGGAGCCGATCTATAAGCGCAAGGCGCGCAGTCGAAACGTCGACGACATCGGCGACAGCTATATCGAAATCGACCTCGCGAGACAGCATATGTGGCTGTACTCTCACGGAAATCTCGTCGTACAGACCGACATCGTCAGCGGAAATCCCTACGCCGGAAACGGCACGCCCACCGGCGTTCAGGAGATTTGGATGAAAGAGCGCAACCGCACGCTGAAGGGAGCTACCTGGAGCAGTTATGTCAGGTATTGGATGCCCTTCGACTGGACCGGATGCGGAATTCACGACTCCAGCTGGCGCGGAAGCTACGGCGGCAGCATTTACCTGGGGGGCGGCAGCCACGGCTGCGTCAACACGCCCTCGTCGAAGGCACCGATTTTTTACGAAAACGCCTTCGAGGGGATGCCCGTCATCGTCTACAATTCGTCGAAACACGCGATTTAAGAACAGGCGAGCTGTTTGTCGGACGACCGGTCGCGGCGTTTGACATAGAAAATCTTTCAAAAACTCCGGCAGAGCATGTCGGAGTTTTTTTAGATGTCAATGAGTGCGGAAAGGACATCTGCCGCGCCGGGAAATAAAACGTGTCCGCGCAAAAAAAGCTCCTCTCGATGAAAGAGAGGAGCTTTTTATTATAAGAGGTATCAACGAAGAATCGTATGTGCTTATTTAAGGTCGAGAATGTTGACGACGATTTGTGCGACTTCCGCGCGCTTCAAGTTGTCTTTCGGACCGAAGGCGCCGGATGCGTGGCCGTTTAAGAGGCCGGTTTCGGTCGCTTCGTCGACGTAGGGTTTTGCCCAATCGGCGATCTGCGCCGCGTCGCTGTAGTTCTTCGCCTCGTTCTTTTCGGTCGCGAGGGAGGTCGCGCGCTTGTAGGTGACGAGGACTTTGGCCATTTCCTCGCGGGAGATGCTTCTCTCGGGACGGAAGGAGCCGTCTTCGTAGCCGTGGATGATGCCTTGTTCCATCGCCCAGTTGACGATGGCGGCATCGTCGCTTGCGGCCTTGAGGTCGCTTAAGGTATTCTTGTTTCGATAATCGTCGAGGTTGACGCCTTCCATGCGGGCGAGGGCCTTGACGACGGTGATGCGGTCGGTGGCCGTATCGGGCTTAAAGTTGCCTTCGATCGTGTCCATCAACTTCTTGTCGAGGACGGTTTGAATGGCAGCATCTGCCCAGTGTTCTCCATCGCCGTCTTTGGCGCTGTCTTTTTCGATGGTGACCTTATCGACGATGGCATCGTCGCTTGTGATGTCGATATCATTTCTCGAACGATAGGTGGTCGCCGTGAGCGTGCCTTCCTTGTCGTTAACTTCGATGTGGGTGATGTTCGGAACTTGTTCCTGATTGCTTACGCGTGCGTAATCATACGTCTTTTGAATCTTATAAAACTTGGAACCCGATGCGGAGTTGGCGGTAATGTAGACGACGCCTTTCGGATTCTTATAGATATCTTCGCCGCCGGAGTTATTGCCTTTAAGCATATCGAAGCCTTCATCTCCGGGATTGTTGGTGCCGGGTTTGACCGTTTCGAAGTCCTTGCCTTCTTCGGTGAGGGGCGTCGTACCGTCTTCGCCGCCCATGACGAAGGTGCGGTCGTAGACGTGGTCGTGGCCGTTTAAGACGAGGTCGATGCCGAGTTCTTTCATAACCGGAGCGAGCTCATTTCTCCGTTGTAGAATGTCTTCGTCGGTACTGTGGCTTGCCGAAGAATAGGGCGCGTGGTGGAAGACGACGACTTTCCAATCGAAATCCTGGTCTTTGGTTTCTTCGATGGCTTTTTCCATAAAGGCTTTGTGAGCTGCCGTGCTCATAGCGTTGGAATTTAATACGAGGAACAAGGTATTGTTGTAGACATAGTAAGAATCGCCGATGCCACTTTTTGTCGTGTCGGCGTCCGTGCTCTCGTTGGGAACTTGGAAGTGTTCGTTAAAGCGGGAGGAGCGAACGTCGTGGTTACCGGGCGTCGTCGAGAAAGTCAGTCCGCGGAATTCATCGGGTTCGAGGAAGGTGTTGTACTCTTGCTCTTCTTCCAAGTACTCATCGGATCCGGGTTTCACTTTATTTACATTGTCGGCATTGACGTTGTCGCCCGCGGAGAGGAGGAAGTCGGCGTTTGCGTCCAAGGTCTTCATTTGAGAAAGGGTAAACTCCCATCCCTCTTTGCCGTGAAGATGTCCGCCCGAACCGATTTGGGGGTCGCCGACGAAGAAGAAGCTGTAATCCGTATCGCCGCCGGTGGTGAAGGTGTAGACGTCGGATTCGGTATCGCCGTTAGCGTACGTGTACTTATAGGTGGTGTTCGGCTTTAAACCCTCTAAGTGGACGCGGTTGATGTATTGCCCTTCGTCGTTTCCGGTGGTGGAAGGAGCGGATTCGAGGGTTTTTGCCTTGCTCGAGAACTCGCCGGAGGGGTTTTTCTCCGTCGTCTCTTCGTAAATAAATTTGCCGGGTGCGTCACTATCGGCATACCAAGTGAAATAGCGTTCGGCGGAGGTTGCGCCCATGGTGAGGACATCATTTTTTTGGACGATGGCGGGAGCTGCTCCGGGATCGGCGGCTATAACCGGGGAGGTAACCGTCGTCTGTGCGAGCATGGCGGTGGCCAAGAGACCTACCGAGAGAATATGTTTCTTTTTCATCAAATACTCCTTTTCTAATGTATGTTCTGCCGGGTGTATAGCTGTAGTATCTCAAAAGAAGATTAAGGCGAGGATAGAGAGATAAAAAGAGCAGTTTAAGAGTTTGTTAAGCGCGTCGGTTTTTTTGTAGACGCTCCTTTTCTTTAAAGAAGAGAGCGGAGATGTATGAGCTGATGGGGACGAGGAGCACGAGCACCATGGTCGATACGATGCTGGTGATAAATTCGACGGCGAAGTAATCGGAATTAAGGAGTTGCATGGGCTCGACGCCTGCGGCAATAAAGACCAATACGGTGGTAAGAGAGCTCCCCAAAAAGGCGAAGAGGAGGGTATCCACCATGGTTCCCAGGATATCTTTTCCGATGCGCATGCCCGAGGCGAAGAGTTCTCTTCGGTCGCTTTCGGGGTGGAGGTTCGAGATCTCAAAAAGCGACGAGGAGATCGAGACCGAGACGTCTTTCGAGGCGCCGTAGGCCGCGATGGCGACGCCTGCAAAGAGCAGGCTGTGGATTTTCATGCCCGTCTCTTTTGAGATCAAAAGGAGTGATTCCGCATCGGAGAGGTTGTAGCCGGTGAGGTGTAACAGGCGGGAGAGGAAGAGAAAAATGAGGGCCGAGGCGATGAAGGCGATGGAGACGGAGATGAGGTTCACGGCGCTCATCAAGCTCCAGCCGTAGAGGATGAGAAAGGCGTAGATGCTACAAAGGATACAGGTCAAGATGGTGATAAAGATCGGGTTTGCTCCCATGTAGATCGAGGGGATCATAAACAAAAAGATGATAAAGAAGCTGACGGCGAGGGCGAGCACGGCCTTTAGGCCCTTTCTTCTCCCGACCCAAAAGATGAGCGCGAGAAAGGCCGCCGTCGAAAAGATAAGGGCGCCGGTGCGATCGGGACTGTAGACGGAGTAGTAAGGGGGGACGCCCTTCGGTTCGTCGACCAAGACGATGACGCCGTCGCCTTTTTCAAGGTGGACGGATTTTTGCGTCGAGAGCACGTTGGTCACTTTGAGCGGTTTCTTGTACTTCGGGTTTTTCATGTTCACGACGAGCTCCTGGTTTCCGAGGAGCAGGTGATCGTAGCCTTCCTCCAAGTGTTCGTCGGTGATATCGGCGACGGTCCCTCGCTCGAAGGAGAGCGTCGAGTGGTTGTAGAGAATGTCGCCGAAGGTGCTTTGTTTCCAAAAAAAGAATATCCCCACGAGGATGAGGACGAGACAAGCGGTCGTAAATTTTTTCATAGTTCCTCCTCTTCTGTGAGCTGCATTATCTCATAGAGGCGTAAGGAGCATGTTAAGCCCATGTTTATTTCTTCGGAACCGGAGGTGTCGGTTTGAAAGGCCGTCGGTATTTCGAGCGGGGCGACGTTTCTTCCCGCGGAATCGCAAAAGTTGAAAAAACCATCTATTCACGACAGGTAATTTGAGTTAAAATAAGTTGTAAAGTTACTGTTGAAGACAGGAGGTTATTTTGAAAACTATTTACGAAGGTAAGACAAAGGATATCAGAAAAGACGGCGACAAGACTTATTTCTTTTTTAAAGACGACGTAACCGGAAAAGACGGCGTCTTTGACCCGGGTGAAAATCAAGTAGGTCTTTCGATCGAAGGTTCGGGACGCGCGTGCATCGCCATGAGCAAATATTATTTCGAGAAGTTCAACGACGAGAACATCCCGACCCACTACGTCGCTGCCGACGTCGACGAGCGCTTAATGGAAATTAAACCCGCGACGGTGTTCGGAAAGGGCCTCGAAGTAATTTGCCGCTACAAGTCGACGGGAAGCTTTATGCGCCGTTACGGACTTTACGCCGAGGAAGGTCAGGACTTAAACGGCTACGTCGAATTCACGTTGAAAGACGACGCGCGCCAAGACCCCCTTATCAACGAAGATGCCTTGGTACTCTTAGGTATTCTTAAAGAAGGCGAATACGACACGATTAAAGAACTCACGCGTTCCATCTCCAAGGTCATCGCCGACGACCTCGCCGAGAGAGGACTGACGCTGTACGACATCAAGCTCGAGTTCGGACGCCTCGAAGGCAGCGACGATATCGTCCTGATCGACGAAGTTTCCGGAGGAAATATGCGCGTCTACAAGGGCGACGAGTACATCGAACCCCTGCGCCTGTCGAAGATGATCGTAGGCGAATAAATCTATTGTTTTCGAAATTACCATAAAAGAGCCTTCCGGGGCTCTTTTTTTGTGGCCTATGTATTTTTTTGCGAGTTGTGGTATAATAAATGCATAGTTAAATAGTATGATAAATCTTCAGGGCGAGGTGAAATTCCTCATCGGTGGTAGAGTCCACGTGTCGCGAGACTGAATCGGTGAAATTCCGATACCGACGGTATAGTCCGGATGAAAGAAGATGTCTTTTTTCACGTGCACGCCCTGTAATATGGGCTATTTTTTATGCCCGAACATAGGGAGGGAATCATGGATCCGATCGAGAGGAGCGCGTCTCGTTACTCGACCAAAAACATAACGAGAATTTCTTTGTTGTCCATCATCGCATTTTTGTTGATGTATGTCGAATTTCCGCTGGCGTTTATCGCGCCGCCGTTTATCAAGATCGACCTGTCGGATATGCCGGCGCTGATCGGCGGCTTTGCGATGGGACCGATCGTCGGCGTGACGATTGAATTTATAAAGTGTCTGCTGACGCTGTTCGTGCGCGGTACGACGACGGGCGGCATCGGAGAGTTATCGAACTTTATCATCGGCGCGGTCTTCGTCGCGACGTCTGCTATCTTTTATCGTCGCCACAAGACTTATAAGGGCGCGGTTGCGGGACTGCTCTTGGGCGTCTTCGGCATGACGGCGATCGCGACGATGAGCAATTATTTCGTAGTCTTCCCGCTTTATGCGAAGATCATGCCGATGGATGCGATCATCCAAATGGGCGCCGCGATCACTTCGCGCGTCGACTCGCTGTGGAGCCTGATGGTCTATTGCATCGTACCTTTCAACCTCGTGAAGGGGTGTATCGTCTCGATCGCGACCTTGATGATCTATAAAAAAGTATCGCATTTGTTACATCGATAAAAAACGCCTTCGGGCGTTTTTTTAGTACGACGAAAAAAGGGCATAAAAAAAGCCCTCGGAGCGAGAGCTTTTCGATATCGGATTATTCTCCTTCGGCTTCGTCTTCGTCGCTGTCGGTTTCGTCGACGGTCGGGACGTCGGCAGCGTCGGCTTCTTCAGCATCGTCTTCAATTTCTTCTTCTCTGGGTTCTTGAAGCGATGCGACCGATTCTTCGGCGTCGGTCAAGACTTCGATACCGTCGATCGACGATACGTCGAGGTCTGCGACGGTCAAGGTGTCGCCGATTTGCATATCTGCGACGTTGACGATGGCGTCGGAGGGAAGGTTCGTCGGTAGACATTCAACTTCAACTTCTTCGAGAAGTTGCAAGAGGACGGACGGTTCGACGCGGATGTCTTCGCGGCCTTCCAAGATAACGGGAATGGAAAGTTTGATCTTTTCGTTCAAGTTAACGCCGTAAGCGTCAAAGTGAAGCAGTTGATTTTTAAAGGGGTGTTCTTGGATTTCCTTAAAGAGAATCTTGGCTTTTTTTCCGTCTAATTCGACGTCGACGAGGGCCGACGTACCGGCTTCGTCGACGACTTTTTGAAGTTCGTTGGCCTTTGCGTAAACGGCGACGGGTTCGTCTTCTTTTGCATAGTACACGCCGGGGACATAACCTTGCGCTCTCGTTTTTTTAGCGCTCGAGGTACCGACCTGGTCGCGCTTTTCTAAATTTAAATGGATTGTTTTCATTTGTCTCCTCCTTCATTTACTCAACGATATATTATACCGTAAATTTTCGATGTTTTCCATGTTTTCAGCTATTTTGCCCATTTACTTTGCGATAAAGGTGGCCGAGATGGCACCTTGGCCTATGTGTGCGCTGATGATCGGGGATGTCGTATCGATGTAGATTTCTTCTAAAGGCGTCTTCTTTAAAAGTTGTTGCTTGACCTTCTTCGCGCTGTTTAAGTCGTCGCCGTGGTTGATGTAGCAGACGGTCTCGCTCGCGTCGATCTCGTCGTTGATGTGATCGACGATGTATTTGATCGCCTGTTTGGTGCCGCGTACCTTGTGCTGAAGAATGAGTTCGCCCTTTTCGTTGATGTGCAGAATCGGGCGAATATTGAGCGCGCTGCCGAAGAGCGCTTGCGCGCCCGAGAGTCTGCCGCTGCGCTTTAAGTGGTCGAGGCTTGTGATATAGCCGTAGAGGGTCACTTTAGAGCGGAATGCTTCGAGATCGCGCAGATTCTCTTCGATGGACATGCCCTGTTTTAAATTGTCGATGGCGCGCTTTGCCATGTGGGTACCGCCGGAGGTGCAAGTCTTCGAGTCGAGACACAGGATCTTCGCGCCGGGATGGTCTTTCACGACGTGTTCGGCGGCGAGCTTCGATTGTACAAAGGTTGCCGAGAGCTCGCCGGACATCGACAGATACAGGATGTCTTGGCCTTCTTCGACGAATTTTTCGAAGTAGGCTTCGTAAATGCCCAGTGAGATTTGCGTCGTGTAGGCGGGGTGGTCGACCAACAATTTATAATAAGCGTCGATGTCCTCGCGCGGCGTATCGAGCGATATGGAAAATTCGCGATCCGCGACGCTGACGAACATGGGGATGACGTGGATGTCGTTACGATCTATAACCGAGAGATCGATGTTTAAGGCCGCGTCGGTCATAATGATATAGGGTGACATGGTAACTTCGTCCTTTCTAATTTTCGCGGTCAAAAGAATAAGAACATTATAACACAGCGGCGTCGAAACAAATATTGACCACATAAAAAAAGGGAGCCGCGAAGGCTCCCTCCATCTATGGGTCTAAGCGCTATTTGCGCTCTTCAATTTGAATCTTTTTCACGGTCTCTTTTTCTTCTTCCCGAATCTTCGGCAAGTCGATCGTCAAGAGTCCCTTTTCGAGTGTGGCGCTTACCGCGTCTTCGTCGACGTCGGGGAAGACCATTGTTCTCGACATCTTGGAGAAGCGACGTTCTCTGTGAATATAGTTGTCGTTTTCTTCGTCGACGTCGTTTTTCTCCTCGGCGGTCAGGGTGAGACGGCCGTCGTGCAAGTCGATGTCGATTTGATCTTTCGTCAGACCGGGCAGTTCGGCCTCGACGATATAGCGATCGTCCTCGGCTTTGATGTCGACCTTAAACGTGGATGTGCGCGTTAGATCGGAGACGGGGAAGTCATTTTTAAAGAACGAGTCGATGATATCGTTCATATCCATCAATCCTCTGTTGAAAAATGAATGATTGTTTAACGGTCTTAAGTTTGTCATAAAATGTTGCCTCCTTAGCTATCCGAGTTAGCACTCACACTACCCGAGTGCCAACCTGTATCTATAGTATAAATCGAAGGTCAGACTATGTCAAGGATATTTTTGATTATTTTTGACCTTTGGGTAAAATAAAAGAGGGACCGTCGTCTTCAAGTCCCTCTCGGCTCAACGATGCATGCGTCGTTTGCGTTCCTTATGAAGTTGTTCTTCCTGGAAGTCGGCCAGGCGATCGGTGATTTTTTCCCAGTAATTTGAAAAGGGCGTTTTCTTCGACGTCCCGGATGTCGTCGAGCGGTGGTAGCGGACGCTCAGGCACAGGCCGATCATGGCGAAGTTGACCAATTGAAAGGTTCCGCCGTAGCTGATAAAGGGAAGCGGGATTCCCGTGATCGGCATGAGCCCGAGGGTCATGCCCACGTTCTCCCAGATGTGTATAAAAAAGATGCTTAAAAAGCCCATGACCATCAGCTTCCCCGTCAGGTCTTTTGCGATCTTCGACAGCGAGAGAAGTCGATAGGCGAGAAGGCCGTACAAGACGATGAGAAGAGATCCGCCTAAAAAGCCGAGTTCTTCGACGAGGACGGGAAAGATGAAGTCGGTTTCTTTCGTAGGGATAAAATTATACTGCGTCTGCGGGCCCCGATAGAGGCCGCGACCGAACAGACGACCGTCGCCGATCGCGATGCGCCCTTCGTAAGCTTGGTAGCCGCTGCCGCTCGTATTGGCCTCGGGCTTTAAGAAGTCGAGGATGCGGTCTTTTTGGTATTCGTCCAAACGCGCGTAGAACAGCGGGAGAGACAGGAGAACCGCTCCGAGGGCGCCGAAGATGTACTTCCAGTCGAGTCCGGAAAAGAAGAGCATGACGGCGATAAAGAATAAGAAGACCATCGCGGTCCCGAAGTCCGGTTGCAGTAAGATGAGCAGGACGGGGAAGCAGGCGAAGATCAAGGTCTTTAAGAGCTCTTTCGGTTGGTTTAAATGTTCGGCGTGGTCGTCCAAGTAGGATGCGACGCAGATGACCAAAAAGATTTTGGCAAATTCCGCCGGCTGAAAGTTAAGCGGTCCGATGGCGAGCCAACTCTTCGCGCCCCACGTCGTGTCTCCGTGACCGAACAGGAGGGTCGCGACGAGCAGGACGACGCTTATGAGGTAGAGAAGGGGATAGTATTTTTTCCAAATGTGGTAGTCGACCAGCATGAGTCCGAACGCGATGGCGATGCCGAGTATCGTGGCGAGTCCCTGTTTAATCAGATAGGGACGGCTGCCATAGGTCAAGGTCGCCGAGGACAAGACGAGGAAGCCTAAACATGTGATCGCCAAGACGCATAAGACGAGGACCACGTCGACGTCTCGTTTATTGAGCGAGGTCTTTTTAAAGGCGTCTCGCAGCTTTTCGATGGGAATGGTTTTTTTCATATTATCTCCTTTGCGCGATAAGAATATGATACTATTATACAATAATGGAAGGAATACGGAATGGAAATAGAAGCGATGAAAAGAGCAGCGGGTTTTCACGATTTAGCATGGGTGCCGGCGCGTCGGTTGGACGGCGTGGCTTCTATTTTAAGAAGGCGTGCCGAAAGCGGAGAGAGGCTTCCGATCGAACCGGAGGGAATCGATGCGCGCATCGATCCGCGGTGTTCGCTCGCAGGGGCGCATTCGGTGTTTGTCGCCTTCGAACAGACGCCTTTTTCGGCGAAGGAACCGAAGTCGGTGGAGGGATACGGACGGCTCGCCGGCATATCGCGCGACGTGGATTATCACATCCTGTTATCGCGAAAAATTGAAAAACTCGAAGCGCTGTTAAAGCTCGAATATCCGGAAGTTAAGACGTATCGCCAAGTCGACACCGGACCTCTTTACGAGAGGGGATTTGCGGCCCTCACGGGAAGAGGCTATATAGGAAGAAACGGAAGTTTCATCCACGAGAGATTGGGAAGTTATGTCGCCATCGGACTGCTCGTGACCGATATCGAAGGCGGCGAGACGGCACATCCGTCGGACAGCTGCGGGACGTGCGATGCCTGCGTGCGCGCCTGTCCGGGGAGGGCGATCGAGGAAAGCGGAAAACTTTACCCGACGCGTTGTCGTTCGTGGATTACGCAAAAGCGCGGAGAACTGACGGAAGAGGAGCGGCGGATCATGGCCGATTGGATCTACGGCTGCGACGTCTGCCAGACAGTTTGTCCGAAGAATGAAAATATTCCGCGCGCGTTTGAGGTATGTGATCCGACGGAGCGGATCGATCTCGACGCGATCGAGGGCGAGAGCAATCGCTCGTTTAAGAGACATTACGGACACTTGAGCGGCTCGTGGCGGGGCGCGAAACAGTGGAAGAAGAATGCGCGCTATATCCGCGCGTATTTTCGAGATAGAAAGAGGTAGCTATGCGAATCAGCGAGAAAGAAGCTATGGAAGTCTACGATATATTAGAAGAAACATTCCCCGATGCCAAGGCGGAGCTTCACTATAACACACCTTACGAATTGCTCGTCGCGACGATTTTATCCGCCCAATGCACCGACGTGCGCGTGAACAAAGTGACCGAGGTGTTGTTTCAAGAGTATAACACGCCCGAAAAGATGACGACGCTCTCTCAGGAAGAACTGGAGGATAAGATCCACAGTTGCGGGGTCTATCGAAACAAGGCGAAAAACATCTTGGCATCCTCGCGCATTTTGTTGGACAAGTACGACGGAGAGGTCCCCGAGACGATCAAGGAATTGATGACGCTCCCGGGCGTCGGACGAAAGACCGCAAACGTCGTCGCCTCCAACGCCTTCGGAGTCCCGGCGATCGCGGTCGATACGCACGTCTTCCGCGTGTCGAACCGCATCGGACTCGCCGACAGCAAAAACGTCGAGGGGACGGAACGTCAGCTGATGGAGATATGGCCCGAGTCGCGCTGGAGCAAGGGGCATCATCTGCTTATTTTTTTAGGTCGGCGTATCTGTAAGGCGCAGCGACCGCTGTGTGAGGCGTGTAGTTTGACGGAACACTGTCTGTATTATAAAGGTATGGAAAAAACGCATGAATAATCGCTATGTCGAATATCGCGATGAAAAACGACATCAACTGAAGAGGGAAAAAAACAAAAAACGGCTGTCGATCGTCCTCGGGATCGCCGTGCTGTTGTTCGCATCGATCGCGAGCATGCCGGCGTTCGGAAGGATCAGTCCCGGCGTTCGCTACCAGGGCATTCGGCTCGGCGGGATGACGCCCGAGGCGGCCAAAGAGAAGATCGAGCGGGCGCAGGAGAAGTTTTACGACGAGACGGTCGTCTTGACGCATAAAGATAAGAAGAAAAACGTCTCGGCTTCGCAGTTGGGGCTCTCTCTTATGCCCGAGAAGGCGGCGAAGGATGCGATGGATCTGAGCCGGGAGGCCTCGATCGGGGAGCGCGTCGGGATGTTTTTTAAGGCGAAATCGGTCGAGACGCCCTTAAACGTCGATCGCGCGACGTTGTCTCGGACGCTCGAACACTTAAACGGCGAGCTTTATCGCGGCGCGAAACCCGCCGCCGTCGTCATGAAGGACGGGCAGGTATCGATCGAACGCGCGAGTGCCGGCGAAGCGGTCGATGCGGTCTCGGCCGGCGACGAGCTCTCCCGCGGAATTGAGGATCCGGTCGAGATCAAGACGACGCCGGTCGAACCGTCCGTCTCCGACGAAGAACTGCGAGGCATCGACGCGATGTTTGCGCAGTGGAGTACGACCTACGACGAGAAGGACAAAAACCGCGCGGTCAACGTCAAACGCGGCGCGTCGTTTTTCAACCGCGTCGTCCTGGCGCCGGGCGAGCGACTCTCGTTTCTCGAGACGATCGGCGGAATCACGCCGGAAAACGGGTTTGCGGAAGGCGAGACCATCGTCGACGGCGTCGAGAGCACGGGTGTAGGCGGCGGCGTATGCCAAGTTTCGACGACGATGTATAATGCGACCGTCCGCGCGGGTATGACGATTTTAAGTAAGCACAACCACTCCAAGCCCGTCGAGTACGCGGCGGAGGGGACGGACTGCGCGGTGAGCGACGGCTATAAGGACTTCATCATTTCGAACCCTTACAACACGCCGGTGTACATTGAAACGACGGCAAAGGACGGAAAGCTCAGCTGCACGGTCTACGGCGCGGGAGCGGAGAAGCCCTACGTCATCGACCTGGAGGCGCAAAAGATCGCGACGCTCCCGGCTCGCGAAGAGCGGGAGTTCTCGCCCGAGTTAAAGCCTCGGGAGGTACGGCGAGTACGCGAAAAGGTCGACGGATCTATTTATAGGACGTATAAGACTTACACACAGGACGGGAAAGTCGTCAAGAGGGAATGGTGCGCCACCTCGCGCTACGTTCCGGTGAACGGACAGTCTTTAGTCGGAGTTTCCGATTAAGGGCTTGCGCTTTTATAAGAATCATGTTAGTATAATAAATTGCATAATATTAAAAAGGTATATGGAAACGCTAATCACAACTACGGAAGATAATGTATATGTAAGTTACTTGAGGGAGAGCTCGTAAGTCAATTCTTACACATACATTTTTTGTTTTTCGAGAGGACTTAAGGGGTGAGGGATTTAGATGGTACATCCTGTTCAATATGGCAAACGGGAGAGAATGAGTTATTCCAGAATCGACGATGTTTTGGAAATACCGAATCTGTTGGGAGTGCAGACAAATTCGTTTAAGTGGCTCATCGACGACGGTCTCGGAGAGGTGTTTCGCGACATCTCGCCGATCGAAGACTTTGCGGGAAATTTAATTCTCGAATTTGTCGATTACTATATTTCCGACGACAAGAAGTACGATTTTGAGGAAGCGAAGGAAAAGGACACGAATTACTCGGCGCCTTTAAAGGTGAAGGTTCGATTGATTAATACGGAGACCGGGGAAGTCAAGGAACAGGAAGTCTTTATGGGCGACCTGCCGCTTATGAGCGATACGGGTACATTTGTCATCAACGGCGCCGAGCGCGTCGTCGTCAGCCAATTGGTTCGCTCGCCCGGCGCATATTATAAGGAAGAATTCGACAAGACCGGAAAGAATTTATATTCCGCGACACTCATACCGAACCGCGGCGCTTGGCTCGAATTTGAGACCGATGCCCAAGGCGTCGTCAACGTAAGAATCGACAGGACGAGAAAAATCCCCATCACCGTGTTGCTTCGCGCCATCGGCGTGGAGTCGAACTTGGAAATCACCCACTTAATGGGAGAATCCGAGGAACTTTTAAAAGTCTTCGAAAAAGATCCGACCAGCAACAAAGAAGAAGCGCTGATCGAAATTTATAAGAAACTTCGTCCGGGCGAACCGCCGACAGTCGAAAGTGCGCAGTCGCTCTTCGAAAACATGTTTTTCGACGCGCGCCGCTACGACATGGCGAAGGTCGGCCGCTACAAGTTTAACAAGAAACTCGCCCTGCGAGAACGCCTTCAAGATCAAGTGCTCGCAGAAGACGTCGTCGACGGCGAGACCGGAGAGGTCATGGGAAAAGCGGGCGACAGAGTCAGCCGCGAAGAGGCCATCGCGATCGAAAATGCGGGGATTAACCGCGTCGAGATCGTCGTCGAAGATCCGCACGAGTTGGGTGAACAAAAGACGCTCGTCCTCCTCGGAAACAACTTTGTCGACGTCTCCTCGCTCGACTTGGACATCGACTTCGAGGCGCTCGGCTTTAAAGAAAAAATTTATCTGCCGCGCTTAAAGGAACTCCTCGAGGAGTACGAAGGCGAAGAGTTGATCACGCGCATCAAGCTCCACTACAAGGAGTTGACGCCGAAACATATCCTCATCGACGATATCCTCGCGGCCGTAAACTATGAATTCAACCTGTTCTACGGCGTGGGTAAGACCGACGACATCGACCACTTGGGCAATCGACGCATTCGCTCGGTCGGAGAACTGCTGCAAAATCAATTCAGAATCGGACTCACGCGCATGGAGCGGGTTATCCGCGAGCGCATGGCCGTCCAAGATCCGGACGCGGCGACGCCGCAATCGTTGATCAACATTCGCCCGGTCACGGCGTCGATCAAGGAATTCTTCGGTTCTTCGCAGCTGTCTCAATTTATGGACCAAAACAACCCGCTTTCGGAACTTACACACAAGAGGCGTCTTTCGGCGTTGGGACCGGGCGGCTTGTCGAGAGATAGAGCCGGCATGGAGGTTCGAGACGTCCACAACTCGCACTACGGACGGATGTGCCCGATCGAGACGCCTGAAGGTCCGAATATCGGCCTGATTACCTCTCTTACGACCTTTGCCCGTATCAACGAGTACGGGTTTATCGAGGCGCCGTATCGAAAAGTCAAAAAGGGCGAGGGCCTCGTAACCGATGAAATCGAATATATCACCGCCGACGTCGAGGACGAAAATATCATCGCACAGGCCGACGAAAAACTCGACGAGGACGGACGCTTCCTCAACAACCGTGTCATCGCCCGCGGTTACGACGGCGTCGTCGACGTCTACAAGCGCGAAGACATCAGCTATATGGATGTCTCGCCGCAACAAATCGTCGCGGTCGGCACGAGCATGATCCCGTTCTTGGAAAACGACGACGCGAACCGCGCGCTCATGGGTTCGAACATGCAGCGTCAAGCGGTACCGCTCTTAAAGACCGAGGCTCCGATCGTCGCGACGGGCATCGAATACAAGGCCGCGAGAGATTCCGGCGTCTGTGTCATCGCGACCGAAGACGGTACGGTTTCAAAAGTCAGCAGCAATCGCATCATCTTGACGCCCGACAGCGGAAAGAACGACATCGAATTTAAACTTCATAAGTTCGAAAAGGCAAACCAGGGTACGACGATCAATCAACGCCCCATCGTCAAAGAGGGACAAAAGATCAAGCGCGGCGAAGTCATCGCCGACGGGCCCTCGACCGACCTCGGGGAAATGGCGCTCGGTAAAAATATTCTGATCGCGTTTATGAACTGGGAAGGCTATAACTACGAAGACGCGATGCTCATCAACGAAGAACTCGTCATCGACGACGTCCTGACTTCGCTCCACATCGAGGAGTACGAGTCGGAGGCGCGCGATACGAAGCTCGGACCCGAGGAGATCACAAGAGATATCTCAAATGTCGGCGACGATATGTTAAAGGACCTCGACGAACGCGGCATTATCCGCGTCGGCGCCGAAGTCAATCCGGGAGATATTCTCGTCGGCAAGGTTACGCCGAAGGGTGAAACGGAACTTTCCGCGGAGGAGAGATTGCTCCGCGCCATCTTCGGAGAAAAGGCGAGAGAAGTTCGCGACACTTCGCTCAGACTGCCGCACGGCGAGTCGGGCATCGTCGTCGACGTCAAGGTATTCAGCCGCGCCGAAGGCGACGAACTGCAGCCGGGCGTCAACGAGATGGTTCGCGTCTTTATCGCCACCAAACGCAAGATCCAAGTCGGCGATAAGATGTGCGGTCGTCACGGAAACAAGGGGGTTATCTCGAGGGTTCTTCCCAAAGAGGACATGCCCTATATGCCCGACGGTCGCCCGATTCAAATCGTCTTGAACCCCTTGGGGGTTCCGTCTCGGATGAACTTGGGACAGGTTCTCGAGGTTCACTTGGGACTCGCCGCGAAAAAACTCGGTTGGCACGTCGCGACGCCGGTATTCGACGGTGCGAACGAACAGGACATCTTCGATACGCTGGAAGAAGCGGGATTCTCGACCGACGGCAAGGTGCAGTTGAGAGACGGGCGTACCGGCGAAGACTTCGATCACCCGGTCACGGTCGGCTATATGTATATGTTGAAACTTCACCACTTGGTCGACGAGAAGATCCACTCCCGTTCGACCGGTCCGTATTCGCTCGTTACGCAACAACCGCTCGGCGGCCGTGCGCAATTCGGCGGGCAGCGGTTCGGCGAGATGGAGGTGTGGGCACTCGAGGCCTACGGTGCAAGTCACACCTTGCAGGAAATGTTGACGGTCAAATCGGACGATATCGTGGGACGCGTCAAGACGTATGAAGCCATCGTCAAGGGAGAAAATATTCCCCAACCGGGCATCCCCGAGTCGTTTAAGGTCTTGATTAAAGAACTCGAGGCGCTCGCGCTCGAAATCCAAGTATTGGACGAAGACGGCAACGAGGTCGACCTCACGACGGACGACGAAGAGTTAAATCACCTGGACAGTATGGACGGAAAAATTGAAGGAGAAGATGCGGGAGAGTTAATTGAAGGAAAGAGCAGCGTCGATGCGCTGGCGGGAATTCGAAAAATCTCGGGAGACACGATTCCGCAAGGTTTTACGCAAGACGAAGAAGACGAGTAACTCTTTTTTTCAACAGTCGATGGTATTTTAAGGAAAGGAGTCATGCTCCTTGAGCAGAAACGAATTATTTCATTCAATCAAGATCAATTTAGCATCCTCGGAAAAAATTAGATCGTGGTCCTACGGGGAAGTCAAAAAGCCGGAAACGATTAACTATAGAACGTTGAAGCCGGAAAAAGAAGGTCTCTTTTGCGAAAAGATCTTCGGTCCGACGAAAGACTGGGAATGTGCGTGCGGGAAGTATAAGCGCATTCGCTATAAGGGCGTCGTCTGCGAAAAGTGTGGCGTCGAGGTCACGAAGTCGAAAGTTCGCCGCGAACGGATGGGACATATCGAACTCGCGGCGCCGGTATCGCATATTTGGTACTTTAAGGGGATTCCTTCGCGCATGGGCCTCGTCCTCGATATCAGCCCGCGCGCACTCGAAAAGGTCCTGTATTTCGCATCCTACATCGTCACGCGCGTCGATGAAGGCGTGCCGGATATCTACGAAAAACAACTCCTCTCGGAGACGGAATACCGCGAATTTAAGCGCGAGTACGGCGACAAATTCGAGGCGAAAATGGGCGCCGAGGCGATTCGCGACATCCTGCGCAAGATCGACCTGGACGCGGTGTCGAAGGACTTGCGCGACCAATTGGAAGATGCGAGCGGTCAAAAGCGCGTCCGTATCACCAGACGCTTGGAAGTCATCGAGGCGTTTAGAAATTCCGGGAACAAATGCGAGTGGATGATTTTAGATTGCATCCCCGTCATTCCGCCTGAATTGCGTCCGATGGTCCAACTGGACGGGGGTCGCTTCGCGACGTCCGACTTAAACGACCTGTATCGACGCGTCATCAACAGAAATAACCGCTTGCGCAAACTGATGGATATCGGCGCGCCGGAAATCATCGTGCGCAACGAAAAGCGGATGTTACAGGAATCGGTCGACGCACTGATCGACAACGGTCGTCGCGGACGGCCGGTAACGGGCGCGGGAAATCGCCCGCTGAAGAGCCTTTCGGAGATGTTGAAGGGGAAACAGGGTCGTTTCCGTCAAAACCTCTTGGGAAAACGCGTCGACTACTCCGGTCGTTCGGTTATCGTCGTCGGACCGTCGCTCAAGTTCTACCAATGCGGCCTTCCGAAGAATATGGCCTTGGAACTCTTTAAGCCGTTTGTGATGCGCGAACTCGTCGAAAGAGAACTCGCTCACAATATCAAGAGCGCCAAGCGCATGGTCGAGCGCGTGCGCCCGGAAGTGTGGGACGTCTTGGAAGACGTCATCAAGGACCATCCGGTCCTGTTAAACCGGGCCCCTACCTTGCACAGACTCGGTATCCAGGCATTTGAGCCGGTTCTCGTCGAGGGGAAGGCGATCAAACTTCACCCCTTGGCATGTACGGCCTACAATGCGGACTTCGACGGCGACCAAATGGCCGTCCACTTGCCGCTTTCGGCCGAAGCGCAGGCGGAGGCGCGCCTCTTAATGCTCTCGACGAACAATATCTTGGCACTGAAGGACGGAAAGCCGATTACGACGCCGTCTCAAGACATGGTTCTCGGAATGTATTACTTGACCTTGAACCGCAAGGATGCCGTCAAGGGCGACGGAATGACCTTTGTCGACAACAAGGAAATGATGCACGCCTACAGGAGCGGCTGGGTACACCTCCACTCCCACGTCAAGGTGCGTCGACACTTGAACGAAGACGATAAGCGCGGGAAAATCGTCGAAAGTACCGTCGGTCGTTTCTTAATCAATGAAGTCATTCCCCAAGACCTGGGCTTTGTCGATCGCGATAAAGATCCGTACGGTCTCGAAATCGACCGCGTCATCGACAAGAAGTTGCTCGGTCAAATCATCGATCGCTGTTATAAACTGCACGACAACTTGGAGACCGCGAAGTTCCTCGACCAGGTAAAGAGTCTCGGGTATCACTACTCGACGATCGGCGCGATGTCCATTTCCATGGGGGACGTCGAGATTCCGAAGGAAAAACACGACATTCTCGAGCAAGCGACCGAAGACGTCGAGAAGTACGAAAAGGCGTACCGCAAAGGTCTGATCAGCGACGAAGAGCGGTATGAACACGTCATTAATATTTGGAACGAAGCGACCGACCACTTGACGGACAAGGTCATGGAAGGCTTCGGCGAGTTGAATAATATTTATATCTTCGCCGACTCAGGAGCTCGTGGTTCGAAGAACCAAATTCGTCAATTGGCCGGCATGCGCGGGCTGATGGCCTCGCCGTCGGGACGGACCATCGAAGTTCCGATCACATCGAACTTCCGCGAAGGCCTGGACGTCTTGGAATTCTTTATGTCGACCCACGGTTCTCGAAAGGGTCTCGCCGATACGGCTCTGCGTACGGCGGACTCGGGGTACCTGACCCGTCGTCTGGTCGACGTTTCGCAACAAGTGACGGTTACGGAAAAAGACTGCGGTACGGATAACTACATCGTCGCCAAGTCGTTTAAAGACGGACGCGAAATGATCGAAGAACTCCACGACCGCATCGAGGGACGCACGGCCTACGAAGACGTCCTGCATCCGGAAACCGGAGAAGTTTTAGTTCACGCCAACGAAATGATCGACTCCTACGCCGCCGAAACCATCGTCAAGGCGGGCATCGAGCAGGTGAAGATTCGCTCGGTCCTCGGATGCCAATCCAAACACGGCGTATGTGCGAAATGCTACGGCGAAAACCTTGCGACGGGAAGACCCGTCGGCATCGGCGAGGCCGTCGGCGTCATCGCCGCTCAATCGATCGGCGAGCCCGGTACGCAACTTACGATGCGTACCTTCCACACCGGCGGGGTCGCCGCGGCGGCGGACATCACACAAGGTTTGCCGCGTGTCGAGGAGTTGTTCGAAGTGCGTAAACCCAAGGGACTCGCGATCATCTCGGAAATCGACGGGACGGTTTCAATTAACGAGACCTCGAAGAAGCGGGAGATCGTCGTCACCGGCGAAGACGGGAATAGCGAATCGTACAACGTCGTCTACGGCGCGCGCATCCGCGTAAAGGACGGCGATTACGTTGAAAAGGGCGACGAGTTGACACAGGGTTCGGTCTATCCGCAAGACTTACTCCGCGTCAAGGGCGTGACGGGCGTTCAGGAATACATCGTCAAGGAAGTCCAACGCGTCTATCGACTCCAAGGGGTCGATATCGACGACAAGCACATCGAAGTCATCGTCAGACAGATGATGTCGAAAGTGCGTATCGACGAGGCGGGCGACACGGGATTGTTGCCGGGCAGCATGGTCTCCAAAAATGAATTCGAAGACGCCAACAAAGCTGCGCGCGAAGAGAAACTGCGCGAGGCGACGGCCAATCCGGTGCTCCTCGGTATCACCAAAGCATCGCTTGCGACGGATTCCTTCCTTTCGGCCGCATCTTTCCAAGAGACGACGCGCGTCTTGACCGATGCCGCCATCCAGGGAAAGCAGGACTACCTCAAGGGATTAAAGGAGAATATCATCATCGGACAGTTGATTCCGGCCGGTACGGGCGTCCGCCACAACGACGTCGTGTACTGGGAAGAGGAGGACAAAAAGAAAGAAGACCTCGATATTCTCGAAGGCATGAATGCATAAATCACGTCTATGAGAGACTTCGCTTCGGCGGAGTCTTTTTTTAATTGACAAACCATATTGTAAAGAGGATAATTTACAATATGATTGTAAATGGAGGTATGATTTATGAAGACAAGACAGTTAACGGTGATGGCGCTGTATCTCGCGCTGATTATTATAAGCGGGCTCTTTGCGATACCGACGCCGATGGGCATTCCCATCGTGCTTCAAAACATGGTCTGCGCGCTCGGAGGCGCACTCCTCGGAAAGAAACACGGCACGATGGTCGTATTGGTCTTTATCTTATGTATTCTCATCGGCCTTCCGGTCCTTCCCGGCGGAAGAAGCGGCGCCGCCGTCTTTGCGGGGGCCACGGGATCTTTCTTCATCGGCTATGTATTGTCGCCGTTTTTAATCGGGCTCGCTCTCGAAAAGGTGAAGAGCAGAACTTATGTGACGTATTTTATTATTTTCTGGCTATTCGGCGCGCTCTTTATCAACCTGACGGGGATTCCGAGCTTGAGCTATCACAGCGGCGGGACTACTGCGGCGTTAAAGACGATCTTGGCCTTTATGCCCGGGGACACGATCAAGGCATTCGCCGTCGCATGGGTCGCTCAACGCCTTTTGGCGACGGGGAAATTTAAATCGCTCGCCGAAAGTTGAGAAAAAGCGGCGGAATACGGCAAAACACTTGAAAAGTTCCATATTAGATGGTACAATACCGGAGTGTAAATCGACTGACTTTGAAACTACCCGACTAACGGGTAGTTTTTCATGAGTGAACATCGATTTGTGCTGTTAGTAATATCTTATTTTAAAGGAGGTGCACTAAGTGCCTACAATTAATCAATTAGTAAAACAAGGAAGAAAGAAATCTTTGACGAAGTCGAAATCTCCGGCTTTAGGTTTCAACTACGACTCTTTGGAAAAACAACACACGGTCGTCAACTCTCCTCAAAAGAGAGGCGTCTGCGTCGCTGTTCGTACGGTTACCCCGAAGAAGCCGAACTCCGCGCTTCGTAAGGTTGCCCGTGTTCGCCTTTCCAACGGTTATGAGGTCATGGCCTACATTCCGGGAATCGGTCACAACTTACAAGAACACAGTGTCGTTTTAGTTCGCGGCGGTCGTGTTAAGGACCTTCCGGGTGTGCGTTACCACGTCGTTCGCGGTACACTCGATACCGCCGGCGTCGACGGCAGAATGCAAGCGCGTTCCAAATATGGCGCAAAGAAACCGAAGAAAAACTAATCATCAAAGAGCACAATCCTATATATAGATGCTCTTGGCACACGACAGACGATGTCGAGTACCGTTGATATTTCTCAGATCCATAGTTAAGGAGGGAAGAGAATGCCAAGAAAAGGACATATCCTTAAAAGAGAGGTCATGCCCGATCCCGTCTATAACGATGTTGTCATTACAAAGTTGATCAACAACGTTATGCTCGACGGCAAACGCGGCGTGGCTCAAAAAATCGTATACGGCGCATTAGATGCCGTCAAAGAAGAAACCGGTGAAGATCCGTTGGAAGTATTCTACAAGGCGTTAAATAATGTTATGCCGGTATTGGAAGTTAAAGCACGTCGTGTTGGCGGTGCTAACTATCAAGTCCCTATGGAAGTACGCCCCGAAAGACGTCAAACGTTAGGACTTCGTTGGATGGTTCGCTACGCCAGAGCGCGCGGCGAAAAGACCATGGTAGAACGTCTTTATAAAGAAATTATCGATGCATCGAACGATTTGGGCGGTGCGGTAAAACGTAAAGACGAAATGCACCGTGCAGCTGAAGCGAATAAAGCATTCGCGCATTTCAGATGGTAAGAAAGGGGAGATCACGTGGCTAGAGAAGTGGCGCTTGATAGAGTACGTAATATCGGAATTATGGCGCACATCGACGCCGGTAAGACGACGACGACGGAGCGTATCTTATACTACACCGGACGCATTCACAAAATTGGTGAAACCCACGACGGTGGCGCTCAAATGGACTGGATGGAGCAAGAGCAGGAAAGAGGGATTACGATCACCTCTGCCGCTACGACGGCTCACTGGAAAGGGTATCGGTTAAACATCATCGACACGCCGGGCCACGTTGACTTTACGGTAGAAGTCGAACGTTCACTGCGCGTCTTGGACGGGGCAGTGTCGCTATTCGACGCAAAGAGCGGGGTTGAGCCCCAATCCGAAACGGTGTGGAGACAGGCGGATCGCTACCACGTCCCGAGAATTGCCCACATCAATAAGATGGACGTCACCGGCGCGGACTTCTTCCGTTCGGTTCAAACCATCGACGATAAACTTCACGGTAATCCGGTTCCGATCCAAGTTCCGATCGGTGCGGAAGACAACTTTATCGGTATGATTGACTTGGTAACCATGAAGGCCGAAATCTACAAGGACGACATGGGTACCGAAATCGAAATCACCGACATTCCGGAAGACTACAAGGAACTCGCCGACAAATGGCGCGAAAACATGCTCGAGAAGGTCTCTGAATACGACGAAGACCTGATGATGGCTTACCTCGAAGGCGAAGACATCAGCGAAGAAGACATCAAGCGCGCGATCCGCGAGGGAACCTTGTCGGTCGAAATGACGCCGGTTACCTGCGGTTCTTCCTATAAGAACAAGGGCGTTCAATTGTTGTTGGATGCCATCATCGATTACCTGCCCGCACCGATCGACATTCCCTCGATCGTCGGCACGAAACCCGATACGGACGAAGAGGAAGATCGCCACGCGAGCGACGACGAACCCTTCTCCGCATTGGCATTTAAGATCGTTACCGACCCCTATGTCGGTAAGCTTTCCTACTTCCGTGTCTACTCCGGAAGCCTCAAGGCGGGAAGTTACGTCTATAACTCCAGCAAAGGCAAGAGAGAGCGTATCGGTCGTATCCTGTTGATGCACGCCAACAAGCGTGAAGAAGTCGACGAAATCTACGCCGGTGAAATCGCGGCCGCCGTCGGCTTGAAAAATACCTCGACCGGGGATACGCTCTGCGACGAAGACGATCAAATCGTCTTGGAAAACATGGAATTCCCCGAACCGGTTATCTCGGTCGCCATCGAACCGAAAACCAAGGCGTCGCAAGACAAGATGGCTATCGGCCTTCAAAAACTCGCCGAAGAAGACCCGACGTTCAGAACCTACACCGACGATGAAACCGGCCAAACGATCATCGCCGGCATGGGCGAATTGCACTTGGATATCATCGTCGACCGCTTGCTTCGCGAATTTAAAGTCGAAGCGAACATCGGTAACCCGAGAGTATCTTACCGCGAAGGTATCTTAGCTCCGGCAGAAGGTGAAGGAAAGTTCGTCCGTCAATCCGGTGGTCGCGGTCAATACGGCCACGCAAAGATCAAGATCGAGCCGCTCGAAGCGGGCAAGGGCTTCGAATTCGAAAACAACATCGTCGGCGGTGCGATCCCGAAAGAATTTATCGGGCCGACCCAACAAGGTATCGAAGAAGCGATGCAAAACGGTGTCTTGGGCGGATACGAAGTACTCGACGTCAAAGTCAGCCTCTACGACGGTTCTTACCACGACGTCGACTCCTCGGAAATGGCATTTAAAGTGGCCGGTTCCATGGCACTTCGCGATGCGTTAAAGAAGGCAAATCCGATTCTGCTCGAACCGGTTATGAAAGTTGAAATTGTAACACCTGAAGAGTACATGGGCGATGTCATCGGCGACATTAACTCTCGCCGCGGCCGCATGGAAGGCATGGAGCTCGTCGCAGGTGCGCAAATCGTCACCTGTTTTGTTCCCTTGGCTGAAATGTTCGGATACGCGACGAGCTTGCGTTCCAACACCCAAGGTCGTGCAAACTACTCCATGCAATTCGACCACTACGAACAAGTTCCGAAGAACGTAGCAGATGAAGTACTCAAGGGAAAAAATAAAGAAGATTAATTAGGGAGGATTATTATGGCAAAAGGAAAATTTGAAAGAACGAAACCGCACGTTAACGTCGGTACCATCGGCCACGTTGACCACGGCAAGACCACCCTTACGGCAGCGATTACCCTCGTATTGAACAAGCGCTTCGGCAGCGGCGAATTCGTCGACTACGCAAACATCGACAAGGCGCCCGAAGAGAGAGAACGCG
>JAQYDN010000020.1 GCA_028724185.1 Bacillota bacterium
ATAAATAGAATATTTGCCAATCACTAGGATATTTATTATTATTTATTGAATCATTACAATTGCTTATAAATTCAGTTAATCTTTCTTTTCTTTCATCATTATCTTGAATATCTAATTCTAAACCAACAATTTTATAAGAACGCTCCCCATTGCCATTAAAAAGTACATTTTTTATATACTTAATTGTAATTACAGCCTCACAAAAAAAATTATCTTGCCTATAATTACTTAGCAGCTCATTATACGATAATTTACCAACTTCTTTATTAATTTTCATCAATAAAAACACCTAAATTTTTTATTCTATAACCAAATGCTTGAGTTGAAACACCCATCTTATTTGCAGAAATATCAATCAATTGATTTATATCATTCTCATCAAATTTCTGATGAATTGAATAATTTAATTCATTTATTGAGTGTAATAATACTTTCTTCACTAAATTCTCAGGCATTATTAATTCTGCTGCAAATTTATTTGCAGAGATTTCATTCATTCTATCAATTGTATTCTTATAATTGGATTTATCAGAAAATCTATATGATATACCTTCATGACCTAAAATAATATGTCCCAATTCATGTGCAATAGTAAATCTCTGTCTGTATTCTGGTTCAAACTGATTAACTGAAATTTCTTTTTTAATATTTTCCGAATTAGTTCCATTATTAATGCTAAAACCAGAGGAGTCAACACAACTATATTCTATTAAAATGTCACAAATTTCAGCAATAGCTTTAACATCAATCTCAAATACATCTTCATCCAACGTAAGTTTTGAAATTTCACCTTCATATTTCCCAAATTTATTCAAAAATTCATCAGTAAATATTTCATTATACAGCATGTCGCACCTCCTTTTGTTCCAATTATATCAGAAAAACAATAAAATTTATATGAAATATGTTAAGATAATAGAACTAAAAATTCTAAAATCTTTTCCCAAGCACATAATTGAATCCAGATTTAAATACTACTTTTAAATCTTCTTCATAAATTACTATCTTCTCTATAAGTTTCCTTACCAGCTCTTCATCATAACTCTCTATTTCAAAACCTTGATGAGCCAAAAAGTCTTCAAGTTCTTTTAGTCTATTTTGAGAGTTTTTCTCTTCAGTCATTTTAAGTAGTATCTTTTCTTTTTCACTTCTTAACTCTTCTACCTGGTTTTCTAGTTCTGTATAGTCTTCTTTTGCATTAGCAATTTTCAATAATTCTTCTTGAACTTTTAGCATTTCTTCGTCAATCTCTTCTATTTTTTCATTAGTATTATTTACAATAACTGTTTCTATATTCCTTTTTACAATCTCCTTTAACTCTATTCGTTCACCTATAAGCTTATTGAAGGCTTCAACGACTGCTTCTTGTAAATCAGTTTCTTTTATGGTTCTTGCATAACATACACCTGGTGCTTGAATTACTCTCGTGAAGAATATTTCTTTCTCCTATTATTCCACATTACCGTTTTGTAAATATCAAACCCGTCACACACTTGTATTTCTCGGATTGATATTTACCTTCAAATGTAATTTAACACATAAATCTGGCTTTTTGGATTTAACGATAGAGCCTCATAATCCATTGATTTCAACACTTTTATAGCCTGTTATCTTATTTCCTTGACATCAATACTACAGTCTCAACATGGCTCGTATGGGGAAACATGTCAATCGGTTGGACGATTTCCACCCTATACGCGTCTCTTAGTCTCGAGAGGTCGCGCGCAAGGGTCGACGGGTTACAGCTGATATAGATCATTTGTTTCGGCAAGGTCTTAAGGACGGTATCCACGACGGCGGGTTGGAGTCCCGCGCGCGGCGGATCGACGATAAGTCCGTCGATCGCCTCTTCCTCCGCGATCCTCGGCATCATGGTCTCGGCGGCGCCCGCGATGTAGCGCACGTTTTTCACGCCGTTTTCCTTCGCGGTCTTTCGCGCGTAGTCCACCGACGATTCGGACAATTCGTTGCCGATCACGGTCCCCGCTTTCTCGGAGACGGGAAGGGTAATGGTACCGATGCCGGCGTAGAGTTCGACGATCGTCTTCGCGGGATCGAGGTGTTTTTTGACCTCCTCGACGATGATCTCGGCGCCGAACGGATTGACCTGGAAGAAGTTTCCCGCGGCGACGTCGTAGCGATACCCCGCCAAGGTCTCCTCGATCGCTTTTTTCCCGTAGACGTGCCGCCACGTCTTGCCGTAATGCCTGCGGGGATTCGCGTTCTGCGAATAATAGACGCTGTCGATCTCTTCGTCCACGGCGAAGGAAACGACGTCGTGGAGTTTTCTGTCGCGCAACGGCTCTTTCCCGACGAGGATGAGCATGCTCTCGCCGCGACGGCTCGTGCGAATCCCCACGAGATCGATACCGTCGAGCCACTTCGCTCCCTGCATCGCCGAGAGGATATCGTTGGCCCGCTCGGGCTGCATAATGCAGCGGCGAATGGGGATGCGTTCGCGCCCTTTCCCGTAAAGGCACAGTTTCCGATCGCTGACATGGAACTGCGTATGATTCCTGTAACCGAAGATATCTCCCGCCGTCTTCACGTCCTCGATACGCGGAAGTACGCCGCCGATGCGGGCGAGGGCGCTCTCGACGCGGTCTTTTTTCCACGCGAGTTCAGCATCTCTCGAAAGCGAGAGGAATGAACAGCCGCTGCACCGGTGATAGGGGCAGGGGTTTTCGACGCGCAGCGGCGACTTTTCGACGTAGTCGACGATCTCCGCTTCGTAGAAGCGTTTTTTCTTTTTAAGGATCTCTACCTCGACGATATCGCCGATCTCTCCGCCGTTCAAAAAGATGACGGCGCTGCCTTTTTTCCCGATCCCCTTTCCGTGCACGTCGTAGTCGATGATCTCGACGGTCACTCGATCAAAGATCTCCATTACTTGCGTCTCGTTTCGGTCTTTCCGGGGACGGCCTTGCCCTCTTTGTAGAGTTTTCCGACGGCGCGCTTAAAGGCTTTTTTAGTCAGACCCGTCACGTCCATAATTTCCTCGGGACTCGACTTGTCGCCGACGGGCAAAACGCCCTTGTACTCGTCCATGAGGTCGTAGAGCACATCGGAGTCCTGAAGCATCTGAACGTGGGCGTAAGCGCGAAGGGAGAGTGTGAGTTTTCCGTCGTCCAAGACGTTTGCGACGCGCGCTTCGATCTCGTCGCCCGCGTGGTAAATGCCCTTCATCTCCTGTTTCGGGATCATGCCGTCGTATTTGTCGTCGACGGCGACGAGGATGCCCGATTTTCCCGCGTGATAGACGGTTCCCTTGACGGTATCTCCCCGCTTATAGGGGCTCGCCGAAGAGAGGACGTCTTTAATTTCCATGCTGACCGCCAGGCGATTCGACTTGTCCACGTACATGGTAAAGAGGTATCTTTCGCCCTCGTGAATACGCTCTGTCGCCTCCGAGAACGGGAGCAGGATGTCCTTCGGCGCGTTAATGTCGACGAAGTAACCGATTTTCGACTTGTCCACGACCTTGAGCTTGGCCACCTCGCCGACTTCGATCAGCGGTTCTTCGAGCATGCCCGCGATCTGTCCGTTGTTTTCGCGGTACAAAAAGACGGGGCGCTTGTCGCCGTCCTCGCCCGTCTCGGTTCCGTGGATGGGCACTTCGTCGGTCCCGTCGCTCGCCCAGAGGTATTTTCCCTTTTGTATGAGTGTCAATGTTTGCGTTTTTCCGAGTTTCATTTTCTTCCCTTCTCTAATAAGGATCTCGCCATGGTGTCGTACATATCGTGTCCCAACCCGTCGAGGGTCGAGCCCAAGTCGTAAAAGGCGTGGGTCGCATCGGCGCTCTTTAACAGGGTATCGAGCGCGTAGTAGCTGAACGCGTCGTGTCTTCCCAAGTTTTCGACGATGACGCGCGCCTGCGTCTTATGGGACAGGTCCGTAAACTGCGTCAGATAGATACCGAATTTCGCGGCCTCGATGACCTGCGAGTCGCGCATCAAGAGGATGCTCAAACCTAAAAACGGCCGCTCCATTTGGTCGAAGGCGTACAGCCAGTTTTCGAAATGCGGAATGGCCTCGAGGGCGCGGTGTTTTTTAAAAAACGACTCGATGTGCTCGATGCTGAAGGCCTCTCTCGCGAAGTACTCCATGATGCCCACATCGAGTGCGTCGGTCTCGACGGTTTCGGGGCGGATTTCCCCTCTCAATACGGCGAGTTCGTAACTGCCGTCGTCGCCGATGTCGACGTGGGGATCGACCGTGATTTTCTCGTACAATGTCTTCGGTTTTTTCTTGAATCCAAACATAGTTCCTCCTCGCCTTATTGTCCCATAGGGTTTCTCTAAAAGCAATTTAAAATAAGCCTCGGCCTCGGCCGAAGCTTATTACATAAATTGTGCGATGTAGTTCAGTTTATCCGCGATCCATACGCGTATGTCGGGCAGGCTCTCCGCGATATGCACTCCGACGGATCGCGCGCCGTCCGCAATGTCCTGGGCATCGATGTTTTGGATGCCGCCGTAAGATATTCTGGGATAGACAAACACGCCCACGACGATGAGAAGAAGAATAAAACGACGCATGCGGCGACGCCGTTTTTTTCTGCGTTTCTTCTGTTTTCTCTCGTCCATCATCTGTTGAAAGTCTCGCGTCATTTCCATATGCTCCCCCTTTTGACTCAGTATAACAAAAAATATCTAACATATGGCCAAGACAGGGATAACGATCGACTTATTTTGCGATGTCGACGAATTCGTCGATTCCGAACATGTCGCTGAGTTCGTCGACTTTAAATTTCGCGGCGGTATTCGAGGAACCGCACGCCGGATAGACGGTATCGTAAGCTTTTAAGCTCTCGTCGAGGTAAATACGTACGCCCTCTTTGGCTCCGAAGGGCGTGACGCCGCCGATGTCGTGGCCGATCTCCTCGGACACTTCCTCGGGCTTCAGCATCTTCGCCTTGGTCTCAAACGTCGCCTTGAATTTCTTGTTGTCGACGCGCTTATCGCCCGCGACCACGATCAGGATGGGGTGTTTATCCTTGTCGCGGAACGTCAGTGATTTGGCGATCTCTCCCTCGGTAACGCCGATCGCCGCGGCGGCCTCCGCAACGGTTCCCGTCGACGCGTCCGATTCGATGATGCGGTCCGAATATCCCTTTTCTTCCAAGTAAGCAAATGCGCGTTCTTTCGACATAAGGTCCTCCTTTACTTCGTCTTGTTCGCCTTATAACGTTTGTTGGCGTCCAAAATGGTCTTGCGAATTCTAAATGATTTTGGCGTAATCTCAATCAATTCGTCGTCTTCGATAAATTCGATCGCCTCCTCCAAGCTCAAGTCTTTGATCGGCGAGAGGCGAAGGGCATCGTCGCTTCCCGAGGCGCGGACGTTGGTCTGTTTCTTAGTCTTGGTGACGCTGACTTCGAGGTCGAGTCCCTTCGGCGAGGAGCCGACGACCATGCCGCCGTAAACTTCTTCCCCGGGTTCGACGAACAGATCGCCGCGGTCCTGGGCGTTATGAAGTCCATAAGCCGATGCCGTGCCGGTGTCGAAGGAGATGATGGATCCGGTCTTGCGTCTCGGGATATCTCCCTTGTAGGGTGCATAGCCTTCAAATTCCGAGTTCATGATGCCGTTTCCCTTGGTATCGGTGATAAATTCCTGGCGATAGCCGATGAGTCCCCGCGCCGGAATGCGGAAGACGAGGCGCGAGTAGCCGCCGCTGGGTTCCTGCATGGTCAACAGTTCGCCCTTTCGACGCCCCAATTTTTCGATGATGCTTCCGATGTACTCTTGGTTGACGTCGATCGTCACTTTTTCGATCGGCTCCTGGCGCTTGCCGTCGATCTCTCTAAAGAGAACTTCGGGTTTCGATACCTGGAACTCGTACCCCTCGCGGCGGAGATTTTCGATCAGGACGGAAAGGTGCAGCTCACCGCGCCCGCTGACCTTAAAGGCGTCGGTCGAATCGGTGTCTTCGACTTTTAAGCTGACGTCGGTTTCGAGCTCGCGGTACAGGCGCGTACGCAACTGTCTCGAGGTGACGTAGTCTCCTTCCTGGCCGGCGAAGGGGGAGTCGTTGACCGAAAAGGTCATGGCGAGGGTCGGTTCGGAAATCTTGACGAATTCGATCGGCTCGTCGAGCTCGGGGTCGCAGATGGTATCGCCGATGTTGATGCCCTCGATCCCCGTGACGGCGACGATGTTTCCGGCAAAGGATCCGTCTTTTTCGACGCGCTCGAGTCCCTCGAATTCGTAGATCTTGTTGATCTTCACCGATTCGCGTTTGTCGGGATCGGCGGCATTTAACAAGAGCATCTGATCGCCCTTTTCGATCGTGCCGTTTTCGATCTTGCCGATGCCGATCCGCCCGACGTACTCGTTGTAGTCGATCGTCGAGATCAGCAGTTGCGCGGGCGCCTCCTTATCGCCTTCCGGCGGATCGATGTGTTCGATGATGGCGTCAAAGAGCGGCTGCATGTTCTCGCCCCGCTCGTCGGGGGATTCCGACGCCCAACCTTGTTTCGCCGAGGCATAGATAAACGGGGCGTCCAGGACGTCCTCGTCGGCACCGAGCTCGATAAAGAGATCCAGGACTTCGTTAACGACTTCGTCCGGACGCGCGCCCGGACGGTCCACCTTGTTGATGCAGACGATGACCTTGAGCCCGAGTTCGAAGGATTTTTTTAAGACGAACTTCGTCTGGGGCATGGGGCCTTCGAACGCATCGACCAACAAGACGACGCCCGAGACCATCTTCAACACCCGCTCCACTTCCCCGCCGAAGTCGGCGTGTCCGGGCGTGTCGATGACGTTGATTTTGACGTCGTTATAGCGAATCGCCGTGTTTTTCGAGAGAATCGTAATCCCCCGCTCCTTTTCGATATCTCCGGAGTCCATCACGCGGTCGGCGACGACTTGATTTTCACGGAACACGCCCGACTGTCTCAACAACATGTCCACCAGCGTCGTCTTTCCGTGGTCGACGTGGGCTATAATAGCTATATTTCTGATATCTTTTTGTTCCATAAACATCCTTTCCGGCAAATGCCACCATAAAAATAGGATCGGCTCCCCCAATCCTTCAATCGCTTTATTATACCGCAAATTCCTTATATTATAAAGCCGCAAGCCCCATTTTGCGCAACTTTCCGCCGGTGTGAATTCGGGCGCACGCCCCCTTAAGGACGAATCGCCGCTTGTGCGCGGCGATCCCTTCCTCTGCTTATTTTTCTTACCTCAGATATCCAAATAGCAGCGCACCGTGTTGCCGTCGTAGTGCACGGAATCGCAAATCGCATTGACGATAAACAAACCTCTGCCGCTGCAACTGTCGTTGGTGCAATCCACATCCTCCAACCGATGCTTGATGCCCGCGCCCTCGTCGCGAACCGTGATACAGAGCTCCTCGGGTTTAAAGTCGATGCGCAGATGGACCTTTTTTTGGCTGTCCCACGCATTGCCGTGATCGGCGCCGTTTAAGAGCAACTCGTCGATGACGAGTCTGATATTATATTGAAGATCGTTGTCCTTGACGTAATACGCGACCTGGCGCATCGCATCGGCGATAAAAGCGTGCAGCGAACGCATGTCGCTTTGGACCGATCCCATGATTGAACTGATTCGTTTCATAACTCTCACATCCTATATCTAATAGGTACCCAAATATTTAATTTCTATTAAAAAAATAACCGATTGTCGTTTAAGAGTTTGCTCGATCCCCCGCCCGTTTCGTGGTAATATTTTCTAAACCCCTGTTATTTTTTACATACGGTGGGTATATTAAGACTAAGTTCACAAGTTAACTTTTGAAAGGAGTTCTAAACATGGATAAATACGAATGCACAGTTTGCGGATACATTTACGACCCGGCAGAAGGCGACCCGGACAACGGCGTTAAAGCAGGTACTGCTTTTGCCGATCTCCCCGCTGATTGGGAATGCCCCCTCTGCGGCGCAGGAAAAGAAGACTTCGAAAAGGTCGAAGAATAAAAAATAAAAGGGTACGGCGAAGACCGTACCTTTTTTATGACCCCGTAAAATATCGCGCGAGGATGTCTCCGCGCGATATTTTACGGCAAAGGCGCCGTCCTTTCGATCGAGGACACGGCGCCTTTTATTTTCTTATTTTTTTGTATGAAAGGACGCCATGTCGTGAATCTCGTCCCAAATCGCGTCGACATTTTCCTTCGTCGTCGCGCTATAGGGAAAGATCAACTCCCTGTACGCGGCGCCCAAGGTTTTTTGGATCACCGACACGGCTTTTTGCCGCTGATTTTTCGACAGCTTATCGGCCTTCGTCGCGATCACCATGCCCGCAAAACCGGAATCCACGATCCAGCGGTACATCTCCTTGTCCTTCGCCGACGGTTCGTGGCGAATGTCGACGAGGAGGATGAGTTCGGAGAGGTTGTCCCGGTACATGAGGTAGTCGTTGATGGACTTCGCCCAGGCGTCCTGTTCTTTTTTGGACGCCACGGCGTAGCCGTATCCCGGCAAGTCCACGAGCCGAACGGCGTCGTTGATGCGATAGAAGTTGATGGTCCGCGTCTTCCCCGGCTTTCCGCTCGTGCGGGCGAGGTTTTTTCTGCCGACCATGGCGTTGATAAAGCTGCTCTTCCCGACATTCGAGCGACCGCAGAACGCGAACTCCGGAAGATCCGCCTTCGGATACTGTTCGCGCTTAACCGCGACCTTTTCGAGTTCGCAACTACGAATCACGGTCTTCATCGACGATCGCCTCTTTCAATACGTCATCCATCGTCTCGACGCCTATGATCTCGAGCTTTTTAATCGACGGAGAATCCATCTCCTTGATATCGCCCAAGTTTCCCTTCGGGATGAGGACTTTTTTTACGCCGGCGCGCTCGGCGGCGAGGAGTTTTTCCTTGAGCCCGCCGATCGGAAGGACGCGGCCGCGCAAGGTAACCTCGCCGGTCATCGCGACGTGGCGGTCGATCGGCTTTTTCGTCATCGCCGAATAGAGCGCCGTCGTCATCGCGATCCCCGCGGAGGGTCCGTCCTTCGGCGTCGCGCCGTCGGGGACGTGGATGTGGATGTCGTGGTTTTTCTTATAATCTTTCTCGAGGTGCATCGCATCTTCGATGCTCCAAAGGTAGTCGATCGCCGCCTGTGCGGATTCCTTCATCACGTCGCCGAGCTGTCCGGTGAGTTGAATTTTTCCGCTTCCCGGGACGATATTCGTCTCGATTCCCAGGAGCACGCCGCCCACGGCCGTCCACGCGAGCCCGTTTACATAACCCACGAGGTCCTTGTCCTCGATCCGTTGGGCGAGCGCCTTCTTCTCTCCGAGGTACTTCTTCAAGTTGCGGTTGGTGATTTGAGCCTTCTCTTTCCCCTTCTCCAAGCACTCCAAGTTCACCTTTCTCAAGATTTTGGCGAGCGACTTATCGAGCATACGCACGCCCGCTTCCTGGGTGTAGGACTCGATGATCGTATCGATCGCGGCATCGGAGATCGTGATGGCCCTCTCGTCGTAGCCCATCTCTTTCAAGTGCTTGGGCCACAGGTGACGTTTTGCGATCTCGCGCTTCTCTTCCGGCGTATATCCGCCGAGTTGAATCACTTCCATCCGGTCTAAAAGCGGTGCCGGAATGGTCTTAGTCGTGTTTGCCGTCGTGATAAAGAAGACTTTCGACAGGTCGAAAGGCACTTCCATATAGCGATCGGTAAAGGTGTCGTTTTGCGCGGGGTCCAACACTTCCAACAAGCCCGAGGCCGGATCGCCGCGGTAGTCGTTGCCGACCTTGTCGATCTCGTCGAGGAGGAAGAGCGGATTTTTCTTCTTCGCCTGTTTCATCAGCGTGATCACGCGTCCCGGCATGGAACCGACGTAGGTGCGTCTGTGCCCGCGAATCTCGTTTTCGTCGGTCATGCCGCCGAGGCTCATCCGCACGTAGGGAATGTCGAGCGCGTGGGCGACCGATGCGGCGACGCTGGTCTTGCCGACGCCCGGCGGCCCTACGAGACAGAGGATCGGCGACTTGGCATTCGGCGCCTTCTTTCGCAGGGCGATAAACTCGAGGATGCGCTCCTTGATGTCTTTTAAACCGTAGTGTTCCGCATCCAGGATGCGGCGTGCCTCGATGAGATCGGTCGTCTCCTCGGCCTCCTCGCACCACGGAAGATCCAGAATCCAATCGAGGTAGTTCGTCGTGCCGCTGTACTCGGGCGAGGCGGTGTTCATGCGCTCGAGCTTTTCGAGTTCCTGCTCCGCCTTTTTGCGAACGTCGTCGGGGAGTTCCTTCTCGCTCAATTTTTCGCGATAGCGATCGACTTCTTCCATGTCGTCTTCTCCGGAGAGTTCGTTGCGGATAATACGCATCTGCTCCTTCAGGAAGTATTCTTTTTGCGACTCGTCCAAACTGTTTTTGACCTTGTCGTCGATCTCGTTGGCGATCGCGAGCAATTCGTTTTCGCGCATGAGGATTTCGTGCAGTTTCGTCAACCGATCTTTGAGCGGGTGGGTATCCAAGATCGCCTGCGCGTCTTCCACGCTCAGCGCGACGTATCCCGCGACGGTATCGGCAAAGGCGCCCGGCGTCGTGGCGTCGAGCACGGAGTCCAAGAGACCCGGGTAAATTTTATTGTTTTTATCGACGTATTCCGCCACGTCTTCTTGGACGATCCGAAAGAGCGCCTCGAGTTCGGCGTCGTCTTCGGCGTCATCCTCGGGTTCGATGCTCTCGACGTAGACCTCGGGGTATTTCCCGCCGTCGTCGTAAGTGTCGATCACGCCGCGGTCGATCCCCTTGACGAGGACGCGGACGATGCCGCCGGGCAGGCGGAGAATTTGATTAATTTTGCAAATCGTCCCCGTCGCGTAGAAATCGCCCCGGTCGGGATCTTCGACTTCGGGGTCTTTTTGCGTCACGACGAAGAGATAGCCGTCGGTCGCATCGGCCTTTTCGACGGCCGCCACGGATTGTTTGCGCCCCGCGTCGAAATGTGTCACGACGTGGGGCAGGATGACGAGATCTCTGAGCGCCAGTAAGGGATAAACCCCGCTTTTATTTGTTTCTATCATAGTTTCTCCTTATTGAAAAAGGCTCACCTCCGTGAGCCTTTCATCTATTGGTCGGACGAGATTTTTTTAAGAGGCTCGTCTCGCTCCATGGTCGGCGGTTCTTTTCCCTCGACACTCGCCTTGGTCACGATGACGCGGCGAACGTCGTCCATCGACGGAATTTCGAACATGGTGTCGACCATAGTCTCTTCGATCGTCCCGCGAAGACCGCGAGCTCCCGACTTTTTCTTGATCGCCTTTTCCGCGATGGCTTCGAGCGCGTCGTCTTCAAAGACGAGTTCGACATCGTCCATCGCAAAGAGGGCTTTGTATTGTTTGACGAGGGCGTTCTTCGGCTCGGTCAGGATGTGAACCAGCGCGTCCTTGTCGAGTTCTTCGAGCGTCACGGTGACCGGAAGACGGCCGATAAATTCGGGGATTAAGCCGTACCGCAGGAGGTCTTCGCCCTCGAGGTGTTCGAGGAGATTTTCCTCGTCGTACTTGCTGCGCTTAATTTCCGTCCCGAATCCGATGCCGCCTTGGCCCAGTCGGTTCTCGATGATCTTATCCAACGAATCAAACGCACCGCCCAGGATAAAGAGAATATTCGTCGTGTCGACTTGGATAAACTCCTGGTTGGGGTGCTTTCTGCCGCCTTGGGGCGGAACGTTGGCCTCGGTTCCCTCAATCAGCTTGAGCAACGCCTGTTGGACGCCCTCCCCGCTGACATCTCGGGTGATCGATACAATTTCCGACTAGCGGGCGATCTTGTCGATCTCGTCGACATAGATGATGCCTTTTTCCGCCGCTTCGACGTCGTAATCCGCCGCCTGGATCAACTTTAAGATGATGTTTTCGACGTCTTCGCCGACATAGCCCGCCTCGGTGAGCGAAGTGGCATCGGCGATCGCAAAGGGTACATCCAGGATGCGCGCCATCGTCTGGGCGAGGAGCGTCTTCCCGCTGCCCGTCGGACCGACCATTAATATATTACTTTTTTGGATTTCAATATCGTCATGTTTATTCGGATTTTTTTCTTGTGCTCTTATTCGCTTATAGTGATTGTACACCGCGACGGCCAGCGCCCTCTTGGCGCTTTCCTGGCGAATGACGTAGTCGTCCAAGGTCGCCTTGATTTCCGCCGGCGTCGGCAGGCTCTCCCGCACATCGGTCTCCGGCGCAGGCGACTGTCGGTCCAAGATTTCGTCACACAGATGGATACATTCGTCGCAAATATAGACGTCAGGACCGGCGATTAGCCGTTCGACTTGATCTTGTGATTTTCCACAAAATGAGCAGTGCAAATCTTTGGGATTATTTGGCATGAATGCTCCTAACTATTGGCGTTTTTCGATCACATCGTCGATGATGCCGTATTCCTTCGCTTCCTCCGCGGACATAAAGAAGTCGCGGTCGGTGTCGCGCTCGATCTTTTCGAGCGGTTGATCGGTTCTCTCGGCGATGATCTTATTTAACAAATCGCGTGTCTTAAGAATTTTTTCGGCGTGAACCTGAATATCCGCCGCTTGACCTTGCGCTCCGCCTAAGGGTTGGTGAATCATAATATCGGCATTGGGAAGGGCGTAGCGCTTGCCTTCTTCCCCGGCGAGCAATAAAATCGCGCCCATCGACGCCGCAAGCCCCACACAGATCGTCGAAACGTCCGGTTTAATATATTGCATGGTGTCGTAAATGGCGAGGCCCGCGCTTACGGAACCGCCCGGCGAGTTAATATAAATTTGAATATCCTTGTCCGGATCTTCCGATTCCAAAAAGAGCAACTGCGCGACCACGAGATCCGCCATTTGATCGTTCACTTCTCCCGTCAGGAAGATGATGCGATCTTTTAACAATCTCGAATAAATATCGTAGCTTCTCTCGCCGCGACTCGTTTGTTCTACAACCATAGGGACTAATGCCATAGATGTGCCTCCTTTATGAGGCTCGTAACAGCCTCTTATTTATCGTTTTCTTCGTCTTCTTCTTTATTTTCGACTTCGACTTCCTTTGCGTTTTCGACGAGGAAGTCGATGGCTTTTTTGCGTTCCAAATCTTGTTTTAAGAGGTCGGCGTTGGATTCGACCATGGTCTTGACCATTTCTTCGACCTTGTCTTCGTCGCCCTTAAAGTAATTTTCAGCGGTCTCGCGCGCATAGTCTTCGAGCTCTTGATCGGTCACTTCGAAGCTTTCTTCCGCGATGACGGCTTCGAGTGCGAGCGATTTGCGAACTTCGCGTTCGGCATCGCCCTTCATCGATTCCTTGAAGTCGTCGAGCGTCTGGCCGAGCATACCTAAATATTGTTCGAGTTGGATGCCCTGGCTGCGCATGTTGTTGTCCATATTGCGTATTTGTTCTTCGATGGCGTTGTCGACCATGACTTCGGGGACGTCCACTTCGGCGTTGTCGGCCACTTTTTCGAGGACGCGGTTCGTGCGAATATTGTTGGCGTTCGCTTCGACCTCTTCGGTCTTCTTCTTGCGAATGTCTTCCTTGTATTCGTCGACCGTGTCGAACTCGGAAATATCCTTGACAAACTCGTCGTCGACTTCGGGCAACTCTTCCTTGCCGATCGAGTTGAGCGTGACGTGGAATACCGCGTCCTTGCCCTTCAAGTCGTCGTTAAAGTAGTCTTCGGGGAAGGTGACGTCGATGTCGAAGGTCTCTCCGATTTCGTGTCCGACAATCGCTTCCTCAAAGCCCGGAATAAAACTTCCGCTGCCGAGTTCGAGTTCTTGGTTTTCGGCACTTCCGCCTTCGAACGCTTCGCCGTCCACTTCGCCTGCGAAGTCGATGTTGACCTTGTCGCCTTCTTCGGCCGCGCGATCGTCGATGTTGATGTGGCGCGCGTTTAAGTGGCGCTGTTTATCGATTTCGTTGTCGATTAACTCTTCGCCGACTTCCGTGGGGACGACCTCGATTTCGACGCCCTTGTATTCGCCGAGTTTCACTTCCGGTTTAACTTCGACGTCGATGTGGACGACGACGTCTTTTTTGCGATCAAACTCGTCTTCGTCGATGTCGACATTCGGTTGGTCGATGACGTCGAGTTCGAGTTCTTCGATCGCCTTGTCGTAGTGTTTCGGAAAAACTTCGTTTAACGCGTCTTCCAAAAAGATACCGTCGCCGTAGAATTGTTCGATGATTTTCTTCGGCACGTGACCCTTGCGAAAGCCGGGTACGTTAAAGTAGTTTTTGTTTCTTTTATATACCTTCATTTCAGCTTCGCGCAACTCTTCAACGGGAAGCGTCAAGTCGAAGTACACTTTATTCTTTTCTTGCTTTTTAATCTCTGTCATCGATATCCCTCCATAATTTATATCTAAAGCATTATACCATAAGGGCCTTAAAATCTACAGTTTCGGCGAAAAAAACACGGTTTCCCGCATGTTCACCCGTCTACACGCGCCTTTCATAGGTAAAATGACAGTAGGGACATCGTATAGAGACCTTGCCCTTCCCCTTGGGGACTCTCGCCACCTTGTTACAGGAAGGGCAATGTACATAGCGATAAATCTTTCGGTTTTTAAATCGCACCCACATCGTCTTAAACGGCGAGAGGATCTCGGAAAACCGCGCGTTCTCCTTTCGTCGCTTGCCGCGATTTTTCGACAGCGCCCGAAAGATCGCGATGACGAGCAAAATCATCGAAAGATCCGAGAGTATCCTCTCTCGGACGATCATCGCGACGATCAGTAGAATGAGCCCCACGATGTACAAGGCTCCGTTCAGCCGATCCCAACCGTAGCGGTTTCTCCAAAATTTCCGAAACGATGCTTTGATTTTATCGATCACTAATAATATAACTCCTTACGATCTCGGCACTTTCCGCGTACTTCTTCCGCTCCTCGTCCGTGAGATCCAATTCGATCACCCGCTCGATGCCGTCTTTTCCGATGACGCAGGGCGTGGAGAGATAGACATCTTTAAGACCGTACTCGCCTCTGTGAAGCGTCGACACCTGAAGCGTCCGCTTGGTGTCGTAATGCACGGCATCCAAGATATCGTTGACGGTGTTGGCGATGCCGTATTGGGTCGAACCCTTTCCGAAGAAGGCGCGGTGCCCCTTGTAGACGACGGTTTCTTCCAACTTCGCCTTGTCGACGTCTCTCTCGATCTCTTCGATGTAGCGGTCGAAGGGGACGTGGTGCAGGCGCACCTGTGAGTAGGGAAGGAACTGGCTGTCCCCGTGTTCGCCGAGCATCATGCTGTCGACGGAATCGGCCGAGAGGCCGAACTCGCGGGCGATGATCGTGCGGCTGCGTTCGGAATCGAGCGCCGTTCCGCTTCCGATAACTCTCGAGGCGTCCGTTCCCGAGGATTTCCAGACCGCGTAGGCGATCGCATCACACGGGTTGGTGACGACGACGAAGATGCCTTTAAAGCCCGCCGCCATCACCCTCGGGATATAATCCGTTACGTCCTGATAGTTATTTTTGTATTCGTCGCGCCGTTGAGCATTTTCCGGAATGCGACCGGAGCAGACGACGATCTGGTCGCTCTTTGCGACCTCTTCGATGTCGCCGGCGACGACGGTCGTGTCGTGTGGATAAAAGCGATCGGCATCTTCCAAGTCGCTCACGACGCCGTCGAGACGTTTCTCGTCGATGTCGTAAAGGACGATCTCCTTATATCCGCCGCGCAACGCCGCCGTGTAGGCCACGATCTCTCCGACGTGGCCCGCACCTATAATCCCAAGTCTTGCCATACTTCCCCTCCTCCGATTACTTTAACAGATCTCTCAACGCCTCAAATTCTTCGGTGCTCAAGGTCACGCCCTTCGTCATGCGGGAATGGTCCTCGTTCCAGGCGCGAATGTCGAACTTCGGCTCGGCGCCGTTATACGACACGCGATTCAACTCCTTCGTCCATCCGTTGGCGGAGGTGCTCAAGGTGCCGAGATGTTCGACGATTTCAAATGAAAAATTTGCCACTTCATTCCTCCTCTTATATCAATAGAAACAAAAAAGCGCCGTGGGCGCTTTTTTTATTCTATCGAGGTCACTTTGTAACCCGCTTCTTCGACCGCTTTTTTCATCGCGTCGTCATCGAGGTTATCGCCTTCGACTTTCGCCTCGCCGGGATCCAAACTGACCGTCGCCTTGACGCCGTCCAAGTCGTTCAATGCTTTTCCGACGCGTTCGACGCAGTGGTTACAACTCATACCGTCGATCTTTAAAATTTTTTGTTCCATCGTTTCCTCCTTTGTCTCTTGTTGTTTAGTATTATACCCATCTTCGTCGCTTTTATCTATCGCAACGAAATTCGGTTCGACCTCGACTTCTCCTTCGAGAGCCCGGTCGACTTCTTCCAACTTCACCAGATTTAGACGAAGGGCGTTGGTAACGACGAAGATCGAACTGAAACTCATCGCGAGTGCCGCAATCATCGGATTGAGCGTGAGACCGAATGCCTTGTAAAAGACGCCGGCCGCGATGGGAATACAGATGACGTTGTAGAAAAATGCCCAGAACAGGTTTTGCTTGATATTTCTGATCGTCGCCTTGGATAGTTCGACCGCGCTCAATACGTCGAGCAGGTCGCTGTGCATCAAGACGACGTCGGCGCTTTCCATGGCGATGTCGGTGCCCGCGCCGATGGCGATGCCCACGTCGCTGCGCGCGAGGGCAGGAGCGTCGTTAATGCCGTCGCCGATCATGGCGACTTTGCCTTTTTCTTGATACTTTCTGACGAAGGCCTCCTTCTCGTCGGGCAAGACGCCGGCGTGAATGTGGTCGATTGCGAGGTCGCCTCCGATCACTTCGGCCGTCTTTTCGTTGTCGCCGGTCAGCATGACGATGGTCTTGCCGAGGTCCTTCAACTTTTCAAGTGCTTCTTTCGAGTTCTTCTTCACGACGTCCTTCGCCGCGATAAAACCGAAGAGCTCGTCCTCGCTCGCGAAAAACAGCGGCGTCTTTCCCTCGGAGAGCGCCCGGTCGAGGGCGTCTTTTAAGGGGGCGACAGAATGGCCGATCTCTTCCATCAAGCGCATATTTCCGCCATAGAGCGTCTTACCGTCCAAAGTCGCCTTGAGTCCGCGACCCGGAAGCGATTGAAAGTCTTCGACCTCTTTCGCTTCTCCCGCACCCGCTCCTTTGCGATGCGCCTCGTAGGCGCGAATGATGCCTTCCGCCAAGGGGTGTTCCGAGGATTTTTCGAGGGCATAGGCCGTCTCGAGCAGCGCCTCGGGGTCGCGGTTGAGGGCGACGACGTCGGTGACAAAGGGCTTGCCGTTGGTAATCGTACCGGTCTTGTCGAGTACCAGCGTATCGATTTTGCTCAACACTTCCAAACTTTCGGCGCTCTTATAGAGTACGCCCGCCTTCGCGCCCTTGCCGGTGCCCACCATGATGGCGACGGGCGTCGCGAGCCCGAGCGCGCAGGGGCAACTGATGACGAGGACCGAAATGGCGAGTCTTAAGGCGAACTCTCTATCCGCGCCGACGGCGAGCCAAATGATCGCCGTCGCGAGTGCGATCCCGATGACGATGGGAACGAACACGCCCGCGACGCGGTCGGCGAGCTTCGAAATCGGCGCCTTCGTCGCGTTGGCGTCCTCGACGAGGTCGATGATCTTGGAAATCGTCGTGTCCTCCCCGACGCGCGTCGCCTCCATGACGAGCTTACCTTGCCCGTTGGTCGTCGCCGCCATGACTTCGTCTCCGGGCGCCTTCTCGACCGGAATGGACTCGCCGCTCAGCGCCGACTCGTCGATCGAACTCAACCCCTCGACGACCTTTCCGTCGACCGGTACGTTTTCACCGGGCTTTAGGACGATATGGTCGCCGATCGCGATGTCTTCGACGGGAATGGAGACTTCCTCGCCGTCTCGAATCACCGTCGCCGTCGACGGCGTCAAGTCCATCAGCGAGCGGATCGCATCGGAAGTGCGGTGTTTGGCTCGCGTTTCGAGATACTTACCCAAGTCGATCAACACGACGATCGTCGCCGCCGACTCGAAATAGAGCTCGTGTCCGTAGTGCATGACGCGTGCCATGTCGCCGTGCCCGAAACCGTAGGACAGTTGGAAGATCGCAAAGAGCCCGTACAGATATGCCGCGCCCGACCCGATCGCGATAAGCGCGTCCATGTTCGGGTGTCGCTTGACAAGCGACTTGATCCCGTTGACATAGTAATGTCTATTGATAAATAAAATGCTCGTCGTGAGCAGGAATTGAACCAACGCAAAAGTCAACAGGTTCTCGGTGCCCGAGAGAAAACCCGGGATCGGAAGCCCCGCCATCGATCCCATCGCGATATAAAACAGAGGGACCAGGAGGGCGATCGAAGTAATCAGCCGCTTCTTCTTTTCCTCGAGTTCCTCTTCGAAGGGATCGACGCCTTCGTCCGCTTTCGCAGCCTTTTCTTCGCCGTCTGCCGGCGTCGCCTTGTAACCCGCGTCGCGCACGGCCTGTAAGATGGCGCCGTTTGTCCCCTCCTCCGCGTCGACTTTCATCGAATTGGTCAAGAGGTTGACGGCAACGGAGCTTACGCCGTCGACTTTTGAAACTTCCCGCTCGACCGCCGCGGAGCAGGCCGAACAGGTCATACCTTCGACATTGTATTTTCGTTCCATGATAACCTCCGTTTCACGCCGTATATAGTCGTGGCTGTTTTTATTTTTCTTACAAGTATATCCTACCAATTTACTATGATTATGTCAACCGTTTTTTACCTTTTTTGACTATTTATCTCCCGCCGCATGTTTAAGCAGTTTATCGAGCGTTCGTTCCTCCTCCGCATCGAGGGCGATTCGCGTCCACGCGCCGTCCGCGGCGGTCCAAAGATAGAGCGCGGGTTCTTGTTTTTTGATCGCCCGGTAGGCACGCCCATAGAGTCCGAGTTGCAGTCGATACGACGGCAGGGCGGGCGATGCGAGTCCCCGGCGTCCCGTCTTAAAGTCGACGATTGCGATCGCGCCGTCGATGCGGCGTATCTGGTCGTAGAACCCCTCGAGGACAAGTCCGCCGAGATCCGCGGAGAAAGGCACTTCCGTCGCGAGGATCTCGCCCACCCCGAAGGTCTCGTCGTAGCGATCCATCGCCTCTTTCAACCGCGCGGTATCGACCGCGTATTCCTCTGCGCGCTTTAAGAGCAAGACCTTGAGCGCGTCGTCGGGACCTTTCGCGCGCTCCGCGTAGTCGTGAAAGAGCGTTCCGAAGGCGAGGTAATTTTCGCGGGGAGCGGACCCGCCTCCCACCCGTTCGGCGGGCGAGAAACCCCCGATCAACCGAGACGCCGAGACGACGCGTCTCTCTTGTACCTCAAGAGGCGCCCTCTCTTTCGGGCGCGCGGCGGCGGGACTCGTCGTCGAAGTCGTCGGTAGAACGTCTACATCCTCTTCTTCAAAGGCGACGTCTTCGAGATAACGCATCAGCCCGCTCGCCTTTCCCCTCGATTTTAAGAGGTAGAGGTATTTCTCCGCGCGGGTCATCGCGACGTAGAGCAGGCGGAGCGATTCGGCCTCTCTCTTTTCGGCATCGAGCGCGCGGTTTACGTCGTATGCGCCGCGCGCCTCCTCGCGACGGATGCCCATACCGTATTCCCTCGAGTAATTCCAAAGGCCGCCGTCCGCCCGCTCGGAGGCGAACAGATGCCCGAGGTAAACCGTCTCGTATTCCAGACCCTTCGCGCCGTGCATCGTGAGAATCTCGATGTCCGCCTCGCCGCCGAATGTCGCCTCGCCGACCGTCTCCAAACGCCTCTTCTCCTCCATCTCATCCAGAAAACCTTCTATATGACAACCCGCCTTGTCGTAGTCGCTCGCCATCGAAAGCAGCTTGTCGACATTCGCGATCCCCTGTCTTCCGCGCCGCGACGCGACGTCGTGCCGGTAACCCGTCTCCTCGATCAGCTCCTGCAAGAAGACATAGGGCGAGTGCACTCCGCGGCGCGCCCGCAGAAAGTCGCGGAAGGCGTCGTATCTTTCCCTCGCCGATTCGCCCACATCTCCGCCCGCATCGAAGAGATACAGTTCTTCTTGCGACCAGCCGATAAAGGGCGAACGCAAGAGCGCGTGCGAGAAGCGCCCCTCCGCATGCGCCGCGAGCGCGATCAAGAGATCCCGCACCTCGCGCGCCTCGAAAAATCCGTCGGAGCTGAGGTTTTTATACGTCACGCCGCATGCCCGAAAGACCTCCTCGTACACCGACATATACCGCCTGCGCCATAAGAGGAGCGCGCGCGACTTTGAGGGATGCTTTCGAATGTCGCGGGCGATCCAAAGCGCCTCCCGCCTGATCGAATCCTCGATCGCCTCGCCTTCGACCTCGCCGACGTCCACGCCGCGAAAGGCCCACTCCCCCTCGCCGTGCCCCACGACGTCCTCGCCCTCGAACAGATCGTTAAAGAGATCCGCGACGACGCGCACGAGCTCTCGGTGGGAACGGTAGTTGTTGATAAGCGCCATGCTTTCCGCGCCCGCTTCCTCCATCTCGCGGCGAAAGACGTCGCTCACGTCGGTATCCGCGCCGCGAAACCCGTAGATCGACTGTTTTTTATCGCCGACGACAAAGAGCGTGCTCTCTTTTTTGAGCGCGTTTAAAAAGCGGATCTGCAGCGGATTCGTGTCCTGAAATTCGTCGACGAGGATGTGGTCGTAACCTCCTACGTCGACGCGCCCTTCCTCGAGAAGCGCCGTCGCCTTTTCGAGGAGATCCTGAAAATCGACGACGCCGCGCTCCGCCTTGGCCGCCGCATACACCTCGTGGAGCGTCTCGAATGCTCGGGCGATCGCATCGACATAAGGCGCGTTCCGCGATTCTTTTAAGAGATCGAGCCGCATCCGGTGTTCATTCAACGCGCGCTCACGTTCTTTCGTCATACTCTTAAGATTCTTGGCGGCGGGAACGCCCTCCAGATAGCGAATCCGCTCGTCCTCGTTCCGCGCGCGCACGGCATCGACGTCCGCATCTTTTAAAAAGGCGTGTAACTTCGATCTTCCCGATCCTATCTCCGCCTTCAATTCTTCTAAAAACGCGAGATACGCCTCGATAACCGCTCCCGCCGAGACGTCGCGGGGCTTCTTTCGAAGTTCAAAGAGGACGCCGCGCGTACGGTAATCGTCGTAACGTTCCGTCAATTGGCGTTTGAAGCCCTCGGGACTCGTCTCCGTCTCCTCGAGAAGTTGTAAGAGGACGGGATCCTTAAAGAGCGCCGGCGCCGCCTCGTCAAAACATTGCTCGAGAAGATACGCCGCCTCGCCCTCGTTTAGCTGCTCCATCGCCTCCATCGTGTGCGCCTCGATATCGTAGACGGTGAGGAGGTGTCTGCAAAATCCGTCGATCGTCTGTACCGCGACGCGTCCCGGTTCGATCTCGGGGAGCGCGGATTCGATGCGCGCCGCCATCTCCTCGGCCGCGCGGTTGGTGAATGTCATCGCGAGGACGCGCTCATCGGATCGGGTCAAGATATATTTTACGCGCTCCGTCAAGACCCGCGTCTTGCCCGCACCGGCGCCCGCCGTAAGAAAAATCGAGCGGTCACAGGCGGTCACCGCCTGTTTCTGCTCCCTATCCAATGTGGTGCTCATGGCCTGTCCTTTCTACATATGTCCGAAAACGGGCAGTAGTCGCAAACCTTCTCCGCGGACGGCTCCGCCGGAAACGAGCCGCCTTCGATTCCCGCGATCGTCTCCTCGAGCGCCTCCCTCGCGCCCTCTAAAAACGCCGCAAACTCCTCGCCGTCGCACATGTTATCTTTTCTCAATTTGTAGTAAGAACCCGCCTCGTCGACATTTCTTACCATCACCGACTCCTTACCCTTTTCCACCGACACATATTCGAGCGAGACGGGTTTTTTGCCGAGGTAGCTGCGCGCGAGGGCATACATCGAAAGCTGCATCTTGTCGTAGGTCTTCATCTCGGAAAGACTCGGCACGCCCTTCGACTTATAGTCGATCAGGACTTCGCGTCCCGTGTCGTCCGCGTCGATGCGGTCGATCTTGCCGCGAATCCAATACGCGCCGAGCGGATAGCTGTAGTCGACCTCGAAGCGCGACGGCTTAAACGCCTTGTTCTTCTTCTCATCTCCGAGGCGCTCCTCCTCGTTTTCGATCGTCTTGACGAGCGCGTCGCACATCTCTTTCTTTTTAAGGGTGTGCAAATACTCGGGGACCAGATCGGCGAGCGTGTCTTCGAACAATCGGTCCACCTCCCCCTCGATATCCGCGAGCGCGAGGTCGCCTTTAAAGTAATGCTCGAGGACGGAGTGATACGCGATGCCGGTGTTTAAGCGCTCCCGACCCCGTCTGTCGTCCGCGTCGATCTTTAAAACCCGCTCCGCAAAAAATTTAAAGGGACAGCTCCGATACGCATCCACTGCGGAGGGCGAAAAACTCCCGCCTTTTAGCAACTTCTTCCAGCGCTCCCGGGCCTCGCCCGTAAACGCGCTATCCGACGTCGAAAGTGCGCCCCTGTCTTCGAATACCTCCTCTACCGAATCGAGGTCGAGAAAGCGACCGTCGTCCTTCAGCTTCGCAAACAGGGCCGCCTCCTCGCCGTCGCCCGCCTTGTAGAGGACGGCCTCCTTCGACGAGGCGATCGTATACTTAAGCGCCAACGTGTCGCGCTCGGGCGCGCCGTAATCGAGATAGAGTCCCGCCGCCTGAAGATCCTCCAGGATGCCGTAGTGGACGAGGTCGCTCTCTTCTTCTCTGCGCGGAAAGCGATGATCCAAACTCGAGACGTAGAGCGCGTCGTAGGCGCCGCCGCAGCCGCGCATTAAAGACGTCACGCGGACGCCGCGCGTGCGCTCGCCCTCGATGTGTCGCAACACGATCGCCTCGAACTCCTCGCCCGTGATCTCGCCGTAGTCGCCCTCGCCCTTTTCGATCGCATCGGCCAGCGCGCCCGCGACCTCCTCGCCCAGACGGTCATAGACCGCCTCGGTCGATCGCCGAAACGCGGCGTAGGTCGTCGGAAGGTTGTCGATCATGCGGGTGAGCGCGGGCATCATCTCGTTTAAAAGCGCCGCATCCGCCTCGTCCAAAAACAGGCGGTACGCTCTTCGCTTTCGCCACTCCGACAGGCGATCCATTCCGAGCGACTCGAGGACGGGGGCGAACGCCGCGCCGCGCGCGATGCTCGAAAGCGGCGAGCGCAAATACGCCGCGATGTCGCTGATTTTATCGCTCAATCGCCACATCGGGCGAAGCGTCGAGAGCGTCCCGTCTTCGGCGAGCACATCGACTTCCTCGCAGACGGGAACGCCCCGCAGGCGTAGGACCGCCTCGGCGGCGCGCCGCTCCTTCTCGTCGAGGACGACGACGCCGATCCGCGCCCCGGGATCGGCCGACAGCTTGTCGTAGATCCTCTCGGCCATGTCGCGGTAGATCCTCTCGGGCTGAACCGCCGCGCAACACGTGATGTCGCAGGCGCCTACGGAGGATTCGACGATCTCCGTCTCCGCTGAACGGAACGTCTCCTCCAAGCACGACAGCGCGGCGTCGTCTCCTTCTCCCTCAAAGGGCAAAACGAGGCTCATGCCGACGGCGTCGTCCAACTTTTGAACGAGCGCCTCCTGCCACGCCTCGAAGCCCGCAAAGCCAAATGCGACGTAAGGGCGGCTGTCGTAGACGGGATTTTCGAGCGCCTCCGCGACGACCTCGGCCTCGGTACGCGCGCCCGCCTGCGCCTTCGCCTTCTCCATATAGCGGATAAGCGCCGGCACTTCCTCTCTCCAGCTGTAGGGCAGCGCCGAGGGGGCGACTCCCCTTCGCTCGATCTCCTCCAATAATCGAAACAGCGCGCGCACCTTCTCGATATCGCGTAGATCCGAAAACACGGATTCGGAGGTGCGAAGTTCCCGCCGAAAATAATAGACGGCGCGTCCCTCTCCGCGCGGCGCGTCGATCGCGAGTTTTTGAACGACATCGTCGAATGTGAAGAAGTCGACGCCCAACAACCCGCCTCCGTCCGCCTGCGCGGCCTTTGCACGTTCGATAAACGCGCGGTTCGGCACGATCACCGCCGGGCGCGCGTCCTTAAACGGCGAACGAAAAAGAATATCCGCCCCCGTACCCATGGTCGTCCGATATACCTTCAAAATCTCTCCCCTCTCTACAGCGACAGCGATTCCGCGGAAAAGCCGAGCGCGTCCATCGCCTCTTTAAACTTCCCCGCGGGTTCTGCGACGATCTTCTTTTCCGACACGTCGGGGAACTCCTCGGTCCTTGGAAAGACCAGGCGATACGCGTGCAGCAACTGGTGGTGGAGCGAGGGAAAGCGCGCCGACTTCTTCCCGTACTTTTGATCGCCCACGATCGGAAAGCCGATCGAGGCGAGCTGTTGGCGAATTTGGTGCGTGCGGCCCGTGATAAGGTCCGCCTCGACGAGCGTGTAGCCGTTTTTGTAGGCGAGGGGTCGATAAATTCCCTTCGCCGCCTTGCCGCCCTCGCCCTCTCTCACGCGGTTCTTGTCGCCGTCTTTTTTGAGCTGATTTTCCACCGTCTCCTCGCGCGTCAAGCGCCCCTCGACGATCGTAAGGTAGTACTTCTCGAGTTTCCGCTCGCGAAGCCACGCATTCGCCGCCCTGAGCGCCTCGGCGTTCTTCGCCCCGAGGATCAGCCCGCTCGTGTTGCGATCGAGGCGGTTAGAGATCGACGGCGTAAACGTATTTTCGAGGCGCGGGTTGTAGCTCTTCGTATGGATTAAATACGTGAGCATGTCGTCGACCATGTTGCGTTCGAACTTCTTGCCTGTGCCGTGGCTCAATACCCCGACGGGCTTGTTCATCACGATAAAGTCGTCGGTCTCCAAGACGATCTTCGGAAACTGTCCGCGAATTTTCCGCGACGTTTTCGAAAACTTCTCGATCGCCTCGTCCGAAAAATACACCTCGACCGTGTCGCCGACCTCGAGGATGTCCTCCTGTTTCGCCTTCTTTCCGTTTCGGGTGATGTTTTTTTTGCGGATCGACTTATAAAGAAGAGATGCCTTGGCATTCGGCAACAACTTTCGCACGTACCGATCCAACCGCATCCCCGCGTCATTTATGTCAATTTTATAAGAGATCAAGGGATTCCCTCCTCCTAGAGATTTCCTATGGTATAATGAGTCTATTATAATGATTATAACGAAATAACAGATAAAAAGGAAAAGAGGCGCTATGAATTTTAACGGCAGATTTCCCAACATGCTCGTCAAGCTGTTGCGTTTTGTCGCGATCGTCCTCGTCATTCTGGTCCTGCTCTTCATCGTAAAATGGCGCATGAACCACCTGTTTTCGATGATGACGCCGGAGGAGAAAAAAGACACGAGCATTACGGAAGAAATAAAATCGTCGAAAGATCAAATCGACAAGATCAGCAACGTCGCCAAGGACGCGTCGAAGGAATCGACACTCTTAAAGATCGAGACCGCAGACGTCGCACAAGTCGCCGAGCAACTGAAAAAAGAGGGATTGATCCGCGACACCGACGCATTTATTAAAATGGCCACCCAATCCGGCCTCGCCGACTACATCACCCCCGGCAGCTATGAAATCCCCGAGGGGACCTCGCCCGAGACGATCCTAAAAAAACTTTCGGAGACGGGGCTGCAAAAGGCGACGCGCACCGTCCACATCGAAATCCCGGAACACGCCAACGACGAGATGATCGCGAGCATCGTCGCCAAGGAAGACCTGGTACAGGACGAGTACACCTTCCTTCAAATGATCCGCGAACAAAGTGCCGTCCCGAAGATCAAACCGGGCGGATACCAAATCCACGCCCCGCTCCCGGCGCAAGATCTCCTCGACATATTGACCCAGTACAACACCAACCAACCGGGTGATCCGGCACCCGCGGAACAACCTCAGCAGGAACAACCCCAACAATAGAAAAAACGACCCCGATATATCGAGGTCGTTTTTTATTTTCTCCTCACCGAGCATTCGAATCCGAACCGCACTTTTTTCGCGTCGCTATTCTGCGCGTAAGCGCCTCGTATCTTCTCTCTTCTCTACTGCATGTTACTGCGCTCCGCCTCCTCTTTACTGTCGTAGGTCGCGATAAAGTAATCGGCGTCCTCGGACCGCTCGACCATCACCGCCGTCGGTTCGAGCTTTGTCAACGTCGTCTTCTTGGTCTTATCGGAGTCGCGATCGACTTCGTTCAAGACGTAGATCTTACTCCGGTCCAGGTCCTTCCACCAAAAAAACTCGTGAGGCGCGCTTCCCGATGAAGCAAATCCGAAACTCTTCACACCTCCGTCGTCGCGGTTGTTGTCGGCCACAAATTCCCTCTTATAAAACGGTCCGACGACGCGCTTTAAGGAGAGAAAAGAATAATATCCCCGATACGCCGTGTTGTTGTAAAGTGCCATCCAACGATTCGATTGATTTTGAAGATAGTAGATATCGCCTTCTTCCACGGGAGGAAAGCTGATTTCGTCGTTAATATACTCTACGACATCTTCTTCCGTTCCGATATACATCACGGTCTTCGTTAAAAAAAGCGTCGACACGACGAGAACCGCCAAAAGGCATGTGACGAGCGTTAATTTTTTCTTCATCATTTCCTCCGATGTCTTTACAATTCCTTCTCGTCTATAATAAAATTATCCTGGAAATGTTCCTATTATATATATATATATATATATCAAATTGCAAAATCTATCGATATATTCCATAAGGAGGCTATTATGAGCACTGTTCCCATCGCCGGCGGCACGTTCTTTTTTATTCTAAACGTCGTCGTCCTGATTCTCGTCGCGGCGGCATGTATTAAGTACCTCTTCGGCAAAAAGTAAAAAAGACCAATTTAGGCAACAAAAACGCCCCGATCGCGATCGGGGCGTTTTTTAATTAATCGTATTGTGTGATGCGGCGCGCCACATCCATGGCGGCGATGCATCCGTCGCTGCAAGCCGTAACGACTTGTTTAAAGTCCTTATCGACGATGTCGCCCGCGGCGTAAATGCCGTCCACGGCCGTCATCTGATGTTTATCGACGGGGACCTGTCCCTTGTTCAGGTCCAGGAGGCCCTCCAAAAATTCCGTCTGCGGCTTAATGCCGACGTAGATAAACACGCCGAGCGGCCTGTTTTTCTTTTCGATGACAAAGCGCTCGTCCGTCTTGTTGTTGTAGAGGACGAGGTTTTCGAGCGCCTTCTCCCCCCACAGTTCTTTCAGCTCCGTATTCCAAAGGATCTCGATATTTTCGTGGTTCTTCGCCTGGTCGGCCAAGAAGCCCTCGGCACGAAGCTCGGAGCGTCTGTGCACGATGTGCACCTTCGCGCCCAAGTTTGCGAGGTAGAGCGCCTCCTCGACGGCGGAGTTGCCGCCGCCGATGACGTAGACGTCGCCGTTTTGGTAGAACGCCCCGTCGCAGGTCGCGCAGTAGCTGACCCCGCGCGAGACAAATTTTTCCTCGCCGGGTACGCCCAACGTATTCGGCTTCGATCCGGTGCACACGATCACGTACTTCGCGCGGTACTCTCCGCCGTCGGTCTTCACGACCTTCTCGTCGCCGTCGACCTCGACGGATTCGACGCGTTCCTTCACGATCTCGGTGCCGAAGGAGACCGCCTGTTCGCGCATGCGCATGGCGATGTCCATGCCGGAATCGCCCTTGACGCTACCGGGGTAGTTTTCAAGCGATAAGGTGAGCGCGGCCTGTCCGCCCTCGAGTTCCGGTTCGAGCAATAACGTCTTGACATTTGCACGGCTCGTATAGATGGCCGCCGTAAGTCCCGCCGGCCCGCCGCCTATAATAATTACATTATTCATCATGACCTCAACAATTCTAATAAGCGCCCCGTCGGCCGCCACGCGACGTCGCGTAAACTCTCGATGTCTTTGCAAGCCAACAGGAGCATAATAATCTTCGATTTATGAATGAGTTCTTCTAAATATTCTTCCGCGTAGTCGATGCCGCCGTGGACGATGTATTTTAAAATCTCGCCGCTGATGGCACACATATCGGCCCCGAGTACCAAGCACTTGACGAGGTCGAGTGCGGTGCGAATGCCGCCGGAGGCGGTAATGTGGAGATCGTCTTTTTCGAGGGCGACGGCGCGCGCGAGCGCATACGCCGTGGGAATCCCCCACTCGTAGAGATCGGTCATGTCGAAATGCACATAGCGCATATTTTCCACTTCAAAAAAGTTCGTGCCGCCGTAACCCGAGATATCGACGTGGCGAATCCCCGCCTCGTAGAGCGTCTCGATCACCGAGGCATCCAGACCGAACCCGACTTCCTTGACGATCACCGGCACCTCGAGGGCGTCCTTCGCGGTGAGGATGCGATCTTTCATCCCCCTAAAGTCGCGGTCGCCCTCTTCCATGGCGAGTTCCTGCGCCGGATTGAGGTGAATTTGAAGTGCGTCGGCATCGATGATGTCGACGGCCTTCTCCGCCTGCTCGGGCGTCAAGTTCGCGTTCATGTTCCCGACGACGATGCCCTCCTCGCCGATGATATCTCTTACAATTTTAAAGCTCTCGATGCTCGCCTCGTCTTCCATGGCGATCGTTTCACTGCCGACGGCCATGGGGATTTTAAGTCGTTTCGCGAGTTCCGCCAAATCGGAGTTGATGTTTTCCGCAAATTCGGTCCCCCCGGTGATGGCGTTAATCATGAGGGGAAAGTTGATCTCCTTTCCGAGGTACGTCGTCGACGTGTCGATCTCCTCGATCGCCAGTTCCGGCAACGATATATTCGGAAGGTAGATATCGCTAAAAAGCGGATCACCGCGGTGTTCCGTCTTTAGATAGTTTTCTACGTGTTCTCTTTTTCTATATTGTCTCACTTGCATCCCAGCCTTTAAGTTTGATGATAATATCATATCATTTATTCAGAAAGTGCTCAAATTTTCTTGCATAATAAATACCGCCCGAAGGCGGCATCTATCCAACTTAATTCTTGTCTGCGCGGGCGTGTCTGAAACGGATGACCTTTTGGATTTCCCCGATGACCAAGGGAATGAACGAGGAAATTAAGACGATCGCCCAGTCCATCATATTTAAGTCCGTCATGTGGAAAAGTTCTTCCAAAAACGGCACGTAGAGGACGACGAGGACGAGCGCGAGCGACAAAAGCACCGCCTGATTTAAGCGCTTATTCGTGAAAAATCCGATCTTCGCGAGCGTATCGTCGATACTTCTCGAGGAAAACGAGCGGAACAATTCGCTGAAGACGAGCGTCGAAAACGCCATCGTCCGCGAGTAGACGAGTCCGTCGCCCGTCCGTCCGTGGGTCGTAAGCGCGTAGTAGTACACGCCCAGGGTCGCGATCGTAATGGCGATCGACTGGATGACGAGCGTAATGGTCACCTTTCGGTCGAGGATCGGCTCCTTCGGATCTCTCGGCGGCTCGTGCATAATCTCTTCCTCTCCCTTTTCCACGCCGAGCGCGAGTGCGGGGAAGGAGTCCGTGACGAGGTTGAGCCAGAGCAGCTGTATCGGTAAAAACGGCGTCGGCAGATTCATGATGATCGATAGGAATACGACCAATACCTCGCCGATATTACAGCTTAAGAGGAAAGTGACGAACTTTTTGATGTTCGCGTAAATGATGCGTCCCTCTTCGACGGCGTGGACGATCGTCGCGAAGTTGTCGTCGGTTAAGATGACGTCGGCGGTATTTTTTGCGACGTCGGTTCCCGTGATGCCCATCGCGATGCCGATGTCGCCTTTTTTAATGGCGGGGGCGTCGTTAACCCCGTCGCCGGTCATCGCGGTAATTTCGCCGTTGGCCTTAAGTGCCGTGACGATCTGTACCTTATTTTCGGGCGATACGCGGGCAAAGACGCGCGTGGTCTTTACGATTTCTCGAATTTCCTCGGGACTCTTGCCGTTGAGTTCTTCGCCCATCATCGCGTCGTCGCCCTCCCGCAGGATGCCGAGTTCGCGCGCGATCGCCTTGGCCGTAAGCAGGTAGTCTCCCGTGATCATGACGGGAACGATGCCCGCGTTTCGACATTCCTTAATGGCGTCTTTGACTTCGGGACGCGCGGGGTCGATCATGCCCGTGAGGCCGACAAAGACCATGTCTTTTTCGTGGTCTTCGCTCGAAAGTTCATCGGGAAGCGCGTCGTAGTTGCGATACGCGAAGGCGAGCACACGCAGGGCATTTTCCGCAAATCGGTTGTTTTGCTCCGAAATCGCCTCGCGGTCCGCCTCGGTCATCTCGACGACGTCGCCGTCCTTTAAGATGTATCGGCAGCGGCTCAAGACGATATCCGGCGCTCCCTTGGTAAAGGAGGAGACCTGGCCGTCGAAGAAGTTTTCGTGGAAGGTCGACATCATCTTTCGATCGGAGTCGAAGGGAATCTCGCCGATGCGCGGATAACTCGACTCGAGTTCTTTCTCCTCGATCCCCTGTTTCCCCGAAAGCGTGATGAGCGCGCCCTCCGTCGGATCTCCCAAGATGTCGTAGGTGCCGTCTTCCTCGATGAGGTCGGCGTCGTTTGTGAGCGTCGCAATCGAGGTGAGTGTCCTAAGTCCCTTCACGTCGTCGAGTCCGACGGCCTTTCCTTCATAAGTTACCTCGCCCTTCGGCGCGTAACCGGTCCCCGAGACTTCAAGCACTTTTCCGTCGACGTAGACGTTTGTCACCGTCATTTCATTTTGCGTGAGCGTCCCGGTCTTGTCGGAACAGATATACGTCGTCGTCCCCAAGGTCTCGACCGCGAGCAGGCGCTTGACGATGGCGTTTTTCTTCGCCATATTCCCCATGCCCATGGCGAGGACGATCGTGACGATCGCGGGAAGCCCCTCGGGGATCGCCGCGACGGCGAGAGATACCGATGTCATAAACATGCGCAGCGTGTCGTGTCCGTAAATTTTACCGACGATAAAGACGACGGCACAGACGGCGACGACGAGGATACCGAGTGTCTTCGACAGTCCCGCGAGTTTGCGCTGAAGCGGCGTCTGTTTTTCTTCCATCGTCGAAAGCGACGTCGCGATCTTACCGATTTCGGTCTCTTCGCCCGTCTCGGTGACGATGCCCCTGCCGCGACCGTATGTGACGATCGAGGCGGAGTATGCGTAGTTTAGGCGGTCGCCGATTCCGACGTCGTCATCGAAGACCTCCTCGGCGTCTTTTTCCACCGCAACCGACTCTCCGGTCAAAGACGATTCGTCGATCTTTAAATTCGAACTCTCGATCAGGCGCATATCCGCCGGCACGATGTCGCCCGTTTGAAGGACGACGATGTCGCCCGGAACGACCTTCGTCGCGTCGAGCTCGATCGACTTTCCGTCGCGAATGACCTTCACTGTGGGCGAGCTCATCTTCTTAAGTGCGGCGATCGCCTCTTCCGCCTTGCCCTCCTGGAAAATACTCAAGAGCGCGTTGACGATGACGATCGCGAGGATGATGACCGAGTCGACCCATTCGCCGACGACGCCCGAAATAACCGCGGCGATCAACAAGATAATGATCATCGGATCGAGAAATTGTTCCGCGAATTTTTTAATCAGCGGCTTTTTTTCCTCCTCCTGCAGCTCGTTCGCCCCGTGTTCCTGAAGACGCTTCTCGGCCTCGGCTCGCGTAAGACCCTTTCCGGGGTCGCTCGACAGTTCACCGATCACATCCCGGGGGGACATTTTGTACCAATCCATAAAACCTCCTCCTAAAAAAAAGACTTTTGTCCTCCGGACAAAAGTCTCACAGCCTGTTCAGGATCTACGACCGGGCGTTCAGCCGGTATGACGATCGTAGATAATTGTTACTCCCCTTTGTGTGCCTGCTATTATACCAAAGGCGATGCGGCATCGTCAATCCATTTATCGCTTTATGCGTTTTCCGGATTGACGATATATTTTTCGAAGATACGATACGCTCAAGCCATAGACGATGGGAAAACATTTTTAGGTATCGCGTTATCATCTTGAAGTACACGCCGTCCATACGGTATATTAATAGCATACATAAGATCCAATTATTCTAAACTAGATTAGAAAGGAGTTTACCATGAAAAAATGGAGCGTCTTACTACTCTCCCTACTTCTCTTTATCCCGACGCGCGCCTTCGCTGAGCGCGACGTCCACCTATTTATGCATAGTAATTACGTCTACGGCGACGTCGCCCCCCGCATCGAAAACAACCGCGTCCTCGTCCCCCTTCGCCTGATCGGCGAGGAGACGGGTTGCAACGTACAGTGGATTCAGAGCGAACGGAAAATTCGAATCACAAAATACAGTTACCCCTCCGACAGAGTGATCGAACTCACACTCGACAGCAACGTGGCGCACGTCTCCGAGGACTATTTCAACAAGACGGTCCGCATGGACGTCGCGCCGAAAATTGTCGACAACCGCACGCTCGTACCCATCCGCTTTATTTCGGAGACCTTCGAGGAAAAGGTTACCTGGGACGAGGCGAACCGCACGGTCGCCATCGGCGAGGCTTACTACCCGCCGCGCGACTTTAAACTGCTCGATGTCCACTTCGGCGACCGCAACTTTAAGGTCCATTCCTTTGTCGCCGGCGATCGCCGCATGATTTCGCTGAAAGACTTCGCCGCGGCGATGCAGTGGCCGTATTCCTTCAAGCGGGGTGTCCTCGGCCCCTTCGAAGACGCTTTGACGATTTCTCTCGAGGAACCGTCGACGGGAAAGATTGTTACAATCGACGATTACGCCGGTGTCCAATGTGACGGTTTCGACATTTATTCGTTTCATTCGGAAGCACGAATATATCCCTATCTTTTACTCGACGGCGACCACTATCTTTCTGTCAACGAGTTGATGTCGGCGCTGCATTGGAACTTCAGCGAAGAAGGAGGCGATCTCTTCCTCGGCGAAAATAACGAAAATACGCGGTATGCGGTCTATTATAATTTTTCCGATGAAAATTCTAATTACTCTCGCGTACCTTCCGACATCAATTGGGTCGAGTATAGAAACAACCATTACTATCTGATGCCCTTAAATAAAACCGTCGATCAATACTGGGATTCCGAGTATTCATTCGGCGAGGACGACGCCCACTTCTTCGGCATGAATAACTTTATGCTCGATCAGGAGACGCAATCCGTCGACCTTATGATCGCCGGTTAAATAAAAAAACAGCCGTCGGCACGATGCCCGCGGCTGTTTTTCTATCTTCTTCTTTTTATTTGACTTTTTCGATTTTTTCCTTAAATCCCATATAGGGCCGCAGAACTTCGGGGATGTTGATGCTGCCGTCTTCCTGATAGTGGTTTTCCAAGAAGGCGATCAGCATCCTCGGCGGTGCGACGACGGTGTTGTTTAGGGTATGGGCGAGGTAGAGTTTGCCGTCTTCACCGCGCACGCGGATATTTAGGCGGCGCGCCTGTGCGTCTCCGAGGTTCGAGCAGCTGCCGACCTCGAAGTATTTCTTCTGTCTCGGCGACCACGCCTCGACGTCGACGCTCTTGACCTTGAGGTCGGCGAGGTCGCCCGAACAACATTCCAAGGTTCTTACGGGGATATCCATGCTGCGGAAGAACTCGACGGTGTTGTTCCAAAGCTCGTCGTAAAATTTCATGCTGTCTTCGGGCTTACAGACGATGATCATCTCCTGCTTTTCGAATTGGTGGATGCGGTAGACGCCGCGCTCCTCGATGCCGTGCGCACCGACTTCTTTTCTGAAGCAGGGCGAATAGCTCGTGAGTTTGTGCGGAAGCGTCGCCTCGTCGGAGATCGAGTCGATGTATTTTCCGATCATCGAGTGTTCGCTCGTCCCGATCAAATAGAGGTCTTCGCCCTCGATTTTATACATCATGTCTTCCATTTCGGCAAAACTCATGACGCCGCTTACGACGTCGCTTCGAATCATAAAGGGCGGGATATGGTAGATATAACCCTTGTCGATCATAAAGTCGCGCGCGTAAGAGAGGATCGCCGAGTGAAGTCTCGCGATGTCGCCCATCAAATAGTAGAACCCGCTGCCCGAAGTCTTTCTCGAGCTGTCGAGGTCCACGCCGTTCACCGATTCCATGATGTCGATGTGGTAGGGCACCTCGTAATCGGGGACGACGGGCTCGCCGAAGCGCTCGACTTCGACGTTTTCGGAGTCGTCTTTTCCGATCGGCACGCTGTCGTCCATAATTTGGGGAATGACGAGCATAATTTCGCGAATGCGCTCGCTCATCTCACCCTCTTCTTTTTCCAAAGCTTCGATGCGGTCGTTGATCTTTTTGACTTCCGCCTTGACGTCTTCGGCCTCGTCTTTCTTGCCGTCTTTCATCAAGCCGCCGATAGACTTCGAAAGCTTGTTGCGTTTTGCGCGCAGTTCGTCGCCTTCGGTCTTCGCCTTCCTGTTTTGGACGTCGAGTTCGAGTACCTCGTCGACCAGCGGTAACTTCTCATCTTGGAATTTCTTTTTGATGTTTTCTTTTACGAGTTCGGGGTTCTCGCGAACCAATTTCATATCGAGCATCTTAAACCTCCATAAAAAAAGTCCGTCGCATCCTCAAAGGGACGAGACGGACCCGCGTTGCCACCCAATTTAATCGCTCTCGCGATTCACTTTACAAGTTACAGGCTCCGAGGCGGATTCCGAAGGACCGTGCATCTGCTCGCAGCGACCGCAGACTCTCTGAAGCACGTTTCTCCGTACTGCTCCTCTTCCTCGCCTTATATCGTTTGTCTTAGTATATCATATCGTCCTTTAAAAGAACATAGGTCGTTTCGGGCAAATAAAAAAAGACGCTCTTGCGGAGAACGTCTTTTTTAAATCCGATACTTATTCGGGTTGTGCAGCACCAGTGGGGCATACTGCAGCGCAGGAACCGCAATCGATGCAGGAATCAGCGTCGATGGAGTAGATGTCGCCTTCAGAAATGCAGTCTACCGGACATTCAGGTTTGCAAGCGCCACAAGCGATGCATTCACTCGTAATTTTATGTGCCATAATGATACCTCCATATTGTATCGGGCTAAACAAATGTATGTATTTCCTTAACCCTTCATTATTTACTTCCTGGTCTCATTATAACATCGTTAATTTAAAATTCAAGTCGAAAAGCTAAAAAATACAATGTAATCATAATATTTTTCATATATCTGACTAATTTACTTTGATTTTTGCAGTACCCCTTTTTGAAGAGGCGGCGATTGGAGATCGCCCCGCGCATCAGTCGATCGTCAATACTTCCTGCACGGTCTCCACGCCCGCTTGAATGCACTCGTCGCACGAGGAGAGCACGCTTCCGGTGTCGATGCCCTTTAACTCCCTGCATATGATCGCGCCGGTCTTTTCTTTAAAGCGCCCGACCATCTCCCTCGACAGCTTGGACGTCGCGCCCTTGCTTCCCGGGTTTTCCAGGTTTCCGTCGCTGTTTTTCATCCCCGCGACCATGACCGCGGCGGAGAGCGCCCCGCAGACGCCCTCGGTACAACCCATGCCGCCGCCGAAACCTTCGTTCATTTTAAACAACGTCTCCTCGTCGATGTCCAACGCGTCGACGAAAGCGCAGGCGACGGCCTGAGCGCAATTATATCCCCGGCCGTGAAGTTTCCCTGCCGTCTCAACTCTATTCACGCCATATCTCCTTATCCGTTCTCTCTTACCGCTAACCAATCAGAGATATTGTAACACAGCCCGCCTTTATTTTCAGTATCGGGCACATAAAAAAGGATGCTCGTAAGCATCCTTTAACACTATGATTCCGTCTCGTGCATACCTGAACATTGGCCGTGGCAGGCGGCTCCGCAAGAACTGCAGCCGCCCTCCTTGTGGCTACGCCTCATCGACCGAATGCCGAAGAAGACGGCGAGGACGACGAGCGCGAGGACGATCATGTTTCCCATACACTTCCCTCCTATCGTTCACTAAGACAGTTGTTCACTCTCTCTAAGCCCGAAACTTCGCTGAGAGGGTTTTCGGACGATGCCCCAAAGGGCGGCGATCATAACCGCGATCGCGACACCGGTCCAAACCGTAAACGGCCCGCCCGCGATAACGCGGCCAATTTGATAGACGACGAGTGCGACGCCGTATGCAAAGACGGTTTGGTAAACGAGGGCGAAGACCGTCCAGAACTTAGACTTCATTTCTTCGCGGATCGCGCCGATCGCCGCGAAACAAGGAACATTCAGTTGGTTAAAGAGCATAAACGACAGCGCCGCCAAGAATGTAAATTGACTCGTAATCAGCATATTTAAGCCGGCTTCGTTTCCGTCGGCGATGCCGCCGATGATGCCGTAGGTCGATACGACGGCCTCTTTGGCGACGAGTCCGGTCACACTGGCGACGGTCGCCTGCCAATTCCCGAACCCCAGAGGCGTAAAGATCGGAGCGATCACCTTGCCGAGCGCGGAGAGGATGCTGTCCGTCGATTCCGCAAACTCGACGAATTCGCCTTGAACGGAGATGTTTTGTAAGAACCAAATGGCGACACTCGCCACGAGGATGACGGTTCCCGCTTTTTTAATAAAGGCCTTGCAGCGTTCCCATACACTCTTTAAGACGTTCTCAGCCGACGGCATGTGGTACTCGGGGAGTTCCATGACAAACGGCGCCGGATCGCCTTGGAAAATGCTGGTCTTTTTTAAGATCAGACCCGAGACGATAACCGCGGCGATGCCCGAAAAATAAGCGATCGGCAGGAAGTACCAGAATCCGAACGACGCGACAAACAACGCAATCAAGTCGGTCTTCGCCCCGCACGGCATAAAACTTGCGACGACGATCGTCATGCGTCGATCGTTGTCATTTTCGATGGTTCGCGTCGCCATGATGCCCGGCACGGAACAGCCGGTGCCGATTAAAATCGGGATAAAACTCTTACCCGAGAGGCCGAACTTCCTGAAGATCCTGTCCAGGATAAAGGCGATTCTCGACATATACCCGACGTCTTCCATCACGGCGAGGAAGAAGTAAAGCGTCGCGATCAAGGGCAAGAATCCCAGGACGGCACTCACGCCGGCGACGATTCCGTCGATGACGAGGGAGTGGAGCCACTCGGCGGTATTCAACGCTATGAGTACGTGGCTGATGGCATCGGCCGCGTACTTTCCGAGGAGCACATCGTTCACCCAGTCGGTGATCGGCCCGCCCACGAGGACCGCGCTGATATAATACACGCCCGTCATCAAGGCGATAAAAATCGGAAGCGCCAGAATGCGGTTGGTGACGATCGCGTCGATTTTATCGCTCGTCGTCTGCCCGCGCGACGCCTGTTTGTAATTGCCCTCGACGATCGATGCGATGGCTTCGTACCGCGCCTCGGTCATGACGCCCTCGCCGTCGTCGTCGTAGAAATCTTCGATTTTCCGAATGCGATCCGCGATCCGCTCTTCCTGATCGTCTGTGAGCGACAGATCGAGCTTATCATCGCCTTCGATCAACTTAAGGGCGTAAAATCGCTTCGATGCGGCATTCACTCCGGAAAAGGCGATCTCCGAGATGTCCTCCGCGGCATTTTCAACCTGCGGATCGTAGGAGATATGCTCGCTCAGATCCTTCTTTCCCGCTCCGACGGCCGTCGCCATCAACTCGTCCAGGTTTTCCTTTTTCAGAGCCGAAATCTCGACGACCGGCGTCTTGAGCGCTTTAGACAGACCCTTTCGATCGATGACGTCGCCCTTGGCGCGAACCACGTCCATGCGATTGACGGCGACGACGACGGGAATGTCGAGATCCAAGAGCTGTGTCGTTAAGTAAAGGTTACGTTCGAGGTTTACGCCGTCGATGATATTGATAATCACATCGGGATGTTCGTTTAATAAGTACTTGCGGCTGACGACCTCTTCCAACGTGTAAGGCGAAAGGGAGTAAATCCCCGGCAAGTCCGTGATCTTGACGGTATCGTCCTTGCGATACTCCCCCTCTTTTTTCTCGACGGTTACGCCGGGCCAGTTCCCTACGAATTGATGAGAGCCGGTTAGGGCGTTAAATAACGTCGTCTTTCCGCTGTTGGGGTTGCCCGCCAGTGCTATTCTCATTGTTCACCTCCCGCGGAATTCTCATCCGCCTCTTCGACCTCGACCAGTTCCGCATCGGCCTTTCGAAGACTCAACTCATAACCGCGAACGGTTATTTGAATCGGATCTCCCAAGGGCGCAAATTTTCTTACATACAATGTCGTACGCTTGGTAATGCCCATGTCCATGATGCGCCGCTTGAGCGGCCCCTTTCCGGTTATCTTCGTCACGACATAGGTCTTTCCTACTTCTGCATCTTTTAATTTCATATTTCACCTCACACGATGACGCGAATACATTCCGCTAAATCTTTTCCGAGACCGACTCTTACACCCTTGATGGTGACGATCACCGACCCCTGAACGTCCGATATCACGCGCAAATTCGCACCTTCGACAAACCCCAAATTTTGCAGGTGGGTAATTTGCTTTTTGTCTAATTTATTGTCGCGTATTTTTTGAACCTTCAGGTCGACATTCTTCGGTGCCAACAGCAAATTCATATCTATGTAACTCCTTTTATGATATGTGTTATCAACGTATATCGAAAAAAACGATGAGCGCAATCAATAGTGCTTCTCATTACTTGAATTATAACACGGGACTTCACCCGATACAAGCAAACAATAAATATTCTCATCTTTTCGACGCATTTTTTCTTTCCTCCGTTCCGCAACCGACAAACGATCCCCGCCCGTCCTGACAGAGGAGAAATTTTCCCGTTTGAGCGCGGCCGACCCATGACAGCGAACGCCGATGCGCGCGTTCGTTTAAGACATTCCCCGTCGCCCACCTCGCGACTTTCGGAGCGCGGAGGGCCGGAGGCGAACTGTAAAATCGGATAGTAATGCAAACCTCTGAACACATAGAAAATAAGCGACAGCTATTCACAGACCGCCTCGCCTCTTTTAGGGCGTAAACAAAAAGGGACCGATGATCCCCTCGAGCCGTCGCGATTCGACGCCCGAAAGATCACCGATCCCTCCATCCCGGTCATGTTCATTTTTATTCACACATCAGCGGTCCGCCGCCTCCAGCAGCGCCTTCGAAAAGTCGATCGTCGCGTCTAAAAACGCCTCATCCGGCATCCAAGCCGCCTTAAGTTCCGGATCGATCACCTTGAATCCGGCTTCTTCGAGTTCTTCTCTTAAGACCTTATTGCCCTCGCCGGACCAGCCGTAGGAGCCGAAGACGCCCGCCGCTTTCTCCTTAAATTTTAATTCTTTTAAGAAGTGGAGCCATCCGGATACCGTCGTAATGGCCGACCTTCCCACCGTCGGAGAACCGACGGCGATGGCCTTGGATTTAAAGACTTCCGTCATGATGTCGTTTCGGTCCATCTCCGCCACGCTGAGCACCTTCGTCTTGGTATCGGGACTCAACTCGCGGATATCCTCGGCGATTTTATGCGCGATCTTTTTCGTCGCACCCCACATCGAGTCGTAGATGATCGTTACCTGATCTTCTCGATAAGCATCGGCCCACTGAGCATACCGATTGACGATATCCAACGGGTTTTCCCGCCAAATCGCCCCGTGGCTCGGCGCGATGATATCGATGGGGATGTTCATGTCGACGATTTCTTTGATCTTTTTGCTCGCGAAGGACGAAAACGGATTTAAGATATTCGCATAGTACTTCATCGCCTCGTTCCAGAGGACGTCCTGATCCGCCTTGTCGCTGAACAATTCGTTGACTGCGTAGTGTTGACCGAAGGCGTCGTTTGAAAACAGGATATTGTCTCCGGTCATATACGTCGCCATGCTGTCCGGCCAGTGAAGCATCCGCATCTCGACAAAGACCAACTGTTTTCCGTTGCCGAGGTCGACGCTGTCTCCGGTCTTGACCGTCCGGTAGTTCCACTCCGGATGGTGATACTGGCCGATGAGGAACTTTTTCCCGTTTGCCGTGCAGTAAATCGGCGTATCGGGGATCTCCTTCATCAGCGAGGGAAGCGACCCGCTGTGGTCGGGTTCGTTGTGGTTCATGACGATAAAGTCGATGGTATTCAGATCGATCTCGCCTTTAAGATTTTCGACGAACTCGTCCCGATAGGGCGTCCACACCGTATCGATCAACGCCGTCTTTTCCTCTTGAATCAAATAGGCATTTTGACTCGAACCGTTGTTGACGGAGTACTCCGTCCCGTGAAACATTTCCAATTCCCAGTCGATCTTGCCGACCCAGTAAACATTATGGTATATCTTTTTCTTCGTCATCTTATGCCTCCTTTTTCTCACTCATTTACGTCTTTAATTTCTTCCTCTGTTCCCTTCCGTCTATGTTTAGTATAGAAGCGTCCGCCGTTTATTTCTGTGCGCGACGTCACAATTTCAACGATTTGTCACGGCGATCGTCTCTTTTAGAACATACCCCTTCCGCATCCGCCATAGCACGATTCGCCGCATCGTCATAAACATTTCATACAAGATGGACATTTTTTCATAAAAAAAGATGAGGTCCCATAAACCTCATCTTTCCGCCGAAGGACGCCCGCGTCTTTTATTCTTCCTCGGTTCTTATTTCGTTGTCCTCGTAGCTGATCCAATCCGAAAAGCTGCCGGGATAGATCTTGTACGACCTCCCTATTTTATCCAGCGCCAGGGCGTTGACGCACAGCGAAACGCCGGAGCCGCAGTAGAGGATCAGTTCCTTGTCCGGCGCCAGATCCCCGAAGTGTTCCCTAAGCGCTTCCTCCGGAAGAAACGAACCTTCCGCGTGCTCGTCATCCGTTAAGACGTCGCGAAAATAATAAGACTTGGCACCGGGGATATGGCCCATCTTTTTATCCACGGGCTCTTCCAGGCCCAGATACCTGTTCTTAGCCCGCGCGTCTAGAAGGACCGTATCCTCATCGTCGAGTTTCGAGCGCACATATTCCATGTCGACGATGAAAGAGCGGTCTTCTTCCGTCGTGATATGTCCTTTCGCTGCTATCTTCCCGGCCGCTCCCGTCTCCGTTTCGCCGCCTAACGCCCGATACGCCTTTAAACCTCCGTCCAAGGCGTAGACATTTTTCAGACCTAACTGTCGGAGTTGGAAGTAGAGGCGGCCGGCGCCCTGCATATCTCCGTCGTCGTAGGCGACGACGACGCTGTCGTCATTCACCCCGAAACGCTCGATGTAAGCTCGCAGCGATTCCACGTCCCTGAAAGGCTGCCTGCCGCCGTGGGGTCCCTTCTCTCCCACTAAATCCCGATCCAGGTCGATCGGATAGGCGCCTTTAATATGCTCCCGCTCGTAAGCGTCCCTGCCGTAGTTTTTATCCATCAGATCGAAACGACAGTCGAAGAGGAACACATTCTCCTTCTCGTCCATCCACGTCAACAACTCTCTTGCCGAAACTAAATTTTTCATAGACACCTCGCCTTACTCGTGTAAAAAAACATCTGTTTAAAATGACGAACTTCTCCTATACCTTTATTATACATGAGCGACGACAAAGAAAAATCCTCTCTTCTCGGGCGATTCCGCAAAAAAAGCGCGGAAAGATCCGCGCACCGTCGTCTACCATTAGATTCGGCAGATATTTCGGCATCTATCGGGCTGTCGAAAGGGTCGACGCTATCCTCCGCCTTCCGGTCGCTTTCCCGCCCGGGAAGTAAAAAGACGTTAGAGGACAGTCTCGAGAAGTTTTTCCAGCTCGTCGAAAGATCGGGGATAGGTCGTCGCATCTTCTCTTCCCTTCCGAATCCTTTCGGTGAACTCGACGAGGTACGGTCTTTTGAGTTCGGCCGCTTCCATAAGCTCTCTATCGGTCATAATCTCCTCACTCGGCCCGTCCGCAAAGACTTTGCCGTCTTTTATAATAAGCGTCCGCTCCGACCACTCCCAGGCGAAGTCGACGTCGTGGGTCGAGATAACCAGACCGATACGGTCTCGATAGAGCCTGTCGATGACCTCTTTAAACCGCTCGGCATTGACATGGTCGAGGCCGGCCGTAGGTTCGTCAAACAATATGATTTTCGGCTCCAGGGCCAAGACGCCGGCGATGGAGACGAGTTTCTTTTCCCCGCCGCTCAGAGAATAGAGCGACTTTTCCTTCAGGTGGTCGATCTCCAGGACCTCGATAATCTCCTCTACCAGCTCCCTCGCCTCCTCTTGAGTCTTTCCCGCGTTTAAGGCGCCGAAGGAAATTTCTTCAAAGACTCGAGGGGCGATAAATTGGTCGTCCGGATCCTGAAAGACCAAGCCGATATTTTTTCGAAGATGCATCAGCGCGCTCTTTTTGTCCCGAATCACTTGACGGTCTAAAAGGACCTGACCTTTCTCGGGCCGAATCACCCCGTTTAAGATCAGAAACATGGTGGACTTGCCCGTGCCGTTTTTCCCTAAAATCGCGATTTTCTCCCTCGATGACATCGCAAGAGACATGTCCTCGAGCGCCGGATCTTTCGCTCCGGGGTAGCGATACGTTACATGCTTTAATTCTAAAACCGTTTCATTCATTTGAGCACCGCAAAATATAAAATCATCAGAAGGACAAAACATCCTCCCGCCCGATAGGCGAACGCCGACTCCGCGTAGTCTCTTTCCAAAAAACGAATCTCCCCGTCATAAAGCCTGGACTCCATCGCCGAATAGGAATCCAAGGCCATGCGCATCGACTTGTTAAAGAGCCTGTTGGCGATCATCTCGGCGGATTTCAACGTCCTCTTATAAGAGGTCAAACCCAATCTCGAGTTCGCGGAGTTTTGCATGGAGGCGAGGAGACTCGAGAGCGTAAAGATATACCTGTATATAAGGTATGTGATTTCTATAAAGACCTTGGGACACTTGATCTTTCTCAAAAAATAAATGATGTCTCCAATGGGCGTCGTAATCGCCAAACCGATCAGACAACTCACCGACGCGAGGGAGACGAGGCTGAGGTTTATCGCCCTAAGCTGCGATTTTTCGCTGATCGAAAAATACAAGTTAAACAGTTTGACGGACATCTCTCCCGCGGGGTCTTTCGTGACCGATACGATAATGCCTATGGCGGACATAAAGATAAAGATCACAGGCGCCGCCATCATATCCAAATAACTGCGCAAATCGGCTCCCGCGTGCGTCAGAAAAAACCCTATCGAGAGGACCAGGACCAAACCGGATAAAGCCGTCGACTTGGCGGCTACTAAAAATAGAATGAGTCCTAGGGAAAACACGACCTTGGGCGCGGGGTGGATCCCGGCGAGTTCGGAGGCGTTGGAGATATTTTCCATCGACAAGAGATTGCTGTGATGGTGGTCTCTCTTGTCGACGATCGAAAAAATAACGGGGAGCGAGCATAGGCAAGCCAACAGACCATTTGAAATTCTCCCTTGGCCCAGTAAATACAGGACAAGGGAGAAGAGAATCGCTCGAACCATCTTATGACTTTTTATATTTCTTTCGGCCGATGAGATATCCGCATCCCAGGCCGATGACGCCGGAGCCGATGGCCGCCTGCAGGGCGAATAACAGAGATTCGGTTTCCCCGCCGGGAAGTTCGACGACCGGCTCAAACCGTCCTCTTGTTTTTATTGACCCTCGTCTTGTTTCCCCGCCGGGAAGTTCGACGACCGGCTCAAACCACGGCTTGTAATTCGGATTCAACTCGGAAATGACATCTTTCGCCCGGTCATCCGCCCCGCCGAAGTCGGAATTTTTAATCATAAGTAGGGGGACGACTGCGATGACGACACAAAGAATGATCAGTAATATTGCTTTTTTAGAATTTTTCATCTTAGGCCCTCCTATATGTTTCGAGCGAGTTGAGCTCTTCCCTGGCGAGGGAATCGAGCCCCATAACGATGACGACGGTGAGCAAGCCTTCGATGACGGCGAGCGGGATTTGCGTCACGGCAAAGACCGCGGCAAACTTTCCGAAAGAAGCCGCCACGCCGCCGACCGGCGCCGGATAAGCCACGGCCAGTTGCACAGAGGTAACCACATAAGTAAATAAGTCGCCCAGAGACGCCGCTAAAAAGATCGCCACATGGTTATTCATCTTCGCTTTTTTAGCTCCCCGATAAATGGCATACGACACGAGGGGCCCGGCGATCCCCATGGAAAACGTGTTGGCCCCGAGGGTCGTCAGTCCGCCGTGGGCGAGCAAAATGGCCTGGAACAACAACACGATAAGGCTGATGATCGACGCCACGGTAGGCCCGAATAAGATGGCCGCAAGACCCGTTCCGGTCGGGTGAGACGACGACCCGGTGACGGAGGGGATCTTCAGGGCCGAGAGGACAAAGGCGTAGGCCCCCGCCATCGCTAAAATAATCATGGCCTTTCGGTTGTGCGTCGTTATATTCTTCAAGTTTTTCATCCCGACAGCGATGAAGGGAATACATATCACGCCCCACGCGATACAGTACTTGACCGGCAAAAACCCCTCCATAATGTGCATGGCATTGGCTACGGGGTTGATCCCGAAGACGAAAACCAAGGCACATGCCGTCGCGAGTAAAGCTTTTTTCTTCATTCATTTCCTCCTTTAATCATCACATCGATCGTCTTACGAGACCCAATAAAAAAGCACCGACTCAAAAATCAGCGCGCGAAAATTAAAGGTTATCGTCCAGTATGTTGAGTCCGAACATGTTGGACAACCTCATTGCGGGTATTCTGACTTAAAGATCCTCGCTCGGCTAAACCTTCCCGGATGGCTCCAGTGGCATCACTTAGCCTCGCTCCCTTATTACAGCAGCGATCCTGTTTGAGATTTGCACTCAATTCCTTGGAAACGATCCAAAACCACAATGACATTCTCTTTTTTTATTACTCTCATCATATCAAATGCGACACTCGAATGCGAGATGTTTTGAAAGAGATTCTCTTTACGAGGCGAAAAACGTTTGAGACTTCCGATTCGACAAAGCCGCCGGGATCGACTCTCTTTCCGATTTCCGCTTGCAAACGATCCGCAAACAAAAAAGACTGCGCGTCCACAGACTCACAGCCTCTTCTCTCCTCGTCCATGCATTTTACCCGCACTCCGTTAGTGGAGGGCGAAGTACGAAAAGACGACGAGCCCCAAGATAATACGGTAGTAACCGAACACTTGGAAGTCTCTCTTTCGAATGTAGTTCATAAATTTCTTGATGACGACGATGGAGACGACGAAACTTACGACGCCGCCGAGCACGATCAACAGCCATTGATACGCGCTGAAGACCATGCCGTTTTTAACGATCTTTAAAAGCGTCGCCCCGAACATGGTGGGGATCGCCAGGAAGAACGAAAACTCGGCGGCCGCCCCGCGTCCCACGCCCAAGAGCAGCGCGCCCAAAATCGTCGCGGCGCTCCGGCTCGTGCCGGGGACCATGGCGAGACACTGCGCGAATCCGATCAACAGCGCCATACCGTAGGGTATGTTTTCGACGCGGCGTACGCGCGCGTAGTGGCCCTTTTTCTTATTTCTGCGCTCGATGACGATGATAAGCACCCCGTAGAGAATAAGGGTCGTCGCGACGACCTGCGGACGAAACAGGTGGGCGTCGATAAAATCGTCGAACAGAAAACCCAAGATCGCCGAGGGAATCACGCCGATAATGACCTTAAGCCACAGATTCAACGTCCGCGAATCGGCCTTGATTTCTCCCTCTTCGTTCCGTCTGAAGGGCCACAGTTTCCAAAAATACAGGACGACCACCGCCAGGATGGCGCCCAGTTGAATGCACACGTCAAACGCGTTTTGAAAACTCTGGGGGTGGAGTGCGAACCACTCGTGGGCCAAGATCAAGTGTCCCGTGCTGGAAACCGGCAAGAACTCGGTAATCCCCTCGACAATCCCCAGTATGATGACGTTAATAATATCCATATATCCTCCGATTAGGCTTGTAAGTTTACGAATTTCGTATATTCACTCTTGAACAGGAGCTCGACCGTTCCCGTCGGGCCGTTTCTGTGCTTGGCAATGATCAACTCGCCTAATCCCTGCTTTTCCGTATCGGGATTGTAATAGTCGTCCCGGTACAGGAACATGACGATGTCGGCGTCCTGCTCGATCGCGCCCGACTCTCTCAAGTCCGAAAGAATCGGGCGGTGGTCGGCGCGCATTTCGGGCGCGCGCGACAACTGCGAGAGCGCAATGACGGGAACGTCGAGTTCCTTCGCGATCCCCTTCAGCTGCCTCGAAATCGCCGAGATTTCCTGTTGCCTCGACTCGGCGCGGCTCCCGACTTCCATCAACTGCAAGTAGTCGATCACCACGAGGTCGAGCTTTCTTTCGGCCTTGAGACGCCGACACTTCGCCTTGACCTCGAGGGGGGTAATCCCCGCCGTGTCGTCGATATAAATATTCATCTCGTTCATATACGTCATGGTCTCGATGACCTTCGACCACTCCTCGGTGGTCAAGTCGCCCGAGATGATCTTCATCAGATCCACGTGGCTGAGCGAGGAGAGAATACGTTGAGACAGCTGGTTTCTGCTCATCTCGAGAGAAAACATCGCCACCGTCGCGTTATCCTTTAACGCCGCGTTGGTCGCGATGTTTACCATAAGCGCCGTCTTTCCCATCGAGGGACGCGCCGCGAGCAGGACGAGGTCGGCCTTTTGAAGCCCCGAGGTCTTTCGGTCCAGGTCGATAAATCCCGTGGTGAGACCCGTGAGCCCGCCCTTGTTTTCGGAGCGCTTCTGCATCACATCGAAGGTCGTCACCATCACCTCGCTCATGTCGATGAGCCCGTTGCGCTGGTTGTCCTGGGTGATGTCGAAGATGGTCTTTTCCGCCTTTTCGATGATCGCACCGACGTCGTCATCGTCGCGGTAGCTGTCCTCGACGATCTCGCTCCCCGCGCGAATCAGCGCGCGCAGCGTGGACTTCTCCTTGATGATGTTGCAGTAGGCTTCGGTGTTTGAAACGGCACCGGCGCCCGAGGTCAAACGCCCCAAATAAGTATAGCCGCCGACAGCTTCCAATTGTCCGCTCTTTTTTAAGAAGTCGGACAGGGTAATCATGTCGGCAGGCTCATTTTTATTATACAGTTGAAGGATGCCCTTAAAGATGGCTCGGTGGGCGTCGAAATAGAAATCGTCGTCGTGCACGATTTCGACGGCGGTGGTTATCGCCGATTTATCGAGCAGCATCGCCCCGAGCACGGAGCGCTCGGCCTCCTCGTCATAGGGGGGCGTCCTTCCGACGTCTTGTTCAGACATTATTCGGCGTCGACGACGACGGTTACATTCGCGCTCACATCACCGTGAAGTTTGACGGTTACGGCGTGGTTGCCCGTGGTCTTGATGTTTTCAGGGAGGACGATTTTTTTCTTGTCGATCTTGATGCCGAACAGTTCGTTCATGCGCTCGACGATGTCCTTCGCCGTGATGGCACCGAACAATTTTCCACCTTCGCCGCCCTTGGCCTTTAAGTCGACCGGCTTGGATTCGAGGACGGCCTTTCGCTCTTCGGCTTCTTTGACGCGTTCCGCTTCGTCGGCCGCTTCCTTCGCCTTCATTTCTTTCCAGTTTTCCAAGTTTTTCGGCGTCGCTTCGATCGCGAGCTTTCTCGGAAAGAGGAAGTTACGGGCGTATCCCGGCTTTGCGTCGACTAAATCGCCCTCTTGACCCAACTTGTTGACATTTTCTAATAAGATAATTTTCATGATTCTTCATCTCCCTTTTCTAAATAATTCTCGATCGCTTCGATCAGTTGATTTTCGACCTCGTCGATGTTCTCATTCTTCACTTGGGCGCCGGCCATATTTAAGTGGCCGCCTCCGCCCAGCTGTTCCAAGATCAGTTGAACGCTTATCTCGCCGAAGCTGCGTCCCGATATATGCACCACGTCCTTTTTCTTATTTAAGACGAAAGACGCTTTGACGCCGTGGATGCCGAGCAGCTCGTCGGCGGCTTGCGCGCTGACGAGGACGGAATTCGGCGTATCTTCGTCGAATCTCGAAATGGCGATATTGTCGAAGATAATCCGCGCGTTGTGTACGACTTCGGCTCTGGAGACAATCGTATCATAATCGTCTTCGAAAAAGTAACGAACTTTCGACATATCCGCGCCGGCACGCTTTAACACCGAGGCCGCCTCGAAAGTCCGAACCCCCGTCTTGAAGGTAAAGTTTTTCGTATCGACCACGATCCCGCTCATGAGCGCATTTGCCTCGAAATTCGTAAGCCCCACGTCGTCGAACATGTAGGTGAGCATCTCCGTTATCAACTCACAGGTCGACGACGCGTACGGCTCGACGTAGGATAAGAGGGGATCGTCGACGAACTCGCTCCCGCGACGGTGGTGGTCGATGACGACCACATTCGACGCCTTCTCGAGAATGGGCGGATACTCCGTAAAGGACGGCTTGTGGTTGTCGACGAGGATCAGTAAATCGTCCTGGCGAAGCAACTCTTCGGCCCGCTCGCCCGAGATAAACCTCCGGTAGAGCTCGGGTTCTTCCTCTTCCATCCCCTTTAAGAGGACTTCGATCGACGGATTCGACTCTTTCAAGATGATGTAGCCTTCCCGTCCCTGGTTTTCGACGGCGCGCATGACGCCGACGGCGGCACCCATCGCGTCCATATCCGGGTTCGCGTGGCCCATGACGAAGACCTTCGGCGATTTTTCGATCAATTGTCGGAGGGCGATGCCGAGTACCCTCGCCTTGACCTTGTTGCGCTTTTCGACCGCCTTGCTCTTTCCGCCAAAGTAGGCGTAGGTGTCGTCGGTGCGCACGACCACTTGGTCTCCCCCGCGACCCAAGGCGACGTCCAGACACGTATCCGCCTCTTTATACGCGTCGATAAAGGGCAGGCCCGCCCGGCTGACGCCGGCGGAAAGCGTGATGTTGATCGACGTTCCCGCGTCGATTTCGCGAATTAAGTCGAGGATGCCGAATTTCTCTTCGATAATCGGCGCGATGTCCTCTTTGCGCATCACGATCATGTACATATCTTCCTGGAACTTGCGCACGAGTGCCTGCCGCGATCTAAAGTATTCGTTGATGCGGTGGTCGATCTCGGCAATTAAGAGCGGCCGTTCCGAGGCCGGAGCTGCGTCGACGACTTCGTCGAAGTTATCGACTTCCACGACGATGACGATGTTTTTCGAATTGTCGTAGAGTTTTTCCATCTCGCAGTAATTGCTCCGATCGACGAAGTAGTACAGGCAGAGGACGTCTTCCTTTCCGTTTCTCTGAAAGTCGACGATGTTGCGATAAACCGCGTAGGGCGCGTCCAAAATACGGATCATCTCTCCGTTTTCGACGGGACGCAGCCCCGCCTCTTCTCCCTCGGCATCGAGCGTCGAGATCTCCTCCTGCAGATAGTCGCCGCGGAGGTTTTCGCTCTCCAAAAGCGTCGCGAAATGCGTGTTATGCCATATGATCGTCCCGTCTTCTTCGGTGACGACCATGGGAAAGGGCATGGAGAAGATCGCACGCTCCGTCACTTTCTCGAAGTCCCTGTTGAGCGACTGAATGGACGCGTTCAGCCGCTCGTTATATTTCCTCGAACTCCGATAGGCGTAGGAAGCCGCGATCACACACGCGATGGCCCCCAAGGTGCCGAGCACGGGATTGTAGGTAAACAGCAGCACGGAAAGAAGCGCGACGATGATTAAATACACGTAGTAGTCTTTAATTGAAAGTTGATGATCCATCACTGCACTCCTTGAATGCTCCGAATATCGATAAATTGGTCGATCAGGCCGAGCGCCAAAAGACCCATCTGTCCGACGGGAATCGTAAATACGAGGACCATGATCAGACCCCTGACCAGCGGCGAACGCACGTAGCGAAGTAAAAAGAAGTTGACGATGCTGAGTCCTTGAAAGGACAAAAGCCCCAAGATAATCACGAGGCCGTTGTTGACATAGACCCCGATCTCCGGTGCGGCCGATGCCGAGACGGCGTAGGCGACAGCGAGGATGATCACCGAGGCGATCACGGGGGCCTTCGGCAGCTTCATAAAGGGAAAGGGGCCGGGGCAGACGACTTTTTCGCCGGCGAGTTGAATATTCCTACCGCTGATTCGGTAGGACAGATAGGACATCACCACGCCCGAAAGGACGAGAAACGCCGGGAAGAGCGTCGTCGCCTGTCCGACGACCGTCTTTAATTGAGACATGACGCGACCCTGTTCGACTTCGGACAAGTTCGCGTTTTTCACGACCTCTTGTTGAATCGCGCCGAGATCCTTTAAAAATTCTCCCGATTGAAGCGCTTGGAGCATGCCGCTGCGATACAGCACAAACCCGCAGCTTGCGACGAAGACGAACGTGCCGATCGCCATCGTCACCTTGACCGAACGGTCCGTGCGCATGCAGTAATCCATGATCAGGATCAAAGGACCCATGATCGTAAGAAGGGTCAGGCCCATCATCGGTTCGGTCAAAAGACCCGTCACGACGCAGACGCCGACGAAGACGCCCAAGATAGGCAGTGTGCCCTGGCGCCGCATTTCGGAAAGATACATCGCCGGAATAAATGCGAAGAATATCGGAATCAGCATCCCGACGATCGACAACAAAATCGAATATAAAAACAGCTTAATGACACGTGAGCTGGATACTTTTCGGTACAATCTATCACCTCATATCGTAATAGTTTATCATATTTGTTGGGATAGTTCTATTCCGAGCGGCGAGCCGCGCGAAAAAATCGATTCGTCGATAAAGCAAGAGCCCCTGCATTGGGCAGGGGCTCCTATTCCACGATTAATCCGCGCTGTACGGTAAAAGAGCAACTTGTCTTGCTCGTTTTACGGCAGTAGTAATCTTCCGTTGGTGTTTAGCGCAAGCGCCGGTAACACGTCTCGGGAGAATCTTACCGCGATCGGAAATAAAATGTTTTAATGTTTGAGTATCTTTATAATCGATCTTTTTATCTTTATCTGCACAGTAGACGCAGACTTTTTT
>JAQYDN010000021.1 GCA_028724185.1 Bacillota bacterium
TTTAATGAAGTCTTGACATGTTGTTTACGTCCTGATATACTTTATAATTGTTGAGCGGAGATGCTGGAATCGGCAGACAGGCATGTTTGAGGGGCATGTGTGAGTCATCACGTGAGGGTTCAAGTCCCTTTCTCCGCACCAAATAAAAGTCGACCCGAAAGGGTCGATTTTTCATTATTATTTACATCGGATTTATTCTGTGTTAAAATAAATCGAACGATATAGGCGGAGATGCTGGAATTGGCAGACAGGCATGATTCAGGCTCATGTGTGAGTCATCACGTGAGGGTTCAAGTCCCTTTCTCCGCACCAAGGAGGCCGCACACAAATGTGCGGTTTTTTTATATCTATTTTTTAAAGAAGATGGGTATATGGATAATGGGTGATACGATGAACAATGCAAAAATGAGAATAAATCGGTTGGCCGATCGTGGAAGCGTTCACATGATCGAAGAAAATCGATCGTCGGTGATTGTCGCCTCCGTGACGGTGGCACATATTCCCGTTATTTTATATGTTTTTGACAATACACATCGCGGAGGCGCTTTCGGATGCCTGGAAGGGGAATCGGTCTTGCGGGCGATCCGCATTGCCGAGGCGGCGAAGGTTCCCCTGGTTGGTTTGTGCGCCTCGGCGGGCGCCAATCTTTTGGAGGGTCAGCTGTCGCTTGTCGCGGCGGGTAAAGTTTTCCAAGCTTGTCACAACCTCGATGTGCCGCATCTGTTTTTATCTTACGGCCCCTGCATCGGCGCCGTCGCTTACTTATCGAAACAGGCGGATTTTGTCTTGGCGCTCAGGGAACAGTCCTTCTTTTGTCTTACGGGACCGAAGATCGTCAAGTCGGCGATCTTTTGTGACGAAACCCTCGAGGAGATAGGGGGCGCGCAAAAGACGGCGGAACAGGGAGGCCTTCACATGCTCTCGGATGAAGAGGAAGAGATGGAGGAAAACTGCAGAAAGCTCTTGCGGTATTTAAAGCGTTCGAAGTCGACGGTCTTTTATTCCGAGCGAGACGAGGTCATCTCGAGCGGGGAAAATTCGACGATGGAAGCGCTGATATCGAATCTTCTAGACGACGATACGACGCTTTGGATGTGGTCGGAGTGGGCGAAAAACGCCTTCGCGGTATTCGGCTATTTGGGCGGTCGACGCGTCGGAATTTTCGCCAACAACCCCGAGTATGCCGGCGGCGTGATCGACAGAGACGCCGCGTTGAAGGCGGCGAAGTTCTACAAGCTCTGCAGCCGACTCTCCATTCCCGTCTTAAGTCTCGCGGACACGCCCGGGTTCTTGCCCGGCGCGGAGTCGGAAAGAAGCGGTGTTTTGGATGCGGGAGCCGAGATGATCGAGAGTTATCTCTCCCACCGATCCGGGAAAATGACCGTCGCCGCGGGTCGGGTCCTCGGAGGCGCTTATATGGCGATGGGCTGTAAGGAGATGGGCGCTCGCGCCTACGCGGCTTTTCCTCAAGCGACCATCGGCGTCATGGGCGCCTCGATCGCTTCGGAAATTTTACGCGGCGAGGATATGTCGCACTATGAAAAGAATTGTCTCTCGGTTCAAGCGGCGCTGAAGACGGGCTGCGTCGATCGCATCGTCGATCCGTCCGAACTCAAGGCCTATATCATGGGGGTGATTCGATGAAGTTGATCGCGCCGATTCCCGGAAGAATCGAGGCGCTTGCCTGCGCGGAAGGCGCGCGGATTGCGCGGGGAGACGTCGCTTTGTATATGGAGAGTATGAAGATGAAAATTCCCGTATATGCGCAGGAGGACGGCGTTATTTCTTATCGCGTCGGCGAATCCGACGCGGTCTTGCGCGGAGACGTCCTCGCCGAGATCTGTGCTGAAGAGACGGATGTGGGCGGAAAAAACGATAAATGAAAATGTTTTTCAATTCCTCGGCCGGGCGGTTTTCGCCAAAGCCGGGGAATTTAAATTTAACTGAAAAGAATAAATTTTAGAAAACTTAGAGCATTTCAATTGTCCTTTTTTACCAAATACTAGATTTTTTATACCGCTTTTGATAAGATAAGTAAAGATGAAAGCTGAAGAGCCACGGAGTCGGGAGCTGAAAGGCTCCTGCATTCCTGTTGCAAGCGAAACGCTTGCCTGGGCGATTCGTTTTTTAAAATGCAAGGGGTGAAAGAATGGCAAAGACGAATCTCACTTTTTCTGTCGGCGGTGTTCACTTCGATGAACATAAGGAACTGACAGAGGGAGTCGCTATTGAAGTTATGCCTTCACCGAAGTTGGTAAGGATTCCCATGAGCCAACATATCGGTGCTCCGTGTCAACCCACCGTAGCTGTGGGCGATCACGTGCTGAGAGGGCAAATTGTCGGTAATTCCGACGCGTTTATTTCTGCGGCCGTACATAGTAGTGTATCGGGTGAAGTCGTATCCATTGAAAAGGGATACGCTGCAAACGGTGTGTATACGGATATGGTCGTCATCGAAAATGATGGGAAAGATGACTTGGATCCGTCGATTAAACCGATCGACAACTACGAAGACTTGAGTATCGATGAAATCGTTACTTTAGTAAAGAACGCAGGTATCGTCGGCATGGGCGGTGCGGGCTTCCCGCTACATGCGAAGCTAAAGAGCGACGATCCCGTCCTCGACATCGTCATTTTAAACGGTGCGGAATGTGAACCGTTCCTGACGTGTGACCACCGTCTCATGCTCGAACAGGCGGATGAATTGTTCGCATCGCTGAAATTGTTCCAAGATCTTTACAAGACGGACGAAGCTTACTTAGCCATCGAGGAAAACAAACCGGACGCCATCGAAAAGGCGAACCAAATGATCAAGGATAAGTATCCGACGCTTAAACTCGCCACGATGCAGACGAAGTATCCGCAAGGGGACTCGAAGCGTCAATCCGAAGCGGTTTGCGGCAGAATTGTTCCTCAAAACGGCGTCACCAACGACGTCGGCGTCTTCTTGACGAATGTACAGACCTCGAAAGCGTATTACGACTTAATCGCCAAAGGGATGCCTTCGATCGAACGCATCTTGACGGTATCCGGTTCGGGTATCGAACATCCGAAGAACTTAATCGTACGTATAGGAACGCCGGTACAAGATATTCTCGATTACTGCGGCGTAAAAGACAATGTCGTCGAGTTTATCTGCGGCGGGCCGATGACGGGCAAGTCGATCTTCGACTTTAACTCGCCCGTAACCAAGACCTCTTCGGGTATTTTGGCGTTTACGGATGTCGAAATCGACGATGCCGAACAAGGCCCCTGTATCCAATGCGGTCGCTGTGTCGATCACTGTCCGGCAAACATCAACCCGACGCGGATCAACGCTTCGATCTTGAGAAACAGAGTCGACTTATGTCAAGAATACCACGCCGATCAATGTATGGAATGCGGCATCTGCTCGTTCGTATGTCCGGCCAAGCGTTTCTTGAGCGAATCGACGAAGCTTGCTAAACGCGAAGTACGTGCCAACGCTCGTAAATAGTAGGAGGTCAAAATGGATAACAAGGTTAAAACCAAATCTCCTAGTTTACAAGGAGATGGACGCTTCGTACAATTAGCGCCCCACATTCGTTCAAACGAAACGGTCACGAAGATTATGCGCGATGTGTTGATCGCATTGGCTCCGGCCGTCGTCGGCAGCGTGTACTTCTTCGGCATGAATGCGCTTATTATTTATTTAATTTGTATTATATTTTGTGTCGGTAGCGAATATGTATTCCAAAAACTGGCAGGAAAAGAAATTCAAATCGGCGACTTGTCCGCGGTGGTTACGGCAATTCTCCTCGCGATGAACATGCCGGCAGGCGTTCCGCTATACGTCCCCGCGCTCGCTTCGATGTTTGCGATTATCATCGTCAAGGAAGCTTTCGGCGGCATCGGCGGTAACTTCGTGAACCCGGCGCTTGCAGGTCGTGCGATGGCCATGGTGTCCTGGCCTCAAGCCATGGCAACCTATACGGCACCGGCCGCAGCGGCAGCTGCAGGCGATGCGGTTTCGGCTGCGACACCTCTGATGATTATTAAATCGGGAGAAAACTTAGCATCTCTTCCGCCGTTGAGCGACATGTTCTTAGGTAACATCGGCGGTGTTATCGGTGAAACGTCGGCATTACTTCTTTTAATTGGTGCATGCTACTTATTAATTCGCAAGGTAATCGACTGGAAGATCCCCGTCATCTACATTCTCACGACGATCGTCTTCTTATTTATCTTCGGCATTAGTACGGAATTGATGCCCTACGAAATCTTTGGTGGCGGTCTTATGCTCGGCGCCTTGTTTATGGCGACGGACTACAGTTCGACCCCGCAGGGAACGAAAGGGAAAATTATTTTTGCCATCGGTTGCGGTCTGTTAACTGCCCTGATCCGCATGAAGGGCAACATGGCCGAAGGCGTATCCTTCTCAATTCTTTTAATGAACGTAGCCAGCCCGTTAATCGAACGTTTAACAAAAACGGAAGCTTATGGGGAGGCAAAATAAATGAAGAATTATTTACGCACCGGTTCGGTCCTTTTAATCATTGCCGCAGTGGCTGCAGGGCTGTTGGCGGTCGTCAACGGTCTTACCGAAGGCGTTATTGCCGAAGCTGAATTTGAAAAAACTGTGGCGGCTTACGAAGAAATTTACGGTGACAAGGCGGATTCCTTTGAACCGATGGAAGATTCCAAAAAAGCACCTATCCTCGAAAAATACGAAAGCATTCAAGACATTTTCGTCGCAAAGAAAGGTGACGAAATTGTAGGATACGGTATCAATCACACGACGAACGGTTACGGCGGAGAAATGACCAACGCCATCGGCCTGTTAAACGACGGAACCATTGCCGGTTTTAGAAACATTCAAAATGCTGAAACACCCGGTATCGGAACTCAAATTACAGAACCGACATATTACGAATCGTTCAACGGCAAGAGTATCAAAAACGGCGAGCTTAAAGGCTCCAAAGAACCCGCTGCCGACGACGAAATTATGATGATTACCGGCGCTACGGTTTCTTCGACAGGCGTACTCAACGGACTTAACGAAATCCTTCCCGCCTATGAAGAAATTAGTGCACAATAGGGGGTAAGTCATGAGTTTAGGAAAAGTATTTACAAATAGTATTTTCAAAAACAATCCGGTCTTTATGCAAATGATCGGTCTGTGTTCGGTCCTGGCTATTACGACGGCAGTTACTTCCGCGATCGCGATGGGCATTGCCGTAACGTTCGTATTGATCTGTTCGAATGCAGTCGTCAGTTTGTTAAGAAATTTCATTCCCAACAATGTACGTATTCCGGCGTTTATCGTCGTCATCGCTGCATTCGTTACGATAGTAGAAATGGTATTGCACGCGTATAGTCCCTCAATCTATAACGCACTGGGCATCTTCCTTCCCTTGATCGTAGTTAACTGCTGTATCTTAGGGGAAGCTGAAGGATTTGCTTATCAAAACAAAGTCGTTCCGTCCATCGTCGACGGCTTGGGAACCGGGATCGGTTACAGCATCGCCGTATTATGCATGGCGATCATCCGCGAGTTCTTCGGTTACGGAACGTTGTTGGATATGCAAATTTTGCCGGAAGCGTACCCGGGCATCGGCATCTTCACCTCGCCCGCCGGCGCGTTTATTCTCCTGGGTCTATTGATTGCTGCATATCGTAGTATTATGGCAAAAAGAGCGTAGGGGGTAGGAGAGCATGTCAAAGATATTTACAATACTTGTATCTACAATCTTAGTTAACAACTATATTTTCGCGAAGTTCTTGGGGATTTGTCCGTTCATGGGCGTATCTTCTAAAACCGAGACCGCAACCGGCATGGGCGTCGCCGTTACATTCGTCGTCGTCATCGCATCGGCCGTCACGTGGTTGTTGCAACGTTTCGTCTTAGACGCGTTCGGTTTAGGTTACTTACAGACCATCGTCTTTATCCTGGTCATCGCATCGCTCGTTCAATTCGTCGAAATGTTCATCAAAAAATCATCTCCGTCGCTTTACTCGGCCATGGGTGTCTTCCTGCCGTTGATTACGACGAACTGCATGGTTTTGGGTGTCACGGTATTGAACATTCAAAACGACTACAACTTAATTGAAACGATCTTTAGCGGCTTAGGTGCTTCTATCGGCTTTACGCTCGCACTTCTCTTACTGAGTGCCCTTCGTGAACGCATGGAAATTATGCCTATTCCCAAACCGTTGCAAGGTGTTCCGATTGCCCTCATCAGTGCGGGACTTATGTCCATTGCATTTATGGGTTTCCAAGGATTAGTTTAGGAGGCGTTTGTCGTGGATGTACAAAACGTAATATATGCTGTCGTTATCCTCGGAATCATGGGTTTATTGTTAGGTGCCATCTTAGCCTTTGCGGATAAGGTATTTGCAGTGGACATGGATCCGAGAGTTGTAAAAGTATTAGACGCACTTCCGGGCGCGAACTGCGGTGCCTGCGGATATCCCGGTTGTGAAGGGATGGCAAACGCCATCGTCGCCGGCGACGCGCCCATTAACGGATGCGCGATCGGCGGACAGGAAACGGCCACGGCTGTCGGCGCCATTATGGGCCAACAAGCTGCCGATATGGAAAGACAAGTTGCCGTGGTCCGCTGCCAAGGCGACTGCGAGCACGCGAAAAATAAATACGACTACAACGGCTTAGTCGACTGTCGTCTTATCGGCGACTACGCACAAGGCTCCAAGGGCTGCTCGTCCGGTTGTTTGGGCGGGGGCACCTGTGTAAGCGTGTGTGAATTCGACGCCATCCATATTAACGATAAGGGTATCGCCTTTGTCGACAAGGAAAAATGTGTCGCTTGTAAAAAATGTATCGAGATCTGCCCGAAACATATTATCGGTTTGATGCCCTATAAACAACAAACCGAAGTGAAGTGTTCGACACACGATGCCGGCAAGGTCGTTCGTTCCAATTGCGACATCGGATGTATCGCATGCGGTCTTTGTGAAAGAAATTGTCCGAAAGACGCCATCCACGTCACCGACAATTTAGCGAAGATCGACTACGAAAAATGTATCAACTGCGGTATTTGCGCATCGAAGTGCCCGACCGGCGCGATCTTTGTGGAATATCCCGAACGCGTTGAAAAGATGAAGGAAAAAGATCGCAAGAAGAAAGCGGAAGCAGTTCAAGCGAAAAAAGCGGAAGCGGCCGCTAAGAAGGCGGACGATAAGGAAAAAATCGTCGCAGCCGACGACGATCAAACAAAATAAATAACTTCAAGTTTAAGAAAAAAGGGGTGTAGCTTTGCTACATCCCTTTTTCATATCGCGGTTTTATCTATGATATAATATATCCTTGACAAAGGGGGCACTATGAATAAAACCGATGCGTTGATAGGACTTGTCGTGATCGTCATCGCGGCGGCGCTCGCGGTGAGTCAATGGATGCCGAAAGAGGAGACGGCCCATGCCTACGTCAGCGTTCAAATCGATGGAAAAGAAGTCGAACAGATTCCGATGACGAAGGACAATTATCACAAGGAATATGTTTATCATGCTCACGGCGGCACGAATAAACTCGTGATCGACGAGAAGGGCTGTACGATGGTCGAGTCGGATTGTCCCGACGGGATCTGTCTACGCATGGCGCCGATCAAGTCGCCGGGGGAAATGATCGTCTGTCTGCCGCATCGAATCGTCGCCGAGGTCAAGGATGAAAAGACGCCCGACATGGACGTGTTGTTGAAATAAAGGAAGAATCATGCCCGTAAAGAAACAAGTATTTTTAGGACTGCTGCTCGCGATCGCCGTGACGATCGGCTATATCGAGACGATGATTCCGCTGCCGGTCGCCTTTCCGGGTGCGCGGCTCGGGTTATCGAATGTCGTCATCCTCACGACGATCGTCGTCTTCGGGCCGAAGGACGGCTTTATGATCGCGGTGTTGAAGAGTTTTTTGTTGATGCTCGTCACGGGACAGGTCACCGGTTTTTTCTATAGTTTTGCAGGATCGCTTTTGTCCTGCGTCGCCATGATCTTGGCGTATCGCTATATCCGATCGGCGACGCTCGTCGGCGTGAGCTTTATCGGCTCCTTTTTTCACAACCTCGGTCAAGTCTTGATGGCAATTATTATGGTAAACAACGTCGGCCTATTGTCCTACTTGCCGTTTTTATTATTGCTCGGTTTGTTCACCAGTTACTTTGTGGGCCTTACGGCCAAGATGGCGAGTAGCCATTTGTTAAAGATGGGGGTACATCTATGAGTTTGATTTTAGCGTCTACATCGCCGAGGAGAAGAGATTTGTTGGATCGTGCAAAGATCGCGTATTCGGCGGTCGCCCCGAAGTACGACGAATCGACGCTGAGGGTGTCGGCGCCCGAGATCTACGTCATGCAACTCGCCTATCAGAAGGCAATGAGCGTCAAGGAGGGTGCCCAAGACGACGTCGTCTTGGCGCTGGATACCGTCGTCGCCGCAGGCGATGAGATCTTGGGAAAACCGAAGGACAGACAAGACGCCGAAGCGATGCTCAACAAGTTGAAGGGCCGGAGGCACCGCGTGATTACGGGGTATTGTATTTTGGGCGCCGAAAAATACGTCGATTATGACGTCGCGTACGTGACATTTGAAGATTTTTCGGACGATCAATTGGCGTCCTACCTGGATCATCACGAATTTTTGGACAAGGCGGGCGCCTACGGCATTCAAGACATCGAGGAATTTAAGGTCGACGTCGAGGGCGACAGATGCACCGTCATCGGCATGCCCGTCGAGAAGGTGCTCGAACACTTGAAAGGAGAGGGGATTGGCTGATCAAGGTAAAACGCGCAAAGCCCTCTCGAAGGGAGATCTCTCCAACTTACCCGAGGAAAAACTGATGCGGCTCGGTCCCGACAGTTTGTCTGACAGTGAATTGCTCGCGCTCTTTTTGCGAACCGGAACCTACGGGCTTACGGCGATCGAATTGGCGCAGACGGTTATCGACGCGCTCGGCGAGAAGTCGCCGGCGCACTCGGGTCTTTCGAGTTTGATGACGGGGACGTACGAAGATTTTCTTTCGATCAAGGGAATCGGAAAGAGCAAGGCCGCGCGTCTCGTCGGGATGGTGGAGATCGCAAGGCGCATGCGCGAACCGCTTTCGATGAGTCGGAGCCTCAATTCTCCGAGCGTCGTCGCCGAATACGTGATGCCTCAAATGCTCGGGCTTCAGCACGAGGAGTTTCACGTGATCGGGCTGAATGTAAAAAAGCAATTGCACTACGTCGAATGCATCTCGAAGGGGACGCTCGACTGTACGGTCGTACACCCGCGCGACGTCTTTCAAGGCGCGATCTCGAAGAAGTGCCATTCCGTCGTCCTCGTACATAATCATCCGGCGGGGAACCCGAAGCCTTCGGCGGAAGATAGGCGACTTACCGAGCGCCTGTGCCGCGCGGGGGATATCTTGGGTATCCCCGTGGTCGACCACATCATCGTCGGCGATCACGCCTACTATAGTTTTTTAGAAGATGGAGCGTTATAGGGAATGAATCCAATGGATAAAATAAAAAAATCTTGGATATATCGGGGGATCGCGATCGTAGCCCTGCTGTTTTTCGGCTTTACATCGCCGGGCGCTGTCTTGCTCGGAGCCGTGGAGTCGGGACTGCAAGTGGCGATCAGTCCTCTGGTCAACACACTGAATGTGGGAATGGGTCACGTGAGCGAGACGGCAGACGGTATCGTTCATTTCGCGACGCTCAGAAGAGATAACGACGAGATGAAGAAAAAAATCACCGAGCTGGAAGAGGAAAACAGAAATTTACAGGATATCGTGAATCGATCGACCTTCCTCTCAAATGCCGACGCGATACGGAAAAACCACGCCGATAAGCCCGTCGAGGCGCGCGTCACGGCGAAATCTTCGGGGCTGTACTTTAACCGCTTCAGCATCGACAAGGGATCGAAGGCGGGCATTTCCGCGGGCGATACGGTCGTAAGTGCCATGCGAAAGGGAAGTGACGCCTCGATCGAGGGAATCGTCGGCTATGTGACGGAGGTGACGCCGTATCAGGCGAAGGTTCGAAGTATCATCGACGAGGACTGCGCCGTCAGTTTTAGAAGTACCCGTACCTCCGACGGCGGCGTCCTGCGAGGGGTCAATCGGGAACTCGAGGGCTACGCGTTTGACATGTACTCCGATTTGGTCGTCGGCGACAGCTTATTTACGACGGGCATCGGCGACAGTTTCGCCCCCGACCTCTACATCGGGACGGTTTCCGAGGTAAGCACCGATGAGGATAAGATGATGAAAAACGTCAAGGTAAAAAGCGCCATCGACTTCCATAAGATCTATCATGTGTTCGTATTGACAGGTGCGCGATGAAGATTCTATTTTACCTACTGACTCTCTTATCGCCCGTCATCTATGTCTCGCCGTGGTTTCAATCGTTGCCGCCGGTATTCAGAGGCTATTTGCCGGCGGTGGCAATCGTGCTATTGTTTAAACGAAAGCGGACGTGGTCGATCGTCTTTGCCGCGATATCGGCGCTTTTGATGGACACCCTGGTCTCGCCCGGGATCGGGGCGTATGTTATACTTCACGCCTTGATTATAGCGAGTCTATACTTGTGCGCGATGTGGATGCCGAAGCCGTCGGCGGTGGGTCTTTCGATCACATGTCTCGTCTTGGGTTGCATTCTCGAGCTCCTGTTTTTTATTCTCCTGACGATATTGGGTTGGGACGTGCAGCGCTTAAAATGGGACCTCTTTTTTCTCATACCGCTCTCGACGGCGATTTATACGTGGATCGTGGGTCATATCGTGTTGAAACCGATGGATGATTATACCGCGTTTGGAAGGGATAACGATGAGTAATTTTTGGGATAGAGCCAAGTCTTGGGACAGATACAAGATTTTTACGGGCATTATCGTCTTTTTGTTGGCGGCCCTCCTTCTCCAACTGTTCAACCTGACGATTATACAAGGTCACCAATTCAGAAAACTCGCCGACGAGCGACGCGTCAAAGACATCGCCATTACGGCCCAGCGCGGGCAAATTCGCGATCGAAACGGCGTCGTACTCGCGGGGAACCGACCGGTTTTTGCCGTACAGCTGAGAAAAGACGAAGTCGACCGATTTTCAATAAAAGAGCGCAATGCCGCATATTTGCGCCTGAGTCGCTATTTGGAAGAGGACGGCGCGGGGTACATGAAGTCGAATCCCATCGTGTTGGACGCGTTCGTCTATAGAAATCTCGACGATTATAAGAAAGAAGAGGGACCGAGGAAGAAGGTCGTCGAGGCTCTTTCGGAAAAGGAAAATTTGTCCCGATTTTTACAAAAAAAATGGAAGAAGCCCTATCGCGGCCATTATGAATTTTCGATCCTCAAGCGCCTGCTCAATCAAAAGACGTTTCAAGATGCGGGGATGGCGTTCTCAGGCGGCGAGGTCGTCTATACCGATCTTCAAAAGAGCCGGGAATTTAAAGAGTTAAACTCGCTTTCGAAGAATTCGACGGCGTATGAGGACCTCGTTCAATTTTTGATCGATCAGCCGATGTACATCGAAGAGATCCTCGATCATCCGATCGGCCGCCGGTTGGCGTATGAAGTCGTCGCGAAGCAAGTACCCGACGTCGGCCTGCGCGCGTTCGGAAACGAGTATTACGACGGATACATCCAATCGAAGGCGAAGTTGATGGATATCTCTCGCGACATTACGTGGGAAAGTTCCGCGACTTCGGACCTGGCGTCGATCCTCGCCAAGCGAAAACCGGAGGATTTTTTGATGTCGGATGACGACGTGTTAAAAGATGCCGTCGATTTTGCCGCCAAAAAGGGTGCGGATATCTCCATCGAGACGGTGGACGGCCGCAAGACCGTCGTCGACAAAGCGGGAAATCCCGCGCTCAATGCCCTCGTCGATGTCGTGACGGATAAAAAGAACAGGGTTTCTTTTTTAAATATAGAAGGCATGCCCGAGAAGGTGCAGTCGTATTTGATCGACAACGGCATCGCGACGGGTATCTCCGTAAGCGGGGAAAAACCCGTTTATACACAGATCAACAACGCGATCGACCTCGCTAAGCGGGCGGGTCTCAAGGGTCCCGCCTCCTCCGAGGAGATCGTCAAGGCACAGGTCGAGCACTACGAGCTCGATCCAAAGCTCAGCCCCTACGAGGTGTCTTCCGTCGTCAATGTCTACGACTCCATCTCCAAGCAGGGAAGTTACGCGTACATGCCCGTTCACTACGCTTACGAAATACAAGATGAAACCGTCGCGAAGATCGAAGAGACGCTCAGCAACAAGGCGGGCATCCACATTTCCGTCGAGCCGATTCGCTATTATCCCGAGGGAAATCTCGCGAGCCACGTCTTGGGCTATATCGGAAACATCGCCCAAGATAAGGAGATCGATAAATACGTCAAAAAGCGCGGCTATGACCGAAACGCCCTCATCGGAAAGACGGGGATGGAACAGGTCTTTGAGGAGACGCTTAAGGGAAAAGACGGAAGGCGCACGGTTACGGTCGACTCCTCCGGAAATACGACCGACACGATTCGCGAAATCAAACCTGAAGCGGGACGAGACGTTCGGCTTTCGATCGACATCGAACTGCAAAAAAAAGCGGAGGAAAGTTTGGCGACGGTCTTGCAGCAAATTCGAACCGGCGAGCAGTATACCTCGCCGTGGGGAAATTTCAATTACCTTACGAGCAAGGACAAGGGATCGACGTATAAAAATGCGCAAAGTGGCGCCGTCGTCGTGACGAATGTGCATACCGGCGAAGTACTCGCGCTCGCAAATTATCCGTCTTACGATCCGAATATGTTTGCCAAGGGGATTAACCCCACGGCGTGGGAGAGCTTAAAGCCCAAGGAAGAAAAGAACCAATTGGCGCCCCGGCCGCTCTATAACATCGCCACGCAATCGGCGATTCAACCGGGGAGTATCTTTAAGATGGTCACAGGTTCCGCGGCCCTCGAGAAGGGACTCGATCCCGATATGGCGATTCAAGACGGCGGCTACGTCGACGTCGGCGGTCAAGTCTTCGGATGTTGGCTTTGGAACCAACAGCGCCGCGTCCACGGTCCCGAGACCCTGGCGGGAGCGCTCAGAGACTCCTGTAACTATTACTTCTTCTCGCTCGGACTCGGTCAGGACCAGCGGGGCGGTAAGGACATCGGCGTAAGGGTCAGCGAATCGGACGTCGCGAAGATGGCCAAGCGCTTCGGACTCTCGGAGCGGACGGGTCTGGAGATTAAGATTCCGCAGGAAGGCAAGGGCACGATTCCCGATCCGGCATCGAAGAACAGGACGCTTAAGGCGCTCCTTTCCAACCACCTTCGCGAGAATGAAAAACTCTATATGTCGAAGATTCCCACCGAGAAGGAGCGAAAAGAAGTCATTGAAAAAATCGTCGCGGCGCTCGACGACAAGGAGCCGATGACGCGCGATGAAGTCTATACGTTTTTGACGGATCTGAACGTGGAGGCGGATAAGATCGGAAAGGGCCAACGCGTTCCCTTGGCGGACCTCTTAAAATACACCTATATCGATCAGGCGAAGTGGAGCCTCGCCGATACGATGAACATCGTCATCGGACAGGGATCGAACGCCTATACGCCGGTGCAGATATGTCGCTACGCGATGGCACTCGCCAACGGGGGAAAACTCTATCCGCTGACGCTCCTCGACGGAGGAAAAAAGGCATCGGAGACGGTGAAGGACGTCGGTTTGAAGCCCGAATATTATCGCGACCTGAGAGAGGGCATGAAGCTCGTCGCCGTCTCGGGCGTGAACGAGCGTCTCTTTAAGGAGTTTCCCGTCGAGATTGCGATGAAGACGGGGAGCGCCGAGCGCGCGGGAGCGAACCCTTATACGAACGAAACCTACGACGCGTTTGCATGGCAAGTGGGCTATGCGCCCGCGGACGATCCTGAAATCGCTGTCACGGTCGTCCTGTTCCAGGGAGGAAACGGGGCGAACTGCGGACCGATTATGCAACAGGTGATGGCGCAGTACTTCGGATTTTATAAGGAAGTGAAGGACGAGATATTGCCGATGGAAACCGGCTTAGATACGGAGTAATGATGATACATGTGGTAATTGGAACGGCCGGAGGTGTCGGAACCAGCACGATCGCGAGAGCGCGTGCGAGAGACGACGGAGCGCTTTTAATCGAAGGGTCGAATCGGATGCGCGTTCAAGATTTGTTGGCGGAGGAGCGTCCCGACCAAATCTACGACTACTACGATTTTTTAACGGGGTCGGGTGACGATGCGGTGATTCACCTGGAAAGCTACGACCTCATTCAGGGCAGTATCTTCCACGACCTCGAAGAGGTGGAGGAAGAGCGCTTTAAGGAGAGGATCGCTTCACTTTCCTACGACGAGATCGTCGTCGATTTGTCCCGCCATCGCGACGCGGACCTCATCTATTGGGGCGCACTCGCCGATACCGTCTACCTCGTCTCCGACGGATCGAAGGCGTCGATTCGGGAGATGGAGCGCATTCGCTTTACCTTTCAAAGGCACAGGCTCATGCCCCGCGTCGTGGCGATCTTTAATCGGTTGAAAGAAGGGGAGAAGGAGCGCATCGAAGAAGAGGTCGACTTTCCTATCGAAGATGTGTATTATATCGAGGAGTCGGCGCATCCGGATTTTTCGATAAAGAACGAGAAGTCACGAATTGAAGAAAAAGAGGCGTCTAAAAAGAAAAGTTTTTGGGATTTTTTCAAGCCGAAGAATCGACAGTGAAGACGGCTTGGTCGAAAGGAAGAGCATATGGTTAAGGCGAGTCAACTGGAAAAGTGTTTAAAGAAAGTGGAAAAGCCCGCGCGCTACATCGGCGGCGAGCTCAACAGTATCGTGAAGGACGATCCGGCGCTGCGTTTTGCCTTTTGCTTTCCGGACGTCTACGAAGTGGGAATGAGCCATTTGGGCATGCAGATTCTCTACTTCGCCATCAACGCCACCGACTACGCGTGCGAGCGCGTCTTCGCGCCGTGGCCCGACATGGCGGAGGAAATGCAAAGCGAGGGAATCCCGCTCTACAGTTTAGAGACGAGGACGCCGCTTTCGGATTTCGACGTCGTCGGGTTTACGCTGCAGTATGAGATGAGCTACACGAACATTTTATATATGTTGGATTTGGGCGGCATTCCCCTTTTATCGAAAGATCGAGGAGAAGACGACCCCATCGTCATCGCCGGCGGACCGTGTGCGACGACGCCCGAACCGCTCGCGGACTTTATCGATTGCTTTGTCATCGGCGAGGGGGAAGAGCTGAATATCGAACTTCTCGACTGCATTCGGGACGGGAGAGGCAAAAACAAGTCGCGCGAGGAAATTTTTCGCGCGCTCGCGGCGATCGACGGCGTCTACATTCCGTCGTTTTATCGGGTCAGCTACGACGAAGACGGTTTGATCCGAGAGCATACGCCGATCGTTCCCGAAGCGAAGGCGGTGATCGAGCGCGTCCGCCTGCACGATATGGACGAGGCCTTTCAACTGGACAGGCAGATCGTTCCCTTCCTCGAGACCGTCCACGACCGGGCGGTACTCGAGTTATTTCGGGGTTGTACGCGCGGATGTCGCTTTTGCCAGGCGGGCATGATGTACCGGCCGATCCGCGAAAAGAGTGTCGATACGCTCCTCGAATCGGCGGACCGCATCCTCAAAAATACGGGATACGAGGAAGTCTCGCTGACCTCTCTCTCTTCCTGTGACTATACGCATCTCATGCCGCTCGTCCGTCGAATGGTGGAGACGTACGAGGATCAAAACATCGGCATCAGTCTGCCTTCCCTCAGGCTCGACAGCTTTATCGTCGACGTCCTCCGAGAGATCGAAAAAGTGCGAAAAAGCGGGCTGACCTTCGCGCCCGAAGCGGGAAGCCAACGCATGCGCGACATCATCAACAAAAACGTCACCGAGGAAGATTTGATGCGCGTCGCAAAGGCCGTCTTCGACGAGGGATGGAGCCGCATCAAACTCTACTTTATGATCGGTCTGCCGGGAGAGACCCTCGAAGACGTCCTCGGCATCGCACACCTCGCCTATAAGGTCAAAGACGCCTTTTTCAATCGGCCGAAGGAGGCGATTCGCGGAAATTTCCGCGTCACCGCTTCGGCGTCGTGTTTCGTGCCGAAGGGCTTTACGCCCTTCCAGTGGGTCGGACAGGATTCGATCGAGATGTTTTTTGAAAAAATTAACGCATTAAAGCGCGCGATCCGCGACCCGAAGGTGAAGTTTCAATACCATGAACCCTACATCTCCCGACTCGAGGCCATCCTCGCGAGGGGCGATCGCCGCGTCGGCGAGCTCATCTTGCGGGCGTATAAAAACGGTCAGCGCTTCGACGGATGGAGCGAATACTTTGACTACGATGTGTGGGTGAAGTCGATGGAAGAAGCGGGAATCGACGGTGATTTTTATGCGAACCGCGTCCGCGACTACGACGAGATCCTGCCGTGGGACTTCGTCGACATCGGGGTCAGCAAGGCTTATTTATGGAAGGAATATCAAAAATCGCTGCAGGCGATTACGACCGACGATTGCCGCGAGCACTGCAACGGATGCGGTATAAAAGATTGCGAAATGTGGGGTGAATTTCATGCAACTGCGTCTGGCGTTTAAGAAAATGGGCATGATTAAATTTATCTCGCATCTCGACACGATTCGCGTCTTTACTCGCGCGATCCAGCGCGCCGAGATTCCGGTGCTGTGGTCGGCGGGCTTTAACCCGCATCAAAAACTTTCGATCGCCCAACCGTTAAGCGTGGGGATGGAGAGCGAGTTCGAAGTCTTGGACCTGGAGGTCGAAGACGACTACGATATCGGCGTACTCAAAGAGGCGATTAACCGCGAACTCCCGGAGGGTCTCGAGGTGACGGACGTGACGAAAGACTTTGACCCGACGTCCGTCTTCGAGCGCATTCGAAAGACGGAGTACCGGCTATTTTTTCCGTCGAAATTTTATCCCGAGGCGTCGGTCCTGAAAGATGTCGTCGAAGAGGCGATGAAGCGCGAGGAGATCCTCGTCGGGCGGCGAAAAAAACATAAAAAGAAACGCATTATCGTCCAAGAGGACATCAAACCCGGGATCTTGTCGATGCGTTGGGCCGAGGAAGAGGACGGAGTCGCCCTCTACGCCGTCTTGCAGGCGGGCGGCTACGGAAATTTGCGGCCGGACCGTTTTTTAAAGGGCGTCTTCGAGACGTCGGATATCGACATCGACTATATTCAGATCAGGCGAATGAAAAGTTGGGACGGTGAGAATCGTGAAGTACAACTCTAACCGCTATCTGTTTATCGACGCGGAGGCGCCGAGATTGATCGGACTCATCGAGGACGACGATATCCGCGCCGTACACGTCCTCTCGAGAGATTCGAAGGTCGGTAATATCTACAGGGGATACGTCAAAAACACGCTTCCTGCGATGGACTGCGCCTTCGTCGACTTCGGACACAAAGAGACCGGATACCTTCCGATGAAAAATGTCTATCCGAAGTCGTATCGCGACGAGATCAAGGGCGGCGATGCGGTGATCGTCGAGGTAAAAAAAATGCCCATCAGGGAAAAGCGGGCGGTTCTCACGCTGGACTACAGCTTGAGGGGGGAATACCTCGTCCTGCTCCCCGAGAGCAAGGGCATTCGCATGTCGAAAAAGATCAAGGACAAGACCATTCGCGGTGAATTGATGCGCTGGGCGTCGGACCTTCAACCGGAGATCGGGATGATTATTCGCACCGAAGCGGCGAGCGCCGACCGGCGCGCATTGGAGCGTGAATACCTCTACCTCTACGATTTGTACGAGCGCATCGAGAGGAGTCGAAACTTTCTTCCGCCGACCGAGCTTCTGCGCACGCAGGACGACACGCTCGACATCTTTAACCGCTACGGCGACCTGCCCGTCGTCGTAAACGACAAAAAGCTTTCTGAGCGCGTCGTAGGTGAGCGCGAGATCATCGTCGATCCTTCGTTCAGCATTCGATCGACCCCGAAGTGGCGGAGTCGCTTTAATTCGATTTTTGCAAAAATCGTCGGGCTTCCCTCGGGAGGAAATATCGTCGTAAACACCGCCGAGGCGTGCCATGTCATCGACGTCAACAGCGGCACGGTTAAAGACGACAGCTCGTTTGGCGCCATGCGCCGCCGAGTCAATTTGGAGGCCGCGCGCGTCATCGCGAGACAGATCAAACTCAGGAATCTAAGCGGCATGATCGTCCTCGACTTTTTACACGGCATGAGCGAATCGGAAAAAGAAGAATTGACGGCCTATATGTCCGATGCGTTTTTAGACGACTTGCAGATTACGACGGTCTACGGGTTTACCGCGATGGGTCTTTTTGAAATCGCGAGACAGCGTTCCGACCTGGAATTCGAGGAACAGTACCGTCGCGCGAAGAAGAAATATCAGGATGCGATGAAGGAAAAAATAAAAGACGGTAAAGAATTGTAATTCCACGGACCTTGTGGTATTATACAGAGATGTAACCGCACTTAATGGGTCAGAAGTTTATCACCTATTGGGGCGAGTCTTGTTATGAGGAGGTGCTACAATGTATGCTGTAATTGAAACCGGTGGTAAGCAATATACCGTTCACGAAGGAGACTTGGTGAAGGTTGAGAAGTTGGATGCCAACGAAGGAGACGCTGTCGTATTCGACAAAGTTCTTCTCGTCGCCGATGGCGATAAGGTCAACGTCGGAAAGCCGTATGTAAGCGATACAAAAGTCGAAGCGAAAGTTTTAAAACAAGCCAAAGACAAGAAGGTCATCGTTTACAAGTTCAAGGCGAAGAAAAACGAACGTATTAAACGCGGCCATCGCCAACCCTATACGCTCGTAGAAATCGGTAAATTAGCTTAATGACGAAGATTACGATCTTTGTTCGCAATCAAAACATATTAGGTTTTATTGCCGATCAACACGCGGGTAACGGCGACGACGTGGGAGAGATAGTCTGCCACGGCGTTTCCGCCTTAACACTTACCTGTGTCTTATCTATGGAGGCCTTGGCGGGGCTTTCGGAAGAGGAGATGTCGGCGGAACAGTCGGAGGCTTTTTTAAGTATCCGAATTCCCGAAGACGCGGTATCTGAAAAAACCGATACCATCTTTCGGACGATGCTCGTCGGTCTTCGAGCGATAGAACGCGAATATAAATCATATATAAATATAGAGACTCTGGAGGTTTAAATGATTCTGTTTACACTTGAACTCTTCTCTTCGAAGAAAGGGATGGGTAGCTCTAAAAACGGTCGTGACTCCGAATCCAAGCGTCTCGGCGTCAAAAAAGGTGACGGTCAACACGTACTTGCCGGCAATATTATCGTACGCCAACGAGGCACCAAGATTCATCCCGGAGTAAACGTAGGTATCGGCAGCGACGATACGCTGTTTGCAAAAGCCGATGGACGCGTTTCCTTCGAAAATCGCGGCAAAAAGAAAAAAGTCGTCAATGTCGTTCCGTTTGAGGAACTTGCATAATCAATACATGATTTAAAAAACCGCAGAGCAATCTGCGGTTTAATTTTTTCTTAAGTATTTGTTAGAAGAGGCTTTATATTAAAATATTGTCGAATATATCTGTGTGATATAATATGAAGCCAATGGAGGTGGAAGATGTTTGTCGATATTTGCCGAATTACCGTCCAAGCCGGAAACGGCGGCGACGGAGCGGTCGCGTGGCGTCGGGAAAAATACGTGCCCGCGGGCGGTCCCGCCGGCGGCGACGGCGGACGCGGCGGAAGCGTCGTCTTGCAAGCCGACAGCGGCCTCAGGACGCTGATGGATTTTCGCTACAAGCGCGTGTATAAGGCGGAAAACGGAGAGAACGGGCGCAGCAAGAAACAATTCGGCGCCGATGCCGATGATATCGTCCTGAAGGTCCCCGTCGGCACGATCGTGCGGGATGCCGAAAGCGAAAAGGTCATCGTCGATTTGAAAGAGGAAGGCGAGCGCTACGTCATCGCGCAGGGCGGCGGAGGAGGTAAGGGTAACGCGAGATTTACCACGAGCACGCGCCAGGCGCCGACCTTTGCCCAAATGGGGTATAAGGGCCAGCGGCGCGACATTATTTTGGAACTCAAGCTCCTCGCGGATGTAGGACTCGTCGGCTTTCCGAACGTCGGCAAATCGACCCTTCTTTCCGTCATATCGAGTGCGCAGCCGAAGATTGCAAATTATCAATTTACGACGCTTTCCCCGAACCTCGGCGTCGTCTATCTGGGGCCCGGTCAAAGTTTTGTCTGCGCCGACATCCCCGGACTGATCGAAGGCGCTTCGGAGGGCGTCGGATTGGGGCACGACTTTTTGCGCCACGTCGAGCGTACGAGCGTGTTGATCCACGTACTGGACGGGAGCGGCGATTTTTACCGGGATCCCGTCGAGGACTTCGACAAGATCAACAAAGAACTCGCCGATTACAACGAGGCACTCAGCGAAAAGCCGCAGATCGTATTTATCAACAAGATGGATATTCCCGAGGCGGCGGAGCGCGAGCCTGAGATAAGAAAGGCGCTCGAGGCGCGAGGATACACCGTGTTTTCGGGATCGGCCGCGACGACTAAAGATTTACAGCCCATGCTCTATGAGGTTTACGGACGCTTGCAGGAGGTCGATACCGCCTACGACAGTTTCGATGAAGAATATTATGAAGAGTCCGAAGATGAGACGCCGGCTATTTCGGTGCGCAAGGAAAACGGACGCTACATCGTCGACGGGCCTTATATCGAGCGTCTGCTCGGGTCGACATTTTTCGACGATCGCGACTCGCTGCGCTATTTCCAAGAGAACTTGCGCAAAAACGGCGTGATCGATCGACTTCGCGAACTCGGCATACGCGAGGGAGAGTCGGTCTTTATCGACGATTACGAATTTGAGTTTTTTGAATAGGAGTTATATGATTACCGGAAAACAAAGAGCATATCTAAAAAAGCTTTCCCACGGGGTGAAGCCCTTATTGCAAATCGGGAAAAACGGCATTACGCCGGGACTGATTGAACAAGTCGATGCGCTCCTCGAAGATCACGAACTCGTGAAGATTCACTTGCTCCAAAACACGGAGCTGACGCCGAAAGAGGCGGGGGACGTGCTGACCGAGGCGCTCGACGCCGAATTTGTACAGGCCATCGGATCGAAACTCACGATTTTCAGACCTTCTGAGGAAAATCCCCGCATCGAACTGGAGTAATGCGATGAAAATGGGTATTATGGGCGGTTCCTTTAACCCGATCCACATGGGCCATTTGATGATGAGCGAATACATGCGTTCGCATCTCGGGTTGAGCAAGGTCTTGTTTATTCCTACGGGAAACGCCCCGCACAAGAGAGATTATTCGGTTTCCGCGAAGGAACGGCTGAAGATGGTGGAAATTGCCGTGGCGGACAATCCGTACTTTGAAGTGTCGGATGTCGAAGTGACGAGAAAAAATACGATGTATTCGGTCGATACCTTAAATATCTTAAAAGAGACGTATCCCGATGCGGAATTTTACTTCTTTTTGGGATCGGATATATTACAGGACCTTAAAAGCTGGAAAAAGTTTCGGGAGCTCGCCCAAATGACGCGATTCGCCGTCGCCGTGCGTCCCGGTTTTCAGTCCATCAGCATGGCGAATATTCGCAAGGAAATTCAATTTTTAACCCATCATTACGGCGCCGACATCGTCCTGATCGACACGCCGCGTTTGGAGATATCGTCGACGAATTTAAGGAACAGGATTCGACAAGGCAAGTCGGTAAAATATTTTTTGCCCGACGATGTGCGGACCTATGTATGGAAGAAGAGGTTTTATAGACAGTGAAAAAGCCTGATTTTGATAAAATCGTCGATTTAATCGGCGAAAAACGGTATAAACATATTTTGCGCGTCGTCGACACGGCGGCGGATTTAGCAAATCGCCACGGAGTCGACGTCGAAAAGGCCGAGACCGCCGCGCTGTTTCACGATATTTACAAATATAAAGACGAGGCGCTTTTGTGGGACGAGGCGAAGCGGCTCGGGGTTGAATCATTGGAAAAATTTGAGGCATTTCCCCAGATCCTCCACGCCTACGTCGCCGCCGAGTCCGCGAGAGTCGACTACGGCATCGACGACGAGGAGATTTTGGATGCCATTCGCTACCACACGACCGGCATCGACCACATGTCGAAGGTCGCGGAAGTCGTCTTTCTCGCCGACTACTTGGAGCCGATGCGTAATTTCGACGGTGTCGAGGCGTTACGCGAAGAGGCGAAGAGGGATCTCACGGGCGGTATGCGGGCGTCGATTTGTCAAAATTTGCAGTATCTGGTCGAATCGAAGCACCCTATTTTTCTCGATACCGTGCGGTGTTACAATGACTATATCGGGAGACGGTAACGGATGAAAAGTTTTTTTCGCGCTTTTTTCGTGACGCTCTTAGTCGTCGCGCTGGTCGCCGTCGGATTTACCGCGTACTTAAACTTGGGAAAAGATTCCGACGTCAAGACGGCCCTTTCAGATTTACAAAACAGCAATGAAAAGTTCCAAGTCCTCTTAATCGGCGTCGACAGCCTGGACTCCAAGCGCGCTCAAAATACGCGCAGCGACGTCATGATCCTGCTCGATGTCGACGGCGAAAAGGACAAGGTGTCGTTGATATCGATCCCGAGAGACAGCCGCGTCGAGATCGAAGATCACGGCAAGACGAAGGTCAACCACGCCTATGCGTATGGGAGGGCGGAACTCGCGCTCGATACGGTTAATGAAAACTTCGATCTCTCCGTGCCGTATTACATCGTCGTCGACTACGGTTTTGTCAAAGACGTCGTCGACATCGTGGGAGGTGTCGAGGTGGACGTTCCCATGGATATGGATTACGAGGATCCCTCGGCGGATCCGCCGCTGTCGATCCATCTGAAGAAGGGGTTGCAGACCTTAAACGGCGACGAGGCGCTTCAGTTTTTGCGATTCAGAAAGGGATATAAGAATGCCGACTTGGACCGCGTCAAGGCACAGCAGGCTTTTATGAGCGCATTTTTATCGAAGCTGAAAAGTATCGAGGGCGTTAAACACGCGCCGTCTCTTTTGACGAGCTACATGGATCATGCGACGAGCAACATGCCGGTCTCGAAGGTCTCGCGCATGGGACTTACGGCGATATCCGCGGGACAGGAAAATTTTGAGTCGGCGACCTTACCGGGCACGCCCGAGATGATCGACGGCCTGTCCTACTATCTCGTCGACCACGACGAGGCCGAGAAACTGTTTAAACAAATGAATGTCAAATAGGCCCGATGGGGTATAATTGAAATAGGAGGTATGCATGGACAATCATAAAATTTCCGAGATGTTGGATATTATTCAAAAGAGTGCCGACCATCGAGGTGGCGCCGATATCCAAGTTCTCGACATCAGAAAGAAGACGTCTATCGCCGATTATTTCGTCATAGTCAGCGGGAATTCGACGCCTCAACTCAACGCCATTGCCGATGAAATTGAAGATAAGATGGCCGAGGCGGGGTTCGACACGTATCACCACGAGGGGAATGGCCAATCGCGTTGGATCGTCCTCGACTACGCGGACGTCATCGTCCATATCTTTCATCGGGATATGCGTACTTTTTATAATTTAGAGAGATTGTGGGGTAGCGACGATACGGAAAGCGAGGAAGATACCCATGAAAATTATTAAAACAGACAACGCACCTTCGGCGATCGGCCCGTATTCACAGGCCGTCGAACACGACGGAATCGTCTACACGTCTGGTCAAATCCCCGTCGATCCGAAGACCGGCGAGTTAAAAACCGACATTAAGGAAGCGACGAGACAGAGCCTGACCAACTTAAAGAATCTATTGGAAGCGGCCGGATCGGGACTCGACGAGATCATGAAAGTCAATATTTTCATCTTGGATATGGGTCAATTTTCGGACATCAACGCGGTGTATTCGGAATTTTTCACCGATCATAAGCCGGCGCGCAGTTGTGTCGCCGTGACGACCTTGCCCAAAGACGCCGTCATTGAAATCGAGGCATTTGCCCGCGTTAAATAGCGAATAATTTGACATGAGGTTTACGGATCGGGAAAAAAAGCTGATCTTCATCTTCGGCGCCATTCTCGTACTTACGGTCGCTTTTATGAACAGTCGCGAGGGATGGCGCCACAAGGAAGACGGGGTCGTCGCCCTGGACGGCGAACGGTCGACGGATGAGGGGATAAAAGAACTCGAACCTTCGCAGGAATCCGGGGATGTCGTCGAGGGAACGATTTACGTCGATATCGGCGGGGCCGTTAAAAATCCGGGATTGTACGAACTCGACAAGGGCAGTCGCGTAAAAGACGGCATTACCGCTGCGGGCGGCACCGTCGGCGACGCGGACATGTCGCAGATCAATCTGGCTAAGAAATTAAACGACGAAGAAAAGCTTTATGTTCCGGCGGCGGGAGAGGGCGCGCCTCAAGCGGACGGGACCGCGGTGTCTTCTGCGGGCGGCCTCGTCAGCATCCAAAACGGGTCGAGAGAAGAGTTGATGCGCTTACCCGGCATCGGAGAAAAGACGGCCGATAAAATTATAGAATATCGTTCGGAACATCCCTTTAGCCGCGTCGAAGACTTAAAGGAAGTTCCCGGTATAGGCGATAAGACATTCGAAAGCTTAAAATCAAATATTCAATTATGAAACTGACCCGGTCGGGTCAGTTTTTTACTAGAAGTAGGAGATAGATGTGAGTCAAGTCGATTTAAGAGAAAAATTAAAGAGCTTACCCGACGATCCCGGCGTGTATCTGATGAAAAATAAGTTGGATCAGATTATCTACGTCGGGAAGGCGAAAAACTTGAAGAAGCGCGTCAGGCAATATTTCGGATCGTACGGAAGAGGCGATAAAAAGGTTCGAAGCATGGTGTCGCATATCTGCGATTTCGAGTACATCATCGTCAACAACGAACTCGAATCGCTCATCCTCGAGTCGAATCTGATCAAGGAATATCTGCCGAAGTATAATATTTTACTGCGCGACGATAAGCAATATCCCTATATCAAGATCACCAACGAGCCCTTTCCCCGAGTCCTGAAGACGCGGCGCATTCAAAAAGATCGAAGCAAGTACTACGGCCCGTTTCCGGACGTACTCGCGGTCAATCAGACGATCGACATTTTACACGAACTCTTTCCGCTTAGAAATTGCAAGTTGGACTTGTCGAAGCCCAATCCGGTCGTAAGACCGTGTCTAAATTACCACATCAACCGCTGCAGCGGACCGTGTATCGGCGCGATCAGCGAGCGGGAGTACGGAAAGTACATCGAGGAGATCGAGAGATTTCTCGAGGGGAGGCCGGTTCCGTTTATCTCGACGCTCGAAGAAAAGATGAAAGAGGCGTCGAAGGCGTTGGAATTTGAAAAGGCGGCGGATTATCGCGATAAGCTTCAAGCGCTCTATACGCTCCTCGAAAAGCAGAGAATTACCGCGGCGGGAAGCGACGAAGAGTTCGACGTGATCGGACTGGCGAGCGACGACAAAGAAGCGTGCATTCAAATCTTCTTTTTCAGACAAGGTAAGAACATGGGCAGAGAACATTTCTTTATTGACAATGCCTTCGACGACGAACCGAAGGAGATTATGCAGGCGTTTATCACGCAGTTCTACCACGGGACGGCCTATATTCCCGGGAAACTTTACATCCACGAATTTTTGGACGATAAGGAACTCGTCGAGGAGATGCTCTCGGAAAAGCGGGGATCGAAAGTCCAAGTGCTCGTGCCGAAAATCGGAGAAAAGAAACAGATCATGTCCATGGTCCGGCGAAACGCCATCGACATGCTTTCGAAGTATTCCGATCAGATGCGGACGAAGCTTCAAAAGCAGGAGAAGACCGTCGAGTCGCTCCAAAAGCTCCTAGGTCTGTCGAAAGTGCCCAAGCGCATCGAGGCATACGATATATCGAATATTTCCGGCGCCGAGTCCGTGGGGTCGATGGTCGTCTTCGAAGACGGCGAACCCAAGAAGACGGACTACCGGCGATTTCGCATCAAAGAGGTGCAGGGGCCCGACGACTACGCGTCGCTCAGAGAAGTGCTTTCCCGGCGATTTAAGCGCGGATTGAATGAGCGCGCGGGCATCGGCGAAAACAGAGGATTTGCGCAGTTCCCGGACCTCATCCTCATGGACGGTGGAAAGGGGCAGGTTACACAGGCGCTTACGATCTTAAACGAGCTCGGCCTCTCCATTCCGGTCGCGGGGCTCGTCAAAGACGACGAGCACAAGACGCGGGGCATCTACCTCGATAAAGAAGAAATCCGGGTTCCGAAGCAATCCGCGGTATATCGCCTGATGTATCAAATACAGGACGAGGCGCACCGCTTTGCGATTACCTATCACCGCAGCCTGAGGGCGAAGGCCGGATTTAAGTCGGAGCTCGACGGCATTGCGGGCATCGGGCCGAAGCGAAAAAAGGAATTGATGAAGGCCTTTAAATCGATCACGAAAATTAAGGAGGCGGACGTCGAGACCTTATCGCGCATCGAGGGCATGAACTATCGGGCGGCGGAAAACCTGTACCGCCATTTCCATGGAGGCGAGCATGAATAAAAAGAGTTTTACGGTCAGAGAACTAATCGAAAAAAATGACTTCGAAGTGGTGTATGAAGCGGAAAATGCGGCTTCGACACACCTCTATACGACGGAATTTAATCGGCCGGGGCTGCAACTGTGCGGATTCTACACGAAATTTGTCCCGGATCGCATTCAAATTATCGGCGGCGCCGAGTGGCACTATCTGAACGAGTTGGACCCGAAAGTTCGGGAGATGCGTTTAAAGACGCTGTTTGAACATAACATTCCTCTGTTGATCGTGACGAGAGATCAGAAGATTTTCCCCGAGGTGATCGGCTTTGCGCGCCAAAATAACTGCACGATTTTGCGCACCGCCGATTCGACCTCGCGCTCGGTGCATAAGCTCATTAACTTTATGGAGCGGGCGCTTGCGCCGACGCTTCGAAAGCATGGAATTTTGCTGGACATCTACGGCGTCGGCGTCCTGATCGTCGGGGAAAGCGGCATCGGGAAGTCGGAGACGGCGCTCGATTTAATCGTCAACGGGCATAAACTCATCGCCGACGACTCGGTGCTGATTAAAAAACTCGATCGTCGCCTGGTCGGTACCTCGCCGAAGATTACGAGACACTTTATGGAGATTCGAGGCGTCGGCATCATCGACGTGGAGCGTCTCTTCGGCATCGGGTGCATTATGGAAGAAAAAGAAATTGAACTCGTGATCGAACTCACCCAGTGGGACGACTTCGCCGATTACAATCGGCTGGGGATCGAGGACGAACATATCTCTCTTTTAGATGTCGAACTCCCCTTTATCGAAATACCGATGCGAACGGGGAGAAACACCGCGGTGATTATAGAGATAGCGACCCGCAATTATAAACAAAAAGAACTCGGCTACAATGCCGCGCTCGCCTTGGATCAGCGCGTATTGGACTCCATCCAGAAAAACAGCAAAAAATAGACTTGTTATGGATTTGCCAAGCCATAATATTGAATACATTAGCTATTCACTTGAAATTCAAAAAATGACTGTTATAATTAAATTATAGGAAAATGTTGTTTATTTAGGAGGTTGAAATGGCAAAAATGATGAAAACAATGGACGGAAACACGGCAGCTGCTCACGTTGCTTACGCGTTTTCCGACATGGCATGTATCTATCCGATTACGCCATCATCTCCCATGGCCGAGCATATCGACGCATGGGCCAGTAATCACAGAAAGAATATCTTCGGTAATGAAGTATCTGTAAAAGAAATGCAAGCCGAATCCGGTGCTGCAGGTGCCGTTCACGGCGCGCTTCAAGCAGGCGCATTGACTACGACCTATACCGCTTCTCAAGGTCTTCTCTTAATGTTGCCGAATATGTATAAAATCGCAGGGGAATTATTGCCCGGCGTATTCCACGTAGCAGCACGTGCGCTCGCAAGTCACGCACTGAGCATCTTCGGCGACCACCAAGACGTCATGGCTGCGCGCGCATCCGGTTTTGCTCTACTCGCATCCGGTTCCGTACAAGAAGCTATGGACCTCGCCGGTGTCGCTCACTTATCGGCAATCAAGGGACGCGTACCCTTCGTTCACTTCTTCGACGGTTTCCGTACATCTCACGAAATTCAAAAGATCGAAGTCCTCGATTACGACGATCTCGCAAAATTAGTCGATATGGACGCCGTTAACGCGTTCAGAGCACGCGCTCTCGCTCCGCAAGATCCCGAAGTTCGCGGTACGGCTCAAAACCCGGACATCTACTTCCAAGAAGTAGAAAGTTCGAACCGTTTCTACAACGACATCGTCGGCATCACGGACGAATATATGCATAAAATTTCCGAATTGACCGGCAGAAAATACGGATTGTTTAACTTCTACGGCGACGAAAATGCAGAAGATGTCATCGTCGCTATGGGTTCTGCAACCGAAACCATCGAAGAAGTTGTAGACTACTTAAACGCAAAAGGTGAAAAGACCGGTGTATTGAAGGTTCACCTCTATCGTCCGTTCTCCAAAAAACACTTCTTGGAAGCTATGCCGAAGAGCGTTAAGCGAATTGCCGTCATGGACCGTACAAAAGAAAAAGGCGCGATGGGCGAACCGTTATACTTAGACGTTCGCAACATCTACTACGGCTCTGAAGATGCTCCGATGATCGTCGGCGGCCGCTACGGTTTAGGCAGCAAGGACACCACACCTTCTCAAATTTTAGCTGTATTTAAAAACTTGCGCGCAGACGAACCGAAAAACGGATTTACCGTCGGCATCGTCGACGACGTGACCAACTTGTCGCTCGACGTCGATGAATTCATCGAAACCGAACCGGAAGGAACCATCGGCTGCAAGTTCTGGGGCTTCGGATCGGACGGTACGGTCGGTGCCAACAAGAGCGCGATCAAGATTATCGGCGACGGCACCGATATGTACGCACAAGGTTACTTCGACTATGACTCGAAGAAATCCGGCGGCGTTACCATGTCTCACTTGCGCTTCGGCGACAAGAAGATAACCTCGACGTATCTCTTGACATCCGCTAACTTTATTTCCTGCTCGAAACAATCCTATGTTCACCAATACGACTTGCTTCGCGGCATCAAAAAAGGCGGTACCTTCTTATTGAACACCACCTGGGATAAAGACGAATTGGAAGAAAATCTTCCCGCAAGCTTGAAGAGATCCATCGCCGAAAACGACGTCGATTTCTACACGATTAACGCGACGAAGATCGCCGGCGAAGTAGGACTCGGAAACCGCACCAACATGGTTATGCAAGCGGCATTCTTTAAACTCTCCGAAGTTCTTCCGTTGGATGTCGCTGTCGAAAAATTAAAAGAATCCATCGTCAAAGACTACGGCCACAAGGGCGACGACATCGTCAACATGAACTACGCCGCTGTCGATGCAGGTATGGAAGCGACACACAAGATCGACTACCCGGCAGAGTGGGCGAACCTCGACGAAGTCGAATCCAACGAAATCGAAGGCGCACCCGAATTCATCAACAAGATCCTCGTTCCGATGAACCGTCAAGAAGGCAACGACCTTCCGGTCAGCACCTTTGTCGGCATGGAAGACGGTACGTTTATGTCCGGTACGTCCAGATACGAAAAACGCGGTATTGCCGTGAACATTCCTCAATGGCAAATCGATAACTGTATCCAATGTAACCAATGTTCCTTCGTATGTCCTCACGGCGTCATTCGTCCCTTCTTGTTGGATAAAGACGAAGCGGCAAAGAAACCCGAAAGCTTTGAAACGAAGAAGGCAAACGGAAAGGGCTTCGAAGAATACGAATATAGAATTCAAATGTCGCCTCTCGACTGTACGGGATGCGGTAACTGTGCACAAGTTTGCCCCGCCAAGAAAAAGGCATTGGTCATGGTACCGTTCGAAGACGAATTCGATAAACAAACCGAAAACTGGAAATTTGCTCAAGAAGAAGTTAAGTCCAAACAAGACAGCATTCCCGCAGACAATGTAAGAAATTCCCAATTCCACATGCCGCACCTCGAATTCTCCGGTGCCTGCGCAGGTTGTGGTGAAACACCTTACATTAAGCTCGTCACGCAATTGTTCGGCGACCACATGATGATCGCGAACGCGACAGGATGCTCCTCGATTTGGGGCGGTTCGGCTCCGTCGATGCCGTACTGTGCAAACGACAAGAACCAAGGTCCTTCCTGGGCGAACTCCCTGTTTGAAGATAACGCCGAATACGGATACGGTATGAAAGTTGCCGTTAACCAACAACGCGCGACCATTCAAAAACGCATGGAAGCATTTAAGGAACTCGGCGTAGACGAAGAAATTTCCAAGGCATTCGACGCATGGCTCGAAGACCCCGAAAGCTACGAAGTGACCAAAGCTGCAACGGCTAAGATTCTTCCCTTACTCGACAAGAAGACGGGTAACGCCGATGCGGACGAATTGCTCGCAGAAATCAGCAGCATGAAACGCCTCCTCATCAAACCGAGTCAATGGATCATCGGCGGTGACGGTTGGGCTTACGATATCGGTTACGGCGGATTGGACCACGTCTTGGCCAGCGGCGAAGACATCAACGTTCTCGTCGTCGACACCGAAGTTTACTCCAACACCGGCGGTCAATCGTCGAAGGCTACGCCGACGGCGGCAGTTGCGAAATTCGCTTCCAACGGTAAGGAAGTACGCAAGAAAGACCTCGGTCTCATGATGACGAGCTACGGTTACATCTACGTAGCACAAATCGCCATCGGCGCCGACAAGAACCACGCACTCAAGGCCATCAAAGAAGCGGAAGCATACAACGGACCTTCCATTATCATCGCTTACGCTCCCTGTATCAACCACGGCATTCGCCAAGGCATGGGCGTCTCCATCGCCGAAGAAAAGAAAGCCGTCGACACAGGTTACTGGCACCTCTATAGATACAACCCGGCTCTCAAGGACGAAGGCAAGAATCCGTTCAGCCTCGACTCGAAAGAACCGACCAAACCCTATAGAGAATTCCTCGAAGGCGAAGTTCGTTACACGTCCCTCAAGAAGCTCTTCCCCGAACGTGCAGAAGCACTTTACGAAGCAGCTGAACAAAATGCAAAGGAACGTTACGAAGGCTACGTCAACTTGGACGCTAGAGAAGCTGAATAAGAATCATCTCAAAGAACCGGGCACAGGCTCGGTTCTTTTTTTGTGCCTAAATGGAGGCCGCAGAGCGCGTAAAATACGGCCCGTTATGCGAGTGACGATTAAGGATAACCGAAAGAAGATCGTCGCGATTATGCGTCGATGGGTGGATGTCATACGATCTCAACATCGCAGACGTTTTATCCGTACCGCAACATTTGAAGGCGTATTGAGGAGTCGTGTAGAGATAAAAAAGGGATATCACAAAAAGTGGGAAAAAGTTTTCATAAAAATTGAGAAAATGTTGAAAATAGCGTATACTAACAATAGAGGAGGGATTATATGAATTTGTATTCGCTTTCAGCTATCGATATTGAGGGAAATGAGATAACATTCGATCAATATCGCGGCAAGGTAGTTCTCATCGTAAACACTGCCAGCCAATGTGGGTGCACGCATCAATATGAGGGCCTACAACGTATCTACGAGCGCTATCGGGACGACGGTCTCGTGGTATTGGGGTTCCCCTGCAACCAATTTGGAGAACAGGAACCGGAGGATGACGATACAATTTCAGACTTTGTAACGGCGACGTACGGCGTGACGTTCCCCATGTTTCAAAAAGTAGACGTCGAAGGAGAAAGTGCCCATCCTCTATTTAAGTATTTGACGAATGGCGGAGATCCCGTTCATTGGAATTTCGAGAAATTTCTCATCGATCGCGACGGCCACGTAAGGGCCAGGTACGCATCGGATGTCGAACCGCGAGACATCGTCGATGATATCGATGAATTGATTTAATGGCGTCTTATGATTCTTTCCGAGAAAATTTACATGGCTTTAACAAATAAGATATATTGATTTAATCGGATTTCGTTACACTACATATAGTCTAATGAATGTTTCTATAGGAGGAATCACGATGAAGTTAAAAAATGTGAAGTTGGCTATCGGCGCGTCCATGTTGGCGCTTACGCTCGTCGCTTGTGGCGGAGGAAATAACGGCGGAACGAATGGAAACGCCGCATCGAACGGAAACGCTCAAACGAATAATCAAGCGACTGAACAAAATACGAACGAAAAGGGCAATGCGGGCGGTTCGGCGAGCGCCGAAGACTTGGAAAAAATCGGTCAAATAGCCGTCATCAGCCGTGAAGACGGATCCGGTACGCGCGGTGCGTTTACGGAAATCGTAGGTTTGGTAGAAAAGAACGGCGATCAAGAAGTTGACTTAACCAGTCAAGCAGCAGCTGTTCAAAACTCCACCAACGGCGTCATGACGACCGTTGCCGGTAACCCCTCGGCAATCGGCTACATCTCCTTGGGTTCGTTAAACGATACCGTTAAGGCTCTCAAGGTAGAAGGCGTCGAAGCATCTCCCGAAGACATCTTAAACGGCAGCTATAAATTGGCACGTCCGTTCTTGCTCGTCACCAAGGGTGAATTAAAAGAAGGTTCGGTCGAAGCCGACTTAATCAAGTTCGCTCTTTCCAAACAAGGCCAAGACATCATCGAAAAAGAAGGCTATGTAAAGAACGAAACGGCAGAAGAGTACACCCCGTCGGATGCCTCCGGTGAAATTACCGTAGCCGGTTCGACTTCCGTCACACCCGTTATGGAAAAATTGGTAGAAGCATATAAGAAAGAAAACCCGAACGCCAACGTTCAAATTCAATCGAACGGTTCTTCCGCCGGCATCACCGCGGTCAGCGAAGGAATGGCACAAATCGGTATGTCCTCGAGAGAATTGAAGGACGAAGAAAAGAAAGATGTCGAAGGAACAGTTCTCGCTCAAGACGGTATCGCCGTGATCGTAAACAACGAAAACAAGTTGGAAGATATCACGATGGATCAAATCAACAGCATCTTCAAGGGCGAGATGCCGGCATGGTCCGACCTTGCTAAATAAACAGGTTATCTGGAACAGATTCCCCACGGGGAATCTGTTTTTTATTTTACATAGAATTTACAAACTACAGATAAACTATTGAATTTCAGCTGTTAAAGTAAGCTTGTTGAAGGAGGAAGGTCATGCATTCAAAAAGATTTGAGAAGATCTGGGAAATTATATTTTTAGCGTGTTCGCTCATTTCCGTATGTTCGATTATCGTCATGTGTTACTTTATTTTTAAAAACGGCGTTCCGTTTATGGTAAAGACGGGCGTCGCTAAATTCATTTTGGGGAGTGAGTGGCGACCCACGGCGTCGCCGGCGTCCTTCGGTATTTTGCCGATGATCGCGGGATCGGTCTATGTTACGATCGGCTCCATCATCGTCGGTGTACCGATCGGGGTGTTGACGGCGATATTTATGGCGTTTTACTGCCCCGATTCGATTTACCGCTTTCTGAAACCGGCGGTAAATCTTATGGCGGGCATTCCGTCGATCATTTACGGTTTCTTCGGCTTGATGATCTTTGTCCCCATCGTCCGTTCGTGGTGGGGCGGTACGGGGATGACGGTCTTTACCGCATCGATTCTACTCGGGATTATGATTTTACCGACGGTCATCGGATTGTCGGAGTCGTCTTTGCGATCCGTGCCGACGTCGTATTATCAAGGGTCGATCGCCTTGGGGGCGACGCATGAGAGAAGCTTATTCCGCGTCGTCGTGCCGGCTGCGAAATCGGGGATACTCTCGGCGATCATCTTGGGCATCGGCCGTTCCATCGGCGAGACCATGGCGGTCATTATGATCGCGGGTAACCAACCGATGATTCCGCGAAGCATCAAAGAAGGGACGCGTACGATGACGGCAAATATCGTTCTCGAAATGGCATACGCCATGGGGGATCACCGCGAAGCGCTTATTGCGACGGGTGTCGTCTTATTTATCTTTATTCTAATCATCAACTTAGCGTTTAATTTAGTCAAAAGGAGGATGAAATAGTGAAATCACAGTCTAAGGTAGCGCGCGGGGCTGTTTACGTCAGTGCGTTTCTAACATTTTTTATGTTAATCGTCCTCGTCGGCTATATCATCATAAAAGGCGCTCCGAACCTGACTCCCGCGATGTTCGAAAAGGTCTATACGACGGAAAATGTCTCGATGTTTCCGGCCATCGTGACGACGCTGATCGTCGTCATCTTGTCGCTGATTATCGCGACGCCGCTCGGTATATTCACGGGTTGCTACCTCGTCGAGTACGCTAAAAAGGGAAGCCGTCTCGTCGAGACGATTCGCCTCGCGACGGAGACACTCTCGGGAATCCCGTCGATTCTCTACGGTTTGTTCGGTATGTTGTTTTTCGGCACGGCGCTGCACTTGGGGTATTCGATTATGTCCGGTGTGTTGACGTTGTCGATCATGATTCTTCCCCTCATTATCCGGTCGACGGAAGAAGCGTTGCTCGCCGTAGATGATACCTTAAGAAGCGGATCGTTGGCGCTCGGCGCGGGCAAATTGAGGACGATCGTAAGAGTCGTCCTGCCGGTTGCGATACCGGGCATTTTATCCGGCGTCATCCTGGCCATCGGGCGATGCGTCGGCGAGACGGCCGCGCTCATGTTTACGTTGGGAACGACGACGGACATGCCGACGAGCCTTATGTCCTCGGGTCGTACCCTTTCCCTGCATATGTACGTCTTATCGACGGAGGGAATGTACGTCAAGGAAGCCTTTGCGACGGGCTTTATACTCATTATATTAACATTACTCATAAACGGGCTAAGTTCCCTCATAGGTTCTAAATTGTCAGGAGGAAAGCAGAATGCATGAGAGTAAGATTCTCGTCAACGACGTCGATCTCTGGTATGGAGATTTTCAAGCGTTGAAAAAAATCAATTTGGATATAAAAGAACACGAAATACTGGCGTTTATCGGGCCGTCCGGATGCGGCAAGTCGACGATGTTGAAATGTCTTAATCGCATGAACGACCTCGTCGAAGATTGCCGTATCGAAGGCGAGATGCTCTTGGACGGAGAGGATATTTACGCAAAAAATTACGACGTCAATTTATTGAGAAAAAACGTCGGCATGGTCTTTCAAAACCCCAATCCGTTCCCGATGAGTATTTTCGATAACATCGCTTACGGACCCCGGACACACGGCATTAAAAACAAGGCGGCGCTCGAAGAGATCGTGGAGCGTTCGCTCCGCGGTGCGGCGATTTGGGACGAAGTCAAAGATAAGCTCAATCAAAAGGCGACGGCGGTTTCGGGCGGACAGCAACAACGTATTTGTATCGCCAGAGCGCTCGCAGTCGAACCGCAAGTGTTGCTTATGGACGAGCCGACGTCCGCGCTCGACCCGATTTCGACGTTAAAAATCGAAGAGTTGGTACAGGACCTGAAAAAGGATTATACTATAATCATGGTGACGCATAATATGCAACAAGCCGCCAGAGTTTCAGACAAGACAGCCTTTTTCCTCTCGGGGGAAGTAATCGAAGCCGACTCGACGGAAAAGATGTTCTCGAATCCGGAAGATTCCAGGACGGAGGACTACATTACCGGTCGATTCGGTTAAAACAGGGGGAAGATCATGAGGAAGCAATACGATTTAGAACTGAATGAATTAAACACGAAATTAATTGAAATGGCCGCGTTTGTGGAACAAGCGGTATCGGATTCTTTAAAGGCGTTGAAGGAGCGCGATGCAAAACTCGCGCACAAGGTTTCTCGAAACGACCGCGAAGTCGACAGCATGGAGCGACAAATCGAAGATATGTGCATGCTCTTATTGTTGAAGCAACAGCCGGTAGCCGGCGACCTGCGCTTTATTTCTTCCGCGCTCAAGATTATTACGGACCTGGAGAGGATCGGAGACCAAGCACAAGATATTTGTGAAATATCGCTTTCGATGGACCAAAAGCCGCTCTCCGTCACGCCGGATATCATCAGCAACATGTTTGAAGAGGCCTCGGCTATGATTAAAATGGCGATCGATGCCTTTATCACGGAAGATGAAGATTTGGCGAACCAATGTATCGCGCACGACGATGTCGTCGACGAGTTGTTTTTGACATGTCGCAGAAAAATCATTAAAGAATTGAAAGAAGACAGAGATGATCCCGAAGAACTCATCGACCTCTTGCAAATTGCGAAATATTTGGAACGCGTGGCCGACCACGCACAAAACATAGGAGAATGGGTCATCTATTCGTTAACCGGACACCACAAGGATTACTTGGGTGAAGGCACGTTTGGGGACTAATATGATCTATTGTGTCGAAGACGAAGCCCATATCCGTGAATTAATTGTTTATGCGCTAAAAAACAGCGACTACGAGGTCGAAGGTTTTGAATCGGGAGAAGAGTTGTTCGAGGCGATGAGGCGGGAAATGCCGCAGCTTATCTTGCTCGACATCATGTTGCCTGGTCAAGACGGACTCGAAATATTGGACTGTATTCGATCGAACGATGCGACGCGCGACGTGCCCGTGATTATGCTGACCGCGAAATCGTCGGAACTCGATAAAATCGTGGGGCTCGATAAAGGCGCCGACGATTATGTCGTCAAGCCGTTCAGCGTATTGGAACTGATAGCGCGCGTAAAGGCCGTCTTGAGGCGCGCCGAGCCGAGAAACGATCCGTACACGATCGAAATCGACGGCGTGGAGATCAACGATCGCGAACGGACCGTTCGCGTCGACGGAGAAGAGGTGAATTTAACGTACAAGGAGTTTGAGCTTCTCCTCTACCTCTTTAAAAATAAAAACATCGTCCTGCATCGGGAAAAAATCATGGCTCAGGTATGGGGCTACGATTTTGAAGGCGAATCGAGGACGGTCGATGTACACATCGCCTCCTTGAGGCACAAATTGAAAGACAAGGCCTATTTAATTGAAACGGTCAGGAACATCGGTTATAAAGTAGGTTATCCATAATGAATAAAAAAACACGCCGTTTCAGCATCATCATCGCATGTTTCATTGCGTTCATATTTCAAATTTTTGTATCCCTCGAGCTGAATAATCGAGGGATACGTTTAAAAGAACAGGAAATCCTGTCGATCGCGAACGCGTTGGATCACCTCGAGGGAGCCGATGAAAGAGGCGCGTGGCTCAAGACACATATCGCGCAGAGCGAAGATACGGCGTTTGTTTACGTCGACGATCGAGGCGAGATCTTATACTCCGATGCGCTTTCAAGCGAGGCGCAAAAAATCCTACGCGCGGCGAATACGTCTGTGCGTGATGGAAAAAGTTCGAAGGGTTGGATCCTCTTTCAAAAGGGAATGCTTGAAAACAAATATATGCATTGGTCCGTCTATGGCGACGGAACCCGAATGATCGCCGCCATGACTCACGATTCCATGCTCGCCTCGACGCTCCATTACTTACCGTATACGGCGTTGACGGCGATCATTGGGAGTTTGGTTCTCTACGGCCTACTCGTAGACCGCATGGAACGGTACCGAAAGGATATGAAATATCTCCTGTACAATTTCAAGAAATATGTTCGGGACCCGCAGTTTCGGCTAAATTTGCCGTCCGACCTCGGCGAGTACGAGGACATCATCGTCGATGCGTCGACGCGCATTCGGACGAAAATTGACAGGTTGAATTCTCAATTGACCGGCCTGGAAGATATGGTCGAGAACATGACGGAGGGCGTCGTCTTTGTCGGAAGGGATCGAAAAATCCTCTCCATCAACGACGCGGCCGTAAAGCTCTTTAACGCCTCGATCTATATGAGTTATGTCGGAAAGGACCTCATGTACTTATGCCGGGAGAGCGACTTCTACGCGGCCTTTTCGCGCGCTTTTCTCGCGAAGAAAGACGAGATCCACAAGATCGAATTAGAAGGACTCATCATAAAATTCTTCTTCGACCCCGTATTTAACGAAGAGGGAGAATTTTACGGCATGTTGATTTTGATGATCGACGAGACACAACAGACACTTGCCGAGAGAAGCCGCAGGGAGTTTACGTCGAATGTTACTCACGAATTAAAGACGCCCTTGACGTCGATCAGCGGTTATGCGGAACTTTTGCGCACGGGTATGGTTAAGGAAGAGGACGAGAATAAATTTTTAGACATCATCATCGAGGAGTCTCAAAACCTCTTCGACTTAATCGATGCGATCATCGCGATGTCGCGCTCGGAGGAAAAGAACCGGCCGGAGGCGTATCGCTCCGTCGACATGAAGGCACTGATCAAAGATATCATGACGACGCTTCAGCCCGATTGCGACATGAAACATCTCCACGTTCGCGTCCAAGCGAACGGCGACAACCGACTGTGGACCCATCCGGAGTTGATGAAAGAAGTTCTTTCCAATCTCATCGACAATGCGATCGCCTACAACGTCGAACGCGGCGATATTTCGATCGTTCTCGACGGTTCCGATGAGGACGAATTTATCGTCACGATCCAAGATACGGGCATCGGCATCTCCTACGACGATCAAAAGCGAATCTTTGAGCGCTTTTACATGGTCGACAAGTCGAGGAGCTACAACCAAAAATCGACGGGTCTGGGCCTCGCCATCGTAAAACATAATGTCGAGAGCTTAAAGGGAACCATCGATGTCAAATCGCAAATTCACAAAGGAACCGTCTTTACGCTGCGTTTTCCGAAAACAACGAATGTTTCGACACAATAATTTCACCTTTGAATTATAATATAGGCATATATTGGGAGGTGCCTATGTATAAGATATTAGTCGTTGACGACGAAGTGAAGATTCGCGAAGTCATCCGCACCTATGCCGAATTCGAAGGATACGACGTGGTCGAAGCGGCGGACGGGATGGAAGCGGTCGAAATTTGTCAGCGCGAAGATTTCGACGTCATCGTCATGGACATTATGATGCCTCGCTTGGACGGCTTTAGTGCATACAAGGAGATAAAAAAAGACAAGGATATCCCCGTGTTGATGCTTAGCGCGCGGGGCGAGGAATACGACAAGTTATACGGGTTTGAGATCGGAATCGACGACTACGTCGTGAAACCTTTTTCGCCGAAGGAACTGATGGCGAGACTCGCGGTCATCATTAAGCGACATAAACACGTGCGCGAAAATCATTCGTTGGAGTTTGAGGGACTGTCGATCGATCTCGACGGTCGCGAGGTCTATGTCGACGGCAAGGCGGTGGAGATGACGCCGAAGGAGTTCGATCTCCTCGTCTTTATCGCCGAAAACGAAAACATCGCGTTGAGCCGTGAAAAGCTCTTAAATAAGGTATGGGGTTATGATTTTTACGGAGATGATCGCACCGTCGACACCCATATCAAGATGCTTAGAAACAGCATCGAACCGTACCGGGATTACATCGTCACTGTCCGCGGCGTCGGGTATAAATTTGTCGGCGAAAGTGGTACGGAGTGAAGAGGCATAAACTATTCGACGAAAAGAGCATACGCGTCAAGTTTTGGATGTATTTTTCGGGCATGGCCATCTTTATCCTGGCGCTTTTGTGGTTGCTTCAAACGGTCTTTATTAATTCTTTCTATAAGTCGATGAAGATTCGAGATACGGAGAAAGTCGGGCGTGCCGTAACGCGCGAGTTCGGCAAATCCGATTTCGAAGATACCTTGCTTCAATATAGCTTTGAGAGAAACATAAGTGTGCAGGTCTATAACGGCGACGGAAGTCTGGTCTTTCCCCTCAATCCCCTCGACTACATGTATCAACCGATGTTGTCGAAGGACGACTTTTTTACCTACTTTATGCCCTTGCTGCGCAATAACAAGGCCGAGGCGACTTACGTCTCCGATTACAAAAATAAGGAAGCGTCGTCGATTCTCTACGTCTCCTATTTGGGTGAGCAGGCGGGCGAGCGGTTCTTTTTGGCTGTGACGACCAATGTCGATCCGGTCGATTCGACCGTCGAAATCTTAAAGAATCAACTCTTCATCGTGAGCATTATCTCGATGATCGCGGCGTTTTTCTTTTCCTACTATTTAAGTTCGCGTCTCGCGCGTCCGCTCTCCGATATGGCGAAGACCGCGAGAGCGCTCGGTCGCGGCGATTACAATGTACAGTTTAAAGAGCAGGATTACACCGAGATAAACGACCTGGCGAAGACGCTGAATTACGCGACCGGAGAGCTCACCGAAGCGCTTGAAATGAGAAAGGATTTGATCGCCAACGTCAGCCACGACTTCAAGACGCCACTTACCGTCATCAAGTCTTACGGCGAGATGATCCGCGATATTTCGGGGGACAATAAGGAATTGCGCGATAGACATACGCAGACGATTCTGGAAGAAGTCGACTATTTGACCGACTTCGTCAACGACTTATTGGATCTCTCCCGCGTCGAATCGGGGCTCGGAGAACTTCATATCGAAACCTTCGACTTGAAGGCCTTGGCTGAGGAAGTCCTCGAGCGCTTCAAGAACTTAAAGAATAGCGGCTATCGCTTTATTATTCACGGCGAGGGGACGATTGCGGCGGACAGGAATAAAATTCGTCAGGTCATCTATAACTTCGTTTCAAACGGCGTCAACTATTCGCGCGACAAAAAACAGATCGATATTTACATCATCGAGTATCGCGGCGACGTGACCTTCTGCGTCAGAGACTACGGCCGCGGCATCGAAGAGGACGGACGCGAGTTTATCTGGGATCGCTTCTACCGCGGACGCGACAACCACGAGAGACAGATCGTCGGCACCGGACTCGGCTTATTTATCTGTAAAAATATTTTGGAACTTCACGGATTCGAATACGGCGTAAAGTCCGAGGTCGACGTGGGAAGTACCTTCTACTTCCGCGGGCCGCGCAAAGAATCGGAGAGTACGCCCGCTATCGAGGAATAAAACCATAAAAAATCGGCATAAGGTGGAAAAGGCCTTATGCCGATTTTCAGTTGGCGACGGAATAAAGGTCGCTACATTCGAATGAGCATGTTTAAATTCAAACGTCGACGAATACGAAAAGTTTTTAGTCAAAGTCACCATCAAATTCTTCGCAGTAGGTATCGGCTCCAACTACGTCTTGGATAAGTGCTTAATTTCCCGATACGTATCACTTGCAAGAAATCCGTTATATACCGGTCCTGCGGACTATGCCGGGATACTAAATTTTATTTATGATGAGACGTGAAAAAATATCCACGGACTTTAAAGACGGCGAGTCTTTGCTTCGTATCGTCGCGTCATCTTCCGAAAAAACATTGTATAAGAAGTACGGCATCTTAAAATCCATCGAATGCGTAGGAAGGGATGTGAACGACAAAGGGAAAATAGAATCTGGTGCTCGAGCTGTTGCAGCCGGCTGTAGGTGCGCTTTCGCTCATAGTCGTTGTTGGCGATATCGTCTTCGAGAAGGAGACGACGGTATCGATTGCGTTTGCTGCGACTTGTCTATTGATTGCAACGGCAGGTGCTGTGCGAAGTTTTAAAAGATATCGGGAAAACAGGTAGTGTAGCGAATAAGGCGTGTCATATTTTGCACATAAAATAGCGATCGGAACTTAAGGTTCAGTCGCTATTTTTGTATGAAAAAAACCCCGGCGTAGCCGGGGGTTCATTATGAGATGCATTGGTAACGATCGGGGTGTGATTTTATTTGGAAAAATCTTTTAACGCGACCTTCATATCCTTGATGCTGTCGACGAGTTCGATGATGGGAGATGTCGTCGCGCGGATGACGCGCTCTCCGATTTCTTTAGAATATCCTTCGGGGTTTCCCTTGGAACCGCTCCCGTTTTCGGGCCAATAGACGCGGGCCGTCTCTTCGTATTCGAAGGAGGGGAGAGTGATGCCTTCCGGCGAGGCGGGAACAAAGTTTTTTAATTCTTCGGGAACGTCTCCCAGTGTTGCCTCTCTTATGTCGCCGTCTCGAACTTCGGCTCCAAAGACGTGAGATACCGAGGTCTCGATCAGGCATGCGTGGCCCCATACGGGCGGTCGATCCATTTCTTCTAAAATGGTGGCGACTTCTTTATTCGGGATTTGGAAGAAGTTGCACATGGCGAGAAATGCGTTCGTCTCCTTCGTCACTCTCCGCATGGCCTCTTGGATAAAGGGAGGATTCGGAGCGTGCCCGTTAATAAAGATGATTTTTTTAAAGCCCATCCTAATCAACGAGAGGGCGACGTCCTCGTAGACGCCCACCAAGGTGTCGGGAGATAAGCTGAACACGCCCGGATAATCTCTAAAAAAAGGAATGTTTGAATATCCGAAGGGGATGGCCGGAGCGACGACGGGCATGGCGGTATCGTACGTTTCGATGGCGACGCGTTTGGCGAGACCCGTCGAAATAATGTTATCGACGTCGATGGGTAAGTGTGTGCTATGTTGCTCGGTTTGACCTACGGGAAGCAGGGCGATATCCGTTTTCGTCAGGCGATTTTGGATTTCAGGCCAAGTCATTAATTTCAAAAAAATATCTTTATCTTCCATATCAAGTCCTTCTTTCTATAAAAAGTATCGTCGACTGTGTTTCTACAGAGATAGAAATAAGCGACCGAAGGGGAAATGTCGGTCGCTTATCGTTAGGTCGTTATTTTATTATTTTTCTTCGGCGAGTTCGATTAAGAGCTGGCCGCTTTCGACGCTGTCGCCCTCTTTGACGGAGATTTGTTCGATGACGCCGTCTTGAGGAGAGATGATGTTCGTTTCCATCTTCATCGCTTCCAGGACGAGGAGCGGTTGAGATTCCTTGACTTTATCGCCGACGGCCACGTTGATCTTTGCGACGGTGCCGGGGATCGATGCGCCGACTTCAAGCGGATTGTCTTCATCGGCCATCAAGGTCGCGGCGGCGCCGCCTCCTGCGATGGTCATCGGACGCGTGTTGTCGACGATGTCGACGCTGCGTCTGGAACCGTTGATCTCAAAGGTCAGGGTGCGCTTGCCGTCTTCTTTCAACTTACCGACTTCGACGAGGGTAACGATCATCTTTTGGCCTTCGTCGACGGAAATTTCGGCGGTTTCGCCTTCGCGTAAACCGTGGAAGAAGACGTCGGAGCCCATGCGCCACAGTTGATCATATTTCGCGAAGTTCTTCGCATATTCGTCGAAGACCTTCGGATAGAGCGAGTAGCTCGTGAGTTCGCGCTCGGTGGGTTCGTGTCCCATGATGTCGCGAAGGTGCTCTCTGTCGGCTTCGTAGTCTTCGGGGGGAAGTAATTTCCCGGGGCGGACGGTAATGGGTTTTTCGTCCTTCAAGACGATTTTTTGAAGTTTTTCGGGGAAGCCGCCGTAAGGTTGACCCATCATGCCCTTAAAGTAGGTGACGACGGAGTCGGGGTAGTCGAGGTTGGCACCTTTTTCGGTGATGTTTTCGGGCGTCAAGCCGTTTTGAACCATGAAGATGGACATGTCGCCGACCATCTTCGAAGAGGGCGTAACCTTAATGATGTCGCCGACCATTTGGTTGACGTCTTTGTACATTTCCTTGACTTCTTTAAATTTGTGGCCGAGTCCGAAGGATTCGACTTGCGGCTTCAAGTTGGAGTATTGACCGCCGGGGATTTCGTATTTGTAAATTTCGGTGGTACCGCTCTTGAGGTCGGATTCGAATTTTTCGTAGACGGGACGAACCGCTGCCCAGTAGGCCGAAATTTTATCGATCGCATCGAGGGCGATGCCGGTGCTGCGCGAAGTGTTTTCGAGCGCGGCGACGACGGAGTTTAGAGCCGGTTGCGAGGTAAGACCGCTCATGGAGTTGATGGCGGTATCGGCGATGTCGACGCCCGCTTCCGCAGCCATGAGGACGGTTGCGACGCCGTTGCCCGTCGTGTCGTGGGTGTGGAGGTGAATCGGAATCGAGACTTCGTTTTTGAGTGCCTTGACGAGTTTGTGGGCGGCGTAGGGTTTGAGCAGACCGCTCATGTCCTTAATGCCGATGATGTGGCAGCCGACGGATTCGAGTTCTTTTGCCAGGTTGACGTAGTACTCGAGCGTGTACTTGTCGCGGGATTCGTCCAAAATGTCGCCGGTGTAGCACATGGTACCTTCGGCAATCTTGCCGTTTGCAATCGTCTCTTCGATCGCGAGACGCATCCCTTCGATCCAGTTCAGGGAGTCGAAGATGCGGAAGATGTCGATGCCGCCTTCGGCCGATTCTTTGATGAATTTTTTAACGACGTTATCGGGATAGTTCTTGTATCCGACGGTGTTGTTGCCTCGAACGAGCATTTGCATGAGAAGGTTCGGCATGGCCTCGCGCAGGACGTCGAGGCGGTGCCACGGGTCTTCGTGCAGGAATCGGTAGGCGACGTCGAAGGTAGCCCCGCCCCACATCTCCATACTGAAGATTTCGCGCGTGTTGTAGTTCATCGCCTTTGCGATCTTTAAGAGGTCGACGGTACGCATCCTCGTCGCCATCAGCGATTGATGGGCATCGCGCATCGTCGTATCGGTCAGGAGCAGGCGATCTTGATCCAAGATCCATTGAGAGAGTTTTTCCGCGCCCAATTCGTCGAAAATTTGCTTCGAGCCCTTGTAGTCCTCTTCTTTATAAGGGGGGACGACGGGGACGTCGAAGGATTTTTTATCCAACGCGTTTTCGTTGACGACGATGTTGCCGATATGCTCCATAAGTCGGAGTTCGCGGTCCGTGGAGACGTTGATGTCGAAGAGTTCGCTGTGTTCGGCGATAAATCCGGTGTCGCAGGTACCTTCGCGGAATTCTTTGGTGTTTAAGACGTTCAGCAGGAAGCCGATGTTGGTCTTGACGCCGCCGACTTTAATTTCTTTCAAGGAACGGATTGCCTTGTTGACCGTGTCTTCCCACGTACGGCCCTGGGTGATGACTTTGACGAGCAGGGAGTCGTAGTAGGGGCTGATGACGGCACCTTGGAAGCCGTTACCCCCGTCGAGACGTACGCCAAATCCGGAGGACGAGCGGTATAATGTAATTTGACCGGTGTCGGGGGCGAAGTTGTTGAGCGGGTCTTCGGTGGTGACGCGGCATTGGATCGAGTATCCGCGGCGCTGAATGGCCTCTTGAGAGGGGATGTCGATCGGCTTGTCGGAGAGCGCGTAACCTTGTGCGATTTGGATTTGGGCCTGGATAATGTCGATGCCCGTTACCATTTCGGTGACCGTGTGTTCAACTTGGATACGCGGATTGACTTCGATGAAGTAGTGCTTCCCGGAACTGTCGACCAAGAATTCGACGGTACCTGCGGAGCGGTAACCCAAGTTTTTCGTAATTTTCAAGGCGTCGTTACAGATAGCTTGACGCAGTTTTTCGGGAATCGAAAAAGCGGGGGTAAACTCGATGACCTTTTGGTGACGTCTTTGGATTGAACAGTCGCGTTCGTAGAGGTGAACGACGTTGCCGTACAAGTCGCCGAGCACTTGAACCTCGATGTGTTTCGGACGGTCCAAGTATTTTTCGATAAACATCGAGTCGTTGCCGAAGGCTTTTTTCGCCTCGCTCTTGGCGGAGTGGAATTGGTCGAGCAATTCGCTTTCGCTGTTGACGACGCGCATGCCGCGTCCGCCGCCGCCCGCTGCGGCCTTGATCATGACGGGATAGCCCGCTTCTTTTGCAAATTCCAAGGCTTCGGAATCCGAATGGATGGGCTCGTCGACGCCGGGGATCGTCTCGACGCCGGCCTCTCTGGCGATGATCTTCGAGGAGATCTTATCGCCGAGCTTGCGCATGGTTTCGGGGCGCGGGCCGATAAAGGCGATGCCGGCCTCTTCACATTTTTGGGCGAAGTCGGGGTTTTCCGCGAGGAATCCGTAACCGGGGTGGATCGCATCGACCCCTTTGCTTAAGGCCAATTGAATGATTTCGTCGATGTCCAAGTATGCGTCGACCGGATTTTTTCCCTTACCGATTTGATAGGATTCATCCGCCTTGGTGCGGAATAAAGAAAGGCTATCTTCCTCGGAATATATCGCAACGGATCGAATGCCGAGCTCGCGGCAAGCTCTAAATATTCGGATCGCAATCTCGCCGCGGTTTGCGACGAGAATTCGTTTAAACTTTCTTTTTTCCATAATTACCTCCTTGGTGGCTAATGAATCTATTATATCGCTTTAAAGTGAAAAAATGCAACTGAAAAATCATTTCTTTCCTTTCATATTGTACCGTGTGCGGGCACATGATAAACTGACAACAGAAAGGATAAACTATGAAGATACTGATGGCTTTTATACTAGATATAGTATTTGGCGACCCCGAATGGCTGCCGCATCCCGTCGTGATGATGGGAAAGTGGATCCACATGACATACCGCCGTCTCCTTTCAGCGCCTAAACATCGGCAAAAGTCATGGGGTATCGTCGTAGCGCTCGGAAATACCGCCGCCGTCTTCCTCGTGACGTCGTGGGTTCTTCGTGCCCTCCCGTACGCGTTATCCACGATCGTCGCTACTTATATATTATATACTTCTTTGGCGTCAAAAACACTCCATGTCGAAGCAAAAGCCGTAAAAGATAAGTTGTTGATCTCGCCGGAGGAAGGGCGACGACAGCTTTCCCGCATCGTCGGCCGCGAGACGGATCGCCTGTCTCCGCGCGAGATTATTTGCGCGACGGTCGAGACGGTCTCCGAGAACACCTCGGACGGGATTATCGCGCCGCTTTTTTACGCGATGCTCTTCGGTCCGGCGGGAGCTTTTGCCTATAAGATGATCAACACCATGGATTCGATGGTCGGATATAATAACGAGACGTATCGGGAGGCGGGATACGGCGCCGCCAAGTTGGACGATGTGGCGAATTATATCCCCGCGCGCATCACGGCGCTCTTGTTTTGTCTCACCGCGGAGCCGAAAGTCGCGCGCCGGAGTTTGAAGACCGTGAGGAGGTTCCACGGCGCCCACTTGAGCCCGAACGCCGGCTGGCCCGAATCGGCCGCGGCGGGGATACTCGGTATTCAATTGGGAGGCGGGCACTATTATTTCGGACAGTTCGTTGAAAAACCGCCGATCGGCGAGGCTCTCAGGGAACCCGAGCCCGAAGACATCGACAGGATATGCCGGGCGATGTGGAAGGTCGCGGCGATCGATGTCGCATTATTTGAAGTGATCGGTTTACTATAAAATGGAAAGGAGATTTAGATGAAGGCACTGCTCATCGCCGCGTTCGGAACGACGCATCGAGACGCGCTTAAACGCGATCTCGACCCCGTGATCGAACGGTTGAAGGAGGAATGTAGCGACCTCGATGTGACCGTCGCCTTTACGTCCCGAAGGGTCATCGAGCGCCTGAAGCATAGGGACGGCTCGACGGTGTTGAACGAAACCGAAGCGATCCGTTCGATTCGCGAGAGGGGGATTCGCGACGAGGACATCTACATTCAGCCGCTGCACATCATTGCGGGAAGAGAGTTCGAGAAGTTGTCGATTTACGAAAAAGACGGCATCCACATCGGAGAACCCTTGCTCTATCGACGTGAAGACCTCGAGAGATTCGCGCGAAAACTATGGGAAGAATCGCCCGAACCGACGTGGCTCGTGGGACATGGGAGCAGCCACTCTGCCGATAAAATATACGGCGAGCTCGACCGGTTGTTGAAAGAAAAGGATCTTCCCGTGGTCGTCTCGACGCTCGAGGAGACATCGGGACGTGAGGAGGCTTACGAACGATTTGGCTCGCTCGGCATCTCGGAGGTGACGTTGCGCCCGCTCCTGTTGGTCGCCGGAGACCACGCGAAAAACGATATTTTCGGAGAAGAGGAGGATTCGTATCAGTCGGAGATGGAATCGAGAGGATTTAAAGTGAGGCCGGCCGTAGAAGGCCTCGGAAGTCTTGCTTGGATTAGGGATATGTACGCCGAAAAATGTCGACGATTCGTTCGAGGAGAAGACGATGCGTAAACTGATCGGAATCGGCGTGGGCCCGGGGGCGGAGGATCTGCTGACGCTCAGAGCCGTTCGCGCGCTTCGGGAGGCGGATCACATCTTTGTGCCGAGAAACGGGCGCAAGACGCGGGCCTTCGACATTATTCGGGACATCGCGGGCGATCGCGACGTGATTTTTTTGGACTTTCCCATGGGCGAGACGATGGATCAATTTTACCGCGAGGCGTTTGAGGCGATCGACCGCGCGACGAAGGACGGAGAAGTTTCCGTCTTGGCGACGCTGGGCGACGGAACGATTTATGCGACGCTTACGGAAGTGATCGACGCGGGACGAAAGAGCGACATGGTATTCGAATTAGTTCCCGGTATTCCCGCGTTTTTGGCGGGCATCAACGGCTTGATTGAGACGCTCGTCGAAAAGGGCGAGTCTTTTCTGCTCGTCGACGCCTTAAAAGACGACGAACCGTTACATGCCGATTGCATCGCAATCTTAAAGACGAGGGAGCCGAAAAAAATCTTCGACCGGCTTCGCGACGAGGGCTACGACGCCATCTATCTCGAAAACATCGAGACCGAACGCTGGGCGATGACGCGCGAATCCGATCGCTGTTCGGGTCGGGGCGCGTACATGAGTTTGATTTTAGCGAGGAGGCGACCGTGGAACACGGCGGAGATCTTGAAACATACCGAGGGGCGTATTCAGCTCCTCTAATCGACTTCAGTTCGAATATCAATCCGCTCGGAATCGATCCGCGCGTCATGGAGAGAATGGTCTCGGCGCTTGCAGGGGCGGAGCGGTATCCCGATATCTCGTATCGGAAATTAAGGCGGTCTTTGAGCGAATTTTTGGGAGCGGATGCCGAGGAGATCGTCGTCGGAAACGGCGCGATGGAAATTATCGCGACGTGCATTTCGCTCTTTTCGGACGTCTACATCGCCGAGCCTTGCTTTAACGAGTACGCGCGCATCGCGCGTGGTGCGGGTGTCGCGATCCATCGCTTTCAGACGGAACCGCCGTTTCGTTTGGACGTGGACGCGTTTATTGATTCGATGCCCGAGGGAACACTCGCGATCCTGACTAACCCGAACAACCCGACCGGCTATCTGTTGAGCTGGGAGGAGCTCGATAGAATTTATGGCGCGGTCGAGGCGAGAAACGGGTATCTTCTATTGGACGAGACGTTTATCGACTTTGTCGATACCGTCGCGATGGACAGACATTGGGGGATCGGAAGACCGCGCGTAATTAAGGTGCAGGCCGCGACGAAATCCGCCGCCCTCGCGGGGATTCGGTTGGGATACGGAATCCTGCCCGCCTCTCTTCGCGATGCATACGCAGAGCGCACGCTTCCCTGGACGGTCAATGTCGTCGCGGCGGAGGCGGGATGCGTGCTGAACCGGCTGGAGGATTACTTCGATGCGACGCGGCGCTATGTGAGAGGCGAACGGGAACGTCTCGCCCGCGCGATCGACGCATCGACGATCGGGAGCGCCTACGAGAGTACGGCGAATTTTTTATTGATTCGCCTCGATCGCCTCGATGCGGACCGATGCTTTCAATTTTTATTAAAGCGAGGCATCTTAATCAGGACATACGGCGACCCTCCGCTGAGAGATCGCTTTATCCGCATCGCCGTCAGGACGAAAGAAGAAAACGACCGATTGATCGCCGCGTGGTCGGAACTCGAAAGGAGCGTCTAAGATGTATGAAAAACAGCCGAAGAAAATAGAGAGCACGTCGATGGATATCATCGATACCTATCTCGCCGACGTCTCATTTTCAGGGGAACAACTTCCCATCATCAAGCGCATGATCCACACGACCGGCGACGTGGACTACCGCCACATCGTCGACATCCACCCCGACTTCGTCGCTCGCGCGACGCGCGCCATTCGGGAAGGCGTTACGATCTATACCGATACGAATATGGGACGGGCGGGAGTCAACAAAAGAGCGCTCGCAAGGAGCGGTTGTGCGCTCATGACCTGTATATCGGATGAGGACGTGGCGGAGTGTGCAGAGGCGCGGGGGACGACGCGGAGCATCGTCGCCATCGAAAAGGCCGTGAGAGACGGATGCCGCGGGTTTATGATCGGAAATGCGCCGACGGCGCTCTTTCGCCTGCTGGAACTCTGCGACGCGGGGAAGGTCGATCCCGAGTTTATCATCGCCGTTCCCGTCGGATTTGTCGGGGCGGCGGAGTCGAAGGAAAAGATGGGAGATTACGACATCCCGTATATTCGTACGCTCGGGACAAAGGGCGGGTCCAATGTCGCGGCGTCGGTGTTAAATGCCCTCCTCTACGAGGTCGCGGGACGATGACGATGACGACAGTCGTCGACGGCAAGCATATGCGGATCGGCTACACGACGGGAACCTGTGTCGTCGCGGCGGCGCAGGCGGCGATCGCCGCGCTCGAGACGGGCGAGGTCGTCGAGTCGGTGCGGGTTCGCGTCCCTGCGGGCGACGTGCTGACGATCGAAGTGTCCGAAATCCGGAGGACGGCCGATCGCGCGTCGTATTCGGTCATAAAAGATAGCGGCGACGACCCCGACGTCACCGACGGCATCGAAATGCGCGTGACGATCGAGCGGACGGAAAGCGGACGCATCGAGTGGCGAAAGGGCGTGGGCGTCGGTACTTATACCGAGGGCAGCCTTTTCGGAAAGACGGGGATGCTCGCGATCAACCCCGTTCCGAAAAGAGAAATTACGGCACTTCTTAAAAAACATCTCGGCGAGGGAATCGCGATCCAAATCGATATTCCGAAGGGCGAGGAGGTCGCGAAAAAGACCTTTAACCCGCGGATCGGCATTCGCGGAGGTCTCTCGATTTTGGGCACGACGGGTCTTGTGAAGCCGATGAGCAAGGACGCCTACGTGGCGACGATCGACATGGAGCTTCGGGCGATTCGCCGGAAGGGAAGCGAGCTGATCTATCTCACGCCGGGAAACTACGGCGAACGGTACGTCTCCTCGGCTTACGGCGGAGGCGATATCGTCAAGGTTTCGAATTACTTCGGAGACGCGCTCAGGCTCGCCTGCGACTACGGATTTAAGCGCATCGTCGTGCTCGGACATATCGGGAAGATGGCGAAACTCGCTATCGGCATCTTTCAGACGCACTCCGCGGTCGCAGACGGGCGCATGGAATCGATCGCCTATTATCTCGCAAAAGCGGGCGCGCCGCTTTCTCTGATCGAATCGGTCGAGGGCGAACTGACGGCGGAGGGCGCGATCAAGCGCTGTACCGACGGCGGTTACGGCGGCATTTTGCGCGATATGGAAAAGGGCATCGTCGCGCGGATAAAGAAGTACGTCAAGTCGGAAGATGTGAAGATAGATGCCGTGATTTACACGATGGAGGATGTATCATGATAACGCTCGTAGGAGTGGGACCCGGTTCGCTCGGTTCGATGACACTAGATGCGCTCGAGGCGATCAAACGCGCCGATAGCGTGCTCGCCTTTTCCAGAGTGCGCGAGACGCTCCTTGCGTTGCGGGACGATATCGAGAAAATCGAGCGGCTGGACGATTTAAAGAACTGTCGGCGCGACGACGATGTCGTGATCGCGGTGAGCGGCGATCCGCTCTTTTACGGGCTCGCCGGGACGCTCCTTTCGCGGGGCGTTGCGATCGAGCGCGTCGTCCCCGGTCTGAGTTCGGTGCAGTGCGCCTCGGCGCGGCTTAAGATTCCGTGGCAGGATATGGCATTTTACTCGTTCCACGGCAGAGAGAGGGATGTTGCGCCGCTTCTTCGGACGGCGTCTTCCTGCGTGCTCTTGGATAAGAGCTATACGGCGTCGCAACTTTCGAAGGATTTGAAAGAGGCGGGCGCGAAGGGAACGATCCACGGCATCAGCTATCTTTCGTACGACGAGGAGAAAATTGACATGAAGGCGATCGGCGAGACGCTGTCGATCGACGCGGAATTGGCATTGGCGGTGATTGAACTTGAATTGGATGCGTGATGAGGATTTTCAGCGGGGACGCGTGCCCATGACGAAGTCGGAGGTGCGCGTTTTGACGATGGCGGATTTCGAACTCGCGCGCGGAATGCGTTTTTTGGATATCGGCGCGGGCACGGGGTCGATATCCATTGCGGCGGCGTCGCTCGGGAGCGTGACCTCGGCGTGTGAATATAGGCGAGAGGCGATCGACCTTATTCGAGAAAACGCCGAAAAATTCGGCGTCTCTATCCGACTCATCGAGGGCAGGGCGCCGGATTGTTTGGACGATGTCAGCTACGACCGCATCTTTATCGGCGGAAGCGACGGGCATATGGAGGCGATCCTCGCGTATGCACATCGTCACTTAGCCCGCGACGGCATAGTAGGCGGAAATTTTGTGACGCTTGCAAATGCGGAGGCGATGCGGCGTTTTTTAAAGGAGCGCGGTTACGAGACGACGACGCGTTACATCGCCGTGTCGCGCGAGGATACGGCGGGCATATTAAGAGCGGAAAATGGTGTCTTTATGGTAAGGGGAAAGAGCGTATGATTTCATTTGTGGGAGCGGGTCCCGGAGACGTCGATCTCATCACCGTCAAGGGGAGAACGTTAATCGAAGAAGCGGACGTGGTCGTCTACGCGGGCAGCCTGGTCGACTCCGCCCATCTCGCGTTTATAGGTGAGGACGCCGAGGTCTACAACAGCGCGACGATGCACCTCGAGGAGGTGCTCGCCGTCATGATCGAGGCGGATCGGTCGGGAAAGGACGTCGTGCGCCTCCACACCGGGGATCCGAGCCTGTACGGCGCGATTCAGGAGCAGATCGACGCGCTCGAGAGCGAAGGCATCGCCTACCAAATCATTCCCGGCGTGAGCTCTTTTTCCGCCGCGGCAGCCGCTGTGGGGCGGGAGTTTACGCTTCCCGGCGTGAGCCAGACCGTGATCCTTACGAGGCGCGCGGGGAGGACGCCCGTCCCCGAGAGGGAATCGCTCGATGCGCTCGCCGCACACCGCGCGTCGATGTCTATTTTTCTCTCGGCGGGACAGATCGAGGCGGTCGTTCGGGACCTGTCGAGGGCCTATCCGCCCAAGACGCCGATCGCCGTCGTCTACAAGGCGTCGTGGGACGATGAAAAGATCGTGCGTTCGACGCTCGAGGACGTCGTCTCGGATATCGAGGGCGAGGGGATCGATCGACATGCCCAAATTCTCGTCGGCGACTTTCTCGATTCGCCCTACGAAAAGAGCAAACTCTACGATAAACACTTTACGACGGGCTACAGAAAGGGCTTAAAGTGAAGACGGCGGTCCTCTGTTTCTCGCCGCAAGCCGCGGACATCGCGACGCGCTTTTTCTCTTCGTGGGACCTCTACGGCAGGGCATTTGACGCGCCGGTCAAAAAAGACGACTTCGGGCGTCTGTTTGTGCGCTACGATCGGTTTTTATTTATCGGCGCGGTCGGCATCGCCGTGCGGTATATCGCGCCATTTGTCGATGATAAGAGGAGAGATCCCGCGGTGGTGGTCGTCGATCCGCTCGGGCGATACGCCATCCCTATTTTAAGCGGGCATTTGGGCGGTGCGAACGCCTTCAGTCTCGAGGTCGCCGATATTCTGCACGCGCAACCGATCATCACGACGGCATCGGACGGTTTGAAGTTTCAGTCGATCGATCTGTTTGCGAAGGAAAACGGCTATGTCGTCGCTTCGATGGAGCGGATGCGGAGGGTCGCATCGGCGATGGTCGCGGGGAAGAGGGTCGCCTTTTATTCCGAAGAGACATCCCGGCCCGATTACCCTTTCGTGTGGGAGGCGGATTTTATGCCGGAGGCCGATATCGGAGAGGGCGTCGTCGTCTCGAGACGCCCCTTGAATTTGCAATCGGCGCTGCAATTGATCCCGCGGCGCGTGCACCTCGGCGTGGGCTCTAAAAAGGGAACGCGGACGGAAGATTTGCTCGCGCTGATACGAGGTTTGCTCGACGAGTTTGACATCGACGCGCGCGCCCTTTGCGCCGCACACACGATCGACATCAAAAAGGACGAGCCGTCGATCAGGGAGGCATGCGACATACTGAATGTGCCCCTTTATACTTACGATGCCGCGACACTTTCCAAGAAGGAGGCGCGCTGTTCGGGAAGCGATTTCGTCAAACGAACGGTCGGCGTGAAGAGCGTCTCGTGTCCGGCCGCGCTGATGGGCGGCGAGAAGATTCTCGTCGAGAAAGTTAAAAAGTTCGGATTTACGGTGACATTGACCGAGGAGATATCTTGAAAAAACTATTTATTGTCGGAATTGGGCCGGGCGGGTCCGGTTGCTTTACAAAACGCATGATCGAGTGTCTGGAGGAGAGCGAGGCCGTCGTGGGCTATACGCCCTATTTGGAGTACATCGAGATGTATCTGGACGGAAAAAAGCGGTACTCGACGGGCATGACGTCCGAGATCGAGCGCTGTAAAAAGGCGATCGCACTCGCAAAAGAGGGCGTAACCACCGCCATCGTCTCCACGGGCGACGCGGGGCTTTACGGCATGGCGGGTCCGATTTTAGAGCTCGCCCGGGACGAGGCGATCGAGATCGAGGTCGTGCCGGGTGTGAGTTCGAACTTCGCCGCGGCCTCCCGCGTCGGCGCGCCGATTATGCACGACATGGCGACGATCAGTCTGTCCGATTTGATGACGCCCTTTGACTTGATTATGAAGCGCGTCCGTTTGGCGGCGCGGGGCGATTTCGTTCTGTGCTTTTACAATCCGCGCTCCAAGGGGCGGAGAGACTATTTGGAGAAAGCCTTTCAAATTTTAATGGAGGAAGGCTACGAGGACTCCCGACCGGTTGCCGTCGTCAAAGACGCGCTGAGAGCCGGGGAACGCGTCCGGCTGGCGACGATCGGCTCCGTCGACTTTTCCGAAATCGACATGAAGACGATGGTGATCGTGGGAAATGCGAAAAGCTATCTCAGCGGAGAGTGGATGATTACGCCGAGGGGATACGACCTATGAAAATTTGGATCATCGGCGGCACGTCGGAATCGGCGCGACTCGTACGCGAGGTCGACCGCCGGCAGCTCGCGGTAACGGTCGTAAGTGACGAGGCGCGCGAGTTTTTGCCGGAGGATCTCGAGGTTCGCGTCGGTCGGATGTCGAAAGAGGAGATGGTCCGATTTATCGAGGACGAGGCGGTCGCCGCAGTCGTCGACATGAGCCATCCCTTCGCCAAGATCGTCTCCGAGGAGGCGAAAGAGGCGGCGCGCTCGGCGTCTGTTCCGTACTACCGCTATGCGCGCGACATCGAGGAGAGGGCGGGCGACCATATTTTTTCGAACTACGCCTCCTGCGCGGAATTTATCGGGCGCCATACGGGGACGTTCTTCTTTACGACCGGTTCCAAGCACTGCGACCTGTTCGAATCGGTTAGGGGAGAGAGCCGGCACATCTACCGCATTATTCCCTCGGAGAAGAGCGTCCGTGCCCTGCGCGCGGCGGGCGTGGAAATGAAGGATATTATCGCCATGCTCGGGCCCTTCGATGACGAGATGAACAAAGCGCTGTTTTTACACGCGGGCGCCGATTATTTGGTGACGAAAAACAGCGGCGCGGGTTCGGGGTTTCGCGACAAAATAAGAGCAGCTGCCGATCTTCACATGAAAAGCCTCGTCATCGCGACAGAGGCGGAAGAAGGCTACGGTTACGACGACATCAAGAGACTGGTGGAAAGGATTTCAAATGAAATTCTCTTATCGCTTTTACACGAATAAGGATTGCAAGTATTTCCCCTGCCACGCGATGGAAGGGGATTTTAACTGTATGTTTTGCTACTGTCCGCTGTACTTCATGGGGAAGGATTGCGGGGGAAATTTTCGCTATGTCGAGGGCATCAAGGATTGCTCGAACTGTTTGATTCCCCACGCACCCAAGGGATACGATTACATCAACGACAAGCTGAGAGAAGAAATACAAAGAAGGAAGAATGATGGAATTTGATACTTACCTCAAACAAATTAAACCGATAGAAAAAGAAAAATTCGACGGGCCCAAGGCCTATTGGGATTTGCGCACACATCCGGTCGGTTCACTCGGGGAACTCGAGACGATGAGCATTCGCCTCGGCGCGATCCAGGATCGAACGATTCCCGTGCTCGAGAAAAAATCGATCGTCGTCATGTGTGCCGACAACGGTGTGGTGCGAGAGGACGTGACCTCCTCGCCGCAGGTCTTTACGCAGATGCTCGCGAACGCGATGGCGCGGGGAGAGACGGCTGTTTCGGTGCTTTCGCGCCACGTGGGGTCGAATCTTGTCGTCGTCGACATCGGCATGACCGATACGATTCCCCGCGAGGACAATATCGTCTCCGCATCCGTCAGAAAGGGCACAGGCGACATCGCGGTAGAAGATGCGATGTCGCGCGAAGAGGCCGTGCAGGCGATCGAGACGGGCATTCGCATCGCCGAGGACGAGATCAAAAAAGGCGCACAAATCCTCGGCACCGGGGAGCTCGGGATCGGGAATACGACGACATCCTCTGCGGTGCTCGCGGCTCTGACGAAGGCCGATATCCGCGATTGCGTCGGTTACGGCGCGGGCATTACGGACGCGCAGCTTGAAAAGAAGCGCGCCGTCGTCTCGAAGGCGATCGCCCGCATCGGAGAAGAAGCCGACGTCGTCGACGTGCTCAAGACTGTCGGAGGATTGGATATCGCGGGCCTCGTCGGCGTCTTTCTCGCCGGCGCCGCTGGCGGCATTCCCGTCGTCGTCGACGGGCTGATTTCGGGGGCCGCGGCGCTTGCGGCGGTGACTTTAAAGCCGGAAGTCGGAGATTACCTGTTTCCCTCCCACCGAAGCGCCGAAAACTCGGCGAAAGTCTTCTACCGCGCGTCGGATCTCCGCCCGCCGCTCGACTTATTCATGCGACTCGGTGAGGGGAGCGGTTGCCCCTTGTTCTTTCAACTGTTGGAGGCGGCAATCGCCTGTATGGACGGCATGGGGTCGATCGAAGATAACGCGATCGACCCGAGCCTGTTGGTCAGTTTAAGGGAGGATTGATGTGATACTCATAACGGGCGGGGCGCGAAGCGGAAAGAGTGCTTACGCGGAAGATCGCTGTAGCGGTTATGACCGCGTGACCTATATTGCGACGGCGCGAGCATCGTCCGATCCGGAAATGAAGGAGCGCATTGAGAGGCATCGCGCGCGCCGGCCGTCGTCGTGGAAGACCGTCGAGCGCGACCGCGATCTCGCTCATTTCGCCAAAGACACCGAGGCGATCCTGCTCGACTGTGTGACGGTCCTAATCGGAAACTATCTTCTCGACGCGGGGAAAGACGCACCCGATGCCGAGGAGATGTCTTGCATCGAAGAAGACGTGATCCGCGAGCTGGAACGATTGATCGAGGCCTCCGAAGCGGAGGGCACCGAAATCTATATCGTGACGAACGAGGTGGGAAGCGGCATCGTCCCGATGAATGCGCTCTCCCGCGCCTTTCGAGACATCCAAGGGCGCGTCAATCAACACCTCGCTTCGCGCGCGAGAGAGGTCTACGTCTGCGTCTCGGGAATTCCGGTGAAGATCAAATGAACAGTCTCATCTTAGCCATTCAATTTTTAACGCGCATTCCCGTGCCCGTTCGATCGACCTTTAATGAAAAAGAGGCGGGAAAGAGCCTGTTTTGGTTTCCGTGGATTTCTCTTGTCATGGGTCTTATCGTCGGCTACGCGCACGAGCTCACCTTCGACGGATATCCCATCCTGTCGGCGTTTTTATCTCTCGCCGTCATGTACGCGTTGAGCGGCGCGATCCATCTCGACGGGTTGATGGACACGGCGGACGGTTTTTTGGCGGGAAAAGATACAGAGCGGACGATCGAGATTATGCACGATTCGAAGATCGGGACTTACGCGGTCGTGAGCGTCCTGTTCGTGCTCCTCGGAAACTACTCCGTCTTCGCCTCGGTGCCGATGGGCGCGGTCGAGGTCGGGATATTGTTTGCCTCGGCGCGCATGGGGATCTTGACCGTGATCCACTTTTTCCCGGCGATTAAGGCCTCGACCCTCGGTACCTTATTTAAGCGCCGCGCGGTAAAGAGAGTCTACGGACTGCAGTGGGTCCTGCTCGTCGCGCTCATTCTTATTCTTCGCGACGCGCGCTTTCTCGTATTTCCCGGCGTTTCCATCGTCTTTGCCGTTTTATTCGGCCGACACGCCCTAAAAAAAATCGGCGGCGTATCGGGAGATATCTTCGGCGCCGTGATGGAGTTGGAACAATGGATATTACTATTGCTGTATGGAGGTTTTTATTCTTGGCTATTTATATGATTCGACACGGAAAGACGATGGCAAATATAAAGAAGTATTTCGGAGGCGAGGACGAGCCGTTGCTCTCTATGGACGAGGGGACAAGGCGCGATCTTATCGAGAGAGTCGGGAAGCTTCCGATCTCGCGCATCGAAGCCAGTCCCTATAAGCGGACGCGGCAGACGGCCGAGGTCATTTCGAGAGGGCTGTCGATTCCCATCGAGATCGAACCTTTGATTCGCGAGATCGGCCTCGGCGTGCTCGAAGGCTATACTTTCGAAGAGGCGAGCGAGATTTACGGCGACGAATTGAAACCGTGGCTCGAGGATCCTTACCGCGAGGGACCGCCGGAGGGAGAGAGCCTAAACGACGTCTACAACCGTGCGGAGACTTTCTTAAAGCGCGTGCGAGAAGACACATTATACGTCAGTCACGACGGATTTATTCGCGCGGCGATCAGCGTCTTAAAAAAAGACATCACACAATTTTTCGAATGGCGCATCGATAACTTGGAAATCGTGGACCTTTCGGCGTTTGCGCACTAAAGGTTACAATTATATTACAAATTAAAGATTCTCTTTTTCCCCCTTACTCAATCTGCTATAGTCTCCTAGGGATTAGAGAAAGGATGTTTGTATTGAATCATATAGTTAAAAAATTTATGGCTGTGGTGATGGTCCTCGGGATCTTGTTTACCTCGACGGGGACGTTTGCGGCGGGCGTCGAAAATCCGCTCTACGTCTCGCTGCAGCTCGAGACCAATGACGCCGGGGAGTACGATCATTTCTCCATGGCGTGGAAAAATCCGGAATGGGTGAAGAAAAAATTGGCGGCCGGAGAGGCCGTCGACTTTGAGATCGACGGGAAGGTTAACGATGAGGCGTGGTCCTCGACGCGGGGTACCGTCTATGCCGGTCAATTGACAAAAGATCAGGCAAATGACGTTAAACTCGAGATTCCGCCCGAGTCCTTCGAGCACTTAAAGAACGTGGACATCATGAGCAATCTCTACAGTTTCCGCGTGCGCTACAAGAGCGGGGGGACTGTAAGCCCTTACAGCAATCCGATCGCCGTCGGCTATCGACCGAGCTTTTCCAATGCGAGTGCGTGGTCGAAAGAAGTTCTGATGGAGGCGAGCAAAAACGGATTGATTCCCGCGTCGGTTAAGTCGGATATGAAAAAAGAAATGACGCGCCAGGAATTTACCGAAGTCATCGTAAGGGTTTACGAAAAGGTGAATCGCGTGCACCTGGTTGCGGGTAAGAGCCCGTATCGCGACGCCAATAACGAGGCCGTGACCGTCGCGACGCGCCTGGGAATCGTGCAGGGCGTCGGCCGCGGAAAGTTTTATCCCGATTCGGAGATTACGCGCGAAGACATGGCGACAATTTTTAATAGACTATTGACCGTGATGAATGTAGAACATACCCAAGCGAACGGACCGCGATTTGCCGATCATACGAAAATCAGCAACTACGCGATCGAGCCGGTCTACAAATTACAAAGCTTAAATATCATGTTGGGTTATAACGACCATAGCTTTAGACCGAAGAACAATGCGTCGAGAGAACAAGGCGTCGTGATGGCCGAACGCGTCTATTGCTTCATGCAGGAGAAATATTAAAAGAGAAGTGTCCGAAGGGACGCTTTTTTATTGCATGTATTTCATGTCGCCGCGCTTAAAAACTTCGGACGGACGATAGAAGGGATGCTGCGGACGGAGGCACATAACCTTCGATACATGTCGCACTGAACGACACGGACTCTGTAGGTGAGGTTTTTAACCATTCTAAGCGGGGTATATGTCATATGAACTTAACGGGAGAAAAATAGAAAATATTTGAAGGGTTTTTATAGAAAGCCTACCTCCGAACATCAAAAGAGACGCTATGCGGGTAATTGATCGAGACGAAGAACCGAGAGAGTCTCCCCTAAGTTCGATGGTACGACATGACCGAGGATGCAGCCCCTGTAGGACCGATCGGTTTGAAAGGCGCTGCGTTAAACGTTCGATAAAGGAGGCACCATGGATATTAAATTGGGAAATAACCGCTTTTATATAGGAGAAGATCAAAACAAGCCCGACGCGTTCATCAGTTGGGTGCCGAGCGGCGAGGACAAGATCATCATCGATCATACCATCGTGAACCCGGCCCTCGAGGGACAGGGGATCGCCGGCAAACTGCTCGATAAGGTGACCGACTATGCGCGCGAGAATAATTTAAAAATCTTGGCGACCTGCGGCTTTGCTGTCAATCGCATGAAGGACAATGAGGAATACAGCGACGTCTATATGGGGTAAGTAAGTGAATAAAAAACGAAAGCGGCCCGCCTTCTACATTTATGGAAGGCGGGCCGCTTTCGCGCGAATAATATAGAAGATATTTTTTTGCTCAACTAAACCGCGAGTATGATAAAATCGAGCAAAAAGAACCCGTTCCAAACGCGGCATGCGGTGGAAACGGGATCTTTTGAAATCGTCGAATGTGTTCGGATGTTCGGTTATTCGACGGTGACGGACTTTGCGAGGTTTCTCGGTTTGTCGACGTCGTTACCTAATAAGACGCTCACTTTGTAGGCGAGGACTTGTTGCGGCAAGACGGCGAGAATCGGCGCGTAGAGGTCCGAGATGGCGGGGACGCGGATGACGGCGTCCGACAGGTCGCTGAACTGGGTGCTGATTTCGTCGGTAATGGCGATGGTGTAGGCGCCGCGCGCCTTAACTTCCTTGATGTTGGAGATGCTCTTTTCCACGAGGGGCGATTGTGTAATAATCGTCACGACGGGGATGCCCTCTTCGATCAGCGCAATGCTGCCGTGCTTGAGTTCTCCGGCGGGCATCGACTGTGCGTGAATGTAGGAAATTTCCTTCAACTTGAGTGCGCCTTCTTTTGCGCTTAGATAGTCGATGCCGCGGCCGAGGTAAAAGACGGCGGGGTGTTTTGCGAGGCGTTCGGCGATGGGATCCAGCGTGTCGATGTCTTCCAAGATCTCTTCGATCTTTCCGGGGATCGACTCGAATTCTTCGATCGCCATCTTGACGTCTTCTCTGCCGTAGGTTCCCAGTTTATAGCCGAAGTCCAAGGCGAGCAGGTAGAGGCTTAAAAGTTGCGTCGAGTAGGCCTTGGTGCTCGCGACGGAGATTTCCGGTCCCGCGTCGCAATACATAACCTTATCGCTTTCGCGGTCGACGCTCGAGCCGACGACGTTGGTAATCGCGAGGACCTTTGCCCCGCGAAGTTTCGCCTCACGTAAGACGGCGAGGGTGTCTCCGGTCTCGCCGGATTGACTGACGACGATGAGTAAGCTGTTTTCGTTTAAAAACGGCATGTTGTAACGGAACTCCGAGGCGATGTCCGCGGTGATTTCGCGTTGAAGGGCATCTTCGAGCGCGCGCTTTCCGACTTGAGATGCGTGGAAGGCGGTACCGCACGCGGAGATATAAATGTGATCGAACGCCTCAATTTCCTCCTTGGTGAAGGATTGATCCTTCAAGTCGATGAAGCCGTCTGTAACTTTTCGTCTGAGACAGTCCTTGATCGCCTTCGGCTGTTCGAAGATTTCCTTGATCATGTAGTGGTCGTAGCCTTCTTTGCCGGCGCTTTCGAGGCTCCACTCGACGGTTTGCACGTCTCTTTGGACGGGATTGCCGTGGTTGTAAATGTGATAGCTGTCCTTGTCGATTTCGACGATGTCGTCGTTGTTCAAGTAGATGACGTCGCGCGTGTAGGCGAGAAGCGCCGGTACGTCGGATGCGGCAAAGACGCCGTCGTCGCAGATACCCAAGATGAGGGGCGACTCTCTGCGCGTGACGATTAATTTATCGGGATCATCGACGCTTAAGACCGCCAGGCTGAATGTGCCGACGACGTCGTTGATGCTGTCTTCGACCGCTTTTCTCAAATCTCCTTGGAATTTGGATGCGATGAGGTTGGCGACGACTTCGGTGTCGGTGTCGGAATAAAAGGTATATCCCTTTTCGCTGAGGTCGTCTTTAATCGCCTGGAAATTTTCGATGATGCCGTTGTGTACGACGGCGACTCTTCCGTCACTGCTGACGTGAGGGTGGGCGTTCGTTTCGGTCGGGACGCCGTGCGTCGCCCAACGCGTATGTCCGATTCCGACCGTGCCCTTGAGCGGGCGATCTTTTAACTTGTCGGTGAGTGCCTCGAGGCGACCGGCCGCCTTGACGACCTGCAATTTATCGTCTTCGATGATGGCGATGCCGGCACTGTCGTATCCTCGGTACTCCAGTTTTTCCAATCCTTGAATAATGCGTTCTTCTGCGTCATTTAAGCCGTTAAAGGCTACAATTCCACACATAAAATCCTCCTTACGGGGAGCTGCTGTATCGATTTTGTGCACAGGTTGCCCTGGGTTTTGTACAATACTAAGGCTGCAGACCTATGAAGTATCCGCCGAATTTTCGATGACTTCATTCCTCGTCCACCTAAAAGGTTCTGGCGCTTGTGTTTGTTCTCCCCAAAATATTTAGTTGAATATCAGTATTATACCATAGCCGATTAAAAGGTAAAACAAACCTTGCCTTGACGCTAATAATAGCTATTGGTATGATAAAAACCATGTGAAGAAACAGAGAAACATCTTTTTCTCTGAACAATAACAGGAGGTTGACATGACAGAAGAGAATAAATTACTCGCAACCGTGGACGGCGTCGAGATCCACGCGTCCGATGTAGATGCCTATTTACAAAGCATGAACCCGCAAATGGCGATCCAATTTCAAGGTGAGGAAGGAAAACAACACATTTTAGACGAACTCATCCGCCAAGAGTTATTATTAAAAGATGCACTCGATCGTCACTTGGACGACGAAGAAGAATTTAAGAAAGTATTCAAAGATACCAAGCACTCCTTGCTTAAATCGTATAATTTTTCAAAAGCCATCGAAGGCGCCAGTGTGTCGGAAGAAGAACAAAAGGCGTTCTATGAAGAAAACAAACAGTTCTTCAAGAGTCCCGAATCGGTTCACGCGGCACATATTTTAGTCGACGACGAAGATAAGGCAAAAGACATTGCGAAGCAATTGAACGACGGCGCCAATTTCGAAGAGTTGGCTAAAAAAGAATCGACCTGTCCCTCCAACGAACGAGGCGGCGATCTCGGAACGTTCGGTCGCGGTCAAATGGTTCCCGAATTCGATGAGAAGGTCTTCGACATGAAAGACGGCGAAATTTCCGATCCCGTTAAGACGCAATTCGGTTACCACATCATCAAGCGCATCGAAGGACAACCCGAAGAAATGCGCGATTACGACGACGTGAAAGATGAAATTAATATGGAATTAATGCGTCGCAAACAACAAGAATTGTATTTAAACAAGGTAAACGAATTAGAAAAACACTATAAAGTCGAACGCAAATAAAAAAAGCGGCATGGGCCGCTTTTTTTATGGCGCATAAGTGAAAGTTTTGTCAATAATCGGCTGTGAGAGCGTTTTCGTAATTTTTTATGTTATAATACAAACGTGTCAGGAGGAAATTATGGAAATGGATTTATTCAGCTTTATTGATCGCGCTATTAAGTTGCTCAATATTAAATATGATCATATTATGACGCTCAATCACGAGCTGGAGAACTTTTTTATCTCCGAATTCGGAGACAAGGATAACTTTTTAGCCGTCAATTCTCGAATAAAATCACCGAATTCGTTACGTGAAAAAATCATTCGAAACAATTTGTACATGCGCTACGATAGCCCTTTAAAGATGATGTTTGACATGCAAGACATCGTTGGGTTGCGGATCGAATGCCGCTTTACCGACGACGAAGTCGACATCTACCGTGCTATCTTGGAAAAATTTTATATTCCGGCGGGCAATGGCTATTACCGCTCGCCGAATCATAAGCAGATTTTTTTAAATCTCGAAACGTCACAGCCGATGCTTCAAAAGAATGGCTTCGGTATTTATAAAATAGATGGGTATATTATCGATGGCGGGTTTAAACTCAAGTTTGAACTTCAAATCAAGTCGCTGGTCAACGTGTTCTGGGGCGAAATCGATCATAAGGTCTTGTATAAAAACTTCAATTATATGCTGACCGAGGATTTCTTTAAAGATATCATGCATTCGATTAAAGATAATTTGTCGATGATCGACAGACAGCTCAAGATTCTCTACGAACACGTCAACAGCATGGATTCGTCGACGGCGATTAACAATCACGTGCAGGTCAAGAGTTTGCTGTCGAAGATCGTCCACGACATTTTTATCGCGCGAGTCCGAAAGGACCTGGGCTTTGTCGTCGATCTGAACGACATCGCGGATATTACGGTCGAGTACTTGGACTACAAGTGTCGCAGCGTCTTAAAATATGACGAAGGCGGAAACTTTATCCACTTATTAAATCATATTAACGCGATCGATCAGGACGCGTTTGATATCGGCGAGCTGGTCGAGTTCGATCAAAGTCCCGAGTTTACGACGGACTTCAGTGCGCGCGTCGGCGGTGCGGTATACGATGTCATCAACCGTGAATTTAACTGGAGTTTGTTTTTTAAGATCATCGAGTCCATCGAGCAATCGAACGTCAGGTATGATTTCGAGGAATTTTTCAAGTATGTAGAGGTGTACCTCAAGCGAAAAATTCGCGACGAAATCGACATGAACGGTTTTACACTGAAAGAGTATGAAGAACTCGAAGGGTTTGTGCTGGACTGTTTCGCGTCGAACTTTGAAAAAGACCCGTCATTTGAAAATATGACGTCGAGTTGTTTTAAATTGTCGCGCAACACGTTGTCGCAATTTTTTAGAAATATCAATACTTTCGAAGAATTCGAAGAGAACAAACAACGCATCGAGCGCATGTTGCGCAGTCAATTTTGAGAGGAGTGCGTATGCAAGAGATCGTATTAGCAGGCGGATGTTTTTGGGGCGTCGAGGAGTATTTTCTTCGAACGAAGGGAATCGTCGATGCGGTCGCAGGCTATGTCAATTCAAATATAGATCAACCGTCTTATGAAGATGTCTGCGAAGGTCGCAGCAAGGCGGCCGAGGCGGTTAAGCTGACTTACGACGAGAATGTCATCACGACGCAGGAGATTCTCGATACATTTTACGGTATCATCGATCCCTACAGTTACTTCCGTCAGGGCATGGACATAGGCAGGCAGTATCGAACGGGCATCTATTACGAAGAGGGAGACCCGAGAAAGGCATTATTTATAGAAGATAAAGAGAGACGCCAGGCGCAATCCGAGCGAAAAATTATGGTGGAAATCGAACCGATCGACAATTTTTGGGAAGCGGAGGAGTATCATCAACGTTATCTTCAAAAAAACCCGAACGGCTATTGCCATATTCCGTTGCCGAAGAAGACTGAAAACTAATGACGGTCGACGTCTTTTCGTGTAATATAAAGGAGAGGTGATATTGTGATAAAAGGTTTAAAGGAAGATTCTGCCGTCTTGGCGTTTTTCTCCGACATTACGGACATTCCAAGATGTAGTAAAAACGAAGAAGGGATCAGCAATTACTTGCTCGACTGGGCGAAGGATCGCGATCTGGAAGTTATTCAAGACGATGTCAATAACATCATCATCAAAAAACCGGCCTCCGAAGGCTATGAAGACGAACCGACCGTCGTCTTGCAAGGCCACATGGATATGGTTTGCGGCGCAGTCAAGGGTTACGAACACGATTTTTGCAAAGACCCGATCGAGGCGGTCGTCGAAGGCGACAGAATTATCGCAAAGAACACGACGCTCGGAGCCGACGACGGAATTGCCGTCGCGATGATGCTCGCCATCTTGGACGGCGATTATAAGCATCCCGCACTGGAGTGCTTGATTACCGTCGACGAAGAGACGAATATGACCGGGGCGCATCACGTAGACGGTGCGAACATCGACGGTCGCGTGCTCATTAATATCGACTCGGAAGAAGAGGGGATCATCACCGTCGGCTGTGCGGGCGGCTTGGTCAACGATATTATCTTTAAGAAATCGTTGAAGGATACGGACAAGACCGACTTTTTACGGTTGAATTTCGGAGGTTTCCGTGGAGGTCACTCGGGTTCGGATATTCACAAAGAGCGCGGAAATGCGATTATTGCCTTGGCGCGAATCTTAAAAGAAGTATCGAACGATTATGACTTTGACGTCGCCGATTTCTTCGGGGGAACGAGACCGAATGTCATCCCTCAAGATGCGGAGGCGATTATCGCGTTGGATGCAAAAGATGTGGACGGCGCGACGAAGGCGCTCACGGATGCGGCCGATGTCATCGCCAAGGAATATGTCGCGACGGATCCGGAGATGCACTTTGCGGTCGAAAAGGTCGACGCCCGAAAAGTATTGGACCGCGGTGTGTCGGACGGCATCATCAACTATCTCGTCTTGGCACCCAACGGCGTCAATACGTTCAGTAAAAAAATCGAAGGACTTGTGGAATCTTCTACCAATATCGGACGGGCTGCAAGTACGGACGACAGTATCACATTTACGTCTCAAATCCGAAGCGACGTCGAGACGAAAATTTTGGAAATTGCCATGAAAAACCGTTTGGCGGGCGAGTTGAACGGCGCAATGTACGAGGAACAATCCGGCTATAAACCGTGGGAATACGCCGAAGAATCTCCGCTTAGAGAAAAAGCGGTTCGCGTTTGGAAAGAGATGACCGGCGAAGAGCCCACCGTCGAGATGATTCACGCGGGACTCGAGTGCGGTATTTTACAAGACAGTATCGGCAAGATGGATATGATTTCGATCGGACCGGATATGGCCGATGTCCATACGCCCGGCGAGAACCTGTCTATTTCTTCGACGGCGCGTATTTTTGAATACCTGTTGAAATTATTGGAATTGAAAGGATAACTATGAGCCACGAACATGAACACGATCATGAACACGAGCACGAAGCATTTGACGTCATCACGTTGACGCTCGAAGACGACAGCGAAATGGACTGTGCGGTCATCGGCATTTTCCCCTTTGAAGAAAAGCAATATGTCGCGCTGATGCCGATCGCCGACGGCGAGATCGACGAAGACGCCTCCGTCCTCCTCTACGAATACAACGAAGTCGACGACGTCGATATCGAATTGGGCTTTATTGAAGACGAAGATTACTTCAACAAAGTCGCGGAAGAATTTGAACGTCTTTTCGTCGAAGAAAATATAGAGGAATAAGGAGAATACGTCATTACGGAATCACTACCTTATCGCAGTTTTAGTCAGTACTGTCGCGAGACGTACGGCAAAAAAATTTATAAGGTGCCGATTCACTTGAAAGGCTCCTGTCCGAATCGAGACGGCACGAAGGGAAGAGGCGGCTGCATCTTCTGCGGTGAAGAAGGCGGAAGTTTCGAGTGGACCTACGGCGGCGTGCGCGAACAGTTTCGAGAAAATAAAGAGCGCATGAAGAAACGCTACCACGCGGAAGGGTTTATCGCGTATTTCCAGAATTTTACGGGAACCTACCTGCCCCTTGAAGAATTTGAACGCAACCTTCGTGCGATTCGCGACGAAGATATCGTCGCGGTATCCATTTCGACGCGGCCGGACTGTGTGGAGAAAGAATATCTCGACGTCGCGGAGTCCATTTTCGGGACGGAGCGCGTGAGCTTCGAGTTGGGACTTCAATCGGCAAGTGATGAGACGCTCGCCATTTTAAACCGGGGGCATACGGTCGAGGAGTTTATTGACGGCGCGCGACGCATCAAGGACCGGGGTTTCAGGCTGTCGACGCATATGATTTTGGACTTGCCGTGGGATACGGATGAGGACATCGTCGAGGGGGCGCATCTACTCAACGAGGTCTCATCGGACGAAGTGAAGATCCACAATCTGTACGTCCCGAAGCGTACGAAACTCGCCGAGATGTATCGAGACGAGATATTTGAGCCGATTTCGATGCAGGCGTTTATGACGCGCGTCATGTTGTTTTTAGAACATTTGTCACCCGATATGGTGATCGGGCGCCTGTTGGGTCGCGCGCCCGAAAAAGATGTCTTATTTGCCAATTGGAATCGAAGTTGGTACTTTATAAGGGACGAGATCGTGCGTCAGATGAAAGAGCAAAACAAGCGGCAGGGTCGTTTGTTTGAAGACAAGAAAGGGAGAGAATGATGATTAAATATATTTTAGGCGTAAAAGGTGCCGGGAAGACAAAATGGTTAATCGATCACGCAAATGCAGATCACGAAGGCGGAAACGGAAATATCGCCTTTGTGGAAGTAGACGACGACCACATTTTCAGCTTAGACTACAATGTACGCTTAATTAATGCGACAAACTATAACTTAAAGACGTTGGATGAATTCTACGGATTTATCTGCGGGATGCTCGCGATGGATTACGACTTGGAAAAGATCTACGTCGACGGCATCTACAAGATCATCGACCTTTCCGTCGAAGATTTGGAAAACTTGACGAAACGCCTCGAAGCGCTCAATCTTGAAAACTGCGAGCTTTACATCAATGTAGACTTTGTCGAAGACGACATTTCGGACAGTTTGAAGGATTACGTCGAAGAAGTTTCTTTAGAAGGTTAAATGTCTAGTCAGGGGTATAGCATGAAATCAAATAAAAACGTCGTTCGAATCATCGCCTTAGTGCTCTGTATAGCCATGGTCCTGCCGGTGCTACTCAATGCATTCTTCTGATCATCAAGCGTTGACGATGGAACCCGTGTGTGAGAAGTGGTTCCAACATTTTATGGAGCGCCGTCGCGCACTTATTTGCGCATACGAACGGGGCGATCTGAACAAAAGGGAATTTTTACAATCCAATCTGAAAGATTTGGATAACAGCAATGTTCGTCCGTTTCTTGTCATCGATCGTTTGGAAAAGGGTATTTTTAATTATCAGTATTTCAATGCGTTGGCCAAGCGTTATCGCATGGAGGCGCGCCATGCGAAGAGGCGCGATAAATCCAATAGAGAATATTGTCACTGTCTTTCTCTGGCGGAAAAATACTACGGCAAGAAGGACGATACGATTCTCGAGATTCTCGAATTTATGAATTATCAAAATCTTCACGCCTATCACGTGCATTGCCGCGATAAAAATCTTCAAGACCAACTATTTGAGATCGTGTTTATCGAATACCCCGAATTTATTTTGCATTCAAAATCGAAGGAAATTTACGAGAAGTTGTGTAAACACGACGTATTTATAAAAGAAAAGAAGCAATCGAAGATCGATGGCTACATTAACGACCCCTATTGAAGAGAAAGAAAAGAGGATGAACTTTGGATTATAAGAACTTACAGTCGACGGATCCCGCCATGTACGAGCTGATTCAGAAAGAGACGAAGCGTCAGCAGAGTCATATCGAATTGATCGCTTCGGAAAATTTCGTTTCGAAATCAGTCATGGAAGCGATGGGTTCTCCTTTAACCAACAAGTATGCCGAAGGGCTGCCTAAAAAGAGATATTACGGCGGTTGTGAAGTTGTCGACGAGGTCGAACAACTCGCGATCGACCGATTGAAAAATTTGTACGATGCGGATCACGCGAATGTTCAACCGCACAGCGGCGCCAACGCGAACATGGCCGTCTACTTGGGCTTGTTAAAACCGGGAGACCGCATGATGGGGATGAACTTAAGCCAAGGGGGTCATTTGTCCCATGGAAGTCCGGTCAATATTTCGGGTAAGTATTTCGACATCGTCGATTACGGCGTCGACAAAGAGACACAGCGCATCGACTACGATGCCTTTGAAGAGGCCGTCAAGAAATACCGTCCGAAACTCGTCATCGGCGGTGCGTCCGCATATCCCCGTAAAATTGATTTCAAGCGCATGGCGGAAATCGTGAAGGCAAACGACGCCTACTTTATGGTCGATATGGCGCACATTGCGGGTCTCGTGGCGACGGGATACCACGAAAGCCCGGTGGGACTTGCCGATGTCGTCACGACGACGACGCACAAGACGTTGCGCGGACCGCGCGGCGGCGCGATCCTCTGTAAAGAGGAACTCGCAAAGACCATCGACAAGGCCGTGTTCCCGGGTCTGCAAGGGGGACCGCTTGAGCACGTCATCGCGGCAAAGGCAGTCGCCTTCCACGAGGCATCGACGCCCGAGTTTAAGGAATACTGCGGTCAAATTATTAAAAATGCCAAGGCGATGGAAAAAGTATTTTTAGAAAACGACATCGACTTGGTATCGGGAGGGACGGATAACCATCTCCTTTTAATCGACGTCCGATCGCTCCACCTGACCGGAAAAGATGCCGAGACGCTGTTAAACGATAGCGGCCTGGCGGTCAATAAAAACACCATTCCGTTCGATCCGGAAAGCCCGATGGTAACGAGCGGCATCCGCATCGGGACGCCGGCGATGACGACCGTCGGCGCCAAGGAAGAAGACGCCGAGTTTGTCGCTCAAATTATGGTCGATGTTCTTAAAAAGACCATCGATCAGAATGAAGCTAAATCGCGCGTCAAAGATTTTTGCGACAAATTCCCGCTATATCAATAAAGAAGAGGACTCGAAAGGGTCCTTTTCTCTATATACATAAAAAACACGGGCGATTTAGCAGTGCCATGGGTGATAAGAACAGTTCCTCTCGAGCGCCGAGGATTAAGCCGTTTCGTTGAAAGCTCATTCCGGCGATGTTATAATGATATGTATGTATAAAATAAACGGATGCTCGCGCAAGGACGGAATCGATGCGAGGCGATGTTTAGGAAAAAATCGATGAAAATCGATGAAAAACAATGAAATGTGGAGGTGAACGCCGATGGAGAGACCGATCGTTTGTATTTTGGGTCGCCCGAATGTCGGGAAGAGTACCTTGTTTAACGTATTGACCGATTCCAAAATATCGATTACAGAAGATACCCCGGGCGTCACGAGAGATAGAATTTATGCCAAGGCCAGCTGGTTAAATCACGAATTTACGTTGGTCGATACCGGCGGGTTGGATCCGGGATCGGAAGAGGCGTTTATGCCGGAAATTATGGCGCAGGCGCAGGTCGCGGTCGAAAATGCACAGGTTATTTTGTTTCTCGTCGACGGAAAAGACGGCCTGACCCATGTCGATCGGGAAGTCGCCGCCTATATTCGTAAGTTCGGGAAAAAGGTTTTGTTGGTCGTCAACAAGATGGACTCGAAACTGACGCAGGATCACCTGTACGACTTCTACGAATTGGGCCTCGGAGAGCCCTATGTCATCAGCGCCGAGCAATCGAGGGGCATTGGAGACCTCTTGGATGCGACGGTGGCCTCGTTCCCCGAGATCGACGCTGAGGATATGCGCGATGAGATCAAGGTCGCCTTTATCGGAAAACCCAACGCGGGGAAGTCGTCGCTTGTGAATCGCATTCTGGGCGAAGAACGTTCCATCGTCACCAATATTCCGGGAACGACCCGAGATTCGATCCACTCGTTTTTCGAATACGAAGATACGGAATATGTGTTGATCGATACGGCGGGACTTCGAAAGCGCAAAAAGATCGACGAAAAAGTCGAGCGTTATTCGGTCGTCCGCACTCTGAGGAGCATCGAACTCGCCGATGTCTGCGTATTGCTCGTCGATGCCGTCGAGGGAATCAGCGAACAGGATTCGAAGATCGCGGGTTATGCCCACGACAACAACAAGGCGATGATTATCGCGGTCAACAAGTGGGATGCCGTCGAAAAAGAGACGAACACATCGCGCCGCTTTGAGGAGGAAATCCGTCGCGAGCTCCCGTTTATGATTTATGCGCCGATCGTCTTTATTTCCGCGCTCAAGGGAACGCGCGTCAAGAAATTGTTGGACTTAATCCACGTCGTCAACAACAATTATTCGCTCAGAATTCAAACCGGCGTCTTAAACGATATTATGAACCGGGCGGTGCTTATGAATCAACCGCCTTCGGACAAGGGAAAGCGCGGCAAGTTGTACTACGCGACGCAGGTCGCTACGCGTCCGCCGAAATTTGTCCTTTCGGTTAACGACAAGGAATTATTCCACTTTACCTACATGCGCTATCTCGAGAATCAAATTCGGGCGGCGTATCGCTTTGACGGCGTACCGATTATTATGGAATTGAGAAATCGATGAAGACGATTTTATTATTGCTGCTATGTTATCTGATAGGGTCCATATCCGGCGCCTATATCATAGGCAAGTGGCATCTGCACGCGGACATTCGCGACTACGGAAGCGGGAACGCGGGGACGACCAATGCGATCCGCGTCATGGGGAAAAAGCCGGGCTATCTGACTTTTGCGATCGACGTGGCAAAAGGGATGGTAGCGATGCTCTTGATCGCCCCGATGCTCGACGAGTCGATTCGGCTGCTCGCGTGTCTCTTCGTCGTTTTGGGCCACGACTTTCCGTTTTATCTTAAGTTTCGAGGAGGAAAGGGGATCGCGACGACGTTGGGCGCGCTCGGAGCGCTTCGGCCGCTTTTTCTCGTGCCCTCTATTCTCGCAGGCTATCTCGTAGGAATGAAGACGCGGTATGTGAGCGTCGGTTCACTGACGTTTATCACGATTATGTCGCTTCTCATGTTTTTCTTTTACGCCGATTCGGCGGCGAATCGATGGGCCATCGCTCTCGTATGGATCTTAGGATTTATCAGGCATAAGGATAACGTAAAACGGTTGAGAGAAGGAACTGAAAATAAAATGGGAGGTTGATGAGGTGAAGATCGGAGTTTTAGGTGCGGGTAGTTGGGGCAGTGCGATCGGCAATTTACTCGCAGTGACCGGACACGACGTGCATATGTATACTCGAAATGAGGAACAATATCGGCGCATGGTGGACGTTCACGACAACCCGAGGTATTTAAAGGACTTTACATTTCACGACTCCGTAAGTTTTCATACATCGATCGAGGAGACGATTGAAGATGCGGGGGCCATTATTTTAGCGGTTCCGACCGCGGGCGTTCGAGATATGATGGAGGCGATTTCCAAAAGCGAGGCAGACGGCGTAGTCATCAACCTCGCGAAGGGATTGGAACAGGGAAGCCATCTGCGCGCCTCGCAGATCGCGAAAGACATCATTCCCGGCTCGCGCTTTGTGGCGCTGTCGGGGCCCTCTCACGCCGAAGAGGTCGCGAAACTTATGCCGACGACGGTCGTCGTCTGTTCCGAAGACAGGGACGACGCTTTGTGGGCGCAGGACCTCTTTACACACGACAGTTTTCGCGTCTACGTGCAAGACGATATGGTCGGCGTCGAGATTGGCGGCGCGCTTAAAAATATCATCGCCTTGGGTGCCGGTCTCTCCGACGGACTGGGCTACGGAGACAACGCGAAGGCGGCGCTTATGACGCGAGGACTCACCGAAATTCAACGCCTCGGCATTGCCCTAGGCGCCAAACCCGTTACCTTCCAAGGTCTTTCGGGGATCGGGGATTTAATCGTCACGTGCACGAGCGTGCACAGTAGAAACTGGCAGTTCGGAAACCGAATCGGCCGGGGGATGCGTACCGACGAGGCGATGGAGGACATCGGCATGGTCGTCGAAGGTTACAAGACGACGAAGGCGGCCTATGAGCTCGCGAAAGATTTAGAGATCGAGATGCCCATTACCGAAAAACTGTACGGCGTGTTGTATGAAGGTCTCAATCCGCGCCGAGCGGTGCTCGACTTGATGCAGAGACCCAATAAACACGAGAATGAAAAGATCTTTTTACTATGAGTAAGACGCCGAAGCATAGAGATACGATCCGAAAGAGGCGACAGGCTAAAATGCGCCGTCGCCGTCTTTTGTTTTACGCGCTGCTTTTGATCGTCATCGGATCCGTGGCGTTTGCCGTGTATAGCCGCGTGGTGTTGAGCGCGAAAAAAACGACGCCTCAGCTCGTCGAGTACAGAGACGTCGTAAGAGGCGACGGATACTTGCTCTTTAAGGAAAAAATCGTCTTCACTAAAGCGAACGGCATCGCCATTTACAATGTCGAAGAGGGAAAAAAGGTTCCGAAGGGCTACTCCGTCGCCGACATTAATGTGATGAACGACAATTCGAAGATCAAGGACCAATTGATCCGCATTCAGGCGGCGATCGACTTTAAAAACGACAGTTCCGGAGACGATCGCGATTCGGGTGCGGAGAGGGAAGATGAGAACGTCATTCGCAACATCCAGCGATTTATCCGCGACGAAGATTACGAGAAACTGGTCTCATCGATCAATACATTGGACTTAAGCACGAAGCATACGGTCAATGTCTCGGAGTTGAACGAATTGTTAAAATTGTCGATCCCCGAGCTCGAAGAGCGAAAAGATGAACTGACGGAGCGGATCGCCTCGACCAATTCGGATTATAAGGCGCCGATGTCGGGGGTCGTGAGCTATACGTTTGACGATTTTAAAGGACAATTGTCGATGGATCACGACGACGAAATCTTTACGCCTTCTTACCTGGACGAGGTGCACGTCGCAGATGTGCGCCGAGGCGGGAGCAAAGTCTCCGAGAAAAAAGCCTTTTTCCGATCGATTGACGATACCGATTATAAAATCGCCCTACCGATCGACGACGCCCGTCTGCTCGATGCGCACGTCGGAGAGACGCTCGCCGTTCGCATCGGAAGGGTCAATACGGAGGCTTCCGTCGTCCGGGTGAACACCGACGCGAGCGGCAGTGTCGCGATCCTCGAGTTGCGGGATCACTTGCAACAACTCTACCTCCCGAGGCGTCAAAAAGTGACGGTCATTAAGGACACGCTTCCCGCGTTAAAGATTCCGAAAAAGGCGCTCGTTCGCGACAAGAAGGGAAACCGCGGAGTCTATGTCAGCGCCGTCAGGCGCTTCGTCAAGTTCGTTCCCGTCGACGTCTTGACGACACAGGACGAGTACGCATTTTTAAGTACGGGCGATGAGGAACATCGCGTGACACTGAAGAGCGGGAAGACATCGAAGACGATTCAATTAAACGACGAAGTTATCGTGGAGACGAAGAAAGTGGATCCGGATAAAATAGTGTATTAGGAAGGAGCGTTGTATGTCGGACATCGGCGAACGCTTAAAACGCGTGAGGGAAGAGATTGAGGAAAGCAGACGCCACAGTTTAACGGGCGAAGAGGTTGAACTCATCGCCGTTACGAAGACGCACGGGGTCGATGTGATCGAGGAGGCCATTCGATGCGGCGCGACGGATATCGGCGAAAATAAAGTTCAGGAATTGACGAAAAAAATAGAGGCGATCGGTCCCAAGGTTCGCTATCATATGATTGGAAACTTGCAATCAAATAAGGTAAAATATATCTATCGGGATGTCGTTTTAATTCATTCGTTAGACCGATTGTCGCTTGCAAAAGAGATTGAAAAGCGCGGAGGACAAACCGACGACACGGTCCATTGTCTTTTGGAAGTGAACATCGGCGATGAAGCGTCAAAAGGTGGACTGGAGTATGACGGGGTCGTGCCTTTCCTGGAGTCGATTCTCGATTATGAACATATCAAGATCGACGGATTGATGACGGTAGCTCCCAATGTCGATGACGATGCTTATTTGAGGAAATTGTTCAGAAAGATGTTTGCCTTAAAAGAAGACATCGAGAATCGTCATTACGAAGGTGTCGACATGACATACTTATCGATGGGTATGAGCAAGGATTTTAATATAGCCATCGAAGAAGGCGCCAATATGGTACGTGTAGGCAGCCGCATATTTGGTGCGCGCCACTATTAAGGAGGAAAACATGGCAGATTTTGGAAATAAGTTAAAAAAAGCATTCGGTTTCGGCGACGATTACGAGTACGACGACGAATATGAATACGATGAAGACGAAGCGTTCAAGACGACGGAAGTAGAGCCCATTACGACGAACACGCAAAAGACGACGACGTCGACGCGCAGAAAGGAAAACGGAAACGTATTGAGTATCCAAACGAAGGCCGCGATGGTCATTACCGTACACGAGCCGCTGAGCTACGACGAATCCCCGAAGATCGTCGACGATTTGAAGGAAAATAAGGCGGTCGTTTTAAACTTTGAACAATTGGATTTGGATGTAAAACGCGAAATTTTCGACTTCGTCAACGGAGCGCTTTACGCCATCGAAGGAAAAATCCAAAAGGTCAATAAGGATATCTTTATTCTCGCCCCGGCCAATATCGCGATCGACGGATTGAAGGAAGAACTTCAAAATTCAGGAATTTTCCCCTGGTAATATGCCCGATAAAAATAGAATATTACAACATATTCACGAACCTGAAAAAATCACTATGTTGCGTCATATCCTTGATTTACCGGAGATCGCTTCGAGAAATTATACGGCGACAGCTAGTGATTTTTTAGACCCTTACGAACAGCGTCTGGTCGAGTCGATCACCCATCATTTTCCGGACGTCGAGCATACGTGGATGCCCTCCGGGGAAGGGGAGAGAAAGATCGTCGTCTTCTCACCGTACGAAGGGATGGATGTAGAAAACGCGCTATCCGCCTTTTCGATAGACTCGGGCGAGGTGCTCAAGCATCGCGACGTCTTGGGTTCCATCTTAGGGCTCGGGATCGAGCGGGGAAAAATCGGGGACATCGTGATCGGCGAGAAGGCGTATGTCGTCGTCAAGAGAGAGATCGCGAATTTTATTGAGCTTTCCCTCAAGACGATCGGGCGCGCGCCGGTTCGCGTGAGGCCCGTCGCGGTCGAAGACGTCCCCGCGATCGAAGAGCCTTGGAAGAGCGCATCGGCGGTCGTGCAGTCGATGCGGCTCGATGCAGTCGTTCGCGCGGTGACGCATATGTCGCGCGACGAGGTCAGGGCTCGCCTTTCGAAGAATGAGATTAAGGTGAACTTTAAGACGATCAAGCGGGCGCACGAGACAGTCTCCGCCGGCGACCTCTTGTCGGTTCGTGGATTCGGGCGCATTAAAATTTTTGACGATATAGGCGAAACGAAAAAGGGAAAGAGGAGGTTTACTTACGGAATCCTCGAGCAACAATAGGAGAAGTATGGTTACTGTCTTAATAATTTTACTCATTGCGATCGATCAAATAAGCAAGTTACTCGTGTTGTCCCGCCTTGCGAGCGTCGGGACGGTCGAAGTCATCCCGGGTTTTTTTAATCTGCAATATTTAGAAAACAGAGGCGCCGCGTTCGGTATTTTACAGGAGGGTAGGCCACTTTTTATCGTGATGACGACCATCGTCGTCGCCTTGTTACTCTATGCGATCTATATCAAGGGAGACGAGATGAATAAGGTCATGCGCGCGTCGTTGATCCTTATTTTAGCGGGCGCCGTCGGAAACTTTATCGACCGCCTGCGCCTCCACTTCGTCGTAGACTTTTTATCGTTTAACATTTTCGGCCACGCGTTTGCCGTCTTTAACTTGGCGGATTCGATGATCGTGGTCGGCACGATCCTCCTCGTCATTCAAATCATATTCAAGGACGAGAAGAAGAGATCATAATGCAACTGTTTATTTCCGAACGTGACGGGGAGCGGCTCGACCAGTATATGACGGGGAAGCTTCCCTTAAACCGCTCCCAAGTAAAGCGCGCGATTGTCGAAGGACGCATCAACGTCAACGGAGCCGAGGTCAAGGCGGGATATAAATTGAAGGTCGGCGATCGGATCGCCTACGAAGAAGAGGAAGAATACGTCATCGTGCCGAAGGACCTCTACGTCCCCGTTCTCTACGAGGACGAGCACATCGCTTGTGTCAATAAGCCGTACGGACTCGTCGTGCATCCGGGCGCCGGAAGAGAAGAAGAGACGCTCGTTCACGACCTGCTCTTTCGGTTCGGACACCTCGCAAAGGGCAGTGATCCGCTGCGCCCCGGCATCGTCCATCGGTTGGACAAGGATACCTCGGGAGTGATGGTGATCGCAAAGGACGACGAGGCGTATGCGCATTTGGTCGAATCGTTTAAGGCTCGCACCGTTCAAAAGTGTTATTACGCGATTTGCCGCGGGATCATCTCGCAACCCGGCGAGATCGACAGTCCCATCGGGCGAGACCCCCACAGGAGAATGCAAATGGCGGCCGATGTCTATCCGTCGAAGCCCGCGTATACGACTTACGAACCGGTGTTAATCTTTCGCGATTCGACGCTCCTCAGAGTGCGTATTCACACGGGGAGGACGCATCAAATTCGCGTGCACATGAAATCCATCGACCATCCGGTGCTGGGGGATCCGATTTACGGGGCGCACTCCGATAGACAAAAGAAACTGCTGCTCCACAGCTACAGTGTGGCGTTTAAGCACCCCGTCGACGGCAGAGATATTCGGGTCTTTGCGCCCCTGCCGGAGAGATTTCTCACCTATATTCGAAAGGAGAAGAGCGACCGATGCATAAGATATTAGATGAACTCGCCATCAAGCGTACCATCGCGAGGATCGCCAACGAAATTATCGAACGCAACAAAGGGCTCGAGGATATCGTCTTAGTCGGCATTGTCACGCGAGGGGAATTTTTGGCGAAGAGATTGCAGAGAGAACTCTACGATATCGAAGGCGTAGAAGTTCCCGTCTATATCCTCGATCCGAGCTTTTTCAGAGACGACCGCAGGCATTCCGAATTTAGGCCGATGGAATTTATGGGAAAAATTGACGACAAGCGGGTCGTTTTGGTCGACGACGTGCTCTACACCGGGCGCACGGTGCGCGCGGCGATGGACGCGCTCATGGTGAAGGATCGACCGCGCAAGGTCCAGCTTGTGGGACTCGTCGACCGCGGACACAGGGAACTTCCGATTCGCGGCGATTTTATCGGGAAAAATGTCCCGACGTCGCAGACGGAAAAAATCATCGTTCGATTTAAGGAATTCGACGGCGAAGACAGCGTCTACGTCGCGGAAGAAAAAGAGTAAAACCTCGCTCTCGCGAGGTTTTTTTGGTATCTACAATAAATCAATTCTCGGTTTTCGAGGCGAGCGCTCCGAGGAAAGAACTTGATCGATCGCCTTCAGAATGCGCGCGCGGACGCCTTCGGATTTAGAGATGACCATTTCTTCGCTGACGCCTGTGCAGTAATTGACGACGTGGCAGATATTGGCATAGTGAAGACCGAGCTCTCGCGCGAGAACGACTTCGGGAACATTCGTCATGCCGACGACGTCGCCTCCGATCGAGGCGTAGAATTTAATTTCCGCCCTGGATTCGAAGCGCGGTCCTTCGGTCGAGACGTAGACGCCGCGGGGAAGCGGCTCTCCGAATGCAGCTTCGAAGTCGCGATTCAGGGTTGCATCATACGGCGCGTCCATGGCGATGTGTTTGGCGGGTTCGTGATCGCCGTCGTAAAAGGTCGTGGGACGCGATTTCGTAAAGTCCAGAAAGTCGTCGCACAACAGTACCGTGTCGGGACCGTACTCCTTTTTTAAGCTGCCGACGGCGCTGATGCCGTATACCTCGGTGACGCCGAGTTCTCGAAGTGTCCAAATGTTTGCGCGGTAAGGGACCTGATGGGGCGGAATCGTGTGATCCGTACCGTGGCGCGAGACGAAAACGTAGGGTTTACCCTCGGGAAAAAGGAGTTTAGTCTCGCCGTAGGGCGTCTCCATAATTTTTTCTTCTGCGGAAGAAAAAGGGGCTTCGAACCCCGTTCCTCCGATGATTCCATAATACATATTAACCTCGTTTCTATGATTTGATTATGATACTATTATACATGGAAAGTGAGGATACCATGGAATTTGATCAAGATCTTGCTTACATGCTTCAAGCAAAACACGTCGCCTATTACGAAGATGGCGTCGTTTCGATATTGGACCGCCGCATCTATCCCGTAAGGGTGGAATACGTCCGTTGCAGACATTATGTCGAGGTGCGCGATGCCGTGCGCGCGATGGTGACGCAGTCGGCAGGGCCTTACACGGCAGCCGCGATGGGAATGGCACTCGCCGCCTACGAATCGCGGGATCTCGGGGGTGAAGAGCGCTTCGCCTTTTTAAAGGAGGCGGCCGAGGTCATCGCAAACGCTCGCCCGACCACCGCCAACCGCATGCGTCAGGTTACGGAAGGATGTCTCGAGGTGGCGAAAGATCACCTCGACGAGGACGACTTGGACCTTCGCATTCGCGATTACGCGCTCTCGTCGATGAAACAGCGCTACGACTCGATCGACCGCGTCGCTAAACACTTTATGTCGGTCATTCCCGACGAGGGTACGATCATGACCCAATGTTTCGGAGAGACGATTATCGGTATGTTGGCGCGAGAGATTAAAAAGAGCGACAAGAATATCCGCTTTGTCTGTCCAGAGACGCGACCCTTTTTACAGGGCGCGCGCTTTACGGCGTCGGTCTTTAAAGATATGGGAATGGATGTCACGGTTATCACCGACAATATGGTGACCGCCTATATTGAAAACGAGGGAATCAGCCTGTTCACCTCGGCGGCGGATTCGATTTGCATGGACGGCAGCATCGTGAACAAAGTGGGGACGCATCAGATCGCGATCGTCTGCGATCACTTCGACATTCCCTACTACGCGACGGGAATTCCCGACATGGACGTCGCCTCGGCGAAAGACGTGACAATCGAGATGCGCGATCCCGAGGAGAGTTTATCCGCACACGGCATAAAACACACACTCGAGGGCGTAAAGGGCTACTATCCCGCCTTCGACATCACCCCGCCCGAACTCGTGACGGGGGTCGTGACGGATATCGGCATTTTTGAATCACATGCGTTGGACGATTACAAGGAGAAAAAAGGAGATGGCGATTTTTATTTCGCAGTTTAGTTATGAATGATCGATTGGAAAAACAAATTAATTTTATCTATACCTTGGAACACATGAAGAGCGTCTATAGGCGGAGTCATCTTATCCACGCCGATCGCTATGAAAACGACGCGGAACACAGTTTTCACATCGCGACGATGGCGCTCGTACTGAAGGAATACGCGCCGAGCGACGTCGACATATTCCGCGTCGTCTCCATGTTACTGTTCCACGACGTGGTGGAAATCGAAGCGGGCGATACGTTCGCCTACGACGCGGAAAACAACAAGACCAAACGTGCGCGCGAAGTCGCCGCCGCCGAGAAACTCTACGGCTCCCTGCCCGACGACCAGGGGGCGGAATTTCGGGCACTGTGGGACGAATTCGAAGCACAGGAAACGCCCGAATCGCACTTTGCTCTTGCGATGGACCGCATGGAACCGATCTTATTGAATACCGCGGGAAAAGGCGGGACGTGGAGATATCACGAGGTGCGCTACGAGGACGTCCTGAATCGCATCGAGCCCATTCGACAATACGAGCCGCTGTACGGCGTGGTAAGGGGAATGGTCGATGATTTTTTCAAGAACAAAGGGGTGCTAGATGACGAAGATACTGCTGGTCGAGGATGAGACGTCGATCCGTAAATTTATTAAGATTAACTTAGAGCGCGAGGGGTTCGAGGTCTATGAAGCCGGAAGCGGCGAAGAGGGGATCGACATCGCACATCGGGAAAAACCCGATATCGTCCTGCTCGATATCATGCTCCCGGGCATCGACGGATTCGAGGTATGCAACCGCTTGCGCGAGTCTTTCCCGAACTTGGGCATTATCATGCTGACCGCCAAAGCCGAAGACTACGACAAGATTATGGGACTTCAGAGCGGCACCGACGACTACCTCACGAAGCCCTTTAACCCGACCGAACTCACCCTTCGCATCAAGTCGCTTGAAAGACGCCTCGAGAGACATTCGGATAAACAAAGGGGGAAGCGTTATTTGGAGAGCGGCGCCTTTCGCATCGACGTCTACGGCCACAAGTTTTTTAAAAACGACGAGGAGATCGAGTTGACGCCGACGGAACATGAAATCGTGAAGCTGTTTATGAGCAATGTCAATCGCGCGTTAAACCGGGATGAGATCTTAAATGCCGTCTGGGGAGAAGAATTCTTAGGAGATAGTAAGATCGTCGATGTCAATATTCGGCGCCTTCGCGCAAAGATCGAAGAAGATGCCGCACATCCTAAATACATCGAGACCGTATGGGGCGTCGGCTACCGTTGGAAACCGTCCGAGTAATGCCGTATGAAACAATCGATCCGAATCATCATTACGCGCAACTTCGTCGCGTTGATTTTGCTCACGGTGAGCCTCCTCGATGTTCTGCTCATTCTCGGATTTAGACAATACACCTACAACGGCGTCAAATATTACTTAAATCAGCAGCTGAACAATTCGATTTATACCTACGATCGCTACTTTAAAAACGGCAGTTTACAGGAACTTTTGGAGAGCGACTACGAGATTATATTTAACCAGTTTGGAGGGCAGGTCCAACTCGTCGGACCGGACGGACAGCTGATCTACGACTCGATCGGCGCGATCAACGATCCCGTGAAAGACTATCCCGACGTTCAGTCGGCGCTGAAGGGAAAAGAAAATTCGCGCATCGGGAAAGTAACGTATGCCGATACCTCGGTGTTGTCGGTGTCGCGTCCGCTCTTTTCGAGGGAGGGCAGCGTACTGGCGGTCTTGCGGTATACTTCTTCGCTCGCGCCCGCACATCGTTCGGTCCTCATCTTGACGCGTTATCTGTTGATACTTACGGTGTTTGTCATCGCGATCTCCATCATCGTCAGCAGATATTTAGCGAAGGCCATTACAAGGCCCATCGAAGAGATCCAATCGACGGCGATCCAACTCGCAGACGGTCAATATAAAAAGCGCATCGAGCTTCAACGCGACGACGAATTGGGCCAATTGGCGCAGTCGATCAATACGCTCGCGGCCGAAATTGTGCGAAAAGAGCAGGTAAAAAACGACTTTATTTCGTCTATTTCTCACGAACTTCGGACGCCGCTCACGTCGATTCGCGGTTGGGCGGCGATCTTAAAGGATACGGATCCCGAAGACAAGGAGATTTATACCGAAGGATTCAATATTATCGAAAACGAGACGGAGCGGCTCTCCAAGATGGTCGAAGAGTTGCTCGACTTTTCGCGTTACATCTCGGGGCGCATCACCCTTAAGAAAGATGAGTTCAACATCACCTCGACTTGTCGAGATGTACTGAGGCAGATGCAGCCCAGGGCGCAAAACCAAGATATCCATTTAATCGACGAGGTGAACGACGAGGTCGTATTGATTACAGGCGACGAGGACAGGATACGTCAAGTCCTCATCAACCTCATCGACAACGCCATCAAGTTTACCGATCCGGGCGGATGGGTTTTGTTGGAGGCGCGTAAGAATTATCCGAATTATGAAATGATCATTTCGGATAACGGCGTCGGCATGGACGAGACCGAGTTGCGCTTGGCGAAGGAGAAATTCTATAAGGGAAAGCATTCCAATTCGCACTCAGGGCTCGGCCTTTCTATCGCGGAAGAAATCATCAAGTTGCATAACGGAGAGATTCAAATCGTATCGGAAAAATCGGTCGGTACGTCGATTCGCGTCTTTATTCCCCTAGAAAATGAGGCGACATCATGAAGATAAAAAAGTGGGTAGGCTTACTATGTCTTTTATTATTGACGGCATGTTCGCCGGCCAAGAAAGACTATAAGCTGATTGAAAAGCCCGATATTAATCGCGCGCCGCTCCAGGGGCGCTGGGTGGTGACAAACATCCAATATGCCTCGCCCGATTCGAAGAATATACAGTCGATCATCGGCTCGGATGCGACATTTGCGCCGCACGCCGCGGTATTTGACACGCAAAAGATCGAGGATCCGCGATATGTCGTTCGAAAAGGTAAAACTGATTATTTTCTAAAAGTAGGGTATAATAAGACGAAAGAAGATATCGGCATATCGAATGACAACCTATTTGTCATCAATATTTACGAAAAAGACCGATTGCTCTTTACCGTCTATCGCGAAAAAGAAGACGTCGCCTATATCGACGTATACGGCAATCTGTTGCAGCTGGTCAAGACGAAACAAAGCCTCGACGATAAGCAGCTTCAACATATATTAGAAAACAAAAACTCCGAGCCAATCTATTATTCCGAAGTGCCGGGGAAGTAGGAGGACACTATGCTAGCTAAAATTTCTGAGAGTATCAACGGCAATATGCAGTACATGATCATTTTGGTCTTGGCCGTGATCGCCGCTCTCATCGTCACCTTTGTTATGAATATCGTCGGCAAACGCAAGAAATTCCTGCGCTACATCCCGGGACTTGCGCTCGTGTTTATCGGCATGTTCTCGCTCATTATCGTGTTGAATCGACTCTTCGATCGCTCGAATTTAATGAATATCTATGTCGCACTCGTCTGCGTGACGGCGGGATTCTGTTCCCTGTTGTTTGCCCTCTGCATCGGAATCTACAACAAAGATCGCCATCCGCAAATGACCAATATCGACGAACGCAGGCGGAGAGAAGAGATGGAATCGGCCGGCAGATAAATCGCGAGATTTCGCTTTAAATTATAAAATAATCGTTATAAAAACACCGCTTATAGAAACGCCTATAAGCGGTGTTTTTATATTTTAATATTTAATACGAATAACAGTTTCGGTGGGTATTCTTTCAGAAAATAGTGATTGCTTTCTCCATAAATTAAAGCAAGGTCATTGCGCCGTAATAAATGCGGCAGAAATGAGTGTAAAGAGGATTTAAATGAAGTTTCTTTATAGAAATAAACAATGATTGCGATATCCAGTAAAGAGAACATTTAAATTGAAAAGTAATGGTAAGGAGAACTTAAAAAGTGACGGCTTGAAAAGATAAATAAAGATTAGTAGACTATATTTTACTGGAATGAAATTATTATAATGTGAGGAGAGTTATAGGTGGTTGCATTGGAATCGGCGATCTATGGTTTGGCAGTCGGAGATGCCTTGGGTGTTCCTTTTGAATCGAAACGACGGGGGAGTTTTGTATGCGACGATATGATTGGTTTTGGCGTGTGGAATAAAGAACCGGGAACATGGTCTGATGATACAAGTATGACTCTCGCCACTTGTAAATCAATTAAAGATCAAAGCGGTATTGATCCTAAAGATATCAGAAAAAAATTTGAAGAGTGGTTGTATAAAGCAAAATTTACTTCTAATAATGAAGTTTTTGATGTCGGGAATACGACGAGAGAGGCGATAGAATTAGGTTTCGGTATAGACGACTTTTACGCCAACGGGAACGGATCGCTGATGAGAATCTTGCCTCTGGCTTTTACAGATGCGACTGATAACGAAATTAAGGAAATATCTGCGATTACCCACGCCCATAAGCTGTCAAAAGATGTCTGTGTTACCTATGTTCATATCGCCAGAAAGATGATGAATGGAAAAAAATTTCAAGATCGGCGGTTGCAGAATAAAAAAGAGAATGAGA
>JAQYDN010000022.1 GCA_028724185.1 Bacillota bacterium
TTGGTATACTTATGATGTTGCAATTTGAGAGGAGAGTTAGCTCAGTTGGTAGAGCGCTACGTTGACATCGTAGAGGTCGCTGGTTCAAGTCCAGTACTGTCCACCATATTTATAAACGGCTAGAGACGCTTGGCGTTGAAATCTAGCCGTTTTTTGTTTGTCTTTTTTTGCTGTGTACCGCTATCTTTTGCTGCATTTGCACTTAAACCCCGCCAACGTGGTCGAGTATGGTCAGACGACTGACACATAATTGGCGACCGACGAGGCATTTTTATGCCTGCCGATCGCGATGAGCGCGCCTGACGACGCGCGGACATAAAAATCTCTCCGCCGATTATCGGCGGAGAGATTTATTTTTCGAGGATGACGACGACCATCTTGACGAAGGCCTCTTTAAAGAGGGGCAGCTTCGCAAGCGGGACGACGACCGTCCGCAGGGGAATTTCCCTATAGTAACGGACCTTAAACTTCGTCCGGGGCAGAATCTTGTGAAACCGCGCGATCGTCATGTGATTGATATAGGAGAAGTATTCTTCGCCGTGATCGTCTTTTGAGATGCGAAATTCGATGCGGTCTTTTCCGTCGGGAAGGTCCTTGACGAGCTCCTTATAGACATTGATCAGAGTCTTTTCGGAGAAAAACATATGGACCCACGGAAAGCCGATCGCATCGCTCAGGTGCGCCCCGTAGGGGTGGTAGTACGGGGGAAAGTTGACGTAAAGCTTGCCGTCTTCGGCGAGCACGCGGTAGCACTCGTTTAGCGTGGCGAGGGGATCGTCGACGTGTTCCATCGCGTCGTTCATGATAATCGTATCGAAGCTGTTGTCGTCGAAGGGCATGTCGGCGGCGTCGCCTTGTACAAAGGTAAAGCGGTCGCCGTAACCTTTTTCTCTCGCGAGCGACTCGGCTTCGTCGCGATATTTTTCCAAGATCTCGAGTCCCGTCGTGTGTTTCGCGCCGAGACTTGCGTAAAAGACCGTCTTTCCGCCGGCGCCGCAGCCGATGTCCAAGACGTTTTTATCCTTGAACATGGCGTCGGTCGTGGTGACGGCGGTGTAGTTTTTTATCGTATCGTGCCCCTTTTCGAATTGCCATTCGGCATAAGTCTTGCGATGGTCGTTGTTCAGGTTAAAGGGATGCACCGGTTTTTTAAATAATTTATTCGTCTGTAAGCATAGTTTTTCGCTGAATCGCATGAAAACCTCCTGCCTCCATTATATCATAGGTGGAAGCGGCGGCGTCTTTCGCCTACGGATCTTTGTACCTTATAAATCTCCCGGCACATAGGCGTTAAAGAGCGAAGGGCGCGCTACCTCGCGTCGTTATGCTTGTGACCTGCGGGAGATTCCGGGCGGTTTTTTACGGATAGAGGATGTGGATTCGGCGCTTGTCGCGTATCGGCAATAAAAAAGATCCGCCGGGGCGGATCTTTTTAAGTCGATATAAGGTGTCGATTTAGAACGGTTCAAAGTTTTGCATGTTCCACCATTCTTGTTGGTAGATTTCATATTGTTTTTGAAGCGTATCGACGTGGCTTTGTTCCCATTTAACCAAGATGTCGAAGAGTTTTTTGGAGTCTTCGTTTTCGACTTTGTCCTTAGCTTCTTCGTAGAACTTCACGGAGTCTTTTTCCATGTTGAGGCCGACGGAGAAGACGGTAACAGCTAGGCGAACCAAGTCTTCGTCGATCTTATCCCAGTTGAAGATGCCCGGAGAGGGAACTTCTTTTTTGAGATCTTCGGGGTCGAAGTTGATTTCTTTGCTGTCGTCGAGGATCTTTTCGGAAAGGGATCTCAAATATTCGATGTGGCTTTCTTCTTGGCTTGCGAGGTCCAAGAGGGCTTCTTTGGTGCCGGAGGGAGCGAATTTTTCAGCAGAAATCTTGTAAAATTCAGCGCCTTCGACTTCATTGAGCATGGCTTGTCTTAAGATTTGAACTTCATTTTGCATTTAAAATCTCCTTCATTCTGTCTTCGCCAAATTTAAGTGCTTCTAAGTTCATGGCGGTTACCTTAGCGCCCTTCTTACCGTAAAGTTTGTCGACGGATTTTTCGAGTGCTTCTTGGCTGACCATGTTGAGGATGGTATTGAATGCACCGATCATGATCATGTTGAGTACTCTGGGATTGCCGAATTCAGCCGTGAGTTCGTTAACCGGAAGGAAGTGAGATGTGATGTCGTCTCTGGACGTATCTTTCTTAACGAGGGAGCTGTTAATGAAGATGTGTCCGCCGGGTTTAACGTAAGATTCGAATTTATCTAAAGACGGTTCATTCATAACGATGGCGGCATCTGCCGTCGAGATGTTCGGTGCGCCGATGGGTTCGTCGGAGATAATGACCGAGCAGTTAGCAGCACCGCCACGCATAGCGGGACCGTAGGACGGTAACCAGGATACGTGCTTATCGTCGAACATGCCGGCATAGGTCAACAATTGACCGATACCCATAACACCTTGTCCACCGAAACCGGATACAATTACTCTGTTAGTTGTCATTATAGATCCTCCCCGTTACGCAAATTTCCCAAAGGATAGTAGGGAATCATGTTTTCTTCCAACCATTTCAATGCTTCTACCGGCGGGAATCCCCAGTTCGTCGGGCAAGCGGAAAGTACTTCGACGATACCGAAGCCTTTGCCTTCGAGTTGAAGCTTGAAGCATTCTTTGATCGCTTTTTTAGCTTTGCGAATGTTGGCGGGAGTGTTGACGGCAACGCGTTCTACGAATTTAGCGCCGTCGATCGTAGCGAGCATTTCCGCGATGCGGATCGGGCGTCCGGACCAGTTAACGTCACGGCCGTAGGGGGATGTGGTCGTCTTTTGGCCGACGAGGGTCGTCGGAGCCATTTGACCACCGGTCATACCGTAAATAGCGTTGTTGACGAAGATCGTGGAAATCTTTTCGCCGCGGTGAGCAGCTTGAACGATTTCGGCGGTACCGATCGATGCCAAGTCGCCGTCGCCTTGGTAGGTGAAGACGAATTTGTCGGGCGTCGAACGTTTGATACCGGTAGCGACAGCCGGTGCACGGCCGTGTGCGGCTTCGTACATATCGCAGTTAAAGTATTTGTATGCGAGAACGGCACATCCTACCGGAGCAATGCCGATGGCGTCTCCGGTCAATCCGAGTTCTTCCAAGCATTCAGCCACGATTTTGTGGATGACGCCGTGCGTACAACCCGGGCAGTAGTGTGTAGGAACATCGGTTAAAGCTTTACTTTTGGTATAGATGAGTTTTTCCATGTTACGCCTCCAATAACTTCAAGGCTACGTCTGCAATTTCTTCGGCTGTGGGGATCATACCGCCTTGACGGCCGTAGAATTCGACAGGAAGTTTGCCGTTGACAGCGAGCTTAACGTCGTCGACCATTTGACCTTGGTTCAATTCGACGTCCAAGATGACCTTGCAATCTTTGTTGATATTTTCGTAAGCGTTGTCGGGGAAGGGCCATAAGGTAATCGGGCGAACATAGCCGACCTTGTAGCCTTTTTCCTTGAGAATTTCGCCGGCGGATTTACAGATACGGCTCGTCGTACCGAAAGCGGTAAAGACGATGTCTGCATCTTCTACGTCGGTAACTTCCGCGCGTTTTTCGTTGGCGGAGATGTCTGCGTATTTTTTGATTAATTTCTTGTTTTGTGCTTCGAGTTCTTCGGGGGAGAGGAAGAGCGAGTTGATGATGTGCGGTTCACGTTCGCCCTTGGTACCGGTTGCGGCCCAGTCGGACTTATCGAATTCTTTAGCTTCGATGTCTTTGAATTCGACCGGTTCCATCATTTGACCGAGCATACCGTCGCCGCAAAGAATGACGGGGGTACGATATTGGTCGGCGAGTTCGAAACCTAAGTGAATTAATTCGACCATTTCTTGGATCGAAGCGGGTGCTAAAGTGAGTGTGCGGTAGTCACCGTTGCCGCCGCCGCGGGTCGATTGGAAGTAGTCCGTTTGAGACGGTTGAATCGAGCCGAGACCCGGGCCCCCACGCATCATGTTGACGATCATGCAGGGAAGTTCACATGCAGCGATGTAGCTGATGCCTTCTTGCATAAGGGAAACCCCGGGAGAGGACGAACTCGTTGCGACACGGGTACCGGTTCCGGCAGAGCCGTATAACATGTTGATAGCTGCTACTTCAGATTCAGCTTGCAAGAACGTACCGCCGATTTTCGGTAATTCTCTTGCTAAGTACTCGGGAACTTCGGATTGCGGTGTGATGGGGTATGCGAAGAAGGTCTTGCATCCCGCAGCGATCATGGCCGCACCGATTGCTTCATTACCTTTAATAAGAATTTTTTCAGACATGTCGAGACTCCTTTCACTCTTCTATGCGATAGACGCTGATAACAGAGTCCGGGCAGATGATGGCACAGCTTGCACATGCGATACAATCGTCAGGATTTTTCGCGTAAGCAGGTCTGTAGCCCTTCGGGTTCAATTCGTCTGTCTTCAGAGCCAAAACATCTTTCGGGCATACAGATACGCAAAGGGCACATCCCTTGCAGTACTCTTGATCGAAAGTGACTTTTCCTTTTGCCATTTTATTCCTCCTTATAGCATCCATTGATCCCTGAAATAGAGATCGATGGGAAGAACATAGAGATCGTCAGTACGTGCTTTTACTTCATCTACCAGGTCCCTCTTACAGACGGTACCCAATAAGGGAAGGCCCGTTTGATCGGAGACGGCTTGTGCGAGCTCGAGTCCGCGAATGACGTCGTCGGCCGTGGTTTCTTTGAGGAAGTGCGCAGTGTTAAACAGGCCTGTAATTTGAGTGCCGCTGGTCGCCTGCGTATCTTCCATAAATTGAATGACCTGTTCGGGCGTCTTCGTCTCGGGACGGTTCGCATTGATGACGAATAGTTGTTCGTATCCCGTTTGTTCCAAGGTGGGACGGTATCTGGCGAGAGCACGAGCACCGGACGGATTGCCTCCCACGTCGACGATCACTCGGCCGTGTCCGTTTGCCAGGACGGCGTCGATCGCCGGGTCTAATGCGGGGATGTCCACCGCCGTAGCTTTAACACCTGTAGAAAGCGTACGAATACCTTGTTTTCTCAAGGCGTCGTCTTTGTCCCTGATGCGAAAATAGGTGTTAATGATATCCAAGTCGATGATGGTAACATCTTCACCGGCTTCGTGACGATCGAGCGCCAGATTGATGGACATTTCAGTTTTACCACTGCCGAAGTGGCCGGTAATAATGAGAATCCTGTGATGCTTCTTCCAATCCATAGTTTCTTCCTTTCTTAAAAGAATCGCAGCAAGAAAACGTTCACGCAAAGGTCGGAGTTTTCTAGCTAAGTACAATATAACATATTGTAGATAAATCCGAAAGCCATAGATGAAAAATTTTGCGTTTTCGCGGTGAAATACAAGTAAAGTAGTAGGATTTGACGAGATAGCAGCCGTTTAGAAGGAGGCGAAAAAGGATATATAAAAACCGAGAAATTGAAAAAGGAGTGACTTATGCAAACAAATAAACGAGGGGGCGAGCGAGCCCTAAATAAGGAGAATCGCTTTCCCGGGACGCGAGATGTCGCGTCGAAAGCGGAGGATGCCGTGCGGCGCGCCCATAAAAAAAGCGCCTCGCTCACCGTGCCTCTCCTTCGACGTAAAGGCCGCATCAAGGCGGCGAATATCCTCTTAAGGGCCGTCCTCCCCAGAAGAAAGCGTCGGCGGGGCATGGCGCGCACCGTACAAAAGGCGCGGCTGTCGTCGAGGAGACGGTTTTTTACAGGCGACGATGTCAAGCGCGCCGTCTACGATACGAGTCGCGCGCTGAATAAGGCGCGACGAGAGGTTCGCCATGGGAAGTAGGGTGGAACTCTTTAAGGGGATTGACAAAGACGCGCTTCGAGACTTCCTGGAGCGCGGAGGCGCCGTCAAAAAGCGCGTCGACGCCGGCGAGTATATCTTCCGCGAACAGGAAATACCCGAGGGACTCTACGTCCTCTTAAAAGGGGCCGTCGAGGTGGAAAAAATCACTTTTTCGGGAAACCGCCAGGTCGTCAATCGCTTTACGAAATCCGGCGTCGTATTCGGAGAAGTCTATGTATTTTTAAACGGCAGACCCTACGACTTCGGCTGCGTGGCGAGAGAGGAGAGCGAAATTTTATTTATCCCGAAAGCCGTCTTCGACATCGAAAAGGGAGATGTGGCGCAACAACTCGTCGAAAATATGCTCGCGATCTTGTCGAACAAAGCGCTCTTTCTAAATCAGAAGATGCTTATTCACTCGGCCGGGAGCATTCGCAAAAAGATCGCCATGCATCTTTTGCAGAAAAATCCCTCGGGCGGCGAGATGCACCTCATGAATCGCGAGGAACTCGCCCAATACCTGGCGGTCCCGCGACCGTCTTTATCGCGCGAGCTGATGAAGATGCAGCGTGAAGGCTACATTCAATTAGAAGGAAGGACGCTGAGTTTCGACCCCGAAACATTAGAAGAAATCTTGTTTTAGCGGATGTAACAATCGTTACATACACGCCCAGAGGATCGACTTATACTGGTATTACGATCAAACGAAAAGAGATTCCAGGAGGTATCATATGTTTTGCTTTCAATGTCAAGAAACCGCGAATAATAAAGGATGCACGATTAAAGGCGTCTGCGGAAAGACCGCCGAAGTGGCCGATCTTCAGGACAACTTGATCTTTGTAACCAAGGGACTCGCACAAGTTAAAAACCGCATCGCCGACCTGGGCGACAGACGCGAAGAAGTCGACGATCGCATCGCCGACAACTTGTTTACGACGATTACCAACGCAAACTTCAACGCGAAGAGCATCGAAGAGTACATCGACGAGACGTTGGAACTTAAAAAAGAACTTATCGCGACCTTGGACGAGGACGCGAAAAAGAACCTGCCTCTCCAGGCGACCTTCGACGTGAGAGACGGCATCAGCGACGAAGAGAGAAAACAATATGTCGGCGTCATGGCGACAAAAGATGAAGATATTCGCTCGCTCCGCGAACTCATCACCTACGGCTTGAAGGGCATGGCCGCTTACACGCGCCACGCGAACGTCCTGGGTTATCGCGACGAAGATATCCACGACTTTATCGCCGACACCTTGGAAAAAATTACCGACGACAGCTTGACGGTCGACGACTTGGTCGCCCTGACCTTAAAAACCGGCGAGTACGGCGTCAAGGCCATGGCTCTTCTCGATGAGGCGAACACCTCGCGATTCGGCAACCCCGAAATCACCGAAGTCTCCCTCGAGCCGCGAGATAACCCCGGTATCTTGATCTCGGGACACGACTTGGGCGATATGGAAATGCTCCTCGAACAGACAAAGGGCACGGGCGTCGACGTCTACACCCACTCCGAGATGCTCCCCGCCAACTACTACCCGGCATTTAAAAAATACGAGCACTTCGTCGGCAACTACGGCGGAAGCTGGTGGCACCAAAGAGAGGAATTTAAGAGCTTTAACGGCCCGATCCTCATGATGACCAACTGCATCGTCCCCCCGAGAGACGACAGCTATTTAGACCGTCTTTACACGACCGGCGTCGCCAGCTATCCCGGCGCGACCTTCATCGAAGAAGGTAAAGACGGCAAGAAGGACTTTACCGAGATTATCGAAAAGGCGAAGAACTGTAAGGCGCCCGAAAAGATCGAAGAAGGCACCCTCGTCGGCGGTTTCGCACACAACCAAGTCTTCGAACTCGCCGACAAGGTCGTCGACGCGGTGAAGAGCGGCGCGATTCGAAAATTCGTCGTCATGGGCGGCTGCGACGGACGCCAAAGCGATCGCAACTACTACGAAGAATTCGCGAAGGCACTCCCCGAGGACACCGTCATTTTGACCGCGGGCTGTGCGAAATATCGCTACAACAAGCTTCACATGGGCGACATCGACGGCATCCCGAGAGTCTTGGACGCGGGTCAATGCAACGACTCCTACTCCCTCGCCGTCATCGCCATGAAGCTGCAGGAAATCTTCGGATTAAACGACATCAACGAACTCCCCATCGCTTATAATATCGCCTGGTACGAGCAAAAAGCCGTCATCGTCCTCTTGGCGCTGCTCTCCTTGGGCATCAAGAATATTCACTTGGGACCGACCCTCCCCGCATTCTTGAGCGAAAACGTCGTAAATGTCCTCGTGGAAAACTTCCAAATCGCGCCGAACGGCACGGTCGAAGAAGATATCGAGACCTTGATCAACGCATAAGAACAATTAAAGAAATGAGTAGATAAAAAGCGCGCCTTCGGGCGCGTTTTTTCGTGGAGAGTATGCTATGCGATTAAAAAATGAGACGGCGGCGATATAAGGCGCTGTCTGTATAGGATGTAAGCGATGTGGAGGGTATATATAAAAATAAGATGTCAAGCGAGCACCTCTTATCCCGCGCGAGATACTCTATGTGAGGAGAAAGGAGAAGATCATGAAGACGTTGAAAAAACTGTTGGCACTTATCGGTGCGTTCTGTCTTCTATCGTCGCCGACATTTGCTGCGGGGGAACGCGAGATCGGCGTATTTGTCGACGGAAAGCAAGTAGAGGTATGCGACGGATCCGCCGATCCGCTCGTGCGAGATGATCGCGTCTACCTTCCCGCGCGGAGGATGGCGGAGGATACGGGTTACGAGATTCATTTCGATAATAAAACAAAGGAAGTCACGCTGACGAGCGAGCAAAGGCAAATCGTGACGATGTCGATCGGGAAAAAAGATTATGTCGTAGACGGCGAAAAAAAGACGATGGATGTAGTGCCCTTCATCGAAAAGGGCAGTACCTATGTCCCCATGCGTTACGTCGCCGAAGCCTTTCATAAATCGGTCGAGTGGGACGAGACAAATCGCATCGCCATGTTCGGCGAGTTGGGTCTTGCGATCGACCCCGAAGGCGAAGTGATTCAATTGTCGTCGACGATCCGCTTGACGATTCCCGAAGAATTGAGCGATCTCTACGTGTACAAAGAAGGTGCTTCGGGGAAGGCGCTCTACGAAAAGAAAAATGACGAAGCCCGACCGGGGAGCGGATGGTTGGGTCGCTTCGAGATCTCCGATACGCCGAGAGACCTCGCAACGGGTTACCCGACCTATATCGTAAGGCGCGAGGGCGATCAATACCTCCTGTTTGTCGGTTCGCACGATAGCCGTCGCGATTTCGAGAACGACGCGTTGGAGGAAGCTTATCGCGAAGCGCGTGAACGGTTGCCGGAAATTCTCTCGACGGTCCTAATCGAAAAGTAAGACGCATATAACCCCGCAAGATCAATGATGCGAATGATGAGCGCGCCTTCGGGCGCGTTTTTTCGTGGAAAATTAAAAATAAAAGCGACAAATGCTATTTTATAAAATGTTACCCGACAAAAGCGTAAAGATGAGGACGAGGGGTATCTAATGATCAAAGTAGCGAAAGGCGTGCCGACTGCAGTGCAGACCGCGCCGAGAAATACTCGAGGGGAAACGTCTTCGCAAATAATTCATGGATTTTATAAATCTTCGTATAGACAATATATATATATACTGAATGAAAGCAAAGGTACGCGCCGTGCCTTTCTGCGCGCGAAAGGGGGTGATCGCGGGGCGAATATGGTTAGATAGTCGGCGCGCGGAGCACGCGCGTCGGAAAAAATATGAAAGGAGAAGAAAATGAAACAGTTAAGGAAATTATTGGTACTTATTGCTGTGCTCTGTTTTATTCCGGGCATCGTCGGCGCACAGGAACTCAATCCGATCTTAGTCTACGTCAAGGGCGAACCGATCGAATTTACCGAGGAAAGCCAAATGCTCGCCCGAGACGGCCGCATCTGTCTGCCCGTGCGCAAGATTTCGGAAAAAATGGACTACAAGGTCGACTGGAACGACAAGGACCGCGCGGTTACCCTGACAAACGGCGAGAAGACAGTCACCGTCCGTGTCGATAAAAACGAATACACTGCCAACGGCGAAAAAAAGACGATGGACGTCGCGCCCTTTATTAAAAACAACAGAACCTACCTCCCGATGCGCTTTATCGGCGAAGCGCTCGGCGAAAAAGTCGAATGGGACGAGGCGAACCGCGTCGCCATCTTCGGCGAATATCCGATCAATCAAAAGGTGGACGGCGAAACAATTCAAATTTCCCCGAACGCCGAGGTGACGATTCCGAAAGACTTAAAAGATAAAGTCATCTACGGAAGAGATAAGGACATGGGACTCGTCTTGTTTGAAAAACAAAATCACGAGACGCAATGGAACGGGATGCTCGGAAACTTCGTCCTCGTCGACTATCCCGAACACGAAGTACCGTGCTATCTGGTCGGAAAAGTAGACGGAAAATATTTGATGTTTTACTACGTCAGCGACGTTCAATGTGATATAAACAATGAAGCGTTGGTAAAAGCGTATCAAGAAGCGAGAGAACGCGTTCCCGAGATTGTCTCCACGGTTCAAATCGCGAAGTAAGTCGACAAGACATTTATAAACAATGGAATAAAATAAAAACGCGTCCGAAAGGGCGCGTTTTTGAGTGTTTGAAAACCCCGTCGATTTGCGACATTTTAAGTACTCGCGGCATTTCCGGCGGGGAGACTTCGGCAACAAAAAAGCCGTGCCGAAAAGGCACCGCTTCTTTTGACGGATAATTACGCTTCTTTGTCGACTTCCTCGTCGAATTGGTAGAGGGTGTAGTCCAACATATTGATTTTTTCAAAGAACATGACGTTGACAATTTTTGCCGCAATAAAGGGGATGACAATAAAGGGCAATATTGCAATAAGAAGATTGATTGCAAGAGGACCTTCCATCAATCGAGCGGCGGTAAGAGGGCCGACCAACCCGATAAAGCCGAAGCCTGCCGATGCCGGGGTTCCTTGGACGCCGAAGAGGTAGGCACCCAAACCGGCGATGCCGGATGTAACGAGGATCGGGACGGTGAGTTTCGGATTTGAGACCCAGTTTTTCATAAAGACCTTCGGCGAACCGAGAAGGGCGGCGAGGGTAACTCCCGACTTGTTCACTTTCATGGAACCCAAGACGACGAAGGCGGTGGTGGAACAGACGCCGATATTGGCGGCGCCGCTCGCCAAACCGTCGAGGGAGATGGCGAGACCGATGGCGACGGTACTGATGGGCGAGATGATCATGGTGCCGAAGATCATGGCGATCAGAACGCTCATCAAGAGGGGCTGTAGCGTCGTTACTTGAGTCACCGCGACGCCGATCAGGCGTGTGAGCTGAGAGACGAAGGGGAGGGTAAGCCTTCCCAAGGTACCGAGTACCAAGACGGCGAGGACGGGAATGGCGATGATGTGTATACTTCCTAATTTTCCGCGTAGGTTTAAGATAAAGGGAATGGCGATGGAGACGAGCAAAATGGTATTAATGAGGTCGCCGACCCCCGTCATCATAAACTGGTCGCCATTCATGATCACATTTCCGCTGGCGATAAACGTGGCGACGGCGACGGAGCCGGTCTCGACGGGGTTGAGGTTAAATTCTCGGGCGACGACGGCGCCGACTAAAATCGGAAGCGTCAGTTGAGAGACCGTGATAATATGATAGATCATAGAAAATAGATGATGTTTTGTCGAAAGGACCTTAAATAATTCGCCGAAGATTGCATTGGGCGCGGCACCGATGATGATGGCGACGGAAACGCCGCCTAATACCTTTAATATATACTCTCGAAAGGTCATTTTGTCCATAGGTCAAGTATCCTCCTTATGATGGATGGTATTAATAAGCGATGTCGAGCGCGTGAATAGATGACGATATCCAACAAAAAAAGAAACCTAAAAACTGAAAAGGTTTCCTGAGGGAAAAAATATCAAATCATATCATATTATACCATAATAGGATAGAAAAGACATCTGAAAGGACAAGATGGAATTAAAATTCTTTGTAAAAAGCGGTTTGATACATAAAAAGACGGACGGAATACCACAGAAATTCTTTCGTCGGCTAAGGAGAAAGGCGTCAAAAGCGGCGCGGGGAAGGAATAGGGTATATCTTATAAGTAAGATTGAACGATGGCATCGAGTTTTTCGAAGACGGCATCTTCATCGCCCGTGCTTTCGAGGATGTGGTCGCAAAGGAAATTTTCTGTCGGCTCTTTTTTAAAGCGTCCGGTTTCCTTGCGCTTCATCAGCCGCGAGTGTCGCTCTTTTTCGGAAAGACGAAGACAAATGATGACGGCGCCCATGGCGCGGAGTTCTTCTGCGCCTTTTGCATCTAAGACCAACACGGCATGTCGCGTTTTGTCGAAAGCGGCTTTTTCGAGGGCATCTTTCGGAATGCCGTAGCGGGCGCCGTGAATGGCGGTAGGGGCGGCAAATTCGCCGCGTTTTAGGCGCGCGTCGTAATCGGATTCCGTCAAAAAGTAATAGTCGATGCCGTCGATTTCCCCGGGACGCGGGGAACGAGTGGTCGCCGTGGTGATTTTGTAAAAGCCCGGTCGCCGGGCGAGTTTTTCGGCTTGGGTGGTCTTGCCCGACCCGGAGGGACCTTGAAAGATAAACAGCATAAATTCTCCTTCTTATATGTATTAAGATGTCGCATAGAGAGGTACTTTCTGATATGATAAAACTGATGGTTTATCATGGATATGTGCGTCGACATGCTGTTCCGATGCGCGTATCGTCAAATATAAAGTAAGTCAAGCTTAATTTAAGGAGGATATAATGTCAATTCGTGTAGGCGTCAATGGATTCGGTCGTATCGGCAGAGATGTGGTTCGAGGAATTTGTCTTAGGGAGGATCTTCCCTTTGAATTGGTTCAACTAAACGCCAGCGGCGATTGGAATCTCATGGCGCATTTGTTTAAATACGACACGGTCTACCGTCGCTACCCCGGCGATATTCAAGTCACCGACAAGGGCTTTAACATCGACGGAAAAGACATCGTCATCAGCGACGAGAGAGATCCCGTCAACATTCCGTGGAAGGAAAACAAGGTCGACATCGTGATCGACACGACGGGCGCCTTTAAGGACATAGAGGGCGCGCAAAAGCATTTCGACGCCGGCGCTAAAAAGGTCATCGTCTCGGCGCCGACCAAGGGCGAAGACATTACGATCGTCATGGGCGTCAACGACGACCTCTACGACAACGACAAACATCACTTCCTTTCCAACGCATCCTGCACGACGAACTGTATGGCGCCGGTTACCAAGGTGATCTTGGATACCTTCGGCATCGAACGGGGCATGATGACGACGGTTCACGCGTACACCAACGACCAGAAAATTCACGACGCGAAGCACAAAAAAGACTGGCGTCGCGCGCGTGCCGCTGCGGAAAACATCATTCCGACCTCGACCGGTGCGGCCAAGGCGGTTACACAGGTTCTTCCCGAACTGAAAGGTAAGCTCGACGGACACGCTCTGCGCGTGCCGGTTCCGACCGGTTCCATTACGGACATGGTCTTCGAACTCGAACAAGAAGCGACGGTCGAAGAGATCAACGCCGCGATGAAGCGCGCGGCGGAAGGCCCGATGAAGGGCGTCTTGGAATACACCGAAGACCCCATCGTCTCCTCGGACATCATCGCCAACCCCCACTCCTCGATCTTCGACGCCTCGCTCACCTTGGCACAGGGGAAATTCGTCAAAGTCTTCTCTTGGTATGACAACGAATGGGGTTACAGCCAAAGAGTCATCGACTTGGCAAGTTTTGTTGCGGAAAAAATGTAATTGGAGTCGAGCTCTTTAGGGGCTCGATTTTTCTTGGAGGACTTGAACTTATGGATCTTAAAGAATTAACTGTCTCAGATAAAACGGTCTTGGTACGCGTGGACTTTAACGTGCCGGTGAAGGACGGGCATGTCACCGACAGGACGCGCATCGAAGCGGCCAAGCCGACGATCGACTATTTGACAGAAGCGGGAGCCGCCGTCATCTTAATGAGCCATCGCGGGCGCCCGAAGGGCGAATACGACGAGGCTCTCAGCATGGAGCCCGTTCGCGTCGAAGCCGAGAAGGTGCTCGGACGGGAGATTGTCCCGATGTATTCAAACGTCGTCGTCGACGATGCGGTCGCGCGCATGGCGAAAGAGCTTAAACCCGGGGAGATCGGCCTGCTCGAAAATCTGCGTTTCAGAAAAGAGGAAGAGGCGAACGATCCCGCGTTTGCAAAAGAACTCGCCTCCCTCGCCGACTGCTATGTCAACGACGCCTTCGGCACGGCGCACCGCGCCCACGCCTCCAACGTCGGCATCCTCGAGGAACTTCCCTCCGCGCTCGGCTTTTTGATGGGAAGAGAAGTCGAGGTACTTTCGGAGCTTTTAAATCATCCGAAACGTCCTTTCGTCGCCATCCTGGGCGGTGCGAAGGTCAGCGACAAGATCGCCGTCATCGACCACCTGATCGAGACCTGCGATGCGATCTTAATCGTCGGCGCCATGGCGAATACGTTCCTCTTGGGCGAAGGCCATTCGATGGGTGCATCGCTCGTCGAAGAGGGCGAAGTGGACCGCGCGCGGGCGCTCGTCGAGAAGGCGAAAAAAGAGGGCGTCACGCTCCTCGTCCCGAGTGATCTCGTCGTCGCAAAGTCGATCGATGCGCCACAGACCGCACACACGGTCTCGGCGGATGCGATCCCCGAAGACGAGATGGTCCTGGACATCGGGGAAGAGACCGTCTCGCGCTATAAAGAAGTCTTAAAAGACGCAAACTCCGTCGTGTGGAACGGACCCGCCGGCGTGTTCGAGACGAAACCCTTCGACAAGGGAACCGTCGCGCTCGCGACGATCTTGGGCGATCTTTCCGCCGAAGTCGTGATCGGCGGCGGAGACTCGGCTGCGGCGATCAAGCAGGCGGGTCTCGAAGACAAGATGAGCCATATTTCGTCGGGCGGCGGAGCCAGCTTGGAATTTTTAGAGGGGAAATCTCTCCCCGCGATCGCCGCGATAGAAGAGGTGTAAGAATGAGAAGAAAAGTTGTTGCGGGCAATTGGAAGATGAATACGACGGTCTCCGAAGGTGAAAAGCTCGCCGAGAGACTCGTGGATGCCGACGTATCGGCGGTCGATGTCATCGTCGCGCCGCCCTTTACGCACTTGGACCGCGTGGGAAGTGTCCTCGAAAAGACGGACATCGCCCTTGCGGCACAGACGCTTTCGGTCGACACCTTCGGCGCACACACCGGCGAGGTCGCCGGGGAAATGCTCGCGGACCTCGGCTGCAGTTACGTCATCGTCGGCCACAGCGAATCGCGTGGACGCGGCGAGAACGACGAGATCGTCGCCCAAAAAATCGAGAGGGCGTTTGAGACGGGACTTACGCCGATCATCTGCATCGGCGAAGACGAGGAGGTCTACAATTCGGGCGAGCGCCTCGACTTTTTAAAGGGACAGGTGCGATCGGCACTGGGCGCCGTGGACTCGAGCAAGGCGTTTATGTTCGCCTACGAACCTATTTGGGCGATCGGCACGGGAAAGACCGCGAGCGCGGACGACGCGCAGTCCGTGATCGGCGAGATCCGAGGCGAACTCCCCAAAGAGGTCGCAGACGACATTCGCATCCTCTACGGCGGCAGCGTCAAGGCCGAAAATGTCGAGGGCTTCTTGTCCAAAGACGACGTCGACGGCGTCCTGGTCGGCGGTGCGAGCTTAAAGGCGGACTCGTTTAAGGCCATTATCGACGGAGCCTCCCATGTCTAAGCCGTTTCTACTCGCGATTTTAGACGGATTGGGGCTCGAGGAGGACGGGCCGAACAACGCCTTTTATCGGGCGAAGACGCCGACGCTCGATAGATTAATGGCGAAAGGCTATGCGAAACTTCAGGCGTCGGGCGAGGCCGTCGGACTTCCCGCGGGGCAGATGGGAAACTCCGAGGTAGGCCATACGAACATCGGCGCGGGTCGCGTCGTCTTTCAGGAACTCACGCGCATCACAAAAGATGCCGAAAGCGGCGTACTCGAGAAAAACGAGGTCCTCGAGGAGGCGTTTTCAAAGGCGAAGGGCTCGGCGCTCCACCTCGTCGGCCTCGTCTCGGACGGCGGCGTGCACTCCCACAGGGATCACCTGTACGCGCTCGTTAAACTCGCCAAGAAGGCGGGCGTATCGACGATCTACATCCACGCGATCTTGGACGGAAGAGACGTCCCGCCGACCTCGGCGCGCGAGGAGATAAAAAAACTCGAAGACGAGCTGGAGAAGATCGGCGCGGGCGAGATCGCGAGTTTGGTCGGGCGGTTTTACGCCATGGATCGCGACACGCGCTGGAACCGGGTTAAGATCGCCTACGACCTGTTGGTCTCGGCGAAGGGAAGGCCCTACAAGGAGCCGGATGAGGTATTTGAACTCTCCTACCGCGACGGCAATACCGACGAATTTTTCGAGCCGTCGTATCTCGAAAGAGAGGGCGAGCCGGTGGGGCGCATCGAAGACGACGACGTCTTTTTGTTCTTTAATTTCAGGCCCGACCGCGCGCGGGAGATCGTGCGTTCCTTCGCCGATCCCGACTTTTCGGAATTTCCGAGAGTTCCCTACCCGAACGTGCACGTCATCACGATGATCGACTACGACGAGACGATACCCCACACGCACGTCATCTATCCGAAAGAGGAAATCGCGGATACGCTCGGCGAGACGCTATCCGAAAATGGGCTCAGGCAACTGCGCATCGCCGAGACGGAAAAGTACGCCCACGTGACGTTTTTCTTAAACGGCGGAAAGGAAAACCCCTACCGAGGCGAGTACCGCATCCTCATTCCCTCGCCGAAGGTCGCGACCTACGATCTTCAGCCCGAGATGAACGCGGAGCTCGTCGGGACGCATCTCATCAACGCGATCGAGAAGGACCTCGCCGACGTCTACATCGTCAACTACGCAAACCCCGACATGGTAGGACATACGGGGATGTTGGATGCGGCGATCGAAGCGGTCGAGGCCGTGGATACCTCGCTTGGACGGGTGCTCGATGCGATCGAGAAGAAAGACGGACGGGCGTTGATTACGGCGGACCACGGAAATTGCGACGTGATGAAAGACGAGGCGGGAAATCCCGTCACCTCGCACACGACCAATCCCGTTCCGCTCATCTCCTTCCGCTGCGACCGCGCGTTGGAAGACGGGATTTTAGCGGATATCGCGCCGACGATTTTAGAGGAATTATTTATAGAAAAACCCGAGGCCATGACCGGCCGCAGTTTATGGAAATAAGGAGACGACATGAGCAGCATTATTGAAATTTATGGACGCGAAGTTCTCGACAGTCGCGGAAATCCGACGGTCGAAGTGGAAGTATACTCGGAAGCCGGCGGATTCGGCCGCGCCATCGTTCCCTCCGGTGCGAGTACCGGCGAATACGAGGCGGTGGAGCTCAGAGACGGCGAGGATCGCTACCTCGGCAAGGGCGTGGAGCAGGCGGTCGACAACGTCAATGAAGTCATCGCTCGCGAGTTGTTGGGCTACGACGTGCTCGACCAGATCGGCATTGACGAAGCGCTGATCGCACTCGACGGCACCGAAAACAAGGGAAAACTCGGCGCGAACGCGATCTTGGGCGTTTCCCTCGCCGTCGCGAGGGCCGCAGCCGACGAACTCGGCCTTCCCCTCTACCAATACATCGGCGGCGTCGGCGCGCGCACGCTGCCCGTGCCGATGATGAATATCTTAAACGGCGGGGAACACGCCGACAACAACGTCGATATTCAGGAATTTATGATTATGCCCGTCGGCGCCGAAACCTTTAAAGAGGGTCTGCGCATGGGCGCCGAAGTCTACCACAACCTGAAGAAAGTCATCAAGTCGAAGGGACTCTCCACGGGCGTCGGCGACGAAGGCGGCTTCGCCCCCGACTTAAAGAGCAACGAAGAGGCACTCGAGCTCATCGTCGAGGCGGTCGAGGAAGCGGGCCTTACGCCCGGCGAAGACATCGTCTTTGCCCTGGATGTCGCGGCGAGTGAGATGTATGACGACAAAACGGGTAAGTATATCCTCAAGGGAGAAGGTAAGGAAAAGACGGCCGATGAGATGGTCGCCTGGTACGAAGACATTATCTCCCGCTACCCCGTAAAGAGTATCGAAGACGGCTTGGATGAAGACGACTGGGACGGTTGGAAGAACTTGACCGACACTCTGGCGGATCGCGTGCAGCTCGTCGGCGACGACTTGTTCGTCACCAACGTCAAGCGCCTATCCCGCGGTATCGAGGAAGGTATCGCCAACTCGATCCTCGTGAAGTTAAATCAAATCGGCAGTCTCTCCGAGACGATCGATACCGTCGAGATGGCGAAACGCGCGTCGATGACCTCGGTCATCAGCCACCGAAGCGGCGAGACCGAAGATGCGACGATCGCCGACTTGGCCGTCGCGTTAAATGCCGGTCAAATCAAGACCGGTGCGCCGGCCAGAACCGACCGCGTCGCGAAGTACAACCAATTGCTGCGCATCGAAGACGAACTCGGGGAACTCGCACGTTACGAAGGAAAGAATTTATTTAAGAAATAAGAGGCGGTTATGGAATTATATTTCATGCGACACGGTAAGGCGGAATCCGTCGCCGAACGCGACGAAGATCGCGCGCTCACCCAAGAGGGCATTTTTCAGGCGGAAGACACCGCCGAGGCCTTTTTAAAGAGAGAGTGGACGCTGCCCAAGAAAATCATCGTTTCGGAATACCGGCGCGCCGTCGAGACGGCGGAGGCGGTTTCGAAGAAATTGGGCGTTCGGGACGTCAAAGTCGTGAGCTATAAAGACGTGACGCACTGGCCCGATATGCGAGCCTACGTCACGGACGAGCCGATTTTATTCATCGGTCATCAACCGAGCTTGGGCGAAGTCATCGAAGAGATAACCGGCAAGAGCGTTCCGGTGAAAAAGGCGAGCCTTCATAAGATCGACTACGATCCCATGAAGGACACGGGAACATATATCGATAAAATAGAAAGAGTGAAACCGTGAATTATGCACACACCTGTATTCGCGTCAAAGATTTAGACGCGTCGATCAAATTTTATAAAGAGGCGTTGGGTTACCAAGTAACTCGCGAAAAAGACCACTCCGACGACGGGTTTAAGCTGGTCTATCTCGCCTTAGACGGCGACGATACGGAACTCGAGCTGACCTACAACATCGGCCACGGCGCCTACGAGTTGGGCGACGGTTACGGTCATATGGCGCTTTATTCGGACGACTTCGAGGCCGAGTATGCGCGCATCAAGGAGGCGGGGTTTGAGGTGACGGAACTTATGGGGCTTCCCGGCGAAGAACCGCATTACTTTTTCGTCACCGATCCGGACGGTTACGACATCGAAATTCTCCGCAGGGATTGAGATTAATCTCTAAGACTTGGCAAAATGAGCGGCGATTCCGTAAAATTGCCGTAAATATGATACAATAACAACGTTTAGAGCACGCGCTTTAAGCGTTGTTATTATGTATGGATATAAGCCGAAGAGGCATCGATAAGAATAAAATAAATCAAATTTCGTATAAGTAAGGGGAGATCGTTTTTGGAAAAGATCGTCGTGGAGAAAAGTCCCGCGCTCAAAGGTCGCGTACGCATCAGCGGCGCAAAAAATTCGGCGCTGCCTATCTTGGCAGCTTGTCTTTTAGGGACGGAAGATATTTACTTGGAAGAAGTCCCGGAGTTGCAGGACGTACACATCATGTGTGACGTGCTCGAGGCCTTGGGATCGAAGGTCGAAAAATTGGGGAAGGGCAAATTGAAGATCAACTCGTCGGGCCTTCACGAGTATCGCACGCCCTTCGAGCTGATGAGCAAGATGCGCGCGTCGTTTTTGGTGATGGGACCGCTCCTCGGGCGCCTCGGACGAACAGAAAATTCGCTTCCGGGCGGTTGCTCGATCGGCGCGAGGCCCATCGACTACCATTTGAAGGGATTTCGGGCGCTCGGCGCGGAAATCACAGAAGACATCGGAAATATTACCGCCTCCTGTGACCAACTGGTCGGCGAAAAAATCTACCTCGACTTTCCCTCCGTCGGCGCCACCGAAAACATCATGATGGCGGCGGTTCTCGCGGAGGGCGAGACGGTGATCGAAAACGCGGCGAAGGAGCCGGAGATCGTCGATTTGTCGAACTTTTTGAGAAAGCTGGGCGCGAAGGTAACGGGCGCGGGGACCTCGTCCATCCGCATCGACGGCGTAAAGAAGTTGGGCGGTGCGCGCCACGCCATCATTCCCGACCGCATCGAGGCGGGGACGTTTATGGTGGCGGCGGCGATTACGGGCGGGGACGTTCTCGTCGAAAATGTCATCACCAACCACATCAAGCCCGTCATCGCAAAACTCAAGGAATCGGGCTGCGAGATCATCGAGGAGGGCGAAAACGTCCGGGTCAAGGGCGCGGCCGTGCCGAATGCCATCGACATCAAGACGCTGCCGTATCCGGGATTTCCGACCGATATGCAGGCGCAGTTTATGGCCTATATGACCCAGTGCAAGGGCAGCAATGTCGCCATCGAGACGGTGTTTGAAAATCGCTTTATGCACGTGGACGAGTTCAGGAAGATGGGCGCCGATATCAAAATCGACGGACGGAGCGCCATCGTCGTGGGCCCTAAGCACTTAAGCGGTGCGAGCGTGCGCGCGAGCGACTTGCGCGCGGGCGCGGCACTTATCCTCGTCGGTCTCGTCGCGGAGGGAAGGACGACGATCCGGGACGTCTATCACATCGACCGCGGCTACGAGGACATCGAGGAAAAATTCAGATCGCTCGGCGCGAATGTCTACCGGGTAGTCGAAGAGGAAGACTAGAAAATTTGATTTTAGATAGGTTTCATAGGGTATAAGTCATAAAAGCGTAATACTTTTATAACGTCAACATCATTAAAAAAGAAAGTGAAGTGAATGCCCATGAAGAAGAGACTTATTGCGATGTTTTTGGCTCTTTCCGTCGTACTGACAGGTTGTGGCGGCGGCGAGGAGGCCGCGAAGGATAAGGACACGCTGACGATCGCGCAGGCGTCGGATGCGGAGTCCATGGACCCGATCGTCCAAAACAGTATCTACGCCGAAAATATCATTAAACAAATTTACGACACCCTGCTCGTCAGGACGCCGGAAGGGGACATAGAAAACCGCCTGGCGGAATCTGTGGAACAACCGGACGACGTCAGCTACGTCATCAAAATACGTCCGAACGTGAAATTTTCAAACGGCGAAGATTTGACGTCGGAGGACGTCGCCTACACCTTAAACCGGGCGGCAACGTCCAACGAGTACGGTTACATCTACGGACAGATCGATCCGAACAGCTACGACACCTCCGATCCGAACGTGTTGAAGTTCCGCTTAAAGAAGCCGGACGCTACATTTAAGGCGGCGCTCGCTCATCCGGCGGCATCGATCGTCGACAAGGAGACCACCGAAGCCGATCCCGAGGGACTCGGGACGAAACCTGTCGGTACGGGTCCTTTCAAGTTGGACAGCTGGAAGAAGCTCGACAACACGAGTTTGAGCTACAACGAAAATTACTGGGGCGACAAGCCGGCCTTCGATAAGATGGTCTTCCGCATCATCCCCGAAGACAGTAACCGCATGATCGAACTCGACAGCGGCGAAGCCGACATCGCCATGGAAGTGGCGCCGAACGACGCCTCGAAAGTGGAGGAGAACGAGAATCTCGCGCTCTATACGAAACTCGACAATTCCGTGCACTTTATGGGTCTGACGGTCGACCGGGGAATCTTCGAAAACCCGAAAGCTCGCGAGGCCATGGACTACGCGCTCGACATGCAGGCCATCGTCGATGCGGTCTATATGGGACACGGCAAGATCGCGACGGGGCCGATCAATCCGAACATCCCCTACTCGATTTCGGATTCCATCGAACCGCATAAGCGCGACATCGAAAAGGCCAAGGCGCTGCTCGCCGAGGCGGGCGTCAAGGAAGGCGAGACGGTTCAGCTCTACTGTCACGACCAACAATCCCGCATCGACATGGCGACGATCATCCAGTCGCAATTAAAAGAGGTCGGTTTGAACGTCGAAATCAGTCCCATGGAGTGGAACACCTATATGTCGACGCTCGGAAAGCCCGATCACAAGCACGATATGTTCTTAATGAGCTGGTCGCCGTCGGTCGTGGATCCCCACTATCCGCTGTATGCGACCTACCATTCCGATAAGAAGGGTACCGGTCCGAACTTTATGTTCTACGGCAATCCCGAACTCGACGCCTTGATCGAACAAGGCCTCCGGGCACCGGAAGACGAACGCGCCGCGATCTACAAACAGGCACAGGAGCTGGTCATCAACGATCACCCCGTCGTATTCGCACTGTACGGCGAGCAAATTATCGGGGCACAAAAATTTATTAAGAACTTCGATCCCGATCCGTCGGGGAGCAACGAATTTTACCACATTACGTTTGAATAGTAAGCCTGTAAGAAAGACTCCGGTGCGGAGTCTTTCTTATATGGTCTCGCGTGGAAAGAGGACACAAGACACATGATTAAGTATATTTTAAGGCGTATCTTGCTTATTATTCCGACCATGTTGGGCGTGAGCTTGATTATATTCGGCCTCCTGTACTTGACGCCCGGGGACGCCGCCTTGGCGAAGTTGGGGCAGCAGGCGCCGCCGGAGGCCGTGGAGAAGTACCGCGAAGAGCTCGGATTAAACGATCCGTTTATCGTTCAATACGGCCGCTACATCAAGGGCGCGGTCCACGGCGACTTGGGAAAGAGCTACCTTTCCGGCGCCGACGTCGGCGACACGTTGAAAGAATATTTCCCGGCGACGGTCCAGCTTACGATCTTTTCTCTGGCCGTCGCGGTCATCTTCGGCATCATCTTCGGCGTTTTGAGCGCCGTGTACAAGTATACGTGGATCGATAAAATATCCATGTTTTTCGGTATGATCGGCCTTTCCATGCCGATCTTTTGGTCGGGACTTTTATTCATCCTGCTATTTTCCGTCAAGCTCGGGTGGCTGCCGTCCTCGGGACTCCAGTCGTTTAAGCACCTGATCCTTCCGGGATTTGCACTCGGATTCCAGTCGATGGCGGTGATCATGCGCCAAACCCGCTCGTCGATGCTCGAAGTGCTCGGAAAAGACTATATTCGTACGGCGCGCTCGAAGGGACTCAGAGAGTGGTACATCGTCCTGGTGCACGCCCTTAAAAACGCCATGATCCCCGTCTTGACGAGTGCGGGCCTTTTAACCGGCTCGCTCATCGGCGGGAGCGTCCTGACCGAGACGATTTTCTCGATTCCGGGCATCGGACGCCATATGGTGCAGAGTATTTCGGCGAGAGACTACCCCATGATTCTGGGCGCGGTCCTCTTGATCTCGTTTTCGTACTGTATCTTAAACCTCGTCGTGGATATCCTCTACGGATTTTTGGATCCGCGCGTGCGCAGTCAATACCAATAGGGAGGGTGTATGGAACAGAAACAATCTCGCTTTTACGACCTCCTGAGGGTATTTAAGAAAAATAAAATGGCCGTATTGGGACTTGTCATCATCGCTATTATGGTGATCGTCGCGATCTTTGCGCCGCTTATTGCGACGCAACCGCCCGAGGTGCAGGACCTCGCGGCGCGCTTTCAGTCGCCGTCTTCGGAGCACTGGTTCGGGACCGACAACTTCGGCCGCGATATTTTCTCCAACGTCGTCTACGGTGCGAGGATTTCGCTGTTTATCGGGCTGGTGGCGACGGTGATTTCGGTGATCATCGGGACGCTCATCGGCGCCGTCGCGGGATTTTTCGGCGGCGCCGTGGATAACGTCCTGATGCGCATTGTCGATATTTTTCTCTCGATTCCGTCTTTAATCCTCGCGATCGCGATCTCGGCGGTGCTCGGGACGGGGATGCGCAACCTGATTCTCGCCGTATCGCTTTCGAGCATTACGGGCTATGCGCGCATCGTGCGCGCGAGCGTCCTCTCGGTGAAGGAACAGGAATACGTCGAGGCGGCGAAGATCGGCGGCGCGAGCAATTTCCGCCTCATCTTTCGCCACATTTTGCCGAATTGTACGGGTCCGATCATCGTGTATGCGACCCTCGGCGTGGGGACGGCGATTCTGCAGGCGGCGAGCTTGAGCTTTATCGGACTCGGCGTTCAGCCGCCGACGCCGGAGTGGGGCGGTATGTTGTCGCAGGGTAGAAGTTATATTCGTGACTACCCACACATGACCGTCTTTCCGGGCCTCGCCATCGCACTTACGATCTTCTCGCTCAACCTCTTCGGCGACGGCTTGAGCGACACCTTGGATGTCAAGCAAAGGGGATAGACGCATGAATCTCATCGAATTTCACAATTTGCATACGTCCTTTTACACGGACAAGGGCGTCGTACACGCGGTTAACGGCGTGAGCTTCGCGATACCCGAGGGCTCGACGCTTGCGATCGTCGGCGAAAGCGGGAGCGGAAAGAGCGTAACGGCCCTCTCGCTTATGGGCCTGTTGCCGAAGCCCTACGGGAAGATCGACGAGGGCGAAATCCTCTACAAGGGGAAAAACATCTTGGAGATGGAACCCGAGGAGAGGCGGACGCTCCGCAGTCGCGACCTCGCGATGATCTTTCAGGAGCCGATGACGAGCTTAAACCCGGCGCTTAAAATCGGCTTCCAAATCGAGGAAGTCTACCGGCGCATCATGGGGTTGTCGACAGGCGAGGCGAAGAAAAAAGTCCTCGAGATGCTCGAGATGGTCGAGATCAGCGACGCGAAGAACAAAGTCGACGCCTACCCCCACGAACTCTCCGGCGGTCAACGCCAGCGGGTGATGATCGCGATGGCGCTCGCCTCGTCCCCGAAGCTCTTAATCGCCGACGAGCCGACGACGGCGCTCGATGTGACCATCCAAAAGGAAGTCCTGGAGTTGATGGAAGGGTTAAAGCGCGACCTCAACACCTCGATTATGCTGATCACCCACGATTTGGGCGTCGTAGCGCAGATCGCCGACGAGGTCGTCGTCATGTACGGCGGACGGGTCATGGAGAAGTCGGACGTTTGTACGATCTTCGACCACCCCATGCATCCCTACACCAAGGGGCTTTTGAAGGCGCGGCCGACACTCGAAAACCGCGGCGAGAAACTCTACAATATTCCGGGGAACGTCCCGCCCCCGTCGGAGATGGAAGGGCACTGTCCGTTCTACTCGCGCTGTGCCGAGCGCATGGATATTTGCGCCGACGAGGTGCCGGAGCTGATCGAACATCGCCCGGGGCAATGTGCCGCCTGCTTTTTATACGAGGAGGACCGCCGTGGATAAACTATTGGAACTTCAGCATGTGACACAGAACTTCGCCGTCGGAAAGAAGCGGCTTTTCGGAAAGAAACAGGACGTGCTCCGAGCGGTCGACGACGTCTCCTTTACCTTGGGAGAAAAAGAGACGCTCGGCATCGTCGGCGAGAGCGGAAGCGGAAAATCGACTTTGGCGCGCTGCATCTTGGGACTTTATCCCGACGCGGAGGGGTCGATCCTGTACCGGGGCGAGGACGTCCTCGAAGCCGACCCCAAGCGGCTCAAGGAGATTCGCCGCGACGTGCAGATGATCTTTCAGGATCCCTACAGTTCACTCAATCCCCAGATGAGCGCGCGAGAGATCGTGATGGAGCCGCTCGTCAATTTGGACGACGACAGGCCGAAGGCGAGTATTAGAAAAAAAGCGGAGGAGACGCTCGAACTGTGCGGCCTGTCTCAGACGCACTTCGGACGCTTTCCCCACGAGTTCTCGGGCGGACAAAGACAGCGGATCGGCATCGCCCGCGCCCTCGTCCTCGAGCCGACGCTGATTTTGGCCGACGAGCCGACCTCGGCGCTCGACGTCTCGATCCAGGCGCAGATCATCAACCTGCTCGAGGAGTTGCAGCAAGAGAGGAACTTAAGCTATCTCTTTATCTCGCACGACATCGCCGTGGTCGAGCACATCGCCGACCGCATCGGCGTGATGTACCGGGGAAAACTCGTCGAGCTCGCGGACCGCGACGAGATTATGAACAACCCCGAGGACCCCTATACACAGAAACTGCTTTCGGCGGTCCCGCCGCTCGATCCGCACTGCAAGTAAAAAACCGGAGACCCTAGGGTCTCCGGTTTTTGTGTGGAATCATGTGTGTTGGAAAGATATGTTAAGATAGCGCGGCGCGCGGGAGGATACGCGCCCCTAGCCGATCGTCGCGATGTAGCCGTCGGTGCGCTTTTCGGTGCCCGCGCAATAGACGCCGGTTTTTTCGTCGTAGAGCAGGTACTGTCCCCGCCCCATGTCGAGGTTGTCTTCAGCTCGTACGACGACGTGTCCGCGGCGAAGGAGTTCCTCGACGGCACCCTCGTCGTAATCGTCTTCGACGACGAGGGTCTTTTCACCCGTCCACATAAAGCGGGGCGCGTCGAGGGCGCTTTGGGGATTTCTGCCGTAGCGGAGGAGCTGGAGGAGCGTCTGGACGTGTCCCTGCGGTTGCATAAATCCGCCCATGACGCCGAAGGCGCCGTAGGGTCGTCCGCCCTTGGTGAGAAAGCCCGGGATAATCGTGTGATACGGACGCTTTCCGCCGGCGAGGCAGTTGTCGTGTCCGTCTTCCAAGCTGAAGTTTAAGAGGCGGTTGTTTAGGGAGATTCCCGTTCCGGGGACGACGATGCCCGAGCCGAATCCGTCGTAGTTGGATTGAATCATCGAGACCATGTTTCCGTCGTCGTCGCCCGTGCAGAAATACACCGTCGAGCGGTCCAGCGGATTGCCGTAGGTCATGCTCTCGGCTTCCTCGCCGATGTCGTCTGCACATTTTTTGAGGTACGCGTCGCTCAAGAGGTCCTCCGGCGTAAGGGACATGTACGCGGGATCGGCGACGTATCTCGCGGCGTCGGTCATCGCCCGTTTGATGGCCTCGGCGGTAAGGTGGGCGCTCACCCCGTCGTCGGGGAGCAGAAGTTTATCTCTTAAAATTTTAAGCGCCATCAATACCGAAATGCCCTGTCCGTTCGGCGGGAGCTCCCAAACCTCGCAGCCGTCGAAGGATATCGACAGCGGGTCGACGGCGAGCGTCTCGTGTTCCGCGAGGTCGGAGATGTCCATGTAGCCGCCGTGTTCGCGCAAAAACGTCGCGATGCGCCCTGCGGTCTCTCCGCGGTAGAAATCCTCTCCTTCGTCGTCCGCGATTTTTGCGAGGGTGCGGTAGAGGTCGGGTTGGGTGATGACATCGCCCGGTTTCGGCGCCTCGCCGTCTCTTGAGAACTGCTTCCAAAACGCGTCGTAGAGCGGGCCGGTGGCGTCTTTTCTCTTCTCGAATTCCTTTTGCCAGAGTCTGGCCACGGTAGGCGAGAGGATGTAACCCTCTTTCGCGTAGCGCATGGCGGGGGCGAGGACGTCTTTAAAGGGAAGCCTTCCGTGGGCGCGGTGGATGTCTACCCACGCCTTGACGGCGCCGGGGACGCCGACGGATTCGGGCGCGTGAGGGGGAAGGCAGTCGTAGCCTTTTTTTCTGATCTCCTCGATCCTCAGTGCCTTCGGACTCTTTCCGCTCCCGTTGTAGCCGTAGAGCTTTCCGTCGATTGAGAGGATCGCAAACAGGTCGGAGCCGAGCCCGTTCGAGGTGGGTTCGACGACGGTTTGCGCGGCGGCGATGGCGACGGCCGCATCGACGGCATTTCCGCCTCGCCGCAAGATCTCCTCGCCCGCGGTCGCCGCGGACGGGTTGGATGCGAGCGCCGCCGCCCTTCCGTAGACGACGGTGCGCTTGGATGGATATGGATAGTTGTGGTACATAGGTCTCACTCCTTTGATTTCAGTATAGCGAAAGCGACGCATAATTACCAGACGCCGAATTCCGGGAATGCGTAAACTAAGCCTTTTAGGAGCATAATTAAATTGCAATAATAAGTGCCGTATGTTAATATAGAAATGTTATTGACAGACATTTCAGCTCGAGGAGGTGTAAATTTGACCACATTTATGAGTGTGATCGTAGCCCTTTCAGCGTTGGGCGTGACGATATCGGTGATGGTTCAAGAGTCGAACCAAGTCGGTCTCGGAACGTTGGACGGAAGTGGATCGGCTTCGTCGGAATGGGGTGCCAATCGCGGTACGAGCCGTAAGGAAATGCTAAAACGCATTACGCTTGTCATGTCGATTATCTTTTTTATTTCGACGATTATTTTAATTGCCATTACGCAATAATCAGGAGGAATCATGGATTTTAATATTTTAATCATTGCTCCCATTGTCGGTATCATCGCCATCTTGTTTGCCCTTTACAAGGTATCCTTCGTCTCGAAACAAGACGCGGGTAGTGAGCGTATGAAAGAAATTTCCGGCTATATTCACGAGGGAGCGATGGCATTTTTACAACGTGAATACAAGGCGTTGATCGTCTTCGTCATCGTCTTGGCGCTCGTCTTATTCTTTGCCATTAACTGGCAAACGGCAGTCTGCTTTATCGTCGGCGCATGCTTCTCTGTCATCGCCGGCTATATCGGCATGAACACCGCGACCAAAGCCAACGTCCGTACGGCACAGGCCGCACATACCCACGGCATGGGTAAGGCGCTCGACATCGCTTTTTCGGGCGGTTCCGTCATGGGCCTTGTCGTCGTCGGCTTGGGTATCGTCGGAATTTCCCTGTTCTATCTCTGGTTCGGGAATGCCGAAATCATCACCGGCTTTTCGCTCGGTGCATCGTCCATCGCACTGTTTGCCCGTGTAGGCGGCGGTATCTACACCAAGGCCGCCGACGTCGGTGCCGACCTCGTCGGTAAAGTCGAAGCGGGCATCCCCGAAGACGACCCGAGAAACCCCGCCGTTATCGCCGATAACGTAGGGGACAACGTCGGCGACGTCGCCGGCATGGGTGCCGACTTGTTCGAATCTTACGTCGGTGCACTTCTTTCGGTCATCACCTTGGGCTTCTTGGCTTTCCAAGACTCCGGGATTCAATACGGCCTGTCGATCGCCGTCCTCGGAATTATCGCATCGATCGTCTCCATGTTCTTCGTCAAGGGCGACAAAAACCCGCAAAAGGCGTTAAACATGGGAACCTACATCGCATCGATTATTACGATCGTCTTTGCGGGCGTCTTCGCAAAGAAAATCTTCGGCGACTTGACCTCTTTCTGGCCGGTCATCATCGGCGTGTGCGTCGGTCTCATCATTTCGAAGATCACCGAATACTACACGGCCGACGAATATAAGCCGGTTCAACGCATCGCGAGCGAATCGGAAACGGGCGCATCGACCAACATCATCGCCGGTCTTTCCGTCGGTATGATGTCGACGGTCGGCCCGATCATCGTCCTCGCCGTCGGCATCATCGCCGCTTACGCGACGGGCGGAGGTAACCAAAACGCCATCTTCGGTCTCTACAGCATCGCCCTCGCAGCTGTCGGGATGCTCGCGACGACCGCATCGACGATCGCCGTCGACGCGTACGGTCCGATCGCCGATAACGCGGGCGGTATCGCCGAAATGTGCGAACTTCCCGAAAACGTCCGCGACATCACCGACTCCTTGGACTCCGTCGGCAATACCACGGCCGCGATCGGCAAGGGCTTTGCGATCGGTTCCGCCGCTTTGACGGCTCTGTCCCTGTTCGTATCCTATATCCAAGCGACAGGTCTCGCCGGCATCGACATTTCCAAGCCTTCCGTCATCGCCGGTATGTTCATCGGCGGTATGTTGCCCTTCGCATTCTCGGCACTTACGATGAGTGCGGTCGGTAACGCGGCCAGCGCGATGATCGACGAAGTACGTCGTCAATTCAAGGAAATCCCCGGCATCATGGAAAGAAAGGCAACCCCCGAATACGCGCGTTGCGTCGACATCTCGACGTCGGCGGCGCTGCGTCAAATGATCGTACCGGGCATCATCGCCGTCCTCGTTCCCATCCTCGTCGGCTTATTGCTCGGCACGGAAGCGCTCGGCGGACTTCAAGCCGGCGCACTCGTTACCGGCGTCCTCATGGCAATCTTCATGAGTAATGCAGGCGGTGCTTGGGACAACGCGAAGAAATACGTCGAAGGCGGCGCACACGGCGGAAAAGGTTCCGTCGCGCACAAAGCGGCCGTGACGGGCGACACCGTCGGCGACCCCTTCAAGGACACGTCCGGACCGAGCTTGAACATCCTGATCAAGTTGATTACCATCGTTTCGTTGGTATTCGCTCCGATCTTCGTTCAATTCGGCGGTCTGTTTGTATAAATAAAGAGCTGAAGACAACCCCTGCGAGGGGTTGTTTTTTTATGCAAAAAAACAGAAAGTTGACTTATCTTATCGGGTATTGACAATCTTTGACTATTAACGTATACTGAGTTTATGACAGGAGGCGATTATGGCTAGACTCAGTAATAATATAGAGGAATATATTCTGGACCTTCTCGTCGAGCGAGACGGTCGAATTGAAATAAAGCGAAACGTCCTGGCTCAGCACTTCGGCTGTGCACCGAGTCAAATTAATTATGTCCTGACGACGCGATTTACGCCGGTTCAAGGTTTCTTCGTCGAGTCGAGACGGGGAGGCGGCGGCTATATACGCATCGTCAAAGTGGAAATAGAAGACGATCAAAAATATTTTGCCATGCTCACCGACGAGGTCGGCGAGAGCATGACGCGGTCCAAGTCGGAGCGCATCTTAAAATCGCTCTTGGATAACGAGTATCTGACGAAGAGCGAATATCAGCTGTTGAGCATCGCGTTAAGCGACAGGGCGCTCAGCGCGGCGGGCGATACGCGCAACAATGTCCGCGCCGAGATTTTACAAAATGTGTTATTGGGTATCTTTTCATAAGGAGGTGTCTTATGCTTTGCCAACACTGTCACGAAAATGAAGCGACCATCACTTATACGACGGTCGAAGGAAATCAAACGAAGGAAATGCACGTCTGTCGCAGTTGCTTTGAAAAACTGTTGAAACAGCAATTTCCGGAGGCGCAGGTTCCCCCGCTCGATATACAACCGGTTATGCAGGAGCTCTTGTCGCTCTTTAACATCGGCGCCGGTGCGGAGTCGGAGGAGAAGGTCTGCCCGAAATGTCATACGAAACTCGAGACATTCAGAAAGACGGGTATGTTCGGCTGTGACACATGCTATGATACCTTTTCCGAGGAATTGGAAAAAATTCTACCGCGCATCCAGGGCGCGCGCAAACACGTCGGCGAGAGACCTGCCAAGCAGGAAGAAGAGGAGATACGCGACGAGAAAAAAGCGGATCTCAAGCGGCAACTCGACGTCGCCATCGCCGATGAGCGCTACGAAGATGCCGCGATCTTGCGCGACGAGATCAAGGCGTTACAAGAGGCGGGCTCTCATGAAGAATAACGATAAGCATAACGATCAAATTTTACTGACTTCGCGCATTCGTCTCGCGAGAAATATAGCGGGTTATCCCTACCCGAGCGCCATGTCCGACGAGGAGGCGAAGGAACTTACCGAAAAAATCGTCGACGTGTTGCACAAACGGGACGACGTGTGGACGTTTCACCGCTTGGATGCGGACCGTCCGCTGCAAAATTTTTACGATTTGGAAGAAAATCGAATCAGCACGCAGCTGATGAGCAACAAGGAACACGGCGGTTATTTTATCGGCGAAAACGACGAGACCATCATGGTCATGGAGGAAGATCACCTGCGCATGCAAGATATGCGCAAGGGATTTTACCTCGACGAAGAATACGAAAACATGAAGAACCTGGCGCACTACTTCGAGGAGCATCTTCCGATCTCCTACGACAAGCGACTCGGGTATTTGACGGCCTGTCCGACCAACGTCGGTACCGGCCTCCGCGCGGGGTGCATGATGCACCTTCCCGCCCTCGATACCTTGGGGATCGACCAGCTGGCGCGCTCGATTACCCGCATGGGCTTCGTTCTGAGGGGGATGCGTGGCGAGGGATCGAAGATCATCGGCCACGTCTACCAAATTTCGAACGAGCGCACGCTCGGGTTGAGCGAAGAAGAGTTCTTAGAGCGCGCCAAGTCGATCGCCGAAGAGGTTACCGCCCTCGAGCGCGTCAAGCGCAAGGAGATGTACCTCGATCACTTAATCGAACTCGAGGACATGGCGAGACGCAGCTACGGCATCTTGAGAAATGCGCGCATTATCACGTATGAAGAGGCGATGCTTCACCTGAGCCACATGAAGCTCGGCATCGAGCTTTCGGTGCTCGCGCCGAAGAAAGACTTCGACTTTTACGACGTGATGATCGACCTCGGCAGGGCACATCTGCAGATGGAGCGCGGCAGTTTCCTCGACGAAAAAAGCAGCAACATTTATCGCGCCAACAAGGTGCGAAAATTTATCAAGGAGGTTTTCTAATGGCAATGTTCGGAAAATTTACCGAAAAAAGTCAGCGAGCCATGGTCTTTGCGCAGTCGGAGGCCAGGGACCAAGGCCATTCCTATATAGGCAGTGAGCATATCTTGCTCGGCATTTTAAAAGAGCCCGGAGGGGCGTCCAATATTTTGGTACAGGTCGGCGTGAACTATGAGCGGGCGAAGGCCGCGATTTTGGAGATCGTGGGGAACGAGGATAAGACGGTGACATCGCTCACCTACACGCCGCGCACGAAGAAGATCTTCGAACTCGCTCAGGAGATCGCCAACGAGCTCGGACACAACTATATCGGCACGGAGCACCTGCTTCTCGGCATCTTAAGAGAAGGCAAGGGCGTCGCCGTCCTCGCGCTGAAGAACTTGGGGATCGACACGGGCGTCCTCGAGCGCAGCATCTATATGGCGATTAAAAAAGTAGACGGCGCGAACCAGGGGATGGAGAGCGACGAGGGAGCCTCGGCACTCGAGGAATTCGGCTACAACTTAAACGAGCGGGCCGAACAGGGAAAGATCGACCCGGTCGTCGGGCGACAAGATGAAATCGAGCGCATTATCCAAGTGCTCGTCCGTCGCACGAAGAACAACCCCGTCCTCATCGGCGAACCCGGCGTTGGCAAGACCGCCATTGCCGAAGGGTTGGCGCAGCGCATCGTCGAGGGCGACGTCCCCGAAATCATCAAGGGTAAAAAGATCTACACTCTGGACGTCTCCTCGCTGATCGCGGGCGCGAAATACCGCGGCGACTTCGAAGAGCGCTTAAAAGACGTCATCGCCGAAGTCGAGAGCAGAAAGGACGTCATCTTATTCATCGACGAAATTCACGTCGTCATCGGAGCGGGCGGCGCGGAAGGCGCCATGGACGCCTCGAATATCTTAAAGCCGTCCCTGACGAAGGGCGACCTTCAAATTATCGGCGCGACCACGGTCGACGAATACAGAAAGCACATCGAGAAGGACACGGCTTTTGAGCGTCGTCTGATGCCGATTATGGTCGAAGAACCTTCGGTGGAAGACACCATTACGATCTTAAAGGGCATCCGCGACAAGTACGAAGCGCACCACAACGTCAAGATCACCGACGGCGCGCTCGAGGCGGCCGCGGAACTTTCCCACCGCTATATCAACGATCGGTTCTTGCCGGATAAGGCGATCGACTTGATCGACGAGGCGGCCAGCAAGATTCGCGTCGAAAACTACAACAGCCCCAACGAACTCAAGATGTTGGAGGATAAGCTGAGCAAACTCTCGAAGGAAAAAGAAGAGGCGGTCAATGCCCAAAACTTCGAAGAGGCCGCGAAGGTACGCGACGAAGAGAAGAAAGTGAAAGAAGAACTCGACGACCAGAAGAAGAATTGGGACAAGGAAAAACACGCTCAAAAGATGACGGTATCGGAAGAGGAAATCGCGGAGATCGTCAGCAAGTGGAGCGGCGTCCCCGTGACGACGATGAATGCGGAAGAGAGCGAGCGTTTGGTCAACCTCGAAGACGACCTGAACGCGGAAGTCATCGGACAAAAGCAGGCGGTCGAAGCGGTCTCCCGCGCCATCAAGCGCGCCAGAGTCGGCTTAAAGAGTCCCGATAAACCGATCGGAAGCTTTATCTTCGTAGGGCCGACCGGCGTCGGGAAGACCTACCTCGCAAAGAGCCTCGCCAAGTCGCTGTTCGGCGACGAGGACGCGATGATTCGCATCGACATGAGTGAGTATATGGAAAAACACAGCGTGTCGCGACTCGTAGGTTCGCCCCCGGGATACGTCGGCTACGACGAGGGCGGCCAGCTCACCGAGGCCGTGCGCAGGAAGCCGTATTCGGTCGTTCTCTTCGACGAGATCGAAAAGGCGCACCCGGATGTCTTTAACATGCTCCTGCAAATCTTGGACGACGGGCGTCTCACCGACGGCCAGGGTAGGACGGTCGACTTTAAAAACACCGTGTTGATCTTGACGAGTAACGTCGGGGCGACACTTCTGAAAAAGCAGAACACGATGGGATTCGGCGCGCCGGATCAGGAAGCCGCGAAGGGCTACGACAAGATGGTCGAGACCATCCAGTCGAAGCTGAAGGAAACCTTCCGTCCCGAGTTCTTGAACCGCATCGACGAAATCATCGTCTTTAAGTATCTGGAAGAAGAACAAATTCGCGAAATCGTCAAACTGATGTTGCGCGATTTGAAGAGCCGCCTGGAAGACAACGAGTTCAACGTCGAATTCTCCGATGCGGTCGTCGACTATATCGGCAAAGAAGGTTTCGACGAAGAATACGGCGCGCGTCCCTTGATGCGATCCATCCGAAAGAACATCGAAGACCGATTGGCCGATGAGATCCTGCTCGGACACGTCGATAAGGATAAGGACATCTATATCGACGTCAAGGACGGCGAACTCGTGTTTACGAGCGAAGTCAAGGAACTCGAAACCGTCGGCGATGAAGCATAAGCAATATGTCTGTACCGCTTGCGGTTACAAGAGTTCGGGGTACTTCAGCAAATGCCCGAACTGCGGAGAGTGGATGACCTTTGAGGAGGTACGCGAGGAGGAGACGAAAAAGACACACGCGTCGTCCTCGAAGCCCGCGAAGCGGCTGAACGAAGTCTCGGGCAAGGAGAAGAGGCGCTTAAAGAGCGGACTCGACGAGTTTGATCGCGTGATGGGCGGCGGCATCGTCGAAGACGGCGTGAGTATTCTCGCCGCGAAACCGGGCGCCGGAAAATCCACCCTCCTCTTTCAGATCGCCAACGCGCTCGCAAAAGGCGGCATGAACGTCGTCTACGCCTCCGGCGAGGAGAGCGAAACCCAAATCAAGATGCGGGCGGAGCGCATTTCGGATGCGATCTCGGACAATATTTGGATCTACGCGGGGACGTCGATGGACGACGTCGCGCACTGGATTCGCGCGATCGATGCGGACGTCATCATCTTGGACAGTATCCAGACCTTCACTCTGGATGCGTTCAGCGCGCGGGCGGGCACCCCGACGCAGACGATGGAGTGCGCGAATTTGCTCGTCGACATGGCGAAAAATACCGAGAAGCCGCGGGCGGTGTTTATCGTCGGACAGCTGACGAAACAAGACTCGCTCGCCGGCGTGCGCGCCCTCGAACACCTGGTCGATACGGTCCTCTTTATCGACGACGAGACCCAGGAGGAGTTGCGCATCCTGCAGGCGACGAAGAATCGCTTCGGATCGACGGGCGAGATGGGCTTTTTCCGGATGACCGATCGGGGAATGCTCTCGATCGACAACCCGTCGGCGCACTTTATGACACAGCGCGAGGCGGGAAGCGAAGTTCCGGGCTCGGCGATGTGTATCGTGCGGGAAGGGACGAGGAGCATCATCGTCGAGATCGAAAGCCTCGTTTCGAAGAGCTTTACGCCCTATCCCGAGCGGATATCGGAGTGTTTAAGGCGCGAACAGTTGGGTATACTACTTTCGATCCTGGAAGAGCGGGGGATGCTTCCGCTCTATGACAAAAACGTCGTCGTGAAGACGACGGGCAACCTGCGTTTAAAGGAAGGAGCCTCGCACTTGGCGGCTCTGATGTCGATCGCCTCGGCCTTAAAGAATAAGCCGATCGAACGCGACATCCTCTTTATCGGCGACGTCGGCTTGACGGGCGAGTTAAAACCCGTGCCCGGCATGGTCGCCAGGGTAAAAGAGGCCTATCGCATGGGCTTTCGAAAGATCTACACGCCGCCCGTCGCGAAGAGTGCGCGGATTGACGGCGTCGAGCTGTGCGAGAGACGGATGCTGAAAGACGTCATCGCGGAAATTTTATGAGGGGTGAGGCCATGAAGTATACCTTTCAAGATCTCTATCAATACGGCGCGGACGGCAACCGCTCCGCGATCGGATTCATCGTCCTCGTGGTATGCGTCGTCGGATGGTGGCAGCTGTTTAAAAAGGCGGACCGACCCGGGATCCTATCGATTATCCCGATTGCCAACGTCGCGGTGCTCTCGAAGATCACCTTCGGCAGCTACTGGTACGTGCTCTTATTGATCGTGCCGATCGTAAACATCTTTTACGGAATCGCGCTGAACTATCAAGTGATGCGTCGATTCGGCTGCGGGAGAATTCTTTGTATCCTCGGCGCATTCTTCCCCGTGCTCGTCCTCATCCCGGCCTTCGGCGATTACACGTATCTGGGGCCGAAACGTTAGAAAAATCAAAAACCCTTCAAAAAACCGACCGTCGCTTTTTAAGCGGCGGTCGGTTTTTTTGCGAAAAATGTGGGCGGAAAGCCTTCGTAAAAGCGGAGTGCGTACCTGCTTTCAACGATAAAAGGCCGCCGAGCGGCGACCTTTTGGGATATAAGAAAACATGGCGGCGCGATCTTATTCGAGAGAAATATTCTTCATGATGCGCGTCATCGGCGGAACGAGGACGGCGACGATGACGGCGGAGACGACGATTTGAATGATGTTTCCGGGGATTGAGGCCAGGGGAACGAGAAGCGACTTGAACATGATGCTCTCGCCGATGTAGTAGGTCAAGACCTTGACGATGGCGACGAGGACGATCGAGACGGCGTAGTTTTTAATGGCGAAGCGCTTAAAGTTAAACATCGCCAGGATGTAGCCCATGATGAGCGCCGAGATGACGGTCATCGGCGACCAGGCGACCCAGCCGCTCGTCACGTCGAACAATCCGAGGCCTAACGCGCCCGCCGTCATGCCGACGCGTTTGCCGAAGAAGATGCAGGCAATAAAAAAGGGAACGTTACCAAGATGGATCAGGCCGCCGTTTGGAGCGAAGGGCAATTGAATTTTAATAAGCCAGGTGAATATGTAGACCAAGGCGACAAATAGAGCGGTAAAGACCAGCTCGCGAACTGAAATAGATTTCACTTAAAACCTCCTCATATACAAACTATTACTATATTAAGTATAGACGGTTTTTTATAATATGCAAGTGAGTTTTATATGAATAAAAAACTTGAACGGTCTATATAAAATAAAAATACAAAAGTGCATCCATAGAAAAATAAAATAGGAAATCATTTGCAAAGAAAGGACGTCGATGATATTCTAAGAATAATACTATGAATTTTTAGGAGGTACATGAATGAAATTAGGAAAATTATTGGCGGTGACCGCGCTGTCCGCCGTCCTCTTGGTCGGCTGTGGCGGAGGCGGCGGAGGAAATGCGGCATCCGATACGGCGGATTTGCCGGGAACTGCGCGCGACGGCAGTGAAGTGAAGATCGAAGAGGCGTCCATGAAACTCGTTAAGGCCGCCGAAGAGGGTAACTACGACATGATCTCGACCGAAGACTTGAAGAAGAAGATCGATGCCAAGGAAGATATGATCATCGTCGATACGATGCCCGAAAAATCGTATAAGGCAAACCGCATTCCGGGCGCCGTCAACGCCGAACTTCCCGTCACAATGGACGAGGTGACGCCCGATGAGCGCGACGCGTTCGTCAAGGCGTTGGGCACCGACAAGGACAAGACCATCGTGCTTTACTGCGGCTTCGTCGGCTGTGAAAGATCGCACGTCGGCGCGCTCATCGCCGAAGAAGAGGGCTTTACCAATGTCATCCGTCAACCGGGCGGAATCGGCGCTTGGTTGGAAGCGGGCTATCCGGTAGAGAGCGACAAGTAAATAAAGAAAAGAAAAAGAACCGCGACGCTTGAGCTTCTCTCGATCGAGGATCGGGAGGGGCCGAGCGGCCGGTTCTTTTTTATTTAACGTATCCAGTGCTCTTCGACGGCGCCTTTTGCGATGGGCGTTTCCTCGACGAGCGTGAAGTGACGGTCTAAGGGCGGAATCGTCCGATCGCCGCCGCTGTGGATCGAGATGCGCGTGATAAAGGCCTCCTCGATATGGTCAAAGAGTTCTCTTACGAGCGTAGCCCCGCCGACGAGAAACACTTTCTTTCCCGGAAATTGTCGAATGCGCGCCTCGAGCGCCTCCTTTGAATGGACAAAGTGGACGCGATCGAAATCTTCGCGTTCTTGTCGCGTCATCACGAAAATTTCCCGATTCGGCAGGGCGCCCGTCGCCTCGAACGTCTTTCTCCCCATCACGAGGACGTGGCCGTCGGTTCTCTTTTTAAAGCGCGCCAAGTCCTCGGGGATATAGAGGATCTGTTCGCCGTCCTTGGCGATGGCGTCGTCCAAGTCGGCGAGGAGGAGTAAAATCATCGGATAGTTTGAATTTCCGCGCTCCGCTCGGCGGGGTGATGGAGCATCAAGGCTTCGCGCGCGCGGTTCGGCGTTTCGGAGAAGATCGTGAGTTTTCCCTTGCTCGCCTCGTGGCGCAGGAGGTTTTGCTCGACCAGCTCCCTACGGAGCGCCGAGACGACGAGGTCGAAGATGTCGACGCATTGCAGTTGACGCATCAATTGCTCTTCGAAGAACTTTTCGATGGCGTCGGATTGCGACGAAAGCTTCGAGTCGATGACGAGGATCGTGTCGAAGTTTTTCTCTTTCAATTCCGCCATGTGAGAAGAGAGTACGTCGTAAAATGCGGCACTCGGCGTGTGCGCCGCGCGGAGCAGATCGGAATCGATCGTCATCTCGACGGCCGAGAGCGAGGGGTTTTGTGCCTCGAAGGCGGCGCGGTAGTCGTTGGAAGCAAACTCGTCTTCCGTGCCGAGGATGAGCACCGTCTTGGTCTTGCTGGCGCGGTCGGATTCGATGGCGCCGGCACGCGCCATGTCGAAATCGGCGAGGGGACGATAGTTTCGGTTGCTGTAGAGTTCGGGGGCGATCATCGCGTATTTCGCCGTTTCGGCCTTGACGCGCTTGGCGACTTCAAACCAATAGTTGTCGTCTTTCAACAAGTCGACGACGATGAGGTGCTCCTTCGAAAAATGGTTGCGAATGACGGGGATGAGCTCAAAGCCCAATGTCGAGGCGGTAAATAAGACGAGGGGCTGTTCCTGCACCTTGTCGTAGAGCGGAATCGGGTTGTGCGCTTTTTTTCCGATCTTCTTTTCGTAGTCGATGCGCATGCGGTCGTTGGGGCCGTTGTGTTTCGATTTGACCTCGAAGCCGTTTCGCTCGAAGAACCCCCTCGCCGAGAGCGGCCCCGAAGCGCTCAGGACGCGGCCCTTTTCCATGCGCGCTTCCAGGAACTTAAGCATTTGGTTGCCGAGTCCTTGCCGTCTCTTGTTGTAATCGACGAGGATTTCGTCGATGTGCAGTCCCTCTTCGGTGGGCTCGGTCACGAGGGCGCCGATCAGTTCGTCGTCGTACAGACCGTAGATCGTCTTGTCCGCATCTAAGGTTTTGCGTTCGTCGTCAAACAACTCGCTGTAGGGCGTGTAGAGAATGTGTCGGCGCAGGCGAACGGCCTCGTCGTGTTCCGGCGTGTTGTAAGAGATGGCGTTCATATAGATAGTCATAAATCCCTCCAAAATAAAATACAGAGGTAGCCCCCTGCATTTTTCAATTGTCTGTCGCGGTGCGGCCGATCTCGGAAAAATGATAGGCCCAGTGGGTATGTGCGAGAAACTCTTTTAATTCTTCGATCTTATGTTCACGGAAGAGATCGGCAATGTGGGAATGTTGCTGATTGGTTTCCTTGAGTAATGTTTGAAGTTCTTTATTTTCTCCCATTCCGAGTCCTTGACGAATGAATCGACGTTGTAGGCGGTCAATGGTGTGAATCAGCGTTTCGTTGTTGGACTTTTCGATATACGTGTCGTGGAAGCGCTCCTGAAGGACGAAGTATTCGTCAAATTGAAAGCGGTCGAGGTGGAAGTCCATCAATTCGACGAGGTCGTCCATGGAATTGAGGTCTTCCTGGGTTAAATTGTCGATGGCGAGTTCCGCCGCTAAGGCGTCGAGGGGAGCGAGAATACGGTAGATGTCTTCGCCCTCCTGTCGGGTGAGGGGCTTTACTCTAAAGCCGCGTCGGGGCGCGGAATCTAAAAAACCGTCGGCGGCCAGTTGAATAAGCGCCTCTCTGACGGGCGTGCGCGAGATATTAAGTTGCTTACAAATATCTTGTTCATTTACTTTTTCATTAGAGTTCAGTTTACCCAATCGAATCTGTTCGGCGATAAAATTATAGACATGATCCTTTAATGATAAAAATTCCATCGTTACCTCCTAAACTTCCGTCTATTCAAAGCCATCATATCACTAGGAAAAAACGGTGTCTACAATTTTCACGGTCGGATACAATATTTATTATTTATTCGAGAAAGCGTCGAAAGCGGGCGCGCGCCGTTTTGATCGCGCCGTGCATTTATGCGATCTACTGTGGTATAATGGCCAGTTGAGGGGGATCAGATGGAGAAAGAGTATATTCAAATAGGCGATAAGCGGATCGCCGTCTACGACACGAAAATCGGCGACGAGGCGGTCTTCGTCCTCCACGGTTGGGGCGCAAACATCGAATCGGTGATGCCGATCGTCAATACATTGAAAGATAAGTATCGCGTCATCGCCTACGACAGTTACGGCCACGGCGACAGCGATGATCCGGACGAGGTGATCGGCGGCGAGGAGTACATGGAACTGCTCCGCCGGATCTTCGACTATTACGGCGTCGAAAAGGCGCACTGCGTCGGCCACTCCTATGGAGGCAAGACGCTCACTCTTTTTGCCTCGAGGTATCCCGAAAAAGTAAAGCGCCTCGTGTTGATCGACGCCTCGGGCGTAAAACCGAGGCGAAAGCCTTCTTATTATATAAAGGTCTATTCCTTTAAGTTGATGAAGTCGCTCTACCGCGCGCTGTTTTTTTGGAAGGACAAAGAGGCGGCGATGGAGCGGTTTTACAAGAAGTTCGGATCCGACGATTACCGCGCCGCCGAGGGGATTATGCGAAAAGTCTTCGTCAAGGTCGTCAACGAATCGACGGAGGCGCATTTTCCCGAGATCCAGGCGGAGACCTTGCTTATTTGGGGCGATCGCGACGATGCGACGCCTCTGTATATGGCGAGAGTGTTCGAGGAAAAAATTCCGGGGGCGGGTCTCGTCGTCCTGGAAGGCGGCCACTTCAGCTATCTGGACGCCTTCGGTCAGTTTCAGGCCGTCCTGCGTTCGTTTTTATAAGGAGTTTTAAACGTGTTACAAGTATCAGTCAGCTTTTACGTGATGACCGCCGTCTACATCGTCCTGGGCGTCGCGGTCTATCGCGCGTCAAATCAAAGGGCGAAGTATCCTCTACATATGTTGCAGTTAGAGGGCTATAGCGAAGAAGAGTACAAAAATTGGATTCGGGAAAACGGCGACCGGATCAAGGCGTGGCGCTACGCGCCGACGTCGGAGAAGACGCCGCTTGTGATGACGGACAGGGCGAAGCGCCTCTTCGCCGTTCACCGCGACATCAACAGCGCCTGCATCGCACTTGCGGTCGTCGTCTCGGCGATCGTCTGCATCGTCCACCCGGTCGCATCGGTGGTCGTGTTCGTCGTCTTATGCCTTCTCATCTACTACTTTCAGTACGCGGTCTTGATTCGCGCGAACCGAATCAACTATCCCCGCGAGATGGAGATCAACCGCGGGTTCTTCGTCGAGGCGCAGGAGAAAGTGCGCGAACTGAAGAAACGGGGACTCAACGTCGTCGGCATTACGGGAAGCTTCGGAAAGACGTCGACGAAATTTATCACATCGACCGTCCTCGAGAAGGCTTTCCGCGTGCAAAATACGCCCTCGTCCTACAACACGCCGATGGGCCTCTCGAAGGTCATCAACAACGACTTGGACGAAGACGACGAGATCTTTCTCGCGGAACTCGGCGCAAAAGAACCCGGCGAGATCGAAGAGGTCGCCGAGCTCGTGCAGCCGTCCATCGGCATCATCACCGCCATCGGTCCCACGCACATGCACTTGTTTAAGACGATCGAAAACATTCAAAAGACGAAGTACGAACTGATCGAAGCGCTCGATAAGGGCGATGTCGCGATCTTCAACTACGACAACGATTACGTCAAGCCGCTCGCCGATAAGACCGTCGATCAGCGCGTCATTCGCTACGGGATGGAAAATATCGAAAGGCTCGACGTCTACGCCAAAGACGTCGCCGTGCACGAGCGGGGAAGTTCCTTTACCCTGGGCTTTAAGGACAAGGGCGAGGTCTGTGCGGAGACGAAGTTGTTGGGAAAACACAACATCTCAAACCTCCTCGCCGCCGCCTCGGTCGGCTACGTCCTCGGCATGGATCCCGAGGCGATCAGCCGCGGCATCTCGAAGGTCGAGCCGGTCGAACACAGGTTAAATATCGTCGATGGCGGAACCGGTGTGATCGTCATCGACGACGCCTTTAACTCAAACCCCGTCGGCGCGCGCGCCGCCCTCGACGTGCTGTCGGCGTTTAAGTCGGGCAAGAAGATTATCGTCACACCCGGCATGGTGGAACTCGGCGCGATGGAAGAAGAAGAGAACTATAAACTCGGCGGGGAGATCGCGAAGGTCGTCGACTACGCGATCCTCGTCGGCAAGAAGCGGACGGAGCCGATTCAACGCGGCTTGAAGGACGCGGGATTCGACGAGGAGAAGACGATCGTCGCCGCGAACTTGGACGAGGCGACGGCATCGCTCGGTTCGATAACGGCGCCGGGCGATATCGTGCTTTTCGAAAACGACTTGCCGGATACCTACGACGAAGGTTAATAAAACGAGCGAACCCCGCGTTCGCTCGTTTTATTATGGAGACGACGATGCGAAAAATTGAAACGGGAATTTGCCGATCGCGTATGATAAAATAAAAAATAAATGAGCAAATAGGAGGAGAGCCATGAAAACCATAGCTGTATTTTTCGGAGGGCGCAGCGTCGAGCACGAAGTAAGCGTCATCACCGGTATGCAGGTCATCGAAAATTTGGATAAAAAGGCATACGACGCCGTGCCGGTCTACGTCACCAAGGACGGACAATTTTTAGGCGGCGAGAAACTCAAAAATTTTAAGACCTTTAAATCGGGCGACTTGTCGGAGACCTTCCCCGTCTACTTTAAACCGGACGCCGACGACCGCGCGCTGTATCGCAAGGAAGAAGAAAAGGGTGGCCTTTTCTCGAAGGGCGGCGAAAAAGAAGTCGTTTACGCCGATGTCGACATGGTCTTTACCGCGCTTCACGGCACCTTCGGCGAAGACGGCGGCATCCAAGGCTACTTCGATACGATGAACATCCCCTACATCGGCTGTTCGACGGTCTCCGCGGCGGTCGGCATGGATAAAAAGATCATGAAAGACGTCTTTAAATCCCACGGGATCCCCGTCTTGGAAGGCGAGGCGTTTTACCGCAGGGAGTGGGAAGAGGATAAAGAGACCATTCGCAGAGCCGCCGAGGCGATCGGCTACCCGGTCTTCGTGAAGCCCTCGAATTTGGGGTCGTCGATCGGCATCAGCAAGGTGAACGATCCGTCGGAACTCGACGAGGCGATGGAACTCGCCTGCCGATACGACCGAAAAGTCCTCGTCGAAAAAGCGGCGGAGAATCCGCGGGAAATCAACTGTGCGGTGCTCGGCTATGCGGGAGATGTAGAGACCTCGGCGCTCGAGGAACCGCTCGGTTGGAAAGAGCTGTTGAGCTTCGAAGACAAGTACGTCAGCGGCAATAAAAAAACCGGTTCGAAGGAAGGTAACGCGAGAAACTGTCCCGCGAAAGTCGACGACGCGTTGCGAGAAGAGATCGAGACGCTCGCGAAGAAAGCCTTTACCGCGATCGATGCCTGCGGAACGGCGCGCATCGATTTTCTCGTCACCGAATCGGGTACCTTTGTCAATGAGATCAACACGTTGCCGGGATCCATGGGCTTTTACCTGTGGGAGCCGAAGGGGATTTCCTTCAGCGAACTGTTGGACCGCGTGATCGCGCTCGGCGAAATTCGCGCCGAGGAGCGGGGGCGGACGATGTACAGCTACGAATCGAATCTCTTTTCGAAAACAGGTTACGGGAGCAAACTGTAAATAAAACGAGGAGGAAGTCATGAGCATACGAGACCGCGTGTTAGAACTGGTCGAAGAGAAAGGACCTCTTTCAAAGCGGGCGATTTTCGGCGAATTAAACGTCAACGATAACCTGCAAAAAGAAATGAAGACGCTTTTGAAAGAGATGGTAAAGGACGGGACGCTGTACCGGGACGAGGACAAGTGTTATCACTCCAGCGAGCGGGACGGCCTGATGATCGGTCGGCTGCAGGGAAACGAAAAGGGATTCGGATTTTTCGTCGCGGACGACGAGGATCAGGAAGACCTCTTCGTGCACCGGACGAAGATGAATTCCGCCATGCATAACGACCGCGTGCTCGTAGAGAAAATCCCCCCGAAAGATCCGGAAAAAGGCGACGAGGCGCGCGTCGTCACGGTACTCGAGCGGGCGAATGCGCGCGTCGTCGGCGTCTTCGACGACGCCGGGAAGTTCGGATTCGTCATGCCCGACGAAAAAAAGATCTCCGAGGACATTTTTATCCCGAAGAAGTGGAAAAACGGCGCCGAAGATGGCCAAAAAGTCGTCGTCGACATCGAAAAGTACCCCGAGCCGAATAAAAAGGCGGAGGGAAAGATCGTCGAGGTGTTGGGATACCCCGACGAGCGGGGCGTCGATATCCTGAGCATCGCCTACGCGATGGGAATCGATCTCGAGTTTCCCCGAGAAGTCCTCGAGGAGGCGCGCGCCATTCCGCAGATCGTGAGCGACTCGGCGATCGCGGGCCGACGCGATTTTCGGGACGTCAAGACCTTTACGATCGACGGCGCCGATTCCAAGGACTTCGACGACGCGCTGAGCGTGCGCTTTTTAGACGGCGGAGACGTCGAAGTGGGCGTGCACATCGCCGATGTCGCCGAGTACGTGCGCGCGGGCAGCCATCTGGACAAGGAGGCGCTTCACCGCGGAAACAGCGTGTATTTGATCGACAAGGTCCTTCCGATGCTCCCCGAGGAGCTCTCAAACGGTATCTGCTCCTTAAACGAGGGCGTCGACCGTCTGTGTTTAAGCGTCGTCGCGAAACTCGACCGCGGCGGAAACGTCCTCGACCACGAGATCGGCGAGTCGGTCATTCGAAGCGACCGTCGACTCGTCTACGGCGACGTCAGCGACTTTTTGGAGGGGGCGCGCACGGACGCTTCCCTCGAGGGGCTGACGAAGGAGCTCGAAACCCTACACGAGCTCGCGAAAAAGAGGAAGAAGATGCGCGATGCGCGGGGCAATATCGACTTTTCCTTCGACGAACCCGCGATCGAACTCGACGAAGACGGGCACCCCGTGAGCATCACGATCGCGGATCAGCGCGAGGCGAACCAATTGATCGAAGAGTTTATGCTCCTCGCCAACGAGCTCGTCTCGAAGGACTATTCGAAGAAAAAACTTCCGTTCCTCTACCGCATCCACGAGGAGCCGACGGCGGAGAAGTTGGAACTGTTAAACTCGGTCATCCGCCCCTTCGGCTACCACTTGGACCTGACCAAGGACATCCACCCGAAAGATATCCAGGCGCTCACGAAGAGCGTCGAGGGAAAAGACGAGGAGAGCCTCGTTCAGATGATGGTGTTGAGGAGTATGCAGAAGGCGCGCTACAGCAGCGAACGCTACATGCACTTCGGGCTCGCCGCGGAGTACTACTCCCACTTTACCTCGCCGATTCGCCGCTACGCGGACCTTACGATCCACCGAGTCATCAAACAGGACTTAAACCACGTGTTGGATCAATCCCTGATCGAGCGGTATAAAGAGACGTTCCCCGACATCGCCGAACACATCTCCGCGACCGAAAAGACCGCGCAGGAGGCGGAACGCAAGGTCGTCGACGTCAAAATGGCGCAGTACATGGCCGATCATATCGGAGAAAGCTACGACGCGAAGGTCTCGGGAATTACCTCCTTCGGCATCTTTTGCGAACTCGACAACACCATCGAAGGACTCGTCGGCTACGCGTCGATGGACGACTTTTATACCTTCGACGAGGACAACTACGTCGCCGTCGGCGAGCGCACGCACAAGGTCATCCACATGGGAGACGACGTGCGCATCGTCGTCGTCGGCGCCGATCCCATCTTGGGACGCATAGATTTCCAAATAGAAGGTGATGAAAATAGCGAAGAAGAAGAAAACTAATCCCAATACCTTGGCCACCAATCGAAAGGCCTTTCACGAGTACGTTATCGAGACGACCTACGAGGCGGGCATCGAACTCAAGGGCACCGAGGTTAAGAGCATTCGAAACGGCAGCGTCAACATCAAGGAGGCGTTTTGTTCGATCGAAGACGGCGAGATCTTCATCGAGGGCATGCACGTCTCGCCCTACGAACAGGGCAACCGCTTTAACGAAGATCCGCTCAGAAAGCGGAAACTGTTGATGCACAAAAAAGAAATCCGAAAACTCGAACAGGCGCGCGACCGGGAAGGCTATACGATTATTCCGCTGAATGTCCACTTGAGCCGCGGGCGCGTGAAAATTTCCATCGCGGAGGCGAAGGGGAAGAAGCTCCATGACAAGCGCGAGGCGATCAAAAAGCGCGACATCGATCGGAACATCAGCCGCTACGTCGACCGGTAGATGTTTAGAATCTTTCCTTTTTGGATATGACTAATATAGTGACAAATTTATTGAAAAGGATGGATTAAATACTATGAACAAAAAAATTGGTTTAATTGTAGGATCCTTAAGAAAAGGTTCTTGGAACCGCAAAGTCGCGAAAGTCGTTCAAGGCTTGTTCCCCGAAGGGTATGACGCCGAATTTATCGAAATCGGAGATCTTCCCCTCTTTAACGAAGACTTTGAACGCGAAAACCGCGAACCCGAAAGTTACGGCGTCTTTAGAAAACAAATAGGAGAGGCCGACGGCTTTATCTTTTTCACGCCGGAATACAACCGCTCCTTGCCGCCGGCGATTAAAAACGCGGTCGACGTCGGAAGCAGACCGGTCGGGAAGAATCAATGGGACGGCAAACCGGCGGCCGTCGTAAGTGCATCGATCGGCGGATTCGGCGGAATGGAAGCGAACTTTGCCCTTCGCCAAAACTTTATTTACACCAACATGATCTTACTGCAACAACCGGAAGTTTACCTTTCCAACGTCATGAATTTATTCGACGACGACGGAAACATGGTTCAGGACACGAAGGACTTCCTTCAAAAATTTGTCGACGCTTTCGTCGAACACGTGGAACGTTTCTAGACTCCGCGTCGAAGCCTGCGGATGCAGGCTTTTTTTATGCGATGAGAAAATAGTCAAAAAAAGTCAAGAAGTGCTTGCAAAGGACGCCGATTTTGGTATAATAGACTTAAGGTCAAAGAATGTCAGTTGTAGAGGTGATGTATGGAATACAAAGATTACTATAAGACGTTGGGCGTGGGGAAGGACGCCGATCAAAAAACAATAAAAAAAGCGTATCGCAAGTTGGCGAAACAATATCACCCGGACCTTCACCCGGACGATAAAAAAGCTCAAGATAAATTTAAAGAAATAAATGAAGCCTACGAAGTCCTCTCCGACCCCGAGAAGCGAAAGACCTACGATAATTTCGGGAGTGCCGGAAACTTTACGGGCGGTATGAACTTTGACCCGTCGCAATACGGCTATACGTATACGACGACCGGCGACGGCGACTTCAGCGACTTCTTCGATATGTTCTTCGGAGGAAGCGCGACGGGAAGTTCCTCCTCGGGAAGACGCCGCTCGAGAGGATTTAACATGTCCGATATTTTCGGAAACTTCGGCGGCGGATCGACGGGAGGACGCGGCGCGTCGAGACCTCAATACAACACGGACCTCACCATCTCGCTGGACGACGCGTATAAGGGCGCGGACAGACATGTGACGCTTACCGTCGACGGACAGACGGTCGATGTGCTGGTCAAAGTTCCCGCCGGCATCACGGAGGGCAAGAAGGTCAAGGTGCGCGGAGAAAAATTCGGCATCGACGGCGACGTGCTCTTTAAAATTCACATTCGCCTCCCGAAGAGAACGTCGATGGACGGGTTGGACATCACCGTCGAAAAAGATATCTACCCGTGGCAGGCTTACTTCGGCGACAAGGTGACGTGCGAATTGCCGCTCGGCAAATTGCGCGTCCGCGTGCCCGAAAAGACCAAGGGCGGTTCGAAGTTGCGCCTCGCCGGCAGGGGATTTCAAGACTTAAAGAAGCGCCACGGCGACGCGTATATACAATTTAACATCGTCAACCCCGCGTCGCTTTCGGCCGAAGAAGAGGCCGAGTACCGCGCACTTTACGAAAAATATAAAAAATAATAAGACGTCAATAAAAATAACGATGCATAAATAATAAAAACAGGTTCACACGAAAGGAGTGCCTATGAAAATCGATCAATTTACTCAAAAGAGTATGGCCGCATTGGAGACGGCACAAAATCTAGCACAGGAGTACGGCAACCCCGAAGTGGACGTCCTCCACTTAAACAAAGCCCTCCTCTCCGACGAGGACGGGCTGATTCCGAGAGTTTTAACTTACATGGACGTCGACTATAAAAACATGGAAAACGCCGTCGATCGCGAGATCGCGCGCCTTTCCAAGCAGACCGGCGCGACCCCGCACCTGTCGAATGCGCTAAACGGGGTCCTCACCGACGCCTTAAAAGAGGCGAAGAGACTCGGCGACAGCTACGTCAGCGTCGAACACCTCTACCTCGCCATGATCAAGGGCGACGGCGTCAACAACAAGCGAATCTTAAGAGACTTCGGCGTCTCGAGCGACCGCTTTATGGCGGCGCTTAAGGAGATTCGCGGAAACCAACACGTCACAAACGACAATCCGGAGGACACCTACGAAGCGCTCAGCAAGTACGGGCGCGACTTAACCGCCGAGGCGGCGAAGGGCAACATGGACCCCGTCATCGGCAGAGATTCCGAGGTGCGCCACGTCATCCGCATCCTCTCGCGCAGGACGAAGAACAACCCCGTCCTCATCGGCGAACCCGGCGTCGGCAAGACCGCCATCGTCGAGGGGCTCGCGCAGCGCATCATCGCGGGCGACGTCCCGGACGGACTGAAAAACAAGACGCTGTTTTCCCTGGACATGGGCGCTCTGATCGCCGGCGCGAAATACCGCGGCGAGTTCGAGGAACGCTTAAAGGCGGTTTTAAACGAAGTCAAGGGATCCGACGGCGAGATCATCATGTTTATCGACGAGATTCACAACATCGTGGGCGCCGGAAAATCCGAGGGCGCGATGGACGCGGGCAACCTCTTAAAGCCGATGCTCGCGCGGGGCGAGTTGCACGCGATCGGCGCGACGACCTTGGACGAGTACAGAAAATACATCGAAAAGGACCCGGCGCTCGAACGCCGATTCCAAAAAGTGCAGGTCGACGAGCCGACGGTCGAGGATACGATCTCGATCTTGAGGGGACTCAAGGAAAAATACGAAATCTACCACGGCATCCGCATCTCCGACGGGGCGGTCATCCAATCGGCGGTACTTTCGGACCGCTACATCACCGACCGCTTCCTCCCCGACAAGGCGATCGACCTCATGGACGAGGCCTGTGCGATGGTGCGCACCGAGATCGAGTCGATGCCGACGGAAATCGACGAGATCAGGCGCCGCATCCTGCAACTCGAAATCGAGCGCGAGGCGCTTAAGAAAGAGACCGATGCGGCCTCGATGAAGCGTCTCGAGACGCTCGAGGGCGAACTCGCCGAGGAAAAATCCGACTACGACAGCCTCATCGCCCGTTGGGAGGCGGAAAAGAAAGAGCTCGAAGGCGAAAAGAACTTGAAAGAGGAAATCGACAGCGTGCGCCACGAAATCGAAGAGGCCGAGCGCCAATACGATTTGGAACGCTTGTCGGCCCTCCGCTACGGGAAACTTCCCGAACTCGAGGAAAAACTCCGAAAAGAGCAGGCCAAGGAAAAGGGCGAGGGCAAGCTGATCAAAGAAGAGGTGACCGAAGAGGAAATCGCCGAAGTCGTAAGCAAGTGGACGGGCATTCCCGTGACGAAACTCGCCGAGACCGAACGCGAAAAACTCCTCAACCTGGACGACATCCTGCGCCGCCGCGTCATCGGCCAGGACGAGGCGACCCGCGCGGTATCCGATGCGGTGCTTCGCGCGAGGGCGGGTCTTAAGGCGGAAAACCGACCGATCGGGAGCTTTATCTTCCTAGGCCCCACCGGCGTCGGCAAGACCGAAACGGCGAAGGCGCTGACCGAGGCGCTCTTCGACGACGAGCGAAACATGATTCGCATCGACATGAGCGAGTACATGGAAAAACACAGCGTGTCGCGACTCGTCGGGTCGCCCCCGGGATACGTCGGATACGACGAGGGCGGTCAACTCACCGAGGCCGTTCGACGCAAACCCTACTCGGTCATCCTCTTCGACGAAATCGAAAAGGCACACCCCGACGTCTTCAACATCCTCTTGCAGGTCCTGGACGACGGGCGCTTGACCGACAACCAGGGGAGGACCGTCGACTTTAAAAACACCGTCATCATCATGACCTCGAACATCGGATCGCAGGACTTGATCGAGGGGATGGGCGAAGACGGCACGATTACGGATTCGGCGAAAGAAGACGTATCGGGCCTCTTAAAAACGCACTTCCGCCCCGAGTTCTTGAACCGGGTCGATGAGATCGTCCTCTTTAAACCGCTGCAAAGAGACGAAATCAAGAGGATCATCGACGTGGCGATCAAAGAAATTACCGACCGCTTAAGCGATCGAAACATCGCGATCGACCTCACCGACCGGGCGAAGGAACAAGTGCTCGAGGAAGCCTACACCGTTCAATACGGCGCGCGACCGGTCAAGCGCTACATCCAAAACCACATCGAGACGAAACTCTCGCGCGCCCTCATCGGCGGAGAGATCATGGACGGCGATACGGTGAGCGTCGATTACGACGGGAAAGATTACACCTTCAGTCGTTAAAGAAAAACAAAGAGACAGATAAGAGAAGTCGGAGCGATCCGGCTTCTTTTTTTGTGTCCGCATCGAGCGAACACCTCCTCGGGATCGTCAATATCGATGGGAGATATGACGTCGATCATTTTGCAATAGTTGTGACAAAGCGGCGGGAGTCGTATATAATGAGGGAAAGGATGAAAGCGTATGCGAGAAAGGAGTGGATAAGTAGATTGAGTTCTAATATCGGGGAAGCAAGAAAACAAACGAGAGGCATGCTACAAAACGTTTGCACAAGCTAAAAAAGAGGCAACATGAATCGCTCGAAATTAACGGCGTTGCTGTTGGCGCTGATCATGATCGTTACCACGGTCGACGGCGCGGTATTTGCGGCGTCCGTGCCGGCGGGAGATCCCGAAACCGGTGAAACCGAAGTATGTAAGACGGAAGACGCGTTACAAGCTGATTTTGAAGCGGCAGCCGCCGAGCAGTTTAAAAAAGTAGGTAAAAAAGACGGACTTTACATTGGAAGCTATGACCAGGATAACCATAAAGTCACGGTCGCTATTCTCGATGGGACGCAAAGCGTCAAGGGATTAAAGAATACAGGTTTGTTTGTCGGATTGGAAGATCTTTATCTCAATCACAATTTGACAAAAATTCAAATAGGCAAACAAGCTGAGCGAGACTTAAAGCAAATTTATGATAAAAATCCGGCAAAATTTAAAGAGGCAATGAGTATACTTGTTATTCTTGATATAGAAAATGAAATTCCCGGAGAATCAAAGACAAGTAAACTTTCACAATTTGTCGATCAATCTATTGATTTAAAATTCACGCTTCAACAAGAAGGCTGCGACCATGCGGTTACGATCAACTATACGGTCGAGGGAAAGGGTGCCAAAGAACTTCTCGAAGGTAAGTTGGCTCCGGCCGCAATTGGCGCGTTTGTAGACGACGCTGTCGACTGGAAAGAAGGCGTCGCGCTGAACGAAGAAAATAAAGACGACGCCTTTCTTCAAGCCATCCTCGATGCGGCGACCGTAAAGGATAAGACGGATCCCGTGAGGACGACGGATAGCGCAAACGAAGACGGCATTCCGGGCACGCTGCTTGTCACCTTTAAAGACGGCACGACGCTCGACGTTCCGGACCAAACCTTATATGTCTACGAAAACGGCGCGAAGAAGCCCGAAGATAAACCGGTGCCGAGTAACGCGGTCGAGGTAAACTTTGCGCGAGACGAAAAGTCCGTCGAGGACTTCGGAACGGTCGATCCGATTATCGTCAAAAAGGGAACGACGGTCGATCCGTCCAAATTCCCGAAGGCGGAAGCTAAGGACGGCTATCACGACCTCGTGTGGACGCCGGCCAAGGACACCGCCGTCGAGAAAGACACGACGTTTAAAGCGAGTGCGTCGATCACCAAAGTGATCCCCTACGTGCCCGCCGATTCGAACGATCCCACGAATAAGAAAGATAAGAATATCCCCGTGAAAGACCCGGACGGCAATCCGATCGATTCCTCGCAGTACTTCATCGTGGCGATGAAGACGGAAAACCATCGACGCGGGACGCTTAGAAAGAACGGCATCCGAAGTGACGTCATCTCCGTTCTCGTTAAGAAGGACGAAGACATCACCTTTAACGACATCAAGGCCACGGCGATCCCGAAAGACGGCTACGAGTTCAGCCATTGGGACAAGAACGGCCGCACGCAGGCGTTCGGGAATAAAGCGGTATCCGAAGGCGACATTTTCACGGCGCATTTCGACAAACGCGCGAGCGGCAGCATCGTCCTTCCTCCGAAGGATGATGAAAATAACGACAAGCCGATAGAAAACGTACACGGTACGCACGCGGCGTACCTCAAAGGTTATCCCGACGGCACGATTATGCCCGACGGAAACATCACCCGCGCGGAAAGTGCGACGATTATCGCCAAACTCAAGGGATTGAGCTTGGATGACTCGAGCAAGCCCGCGTTCTCGGATACGCCGAGCAGCTGGTACAACGGCGCGATCAACGCCGTCGTCGAGGCAAACCTCATGCGCGGTTATCCCGACGGAACTTTCAAGCCGAACGAAAAAATTTCGAGAGCGGAATTTGCGCAAATGATCAAGGCGATCGACCTGCCGAACCGCGAGCTCGCTCCGTTTAGCGATATCAAGGGCCATTGGGCGGAAGACGCCATTAACCAAGCGTACGGAAACGGACGCATCCAGGGTTATCCGGACGGGATGTTTAAACCCGACGCGCCGATTACGCGGGCTGAAGCCGTGACGATCGCAAACAACCTCTTCGATCGCAGCATCGACGGCAGAGGCTTGACAAAGAAATTGGAAAACCCGAGACATCTCCGCACCTTTAAGGATCTTTCGGAGACACACTGGGCTTACTATGACATCATCGAGGCCTCGAACAGTCACGACTTCCAACGTCGCGACACGGGCAAGGTCATGGAAGACTGGATCAACATCAACTAAATAGATGAAAAAAGAGGGCGCGGCGAAGGCCGTGCTCTTTTTTTATGGCGGAATAGAAGGCGGCCGCTCGCCTCGCTCGACGAAACCGTGTTCCGCGAGTGGAAGTCCATAATATAGAAAGAAGTCGTTCGGAGCGGCTTCTTTTTGTGTGCGCGGATCGGCGGGAGGGCGCGGCGCCTTCCCGTCGCCGATTAACATGGATGTGTCGAAACGTCCGAAGGCGGCGCGGGAGGAAGTATGTCATCTCTGTGTAAAGTTTTAGAAAAAAGCTTGCAATCTCCGCCTGTCTCCTTTATGATGTACAAGTTACCTAAGATAAGTGAGTTTAACGAGTTGCCCGCTGCGGGACAGAGATCTTTTATCGGAAAAATGCGTAAACCCCTTGATTTTAGGTACTTTTTCATGTACAATACTTTGGTATGCGTAAGACATGCATTGACGCAATAGGTGGCTTTAAACAGGCGCAAAGGCGTAACCATGCCGGAGGCTTGCAAAGAAGGGAATTATTGCCGAGTAATGTCCAATCGTGAATTGGGCGACGGAGCGCCCGCCTTTTTTAAGGGGTGGTAGAAAACACCCGGATCGGTTGATCGGCGCTCTTCCCTTAATTTGAGGATAATGCAATAGGAGGGACTTAATGTCTGCAAATGTAAAACAAAAAATCAGAATTCGTTTGAAAGCTTATGACCACGAGTTGTTGGACAGCTCCGCTCAAAGAATTGTCGAAGCGACAAAGGCGAGCGGCGCCGACGTATCGGGCCCCGTACCGCTTCCCACGGAAAAGGAAATTATCACGATTCTTCGTTCCGTGCACATGCACAAGGACTCTCGTGAACAGTTCGAACAGAGAACGCACAAGCGTCTGATCGACATCATGAACCCGAACCAAAAGACCGTGGATTCGTTAATGAAACTCAATCTGCCCGCAGGCGTAGATATCGAGATAAAACTGTAAGCTGTCGGACTATATGATTGCCGAGCAATCCGCTGTAATGGAGGTATTTTATGAAATATGCATTAGGTAAGAAGGTCGGCATGACCCAGATCTTCACCGAAAACGGAGATCAAATTCCCGTGACGGTCGTCGCCGTCGAACCGCAAGTCGTCGTTCAACGCAAGACGAAGGACATCGACGGTTACGAAGCGATTCAAGTCGCAACCGGCGCGATCAAGGAAAAGCACGTCAACAAACCTTTAAAGGGTCACTACGACAAGGCCGGGGTCGAATACAAAAAGACGATTCGCGAATTCCCCTTGGCTGAAGGCGAAGATTTCAACGTCGGCGACGAACTGAAGGTCGACGTTTTCGAAGTCGGCGAAAAGGTCGACGTTACCGGCACGAGCAAGGGTAAGGGAACGGCCGGTATCATCAAGCGCCACAACTTCGGTCGCGGCCGCGAAACGCACGGTTCGAAATTCCACAGAATGCCCGGTGGTATGGGTGCTGCATCCTACCCGGGACGCGTCTGGAAGGGACACCGCATGATGGGTCGCATGGGAAATGAACGCGTAACTGTTCAAAATCTCGAGATCGTTCGCGTCGATGCCGACAATAATTTCCTTTTAATTAAGGGTGCCATCCCCGGACCGAAAAACGGACTCGTTCGCGTCCGCGCCACTGTAAAAAACGGTAAATAAGCGAGAGGAGGACAACAGTTATGACTAAGTTTCAAATGGTAGATATCGAAGGTAATTCGGTCGAAGAGATCGAACTTGCGGACGATATTTTCAACGTAGAAATTAACGAACACGCCGTCTACTTGGTTGTTAAGAATATTTTAGCCAACAGACGTCAAGGTACACAGTCCGCCAAAACTCGCGCAGAGGTTCGCGGCGGCGGCAGAAAGCCCTGGAGACAAAAGGGTACGGGTCGCGCAAGACAAGGTTCCATTCGCTCTCCCCAATGGAGAGGCGGCGGCGTCGTCTTTGCTGCAAAACCGAGAAGTTACCGCTACACGACGCCGAAGAAGGTTCGTCGCCTGGCGATGAAGTCGGTCTTGACCTCGAAGGTTCAAGAGGACGAGCTGATCGTCGTCGACAAGTTCGCGATGGACGCGCCCAAGACGAAGGACATGGTCAAGAGCTTGAAGGCACTCGGCGCTCGCGACAAGGCGCTCGTCGTAACCTCCGGCGAAGATGACAAGAACATCATGTTAAGTGCAAGAAATATTCAAAATGTCGAGACCGCGACGGTCGGCACGATGAATGTTTACGATATTTTGAAATACGACTCCCTGATCCTCACAAAGGATGCATTGGATAAACTTGTGGAGGTGTATAACTAATGAACAAATTTGATATCATTATTCGCCCGATCATCACCGAACAATCGATGATCGATATGGAAGAAGACAAGTACACCTTTGAAGTGGCGAAGAAGAGCAACAAGCAAGAAATCAAGCGAGCCGTCGAAGAGATCTTTTCCGTCAAGGTGGCAAAGGTCAACACGATGAATATGACCGGTAAGGTAAAACGTCAAGGTATGAATGTCGGAAAACGTCCCGACTGGAAGAAAGCTATCGTGACGCTTGCTCCGGGCTCCGAGCCGATTGAGTTCTTCGATAACATGCAATAAGCCTAAGGAGGGACATTCATGGAGATCAAAAGATTTAAACCGACGACGAACGGCCGTCGAGGCATGACCGTCGCCAGTTTTGAAGAAATTACGAGAAACAGACCGGAAAAAAGCTTAGTTACCACGTTAAATAAATCCGCAGGCCGAAACGTTTACGGCCGCATCACCAGTCGCCACCGCGGCGGCGGTACGCAAAAGAAGTATCGTATCATCGACTTCAAGCGCTTGAAGGACGACGTACCCGCAAAGGTCGCACATATCGAATATGACCCGAACCGTACATCGTATATCGCGCTTTTGAACTACGCCGACGGCGAAAAGAGATACATTCTCGCACCGAAGGGCTTGAAGGTGGGCGACGTCGTCGAAAGCGGCGAAGACGCCGACATTAAAGTAGGAAACGCCCTTCCCCTTCGCGCCATCCCCATCGGTACCACGGTTCACAACATCGAAATGACTCCCGGCAAGGGCGGTCAAATCGCACGCGCAGCCGGCAGCGGTGCGCAACTTTCCGCAAAAGAGGGAAAGATGGCTCAATTGCGTCTCCCCTCCGGCGAATACAGACGCGTCAGCATCGATTGCCGCGCGACGATCGGTACGGTCGGAAACATCGCACACGAGCTCGTCAACCGCGGCAAGGCCGGTAAGAAGCGTCACCAAGGGATTCGTCCTCACGTTCGCGGTTCCGCGATGAACCCCGTCGATCACCCGCACGGTGGTGGTGAAGGTCGCGCGCCGATCGGTCGTCCCTCGCCGATGTCTCCGTGGGGCAAGAAAACGCTCGGCTTAAAGACGCGCAAGAAGAGCAAGAAGAGCGATCGTTACATCGTTCGCCGCAGAACGAAATAAGGGAGGAGGAAGTTTATGTCCAGATCCATTAAAAAGGGCCCTTTTGCAGATGAACATTTAATGAAGAAGGTAGAAGCCCTCAACGAAGCAAATAAAAAAGAAGTCATTAAAACTTGGTCTCGTCGTTCGACGATCTTCCCGGAAATGGTATCCCACACGATTGCCGTTCACGACGGCAGAAAACACGTTCCGATTTATATCACCGAAGATATGGTCGGTCACAAGTTGGGCGAATTCGTCATGACCAGAACGTTCCGCGGTCACGGCGGCGGCGAAAAAACCACGAAGATGTAAGGGAGGAGTTACGAATGGAAGCAAGAGCAATTGCAAAATACGTGCGCATTTCTCCTTTGAAGGTTAACTTCATTTGCGCGGAAATTCGCGGCAAACAAGTCGATGAAGCTTTAGCGCTTTTAAAATTCACACCGAAGCGCGGTGCACGCGAACTTTATAAGGTTCTTCACTCCGCTGTCGCAAACGCTGAAAATAACTTGAATTTGGATCGCGAAGATCTGATCGTCAAGGAAGCGTACGCGAACGACGGCCCGACGATGAAGCGTTATCGCCCGAAGGCAAAGGGAATGGCGTATCCGATTTTAAAACGTTCCAGCCACATCGGCGTGGTCGTTGCTGAAAGAGAATAAGGAGGAGAAGAATGGGTCAAAAAGTAAATCCGCACGGTCTTCGTGTAGGGATCATCAAAGATTGGGATTCCAAATGGTATGCTGACAAAAAAGACTTTGGAGATCTCCTCGTCGAAGACGATAAAATCCGTAAATATATCAAGAAGAATTTATATCAAGCCGGTATTTCCCGCATCGAGATCGAACGCGCTGCCAACAAGGTAAAGATTTCGATTTCGACGGCAAAACCGGGTATGGTCATCGGCCGCGGCGGTGCGGGCGTCGAAGAGCTCCGCAAGGAACTTGAAAAGTTGACGGGCAGAAGCGTCGTCATCAATGTCGATGAAATTAAAAATCCCGACCTCGACGCACAGTTGATCGCCGAAAACATCGCAGCTCAATTGGAACGTCGTATCGCGTTCCGTCGTGCGATGAAACAAACGATTCAACGCGTCATGCGTTTAGGCGTCAAAGGTATTCGTACACAATGTTCCGGTCGTTTGGGCGGTGCCGACATGGCTCGTCGCGAAGGCTACAGCGAAGGCACGATTCCTCTTCAAACGCTTCGTGCAGACATCGACTACGGCTTTGCCGAAGCGGACACGACGTACGGAAAAATCGGCGTAAAGGTTTGGCTCTACAAAGGTGAAGTTCTTCCCGAAGTTCCCCAAGGCCGCAGAAACCGCAGAGATAGAAAACGTCGCGGCAACGACAGACGCCGCGGAGGCAACCGTAAATCTCAAGGCCAAAGCCAAGACAGACGGTAAGTGAGGAGGACAGCAATATGTTAATGCCGAAAAGAGTAAAATATCGGAGACAACATCGCGGTAGAATGAAGGGTGTTGCACACAGAGGAAACACCTTGACCTACGGTGAGTACGGCATCCAAGCATTGGAACCGGCCTGGATCACTTCCAACCAAATCGAGGCCGCACGTCGTGCCATGACGCGTTACATCCGTCGTGGCGGGAATATCTGGATTAAAGTTTTCCCCGACAAACCGGTTACGGAAAAGCCGGCTGAAACCCGTATGGGTTCCGGTAAAGGTGCTCCGGAGTATTGGGTAGCCGTCGTCAAACCCGGCCGCGTCTTATTTGAACTCGGCGGGGTCGAAGAAGATGTCGCCAGAGAGGCGATGCGCCTTGCAGCGATGAAATTGCCGATCAAGACGCGCTTCGTCGCCAAGAATACGGAAGAAAGTGAGGGCGAATCGAATGAAAACTAAAGACATCCGCAATTTATCCAGTGAAGAGCTGAATAACAAGGTGTCCGAGTTAAAGAATGAACTCTTCAACCTTCGCTTTCAACTGGCTACAGGACAATTAGACAACCCGTCCACCATCAAGAGCGTAAAAAGAGACATCGCTCGCGTAAAAACCATCCAAAGAGAGCGTGAGCTCAACGTGGAAAAGGAGGCGTAACGTATGGAAAGAAATCAACGTAAAGTGATCTCCGGTAAGGTCGTAAGCGATTCCATGGACAAGACGATTGTCGTAGCGGTAGAGACCTTCAAGAGTCACCCCATCTACAAGAAGAGATTTAAGAACACGACTAAATATAAAGTGCACGACGAGAACAATGAAGCGGGTATTGGAGATACCGTACGCGCAATGGAGACGCGCCCCCTTTCTAAGGACAAGAGATTCCGCCTCGTCAAAATCGTAGAAAAAGCGAAATAAGGAGGTTCTCGGGATGATTCAACAAGAGAGCAGATTAAAAGTTGCCGACAACTCCGGTGCCAGAGAACTCGGCGTCATCAAGGTGCTCGGCGGTACCAATCGTCGTTACGCCAACATCGGCGACGTCGTCATGTGTTCGGTAAAACACGCCATCCCCGGAGGCGTCGTTAAAAAGGGAGCCGTCGTCAAGGCCGTCATCGTTCGCTCGAAGAAGGGCATTCGTCGCTCCGACGGAACGTACATCAAGTTCGACGACAACGCGGCGGTTATTATTAAAGACGACAAGAGTCCGCAGGGAACCCGTATTTTCGGGCCCGTAACCAGAGAGCTTAGAGGAGAAAACTTCATGCGAATTATTTCCCTCGCTCCCGAAGTTCTTTAAGGAGGTGGCATAGAATGCGCATCAAAAAAGGAGATACCGTCGAAGTCATTTCCGGCAAGGACAAAGGTAAAAAAGGCAAGGTCCTTCGCACGATTCCGAAACAAGATCGCGTGGTCGTCGAAGGTATCAACATCGTAACGAAACACGAAAAACCGAGAGGACCGCAAAACCCCGGCGGCATCACAAAAGAGGAAGCGCCGATTCACGTATCCAACGTCATGTACTACGACACCAAGACGAACAAGAGAAGCCGCATCGGTTATCGTTTTGAAGACGGCAAAAAGGTACGCGTTGTGAAGTCTTCCGGTGCTACCATTTCTGATAAATAAGGAGGCCTGTGATGACATCGAGATTATATGAAAAAATCACGAACGAAGTCGCACCTGCTTTAATGGACGAATTCAAGTATGAAAATACGATGCAAATTCCTCGTCTTGAAAAAGTAGTGATTAATATAGGACTCGGAGAGGCAAAGGACAACCCGAAAGCACTCGAAAGTGCGATTAACGACTTGACCTTGATCTCCGGTCAAAAGCCGATCGTAACCAAAGCGCGCAAGTCCGTTGCAAACTTTAAGTTGCGTGAAGGCGACAACATCGGTTGCAAAGTCACCCTTCGCGGTGAAAGAATGTATGACTTCCTCGACAAGTTGATGAACGTCGCTCTTCCGCGTGTTCGCGACTTCCGCGGCGTAAAATCCACGGCGTTCGACGGCAGGGGAAATTATGCATTGGGGCTTAAAGAGCAATTGATCTTCCCCGAAATTGAATATGATAAAATCGACACATTGCGCGGTTTAGATATAACGATCGTAACAACGGCTGAAACTGATGAAGAGGCGAAGTCCTTCCTCGCGAAGATGGGCATGCCTTTTGCAAAGAAGGAGGGTTAACCTGTGGCAAAGAAATCCATGGTGGCTAAGCAAAAACGTAAAGGAAAATACAGTTCCAGAAATTACACCAGATGTAAAATTTGCGGACGCCCTCACGCCGTATTAAAGAAATACGGCATTTGCAGAATTTGTTTTCGTAGACTGGCTTACGCGGGCCAAATCCCCGGCGTAAGAAAGGCAAGCTGGTAAAGCTGACCGAAAGGAGGAATTGATTATGATGACAGACCCCATTGCAGATATGCTTACGAGAATCCGTAACGGCAATGATGCAAAACACAAATCTGTTGAGATTCCCGCTTCGAAGATGAAGGCGGAAATCGCCCGTATCCTTCTAGAGGAAGGCTATATTAAAGGCTACGACGTACTTGAAGAAGGACCTCAAGGCAAAATTAATGTAGAATTAAAGTACGGCAGAAACGAAGAAAAAGTAATTAGCGGTATGAAACGTATTTCGAAGCCGGGCCTTCGCGTATACGCAAAGAGTACGGAAATCCCCAAGGTTTTAGGCGGACTCGGCGTGGCGATTATTTCCACATCGAAGGGAATTATGACCGACCGCGAAGCGCGTAAAGAACAAGTTGGCGGAGAAGTTCTCTGCTACGTTTGGTAAGGAAGGAGCGTTAAGATGTCCAGAATAGGAAAAAATCCAATCGATATCCCTTCCGGCGTAGAAGTTAAAATTAATGGCAATGTCGTAGAAGTAAAAGGACCGAAGGGCAGTCTTCAAACTGAATTCGATCCCGTTATCGACATCGCCATTGAAGATAATCAAGTCATCGTGACACGCCCCAATGACAACAAAGACATTCGCGCGCTTCACGGTCTCTATCGTACCTTGATCGCCAACAATATCGAAGGCGTGGTCAACGGTTACGAAAAGAAACTTGAAATCATCGGAACGGGTTACCGTGCACAAAAACAAGGTAAGAAATTAAATCTGAACCTTGGTCACTCTCACCCCATCGAACTAGAAGATCCCGAAGGAATCGAAGTCGAAGTTCCGAGCAATACAGAAATCACGGTTAGAGGTATCGACAAACAAAAAGTCGGCGCCTACGCTGCCAAGATCCGCAGCTTCCGTTCCCCCGAGCCTTACAAAGGCAAGGGTATTCGCTACGTCGGCGAATATGTTCGTAGAAAAGTCGGTAAGACCGGTAAGTAAGAAAGGAGTGGAGT
>JAQYDN010000023.1 GCA_028724185.1 Bacillota bacterium
CTCTTAGGGATTTTGATCTTTATGATCTTGCGCTATATTTTTACGCGTTTTCCCGTCTTGAAGACGACGCTCTCCGCCGTGGTTATATCGGCGATGCTCGCCTATGTCATCAATCCGTTGGTGACGTATATGGAGAAGAAAAATATCTCGAGAGGCCTCGGCGTCATCATTATTTACGCCGGATTTATCCTCTTGCTCGTCATATTGTTCCTCGTGGTACTTCCCCAGACGGTGAGGGAATTCCGAAACTTTTTGTCGATTCTTCCCCAGTGGTTTAACGATCTCGAGGCGACGATCCTACAGGCGTCGGATCAGATCGAAAAGATGACGAATTTCAACATGCCGCGTTTAATGACGAGCGCGCAAAATGCGATCGAAAAATACGCGACGGTCATCGAGAACAATATGTTCAAGCGTCTAAGTTCCATGGCCTCGGGGATGTATGCGGCCTTCGGGCGCATGCTCAGTTTTATCCTGGTCTTAATCTTGACTTATTACTTTACGGTCGACAAGAATCGGCTCAAAGTAAAGATGTATAAGGCCATTCCTTCGAAGTATCGTTCGGACGTGCTTTATTTGGCAACTGAAATCAATGTATCGATGCTCGAATTTGTCAAGGGAAAGTTACTGCTCGCGGTTATCGTCGGCGTGATGACGATGGCGATGCTTCTCATATTGAGAGTCGATTTTGCCGTGGTCATCGGTCTTATCACGATCGTCGCGGACATCATCCCCTATATCGGTCCGTTTTTGGCCTTCGTCCCCGCTTTTTTCTTCGCGGTGATGGACTCTTGGACCAAGGCGTTTTGGGTGAGTATCTTGTTTGTCTTCTTGCAATGGGCGGAAAACAATCTGTTTGCACCTAAGATTTTGGGAAGTCGAACGGGTCTTCATCCGGCGATCGTCCTGCTGTGTATCTTTATTGGTGGAGGCATGTTCGGCGTCATCGGCATGATCCTTTCGGTACCGGTTTTTTCGATCTTGGTTATCTTGAAGGATTTCTTTACCATGAAGTGGCGGGACAACCAACGACAAAGAGAAGAACTTAAGAAAGTACAATAAGCGACGGGATACTGTCGCTTATTTTTTTGGATAAGGCATTCAAATTGACATTTTATGTCGGCAACTTTATAATTTTAATCATAATCATTTTATACAGATAAGCGGGAGGAAACATGAAACCATTGGGATTACACGAGATTAGAAGCGAGTTTCTAAAATTCTATGAAAGCAAAAAACACTTGGCCTTACCGAGTTTTTCGCTGGTGCCGAAGAACGATAAATCGTTGCTTTTGATCGGTGCGGGAATGGCGCCGATGAAAAAATTCTTTACAGGGGAAGCGGTACCTCCCGCGTCGCGCGTGTGTACGTCTCAAAAATGTATTCGGACGGGCGATATCGAAAATGTCGGAAAGACCGACCGCCACGCGACATTCTTTGAAATGCTCGGGAATTTTTCGTTCGGAGATTATTTTAAGAGCGAAGCAATTCCGTGGGCGTGGGAATTTTTAACCGAAGTCTTGGAGATCGACCCCGACCGTTTGTGGGCGACGATCTACTTGGACGACGACGAGGCTTTTCGCATTTGGAACGAAGAGGTCGGCCTTCCGAAGGAGCGCATCGTGCGACTCGGAAAAGAAGATAACTTTTGGGAACTGAGCGTCGGTCCCTCCGGCCCGTGTTCCGAAATTTACTTCGACCGCGGCGAAAAGCACGGATGCGGCAAGCCCGACTGTAAGCCGGGTTGCGATTGCGATCGCTATATCGAAGTATGGAACCTCGTCTTTACCCAGTTCGACAAAGACGAAGAGGGCAACTACCATCCCCTCGCGCGTCCGAATATCGACACGGGGATGGGCCTGGAGCGCATCGCGACGGTCTTGCAGGAGACGAACAACATCTTCGAGATCGACGCCATTCACGCGATTCTGGAAGACATCTGCGAGATGGCGGGTTATGAGTACGGCACCGACCCGAAATTAGATATGTCCGTTCGAGTCATCACCGACCACATCCGCGCGATCACCTTTATGATCTCGGATTCGATTATTCCGTCGAATGAAGGTCGCGGCTATGTCGAGAGACGCCTGACGAGGCGTGCGGCAAAACACGGCAGAAATCTCGGCATCCAAGGTGCCTTTTTATACAAGCTCGCCGACAGCGTGATCGATTCGTGGAAGGTACAGTACAGGGAACTCGAAGATAATCGGGAGGTTATTCAGCGCGTGATCCTGCGCGAAGAAGAGCGCTTCTTAAAGACTCTGGAGACGGGCATGGAATTGCTCGAATCGGAAATCGACAAGATGAAAAAAGAGGAGAGAAGAGAATTTTCCGGAGAAGACGCCTTTAAACTCTACGATACCTACGGATTTCCGCTGGACCTGACGAGAGAAATTTTGGAAGAGTCCGGCATGACCCTGGACGAAGCGGCTTTTGACGAAAAAATGGAAGCGCAAAAAAATCGCGCGCGCGTGGCGAGAGACGATTCCGACAACATCGGATGGTCCGCCGGTTCGGGCTTCGACCTCAACGACATCGAAGAGGAGACGGACTTCGTCGGCTACGAGACCTTGGATATCGACGGGGCGAACTTGCTTCACATCATCGTCGAAGGAGAAGACGTCGAGCGCGTGGAAAGCGGCGAGAAGGCGATCTTCTATTTAAATCCCACGCCGTTTTATGGAGAGAGCGGGGGACAGGTCGGCGATACGGGCGTCGTAGAAGGCGACGGTTTTACGATTCGCATCGAAGATGCGCAAAAGACGAAGAGCGGACACACTTATGTGATCGGCACCGTCACCGAAGGTGTCGCCACGCCGGGCAGCGTGAGCGCGCACGTCGACAGAGAACGGCGCGAAAAGACGCGGAGAAACCACTCGGTAACGCACCTGCTGCACCAAGCGCTGAAAGATACCCTGGGCGATCACGTCAATCAAGCGGGATCACACGTCGGGCCGGATATGATGCGGTTCGACTTTACGCACTACGAAGCGGTATCGGCCGAGGATATACAGACCATCGAGGAGATCGTCAACCGAAAGATTTTCGAATCTCTTCCCGTCCGCACCGAGATCCTCTCCTACGACGAGGCGAAAGAGACGGGCGCCGTCGGCCTCTTTGAAGACAAATACGGCGATAAAGTTCGCGTCGTGAGTATGGGCGATTACTCGAAGGAACTTTGCGGCGGTACTCACGTCGAAAATACCGCGCAGATCGGCATGTTTAAAATCCTGTCCGAAAGCGGTATCTCCGCGGGCGTTCGTCGAATGGAAACCGTCACCGGTCCCGCGCTCTATCGCCTGATAAAAGTGACAGATGCGACGAATCACGAAGCGGCTGTGCTCTTAAAGGCTTCGGAAGGCGAGATTATTAAAAAATTAAAACATCATTTAAAAAATGAGAAGAACTTAGAGAAGGAACTGGACAGATTAAACGCCGAGATCGCGAAATCGAGAATGCGCGATCAAGTGGGCGAAAAGGAGACGATCGCGGGAATCGACGTAATCCGCGGGAGCTTCCGAGACGTCTCGGTAGAAGATTTGCGGAACATGGCCGAAAATTTAAGAGATAAAGAAGATGCTCTGGTCATTCTTTCGACGGTAAACGGAGAGAAATTGAACTTTGTCTGTGCGTCGCCGAAAGACGTCATTTCTCGAGGATTTAAGGCTGGCGATATCGTAAGAAACATCGCGAAGATAGCAGGCGGCGGAGGCGGCGGGCGCCCCGATATGGCGACGGCCGGCGGCAAGGACGTCAAGAGCGTCGATAAGGCGATGCATGCGGTCGAAGATATCCTGAATGATATAGGAAAATGATGTCGAAAATGAGAATTTGTGATATAATAACCTCATGGAGGAGATTATATGGACAATAATCAGTTTGAGACGCATATCTTTGAGAAGTCTAACGGCGATAGCGAAAAGATTCGTTCCGGAATTAAAATCGTGTTTCATGCATTGGAAGATAAGGGTTATGATCCGATCGACCAAATTATTGGCTATATATTATCCGGAGACCCTACGTATATTACGAGTCATCAAAATGCGCGCAACATCATACAATCGATTGAACGTGACGAGCTTTTAGCAGCGTTGTTAAAATTCTATTTAAAGGAAGAATAGAGATGGGCGTAAGCTCATCTCTATTCTATTTGAGTGGTTGAGTGCAGGTGAAAGATGGCAATTTTAGGAAAGACGGGAATCGAAGTGTCGCCTTTATGCTTCGGTTCTTTAACATTTTCGAAATTTCAGGCAAATTTATCGCTGAAAAAAGGCACCGAATTATTGGTATATGCCCGCGAAAAGGGTATTAATTTCATAGATACTGCGGAAATTTACGACAATTACGCGTATATTCGCGAGGCGATTAAAGAAGTCGGTCGCGAGCAGTGGGTCATCACGTCGAAGGCGTATTGTTACGATGAAGAAACTGCGGAACGAAGTGTAAAAAAAGCCTTGGAGGAATTGGATACCGATTATATCGATATTTTTATGTTGCACGAGCAGGAGTCGTTGCTCACGCTCAAAGGTCATCGCGAGGCGCTGAAGCGTCTAAAGAAATTTAAAGATGACGGCATTATTCGGGCGATCGGTATATCGACGCACTTTATAGGTTGTGTAAATGCGACGGCACTTTTCCCGGAAATCGAGGTTATCCATCCGATTATCAATAAAAAAGGGATTGGTATTCAAGACGGAACGCCTCTGGAGATGCTTCACGCTATCGAAGCGAGACATAAAAAAGGCATTGGCATATACTCCATGAAGGCATTGGGTGGCGGTCACTTAATTCAGGACAATCGCGAGGCGCTCGAGTGGATTCGAACGCAACCCGCGATCGATGCGACGGCCATCGGCATGCAGTCTAAACAGGAGATCGACTACAATGCGGACTTGTTTTTAAAGGGCGAAGAAAATGAAGCGGCACTTAAGGAAATTTCCAATAAGAAAAGACGTCTCATTATAGGTGATTATTGCATCGGATGCGGGAGTTGCGAAAGACGCTGTAAGCAGGACGGCATTCACGTCGTCGATGGGCGCGCCGTTCCGAATGAAAAATGTATTTTATGCGGCTACTGCGCAACAGTTTGTCCGGAATTTTGTATTAAAGTGATTTAGATGAAGCGTTTATTAGGTTTAGATATCGGCAACAAGACGATAGGCGTAGCGGTCTCGGATCCCTTGGGGATTTTAGCGCAAGGGGTTACCACGATTACCAGGCGCTCCAAAGATGAAGATGTTCAGGCGTTGAAAGAGATCATCGAGACTTACGACGTCGACAAATTGATCGTCGGTTTGCCGAAGAATATGAATAATTCCGTCGGATTTCAGGCGACGAGGACGATGAACTACGTCGATTATTTAAAAGATGCGCTGCATATGGAAGTGATCTATGTCGACGAGCGATTGACGACGGCCTCTGCGACGCAAGCGCTGATAGAAGGCGGCGTAAGAAGAGAGAATCGGAAGAAGTATGTCGACAAGATAGCGGCTGTTTTTATCCTACAAACGTATTTGGATCAACAATCACTTTAAACGTTCACGTCCGCGTGTGAACGCGTTGTTTTTGTGCGTATTTTTAATAAACGCATGGATTATAAGAGAAGTGTAGGTGGAAGCAATGTCCGATAACGAGTTTAGAGATTTTCTGCAAAGTAAAGGTTATAAATATACGAAACAACGCCAAATCGTCATGGAGATTTTTTCCGAACATAGCGACGAGCACATGACGACGGAAGAAGTGTTTCGGTATGCGTCGGAAAAAATGCCCGAGATAGGCATCGCTACGGTGTATCGAGCCGTCGGCTTGTTGGAAAGCATCGGTTATTTAACGGCGATCACATTTGAAGATGGCACGACGCGTTACGAGCGACGCCATAAAGAAGAAAAACATATTCACCACCATTTAATTTGCAATAATTGTAACAAGATTATGGAAGTCAATTTAGACTTATTGGATGAATTAGAGGACGAAATAGAAAAAACCGTACATTTTCATATTACGGATCATAATTTAAAATTTTACGGCCTTTGCGAAGAGTGTAGAAAGGCCATGGAGGGAGAATCGGATGAAGAATAAACAAAAACTTCGCATCATACCGCTCGGCGGGATGCAAGAAGTGGGAAAGAACATGACGGTCGTCGAGTATCAAGGTGAAATGATCCTCATCGACTGCGGCATGACCTTCCCCGAAGACGATATGCCGGGAATCGACATCGTCATTCCGGACATTCAATATTTATTGCAAAATAAACAAAAGATCAAGGGAATCGTCATTACTCACGGACACGAGGACCACATCGGAGCGGTTCCCTACGTCCTAAAGCAGATCAACGTCCCCGTGTACGGAACGAAGTTGACGCTCGGACTTCTCGAAAACAAGCTCAAGGAGCACAGACTCCTGCGTTCGACGAAACTCGTCACGGTCAGCTACCGAAAGCCGATGAAGATCGGACGATTTTTCGAAGTCGAGTGGGTTCGCGTCAACCACTCCATTCCCGACGCCGCGGCTCTCGCCATTACGACGCCGGCCGGCGTATTGGTTCATACGGGCGACTTTAAAGTCGACTTTACCCCGATTTCCGGAGATCCGATCGACTTGAACCGCCTCGCGGAAATCGGAGATCGCGGCGTGCTCGCGCTGATGAGCGAGTCGACCAACGTGCTGCGAGAAGGCTTTTCGATGAGCGAGCGAAAGGTCGGGGCGACGTTTGACCGGCTGTTCGCGCTGATGAAAAATAATCGGATCATCATCGCCACCTTTGCCTCGAACGTCTACCGTATTCAACAGATCATCAATGCGGCCGAACGCTATAATCGCAAGGTCGTCTTAAGCGGCAGAAGCATGATCAATGTCATGGGCATCGCCCAAAACTTAGGTTATCTCCGCGTAAAGAAAAACACGATCATCGACATCAAGGACATGAATCGCTATAACCCGAAGCAACTCGTCTTGATTACGACGGGCAGCCAGGGCGAACCGATGAGTGCGATGACGCGAATCTCTACCGGACAACACAAGCGCATCCAATTGATGCCGGATGACGTCATCATCCTCTCGGCACACCCGATTCCGGGCAATGAGAGCGCGGTCAATACGGTCATTAACCGCCTGCTCGACAAGGGCGTCCGCGTCATCTACGAATCGTTATCGGAAATTCACGTCTCAGGTCACGCGTATCAGGAAGAGCACAAGCTCATGATCAACCTGTTGAAGCCGAAGTTCTTCATCCCGATCCACGGGGAAGTGAAGCACTTGCTAAAACATACCGAAGTCGCTCAAAAGATGGGAATCCCGAAGAAGAATATCTTTATGCTCGAAAACGGGAACTGCCTTGAGATAACGAAAAACGAAGCACATCTTGCCAAGAACGTCGAAGCGGGTCAAGTGTTAATCGACGGACTCGGCATCGGAGATGTGGGTAATATCGTGCTGCGAGATCGCAAGCACCTCTCCGAAGACGGGTTGATCATTGCGATTATCGCGATGAATAAGAAGACGGGCCAATTGGTTTCGGGTCCGGACATCATCTCTCGAGGTTTCGTATACGTCCGCGAATCGACCGACCTCATGAACGAGGTACGCCACGTCGTATCCGAGTCGCTCGAAAGTTGCAAAAAGCAAAATATTAAAGATTGGTCGTCGATCAAGTCTCAAATTCGGGACGATTTACGCAACTTTATCTTTAAGAAGACCAGACGCAATCCGATGATCCTGCCGATCATTATGGATGTGTAATAGCCGGGCAATCCGGCTTTTTTTATCATGTATATAACGGAGCCTTTTATAGAAGATTTTCTCGATGCGCTCGTGCCGGATGCGGGAGGTTATCTCTCGGAGATGCGTAAGTTTGCGGAAAGCGAACAAATTCCCATCGTCGACAGACAGGTGGAAAATTTTCTGATGTTCTTTTTGCCCGTATTAAATCCCCGTGCCATCTTGGAGCTGGGGACGGCGATCGGTTATTCGGCGTCGATGATGGCGAGGGCGACCGATGCGTCGATCACGACGGTCGAACTCGACGAGAACCGCGCGATCAACGCGAGGACGCATTTTCAAAATCAGCGCTTGGAAGACCGCATTCGCCTCGTCGTCTCGGATGCGGAAGAGTTCGTAAAAAAAGACACGTCGCGTTACGATTTTATCTTTATCGACGCGGCAAAGGGGCAGTACGAGGTCTATTTAAAGGCGTGCCTATCTCTACTGAACGAGGGCGGCGTCATTTGTATGGACAACGTCCTCTTCCACGGCATGTTGGCGTCGAAGAAGTTGTATAAGCGTCGAAAGGTGACGATCGTCAAGCGGCTGAAGCGGATGCTCTACGAAGTGTTGCATTCGGAGTCGCTGAGCGCGAATTTGTTGCCTATCGGCGATGGGCTGTTGATGATAAGGAGATTAAATGGATAGAGTAGAGTTGCTGGCACCCGCCGGCGATTTGGAAAAATTAAAGACGGCGATCGACTACGGGGCCGATGCCGTCTACTTGGGAGGCGAGGCGTTCGGCCTTCGAACGGCGTCGAAAAATTTTTCTCGCGAGGCGATGGAGGAGGGCGTTCGCTACGCTCACGCGCGGGGCAAAAAAATCCACGTTACGCTTAACATCGTGCCGCACGATAAGGATTTTGCGGGACTCGACGATTACGTCAAGAGTTTGGAAGAGATCGGCGTCGACGCCGTCATCGTATCCGACCCCGGAATGTTTCAGCACGTAAAAAATGCGTCGAATATCCCGATCCACATGAGCACACAGGGGAGCATTACCAACAGCGACACGGTGCGCTTTTGGAGAGATCTGGGTGCCGAGAGGGTTGTGCTCGCCAGAGAGCTCAGCATGGAGGAGATCGAGGAGATCGTGGAGAATGTCGAGGGGATCGAGATCGAGACCTTCGTACACGGTGCGATGTGCATGAGCTACAGCGGACGCTGTCTACTCAGCAACTACATGACCGGGCGCGACGCAAACCACGGTGACTGCGCCCAACCGTGCCGCTATAAGTATCATTTGGTCGAGGAAAATCGACCGGGTGAGTATTTTCCGATCGATTCAACCGAGGAAGGCAGCTTTATCTTAAATTCCAAGGATCTTTCGATGATCGGACATCTCGACGAGTTGATCGAGGCGGGCATTCGATCGTTTAAGATCGAAGGTCGCGTGAAGAGTGCGTATTATCTCGCGACGGTCATTCGCTCTTACCGCATGGCGATCGATGCCTATTACGACGATCCCGAACACTACGTCTACGATCCGTCACTTTTTGAGGAGATTAAAAAGGTGTCGCACAGAGACTTTACGACCGGCTTCTACTACGGGGAGGCGAAGGATGCCGAAGGGATCAGCGACTCGACGACATACATCAGAGATTACGATTTTGTCGGAGTCGTGCTCGATTACGACGAGGAGGCGGAGCGCGTGACGATCGAACAGAGAAATCGCGTGTTCGAGGGAGATACCGTCGAAATCTTCGGACCGGGGAAAAAACACTTCCTTTGGACGATCGAGGACATGCGCGACGAGGACGGCGAGCCGATCGACGTGGCGAACAAGGCGCGTCAGGTATTTACGGCGCATCTCGATCGGCCCGTCGATCGAAAAGACATGATAAGAAAGAAGATTGATTAAATGAGACCCATCTTAATTGGCATATGCGGCGGTTCCGGATCGGGAAAGAGCACCGTAACAAAACAACTCTATAAGAATACGGGCGATGCGCGATGTGCGGTGATCCGCCAGGACAACTACTATAAAGATCAGTCTCACCTGTCGTTTGAAGATCGCCAAAAGACGAACTACGATCACCCCCTCGCCTTCGACAACGACCTCTTTATCGAACACTTGCACGCGCTCAAAGAGGGACGAAGCATCGATATGCCCGAATACGACTTCTCCGTTCACAACCGGAAGGCGGAGACCGTGCATCTCGAACCGAAGGAAGTGATCCTGATCGAAGGGATCTTGCTCTTTTCAGAACCCCGCATTTTGGATCTTTTGGATATGCGCATCTTTGTCGACACCGACAGCGACGTGCGTATCTTAAGGCGCATCAAGCGCGACATGCGCGAGCGCGGCCGGAGTTTGGATTCGGTCATCGAACAGTATATGGAGACGGTGCGCCCGGCCCATCTCCTCTTCGTCGAACCGTCGAAGCGCTATGCCGACATCATCGTCCCCGAGGGCGGCTACAACAAAGTCGCCGTCGATTTGATTCAAACGAAGGTCGATCAAATATTGTCGAGAGTCGAAAGATAGTTTGACATCGTCTGGGGTATTTGGTATACTATCTCTTGTATGAAGAAGAAATCCGTTTCTCACCTTACGACTGACGTTTTAAGGTTTATTCCAGATTATGTGTAAGCGGGTCTTTTTGCGCCCGCTTTTTTTGTTGCCTATGGAGGTGTTTAATCATTAAGGAAGTTCAAGTCAATGGTGAAATTCGTGCAAGAGAAGTGCGTTTGATCGATCCTAATGGAGAACAGTTGGGTATTGTATCCATTGAGAAAGCAAGAGATGTTGCCGACGAATTTGGGTTGGATCTCGTCAATATCGCACCGAAAGCGAAACCACCGGTCTGTCGAATCCTCGATTATGGAAAATATCGTTACGATATGATGAAGAAAGAAAAGGAATCGAAGAAGAAGCAAAAGACCATTACCGTGAAGGAATTGCGTCTGACGCCGAAGATTGAGACTCACGACTTAAACACCAAGGCAAATAGAGCAATTGATTTCCTAAAAGACGGGAATCGCGTGAAGGTATCTGTCCGTTTTCGCGGTAGAGAAATGGGTCATACTGACATCGGCCGCGACGTCTTGGATCAATTTACAGAGCTCGTATCGGAGTACGGCGAAGTAGATAAAAAACCGAAGATGGAAGGCCGAAGCATGGTGATGTTTTTCAGTTCCAAATCAGAAAAATAGTAGGAGGAATATTGTGAGAAAGATGAAGACGCATAGAGGGTCCGCAAAACGTTTCAAGAGAACGGGGACCGGCAAATTAAGAAGATTTAAAGCGTATAAAGGTCACTTAACGGGCAAAAAGACCGCTAAGAGAACGCGCGATTTAAGAAAAGGAGCCTTGGTCTCCAAAGCTGATACACGTCGTATCGATCATATGATTCCGTAATCCGAGGAGGAGTTAAGAGATGGCAAGAGTAAAAAGAGGTATGAACGCAAAGCGTCGTCATAAAAAAATATTAAAGCAATCGAAAGGTTATTTCGGAGCAAAATCCAAGTTGTACAGAGTAGCTAACCAAGCGGTTATGCGCTCGATGAGTTACTCCTTCGCAGGTAGAAAACAAAAGAAGAGAGATTTCCGTAAACTTTGGATTACGAGAATTAACGCGGCAGCACGCGCAAACGGCATGAGCTACAGCCGCTTCATCAACGGACTTAAAAAGGCGAATGTCGATATCAACCGCAAGGTTTTATCTGAACTCGCTATTCACGACCCGGAAGCATTTGCACAACTCGTTCAAGTAGCTAAGGGAGAATAAGTACTACACCCTGTGGGAATCCTTCCTATAGGGTGTTTTTTATAGGAGAGGCTATTGAAATTACCCGATTCTCTATACAAACGAATCACGAAAAATCCGTCTTTTGTCGTACTGATATCGTTCTTGATCCTTATTCTCACGGGAACGGCCCTCTTGTCGTTGCCGCTTGCATCGGCCGACGGTCAGAGCGCGGGATTTATCGACGCCCTGTTTACATCGACGTCGGCATCCTGCGTGACGGGGCTGATCGTGAGAAATACCGCGACCGGTTGGTCGAGCTTCGGAAAAATAATCATTCTGCTCTTAATACAAATAGGCGGCCTCGGCACGATGACGATGGTGGCATGGGTGTCGATTTTAAGCGACAAGCGCATCGGACTGAGCGGACGCATCTTTATCAAGACGCAACTCAACGCGGATTCGCTCGCAGGTCTCGTCAAATTATTGCGCTTTGCCACCCTGTTTACGCTCTCCGCCGAGGCGAGCGGCGCATTGCTCTTATCGTTTCATCTCATACCGATGTATGGCTTCAGGCGGGGCGCGATCTTTTCGATTTTTCACGCAATCAGCGCCTTTTGTAACGCGGGCTTCGATTTGTTCGGCGACTCGCTCGTTTCTTTTCAGGCAAATTATTACGTGACGATCATCATCGCACTGCTCATTATACTCGGCGGATTGGGATTTATCGTCTACGTCGACTTATGGCGTTTTCCCGAAAAGCGTCGTCTGTCCGCGCACACGAAGCTCGTCATATGGACGACGTTGTTGTTGCTCGCGGGCGGGGCGATCTTATTTTTCGTATTTGAACGCCACAATCCCGAGACGATCGGGTCGCTACCGCTCTCACAGCAAATTCTCGCGTCATTTTTCCAATCGGTCACTTTTCGAACGGCGGGTTATAACTCCGTCAATATGGCCGGGCTGAAGGATACGATGTTGTTTGTGAGCGTCTTGTTGATGTTTATCGGCGGATCTCCCGGTTCGACGGCGGGCGGAATTAAGACGACGACCTTTGCGATCGTCGTGTGCTCTTGTGTCTCGTCGCTTCGCGGCGTAAAAGACACGGTTCTGTTTAAGCGGCGAATCTCGGAAGAGACCAAGATGAAGGCCTTCGAGCTCTTCATCATCGCGATCTTGTTGGTATTCAGCGTGTCCCTGTTAATCGTCATCTTCGAGAAAGAAGCCTTCGACTTCGTCGACATCCTATTTGAAACCGTATCGGCCTTCGGGACCGTCGGCGTCTCCAGCGGGATCACCGGCTTTTTGAGCACCGCTTCGAAGATCGTCTTGAGTATGCTGATGTATATAGGAAGAATTGGGCCCGCGACGTTTGCGATGGGTATGTTTCTTAAAGAGCACAGTAAAAAGTATCGTTTTTCCGAAGGAAAATTTATCGTAGGATAGGAGTGGGCCATGGCAAAAAGTTTCGTCGTGTTCGGCATGGGTCGATTGGGTTCGACGGTGGCGAGGCGATTATATGATATGCATAACGACGTATTGGCGATCGATACGAATCCAGAGCGCGTACGCAGTGTCTCCGAGGGCGTGACCACGGCCATCCAGGCGGATGTCACAGACGAAGACGTCTTAAGCGACCTCGGCTTAAACAACTTCGACTGCGCGATCATTGCCATCGGAAACAGTCTGGAGTCGGCTATCATGGCGACGATTTCGTGCGTAGAGGCAAAGGTCCCCCTGATCGTAGCGAAGGCGCCGACCAGGCGTTACGGATCGATCTTGGAAAAACTCGGCGCCGACAGAATCATCTATCCCGAAGTCGACATGGGCGAGCGCCTGGCAAAGGAGCTCTCCAAGAGCGGAATCAGCGGTTATTTCGAACTTTCGGACGACTACGGCCTCGTCGAATACGACGTACTCGACGAGTGGGTCGGCCAGTCAGTGAGTAACTTGAAATTTCGCCAACGCTATAAAGTCAACGTCATCGCGATTCGGCGCGAAGGTCGCATGATCGTACGTAACTTTTCGGAGGAGATTCTTCGAAAGGGAGATCTTTTGATCTTTTTCGGATCCGATCGCGATCTGGCGAGAATCGAAGAAGAGTGAGATCGTGAAACGCATCGATTCCGCGGCAAACGCGCGCTACAAGGCGTGGAAAAAATTGAAGGATAAAAAATACAGGGAACGGTATCGAAAATTACTCGTCGAAGGGCTCGTCGTCATTTCGGAGGTGGCTCGCGAGGGCTATGTCGAGGAACTTTTGATAGACGCAGAAAAAATCGGCGTCGTCGAAGAGGCGCTCGGCGTCCTCGATGCGCCCGCGACGGTGTTAAGACACGATCTGTTTGTGGCCTTGACCTCGACGGAATCGAGTCAGGGCGCGATCGCCGTCTGTCGTCATTTTTTAAGGGACGTGCGCGATCTGCCCAAGCGAGGTCGCTATTTATACGTCGACGGCATCCGGGATCCGGGAAATTTGGGCGGCATGATCCGATCGGCCGAGGCTTTTTACTTCGACGGGGTCCTGCTCGGCCCCGGTACGGTCGACAGTGCGAACGACAAGTGTATTCGCGCTTCGATGGCGTCGGCCTTTCGCGTGCCCGTCGCCGTCGTAAAAGACGAAGAGCTCCTGGCGTTTAAGGCGACGTGTCCATTTTACGGCCTGGACATTCAAGGAGAGAACTTAAGCTTGTCGGATCGATACGGCGATGCGCTCGTGCTGATCGTGGGAAACGAGGCGCACGGCATTCGCGAAGAGTTGTTGGAGCGCATCGACTATAAGCTTCGCATTCCCATGAAAGAAACGATCGATTCGTTAAACGCCAACGTGGCGACGTCGATCGCCATGTTTGCACTACAAGGAGGAGGACAATGAATAAAATCGTAAAGCCTTCCACGTTGCCGGGGTTTATGGAATTACTGCCCCCCGACCAGTTGGTTTTTAATCAAATGAAAGATATCATTCGCAAAAATTACGAGAAAAAGGGATTTTTAGCGATCGATACACCGGTGTTGGAAAAAGAAGAAATCTTGCTCGCCAAGGGCGGAGGAGAGACCGAAAAACAAATCTACGCCTTTAAAAAGGGAAACACCGATATCGCGATGCGGTTTGACCTGACGGTGCCCCTCGCGCGCTACGTCGCCGAACACTACAGCGATCTGACCTTTCCGTTTCGCCGCTACCATATCGGAAAGGTTTACCGGGGTGAGCGCGCGCAAAAGGGCCGCTTCAGAGAATTTTATCAATGCGACATCGACATCATCGGAAACGGGAAACTGTCGATCGTAAACGACGGAGAAATTCCCTCGATTATCGAGAGCACCTTCGTCGACTTAGGATTCGACGCATTTACCATCCACATCAATAACCGGAAGATTCTAAACGGTTTTTATCGTTCCCTCGGCATCTCCGATTCGACCGACGTTTTGCGAACCGTCGATAAATTGGACAAGATCGGCTTGGAAAAGGTCGAGGAGGAACTTTTGAAACTCGGACTCGACGAAGAAAAAGTCGAAAAAATCGCCGATTTTATCGCAATCGACGGCACGACGGAAGAAATTTTCGACAAGCTCGAGGCGCTCTCCGTGGACGACGACACGTATAGAGAAGGCGTCTCAGAATTGAAAGAAGTCTTCGACGTCGCGCTCGCACTCGGCGTGAAGCCGGAGCACCTCATCCCCGACATGAGGATCGCAAGAGGGCTGGACTACTACACGGGAACAGTCTACGAGACCATCTTGGATGACTATCCCGAGATCGGATCGGTCTGTAGCGGAGGACGCTACGACGATTTGGCGAGCCACTACATCAAACAAAAACTCCCGGGCGTCGGCATATCGATCGGTCTGTCGCGTCTTTACTATCAGTTAAACGAAGCCGGCTTACTGAACAACTACAGCCACAGGGGGACGGACTGCTTAATCATCCCCTTTGAAGATACGAAAAAAGAGGGATTGAAGCTCTTAAAGACCTTGCGGGATGCCGACATCCCCTGTCTCCTGTACGGGGAGGATAATAAGATCGGGAAGAAATTTAAATACGCCGATCAAATCGGCGTACCCTACGCGATCGTCCTGGGCCGATCCGAAGTCGAAAAGGGGACGTTCAATCTCCGCGATATGAAGACCGGCGACGAGCGCGAGATGACGCTCGATGAAGTCATTTCCGTCTTAAAAGGTGTATCGAAAAAATAATATAAATTTGTTGCAAGAGACTTTTTATTCTGCTATACTTTAGTCAAGTATGAAGGGACGAGTACACAAACCATCAGCGAAAGAGGACGGTGCGAGCTCTTAATTTTGTGGAAAACCAACCCCGACTTCTGCCTTAATCGGCAGCGCGTCACATGCGTTATATGTTTCAAGAAGCAATGAAGGTGGAACCACGGTACCGATCGTCCTTTGAGGACGGTCGGTTTTTTTATTGAGGTGAATCATGTTTAAATTAACGTTACCGGATGGAAGCATTAAGGAATATGAAGATAAAAAATCGGTCAAGGAATTGATCGCGGATATATCGGAAGGACTTGAACGCGCGAGCGTCGGCGCCGTATTTAACGATCGTATTTTGGGAAAACACGACACGATCGACGAAGACGGAACTTTTAAGGTCGTAAAATTCGAAGACGACGAAGGCAAACAGATTTTTTGGCATTCCACGGCTCACTTGATGGCATATGCGATTCAGCGCCTGTATCCCGACACGAAGTTTGCGATCGGACCGTCCATTGAAAACGGATTTTACTACGACCTCGACTTGGAGGAGCAACTGACACCCGACGACCTCGAGAAGATCGAAAAAGAAATGAAGGCCATCGTTAAAGAAGGTCCGGTCTTTGAACGAAAGGTCGTCTCCAAAGAAGAAGCCGAGGAGCTCTTTAAAGACGAACCCTATAAGATCGAATTGATCGAAAACTTGCCCGCGGACGAGGAAATTTCTATTTATAAGTTGGGCGACTTCGTCGACTTATGCCGCGGACCGCATCTCGAAAATGTCAAAAATATCAAGGCCATCAAATTGACTTCTGTCGCCGGCGCATACTGGCGCGGAGACGAAAAGAACAAGATGCTCCAACGTATTTACGGTATTTCGTTCCCGAAGAAAAAAGAGCTCGAGGAATACTTGGAACGCATCGAGGAGGCGAAGCGAAGAGACCACCGCAAGATCGGTAGAGAACTCGACCTCTTCAGTTTCCGCGAAGAGGGCCCGGGCTTCCCGTTCTTCCATCCGAACGGCATGATCGTACGAAACGAGCTGGAGACTTTCTGGAGAGACCTGCAAATTGAAAAGGGTTACGGCGAGATCAAGACGCCGATGATCTTAAACGAAGCGCTGTGGCACCGCTCCGGTCACTGGGACCACTATCGCGACAATATGTACTTTACCAAGATCGACGGCGAAGACTACGCGATCAAACCGATGAACTGCCCGGGTTCCATCTTGGTTTACGAGCAAACCATGCACTCCTACAGAGACTTCCCGATCAAGCTGATGGAATTCGGCCAAGTTCACCGCCACGAACTCTCGGGCGCTCTGCACGGTCTCTTCCGTGTGCGCACGTTCACCCAAGACGACGCCCATATCTTTATGTTGCCGAGCCAAATCCAGGAAGAGGTAGGGAAACTCATCGACCTCGCCGACGAGCTCTACAACACCTTCGGATTCGAATACGACGTCGAGCTCTCGACGCGCCCCGAAGACAGCATGGGAAGCGACGAACAATGGGATATGGCGATCGATGCGCTTAGGAAAGCGCTCGAAAGCAAAAATATGAAGTACGAAATCAACGAAGGAGACGGCGCATTCTACGGTCCGAAGATCGACTTCCACCTGCGCGATGCCATCGGAAGAACGTGGCAATGCGGAACAATTCAGCTGGACTTCCAAATGCCCGAACGCTTCGAACTCACCTATATCGACGAAGACGGCGAAAAGAAACAGCCGGTTATGAGCCACCGCGCGTTGATGGGTTCGATGGAACGCTTCTTCGGCATCTTGGTCGAACACTTTGCCGGAAAATTCCCCTTGTGGCTCGCTCCGGTTCAAGTCAAGGTCCTTCCGATCAGCGACAAGTTCCACGACTACGCCGAGAAAGTGACCGACGAGTTGAAGGCGAACGGTCTCCGCGCGGAATTTGACGAGCGCAATGAAAAGATCGGCAAAAAGATTCGCGACGCCAGAATGCAACGTATTAACTATATGGTCATCGTCGGCGAAAAAGAAGAGAGCGCCGGCAACATCTCCGTTCGCAGCAGAAGTGGCGAAGAACGCGGAGACGTGGATTTGAGCGACTTTATCGGCGAATTAAAAGAAGAGATCGAGAATAAGAGCATTGACTAACATAGTGGCCGTCGGCGACTCTTACGTCGCGGGGTACGGCGTCGATGCAGACGCGTCGTGGGTGGCGCGCTTGGAGGAAAAACTCGATAGGCCGATCGTCAATCTGGGCGAAAACGGCGCCTGGATTACGGAACTTTCAAAGAGAGCGTATCCGCTCGAGGCGGGTGATGTGTTGCTCGTACTGGGCGGTTGCAACGACCTCCTGGGCGATGCGAGTGTCGATCGGGTGCTCGAGGCCTACGACGCGTTTCGGGACATGGCCGATGCGCGCGGGGCGAGGTGCATGATCCTCTTGCCGCCCATGCCCGACATCGTCGGCGACGAACTGTTCGTCGGCATGTTAATGATCGAATCGCTCAAGGAAAAAATGAAGGAACTCTATCGGCGCGCGGACGGCTACCCCCTGGACTGCGCGATCCGTCGCGATAAACCGATGTTTTTAGACGGCATTCACCTGATCGAAGAAGGCCACGCGCAGGTCGCGGAGGCGGTCTACCGATGGGGAATGCGCGACGGTATTTTTTTAAACATCGTCGATGCGACACCATAGAGAGAGAAAAAGAGTTTGCGTCACGCAAGCTCTTTTTCTCGTGGAAACCTCGTGTTTTCGTCGACACGTCGAAATTCCTTTGGTACAATAAAGTGAGAGGTGATACTGTGACGTTTAAATTCTTGCCGCCTCGAAAGGGCGATATTCCCGAGAGGAACAGTGAATTAAAACCTTTTGTCAAGGATACGTTAAATAAAATAAAACAGGGTGATTTTTCAAAGAAGCAACAGGCCGTCCTCGCCGCGATCCTGCTCGTCGCGACGAGCGGAATCGGCTACGGGGCATTTGTCCACGCGCCGCTCAAACAGCAACAGGCGCTGAAGGCGGCGTTTCAGGCGAGTTCCGTCGCACACGCTCAGGGAGCGGAGACGGATGAGGAGGCACAATCGAAGAGCACGCTTAAGGAAACCGACGTCGAACAGGCCATTACCGACGATATCGCATCGGATCCGAACGTCGTCGTTTCCAGCCAAGAGGTCGTGAGCTCGGGCGAGGGAGAGGGTACGTTGAACCTCGTCATGGAACACGACGGTTCGGCGGAGACATTGTCGCAGTATATCGAGACATTGGAGGGCTTGCCGTACATCGTAAACATCGACTCGGTCGCCTACAGCAAAGATCCGTCGGATATGGAATCGACGACGATTCGTTTGTCGATTCCGTATAAAGTCGTAGACGACAGTTTGGAGTCGAAGACCTTCGACGTCGCGACGGAACAACCGCCTGCGACGACCCCGGAGACGACGGCGACTCCCGCCGATCAGAATACGAGCGACATGTCCTCGAGTACGTGGAATACGCCTTCGACATCGACGAGTACGTGGAATACGCCCTCGACGACGGTGACGCCGTCGGTCGGGACCTCTACACCTGCACCGAGTAGGCCGTCGCCGTCCGCTCCGGCACCTGCCCCGGCTCCCGCTCCCGCACCTCGACCGAGTGCGCCGGATAAGAAGCCTCAAAATCAAGTGAAGCCGCAATCCGAGAAACCGCCGAAGCGCCCCGAAACGGTTTATCTCGCACCGGGCATCACGCGTTACTCCGTCTTCGATTCGGTTCTCTCCGCCTCGTCGCAGGACGGACTCGACGCGACGCTTACGCCGCAAACCGGATCCGACGGAGATAAAAAACTGCACGTGACGGCCCTTACGTTTACGACGCCCGAGGGCGAGCGAGCCGAAGGAACAAAACGCGCCATCTTTATGGATACGGGCAGTTTCTACCTGCCGAAGAACGGCTATGAGTTTTCGATCGACGTCGTTCCGGCGGGCGAATTGAGCGGACAGTGGAGTCTTGCGCTTGCGGATCAGGCGGGCAATACAAAAGAAGTCTACGCGATACGCGAAACCGACGTCGGAGACGGCTACACCCGCATCTTCTTCCCGCTAAAGGGAATGGACGGAACGATCCGTGCGGTACAACTTCGTTACCGCTTTACCGACACGCAAGGGATGAACGTCTCCATCCCCATGAAGAACGTTCAAATTCTATCCAATGAAAAATAAGATTCCGGCGATGTCGTTGATCGAAGTCGTCTGTGTCATCGCGATACTGGCGGTGGTAACGACCGCGGCAACGTTAGGATTTCAAGGCGTTCAGCGTTTTAAAGCTGAGCGCCAATTACATATCATGGCGGACGAATTAAACGATTTGAGGTTCGAGGCGATGTCCGGGCGCTGCGAGACGAAATTGATCTTTTCTCCCTCGGGCTACAGGCGCGTCGTGGGAGAGGAGCGCGCCGAGGAGATTCCCTACGAATCCGAACTCGAATTTTTAAGAGCGACGACGGCGAAGGGAGAGAATATGTTCAGCTTTTCCGCGTCGGGTCGCCCCTCAAACAGCGGAACGAGTTACTTTCAAATCGGGGGTGCCGTCTACGGAATCGTGCTCTCGCCGGTCAATGCCCACATTCGAACGGAGAAGATTCGTGAAAAAGAAAAGTTTTAGTCTAATCGAAGTGATGGCGGCTCTTGCAATCGTCGCGCTCCTCGTCGTCATGTTGAGTGCCTTTTTAGGCGGCAGTTTCACACAATATAACGCGCAGCTGAAGAGACGCGGGGAGGTCGTGCAGGCGCAAAATGCGCTGGAGGCGGCACTCGCCTACCGAGACACGTCGTTTGATGGGGTCGCGGTAAAGATCAGCGACTACGACGAGGCTTTAGAGAAGGTGGAGGTTATGTATGAAAAAAATGGAAAGACGGCGTTTGTCGTCCTTCGCCCGAAAAAGAGCCTTTACACTCCTTGAACTCGTCCTGTCCTTGGCGATCGCGTCAGTTTTAATCGTGTTGTTGTCCCAAATGTTAGCGAGCGCCCTCGGCGGAACGCTCGGTCTCGGCCGGAGGATCAGCGGCGATAATGACGGCATCTTCGCGATGGAATCGATGGTCGACGACATACAAAAGGCGGATGAAATCTACCGGATCGAGCCGAATTACATCCAGTTTTACGAACGCGAAAAAGGGCCCGAGGGCCATAAAGTCGTGAGTTATCTTATAGAAGACGGAAAGATGTGCCGCTACGGCGACCACTACCGCTTAAAGTACGATCCCAAACGAATTAAGCGGCGGCCGGGCGTTAAAAACGTCGTCCTCGCGGACGCCGAGAGTTTGGAATTCCGCGAAGCGGGAGGAGCTTTGTCCGTCGAACTCCGAAGTGGGCATAGGACTTATCGGCGCGTGATCGCCTTGAGAGGTCGATATGAGTAAAAAGCGCGCGTCCGTTTCAATCATGGCTCTTTTTATCTTCGCCGTCATGGCTTTTTTAGCGTTGTTTTTATTTTCGAGGATCGAGCATCGAACCGTGTTGGAAGATACCCGGCGCGATGCGATACAGAGCGGTTACGATGCCGAGTCGCTCCTCTACCTCGCGTGGGAAGACGTCGAGCCCGAGGAATTTGCGAAATTGATGACGTACGGCGGGACGAGGGAGCGGCCGAAGCCGTCGTTTCGGGGCGTGACGGCCGATCATAGCACGCTTTCTACAGAGCGAAGGGACGGCGCGTACTCAGGCTTTGTGTTGAATGTCGCATCGACGTATCGAGGGATAAGGGCGACGGCGATATTAAAGGGAAACCTCGTCGATCCCGTTTTCGACGTCGAAAACGGGATATTGAACCTCGAGGAAAATTCCGCGCATCGCGAAGCGGTCGCGCCTTGGATTCGAGGACTTTCCGAGGACTTCAGCGGTTATGGCAATGGGAGCGATGCGTCTTGGACGTGTGAAGAGGGCGAGTTGACCTACCGTGCGGGAGACTATCTTTTGCGGGAAGAAGGCCGAGCGGATCAATCGTTTCGCGCACAGCTGCCCGCGCGCGGGTGCGTCGCGAAAAAACTGACCTTAAAGACGCCTCTCGATATGAAGGGACTCGTCGTATTCGAAGACGGCGCAACGATCGAGGGCGTCATCCGCATCGAGGGCGTGTGCCTTGCTAAGGGCGAGGTGGATATCGACGGAGACGTGATCTGCCGCGGCTTATATATCGGTAAACCGAACGATGCTGTCCGCGTTCACGCCGATCCGCGCGCGACGGAGAAGGTCTTGGCGCGATTTCCGGGATTTGTGTCGCCGAATGCGATACGCGTAAAAAAGGTTTATAGCGATTGAACTGCGATGTTGTGGGAAATTTTTCAATTTGATATAATGGATAAAGCAGTACAGATAAGGAGGATAATATGATCTCAGCTGGTGATTTTAGAAAAGGTGTAACGTTTGAAATGGACGGAGACGTCTACCAAGTCGTCGATTTCCAACACGTTAAACCCGGTAAGGGAGCGGCTTTTGTTCGCGCAAAGATTCGCTCCGTGTTAAATGGCGGTGCGAAGGAAACGACGTTCAACCCTTCGGAAAAATTTGAAAATGCCGTGATCGAAACAAAGCAAATGCAGTACTTATATTCCGACGGCGAGCTATATTACTTCATGGATAACGACACGTACGAACAAATTCCGATCGAAAAGGAATTTGTCGAAGAGGCGTTAAACTTCATGAGAGAAAACGATATGGCGACCATTCAAATTTACCAAGGCAAACCGATTAATGTAACGCCCGAAAACTTTGTTGAATTGGAAGTAACGGAAACGGAACCCGGCGTAAAGGGCGACACGACTTCCGGTGCGACCAAGCCCGCAACGGTTGAGACCGGTTACACCCTTCTTGTACCGCTTTTTGTCGATCGCGGCGACACGATTCGCATCGACACGCGTAGTGGCGAGTATATGTCCAGAGTTTAGCCAAGGAGGCTGTCATGAAAAATATTTTGCAAAGAATTGCGTATGTTCAAGGATTAGCTGACGGATTGGGATTGGAAGACAACTCAAAAGAAGGTCAAATCTTACTGGAACTCGTCGATGTCGTATCGGAACTTGCAGAAGTGGTCGACGAAAAATTCGAGGATCTGGAAGACTACATCGACGTCGTCGAAGAAGACTTAACCGAACTCGAAGGATATACCTACGACGACGATCTGTATGGTGATTACGACGACTTCGATTTGGACGATTACGATTTTTACGACGATTTCAATGATCCTACGGATATCGATGTAGAATATGAAGACATTGATGCCTTAACGGATGAAGAAGAATAAATAAAAACGAGCCGCCTTCAGGCGGCTTTTTGTATATAAAATATGTCCCCTTTATGGCGCGCGTCGATAAAGGGGGCTTTTTGCAGTCACAGGAGAATATCACAAAACGGCAAAGGACTAGAATGCATAGACATGCGCGGTCGATAGAAAACCGCTATTTTATACTTGAAGCGTTATATGCTATACTTTTAGTATTTGCGGAGGTTTTATGAATATTATCATAGTGGGAGCCGGCAAGATCGGCTCGTATCTGACCAGCCAACTGGCTGAAGAAAATCATAAAGTTTTAGTGATCGAAAAAAATAAAGATGTCCTCGACAGACTCTTGTCGTTAAATGACGTCATGGGAATTCTGGGCGACGGGACCGATCCTCGCATTCTAAAAGAGGCGGAGGTGTCTCAATGCGATATCTTCGTGGCGCTCGCGTTGGAAGACGATACCAACATTATCGCGTCGGTTTTGGCGAAGAGCATGGGCGCGAAGTATACGATCGCGCGGGCTCGGGAACCTAAATATACCAACGATTTGGATTTTATGCGAAGCTGTATCGGCGTCGACAACTTCGTCAATCCGGAGTACTACGCGGCAAAAGAGATCCAACGGACGCTCAAGTACCCCGATGCCCACAGCGTCGAAGCATTCTTGCGCGGCAAAGTCAATATGATCCAAATCGAGATCGACAAAGATTCGGGCATGTTGAATAAATCGTTGGAAGAATTGAACCAAAGCGGCCATTTGGACGGCGCGTTGGTTTGTATCGCGAAGTACCACGACCATATATTTATTCCCGGGGGCGACCACGTCCTCAAAGAAGGGGAGTTCATTCATATCGCGGGAGATAGAGAAACGCTCTATCGAATCTATCGCTCCGAGATCGAGAAGGAACACACGATTAAAAACGTCATGGTCATCGGCGCGAGCAGAATCGGTTACTATCTGAGCAAGCTCCTCTTGGAAAGAAACTTCGAGGTGACGATCATCGAGATCGACCGGGAAAAGGCCTATAGAGTACAGGAAGCCTTGCCCCGCGCCGTCGTCATCAACACCGACGGCGCGGATCCCGACATCCTCGCCGAGGAGAGGATTAGCAATTACGATGCCGTGATCTCGCTCACGGGGATCGATCAGGAGAACATCATCATCTCGCTCGTCGCAAGGAAACTGGGCATCCGTAAGATTATGACGAAAGTCGACAATATGAAGTTGCTGAAATTGACGGGTATCCTGGATATGGACGATACGATCACCTCGAAGCGAGCGGCTTCCGACTTCGTTATACGGCTGGTTCGAAGCAAAGAGAGCATCAAAGGTTTTTCGATCAAAAACCTCTACAGGCTCGAAGACGAACGGGTCGAGGCCATAGAATTCAACGTCGTCGAAGATTCCTACGTTATCGGGAAAAAACTTAAGGACCTGAAGACCAAGGACAACACGCTCGTCTCCTATATTCAACACGATCCCCACGGGAAAGTGTCGGTGGCCAACGGAGACTCGGTGATTCAACTCGGCGATCGCGTGCTCGTGATGACGACGCACAAAAACTTCGCCGAAATAGACGATATTTTGGAGTAGATCGTGAATACGGAATTCATAAAGTGCACAATCGGTAAGTTATTCATCATCCTCTCCGCCCTGATGCTCGTCCCCCTCTGCATATCTTTTCTATACAGAGAGGGCATGACCCACATGCTGAGCTTTATCATTCCCATCGTCATTTCGTTTACATTGGGAAAATTTTTAGAAAAGCGGGGAGACAACACCGGCGATTTTTACTTAAAAGAAGCGATGTTTATCGTGGCGATGGGCTGGATCGGCTTTTCGCTCTTGGGGGCGTTTCCCCTTATGCTCACGCCGATGGAGTATCCGACGTATATAGACGCTTTATTCGAGATGGTCTCGGGCTTTACGACGACCGGCGCCTCGGTGGCGCGGAGCGTCGAAATCTTGCCGCACTCCATCATCTTTTGGCGCTCGATGTCGCATTTAATCGGCGGAATGGGGATCCTCGTCTTTACCCTGGCGATACTCCCGAAGACCAACAGACACTCTTCGCTCATCATGCAGGCGGAAGTTCCGGGGCCGACGTTCGGCAAGATCACATCGAAACTGTCGGATACGGCGAGAGTCCTCTATACCATCTACCTGATAATGACCTTGATTACGATGATTCTTCTATTATTCGGCGGCATGGACTTATTCGATGCGAGCATCTACGCGATGTCCACCGCCGCCACGGGAGGATTCGGCAACCGGGATATCTCCATCGGATTTTACGACTCGAGATACATCGAGATCGTCCTCTCCGTCGCCATGGTCGCCTTCGGCGTCAACTTCAACGTCTATTACTATTCGATTTATCGAAGCGTTAAGGAGGGCGCCGACTCCGAAGAATTGAGATGGTATCTCGCGATCGTCGTGATTTCGACGCTTCTGATCTTTCTCAACATTCGTACCATGTACGACGACACCTCCTATACCTTTTCAAACTCTCTTTTCGCCGTCGCCTCCGTGATGACGACGACCGGCTTTGTGTCCGCCGATTTCGGGACCTGGCCGCTTTTTTCGAGATTAATCCTCGTCCTTCTCATGTTTATCGGGGGATGTGCCGGCTCGACGGCGGGCGGCCTGAAAGTTTCGCGGATTATTATCTTGGTGAAGCGATCCTTCAACCAAATTAGAGAGTCGCAAAATCCGAAGCGCATCACGATTAACCGTCTCGACAGCAAGAAATTGGACGAAGATACCGAAGCCTCCGTGTCGAAATACTTTTCACTCTACGTCCTGTTGTTTATGATTTTTCTGTTTATCGTGGCGCTCGACGTCGACGACTTCCAAACGGCGTTTACGACCGTCGCGACGACCATCAATAACGTCGGGCCGGGCATCGGAGAGTTCGGACCCATCGCAAACTTTGCCGCTATCGGCAACCTCTCGAAAGTTGCCTTAATCTTTGCGATGTTCATCGGGAGACTCGAGATCTTTCCCATCCTCCTGCTCTTCACCCCGTCGACGTACAAGAACTTAAGGGGAAAGATATAGACAAAATGAGTTGGATATAAAACCCATGTCGCGAGTATTCGGCGGCATGGGTTTTTGATATCTTATGATAGACGTCGAAAAAACGCTATCATAATTAAAAATATAAAAATACGATCGTAGAAAATCGATTTTTATATCATAAAAAAATTTAAGATCCTGTGTAGGGACGGCGAGTCGATGGGCGTGTATAGATATGATCGTCACATATTATTTCGTGCTTGCGCATAAAATCGCTCGGTACGCCGGAAAATTTTTTAGTATGTAATACTTTTGAAATAATCAATGTACTTTATAACGGGAGAGTCCTATAATATAGTTAAGTACTAAACTTCAAACGAAAACAAGTGAGGTGAACGGAAAAATGTCGAAAGTATAAACGTCTTATGAAAACGTTTGAAGTCTAAAACGACTCTTTATATGCAAATCGGCATATAAAGACCATGTGCAATAAAACGTGAAGAATATAGGAAGACGTCTACGATGAAGGGAGAGGGGAGTATGAATATAAACAAGCGAGCGACGGCTCTATTTTTAAGTTTACTGATGGTTTTAACATCTATTTTCATACCCGGAAGCAGCATTAAGGCGGAAGCGGTCAGTCAAAATGACTTTGACGTCAATACGGATTGGGTATTTTCGAACGAAGATATCGTCACATCTGAACACACAGCGGTTGAAACCAAAGAGGGAGGATTTGACGCCTATAAAAAAGCGACTTCTAATATCGGGGATGTCGGCGTAACCTCTACATTTACGCCGACGGCAGGTAGGCCGGACGGGGTATCCTATCTGTCTAACAATGGTATTAACCAAGCTGCTTATGGAGCAAGACCTGGGATGTTTTATGGGGATCCTACTCCGGCCTCCATTCCTGCACTGGGGATAGATGCACAACCGGGATCAGTTATAACTCCGCAAAATACCTATGCATCTTATACCAAGATGAATATGAACGGTCAACCGGCAGAGGAAGGAATACTGACCTTTACTTTTGATAAAGAAGTTACAGATCCTGTCCTCGATTTGTCGGGATTAGGAGGATTTGTCACAGCGGGCGCGACATATTATAAAAATAATGTTGGACCTTATTTTGCATCAAGAGCATCTTTTAACAGTACGGACTTGGAACTTCTTACAAATGGGATCACTCTAGAGAAAGTCGCAAGTAATTCGAACTTAATTATTAAGGATAGCAAGATTATAAGAGTCGACAAGAGAAATACCCATACAAGGGCGGAGGTCGATCCAGATCAACCTTATAATATTACAAGTTATAGGGATGATTATTCCGGCAAAGTATTTACTGCCAGGGGTCCAAACCTTGAGCCGGCGGGAACTGGCAGTGTTATCTTAAGAGGAACGTTTGATAAAGTCAGTTTTAAACTTTATCATGTTGCCACGCCATATTCCGCTTTTTCAACTGAAGATTATGGAACTGGCGAGATATACTCATGGAACAGTTCATGGGGTCCGCAATTTGGCGATGGCGTTAACGGCTTAAATATCTTAAATTCGGAATACTACAATATAGGTTATAGTACGTTTAACGGAACAAATCAAAATCTCGACTTGTTCCGTGCATCCCTACGTTTGCCTAAGCTTTCCAGTATTGGAGACAAAGTTTGGGTCGACGCGAGCGGGAACGGGATTCAAGACGAAGGAGAGAACGGTTTAGCGGGAGTTAAAGTAGAACTCTTAGATGCTAACGGACAGCCGGCTAAAGACTTCTATGGAAATAACGTAGGACCTCAAGTAACAGGTGAAGACGGGACATATAAGTTTGATCGATTGGCCGCCGGAAACTATAAGGTAAAATTCACTAAGCCGGATGGTTCCGAATACAAATTTACACAACAAGTTTCGGGTAATGACGTTAATTCCGATGCGGGAATCGACGGCACGACCGATGAATTCATCTTAGGAGTCAAAGAAGACAAGACGAATGTCGACGCAGGATTCGTTATACCGGCAAGTATCTCCGGCAAAGCTTGGGTGGACGATAACTCGAACGGTATTCAAGATCCGAATGAAATAAAAGTGCCGGAAGGAACCAAGGCAAAGCTTACCGACAGCAACGGGAATGCGGTAAAAGATCTGGACGGAAACGATGTTTCCGAAGTAACTGTAAAAAAAGACGGAACCTATCAATTTACCAACCTACTTCCCGGAGACTACAGGGTTGTATTTATTGTTCCGGAGGGAGCTAAGATTACCCAAAAAGATGCCGGAACGGATGATGCGAAGGATTCGGATGCCGATAAGCTTAGCGGACAAACCGACATCATCCGCTTACAATCCGGAGAACATCGAGAAAATATTGACATCGGAGTATGGCCGAAAGAATATATCGTGACCCATGAATTTAAATCGGGAACTCCGGGCATCGAACTTCCTGATGAAGTTAGAAATTTACGTCCGGAAAATCAAACGGGTAAATACGATGGCGAGACTGTAACACCGACGACTCCTACAGAGAACACTGTTGAAACAGACGAAGGAACCTGGGTCTTTGAAGCTTATGATGAAGAGAGCAAGACCATAGACGGTGCCGACCAAAAATTCGTCGGTACTTGGACGTTGAGACCGAAACAATATAGAGTAACCTATGAATTTAAGTCTGGAACTGAAGGGGTAGAGCTTCCTAAGGCCGTCAAAGTCTTTTTACCGGAAGACCAAACGGGTAAACACGATGGCGATACTGTAAAACCGGCGGTTCCTGAAAAGAAGACTTTTGAAACAGACGAAGGAACATGGGAATTTAAAGGTTATCAAGAAAACGGCGAGGAAGTTACAAGCAAAACAATAGATAAAGCAGACCAAAACTTCGTTGGAATTTGGGAATTTACACCAAAACTCGAGGCACCACAGACTTATAAAGTAACGCATGAATTTGTTTCAGGAACTCAGGGATTTGAGCTTCCTAAAGCGATAAAAGATTTATTGCCGGATGATCAGGTAGGTAAACGTAATGGCGATAAAGTAAGCCCGACTGATCCTGTTCAGAAAGAATATAAAATTGAAGGCGAAGGAGCTTGGATATTTGAAGGTTATAAGGATTATGATGAGAATTCCCAACCGACTATAGATAATGCCGATTATAATTTTGTAGGTGTCTGGAGATTTGCTCCATTAACTTACAAAGTAACGCATGAATTTATATCGGGAACAAAGGGCAAGGTACTTCCGGATAATGTAATAGCTTTATTGCCGGAGGATCAAACGAACAAAAATGATGGAGAGAAGGTAACACCGTCAAATCCTAAAGATAATGTTAAGTCAGTTGAAGATACACTTAACGACGGAATTTGGGATTTTAAAGGTTATCAAGAAAATGGCGAAGAAGTTACAAGCAAAACAATAGATAAAGCAGACCAAAACTTCGTTGGAATTTGGGAATTTACACCAAATAACTATGCTGTCACGTATACCTTTCAATCGATTACGGAAGGTAAGGAGCTGCCTGGTAAGATAGCGAATGCTGTACCTGGTAAATTAGAAAATTTAATCGATCGAGAGCGAGTAACTTCCACATCTCCAACTACCACGGAATATAAGGTTAAAGGTGGAAAGTGGGTATTTGAAGGTTACGACAAAGATTTTATTATTATCGATAAGGACGCCGGTCAAGAGGGGCGAAACTTCGAGGGAAGATGGAGATTTATTCCAAATCCCGCGAGTATTTCAGGTAAAGTTTGGATTGATGCTGATAAAGATGGTATTCGCAGTGTAAGTGAGACACAGGTTCCAGAAAATTTAATAGCGAGATTAACAGATATAGATGGAAATGCTGTGAAAGATCTTGATGGAAGTGATATAGAAGACATTTTGATAGGTGAAGATGGAGCCTATAGGTTTGAAAATTTACCAGCAGGAAATTATAAAGTGATCTTTAAAGCGCCAAGTGGAACAGATTTCACAATTAAATATCAAGGGCTTGCCGATACAGATTCGAATGTTAATTCAGATGGAAAAACAGACCCTATCGAATTACAAGCAGGCGGCAACGAAGAGAATATAGACGCTGGTGTACTACCTAAAGAATATAAAGTAATGTACACATTCGTGTCGAGAACTCCGGGAAAAATTCTTCCTAAAAATGTATTAGATTTGTTACCGGCTGATCAAGAAGGCAAAGGGAATGGCGTAACAGTCGAGCCAACAACTCCGATCCCAACAAGAGTAGAGAGCGACAAAGGAACATGGATATTTAAGGGTTATGATAGTCTAAGTATAAAAATCAGCAATGACGATGCACACTTTATCGGAACTTGGGAATTCGAAGAAAAAGATCCGGTTGTATTGTCCAGCATAGGGGATACTGTATGGAAGGACACTAACAACAACGGCATACAAGATGATGGAGAAGAGGGATTAGCCGGAGTAATCGTCAGATTGTTAGACATAAACAGTAATCCGATAAAAGATGTGACAGGAAGCCCGATAGCAGATCAAACAACTGATAAATATGGGAAATATAAATTTGATAACTTAATGTCGGGAGATTATATCGTTCAAGTTATTGCGGGAGAAAATCAAGGTATAACAAAGAAAACACAAGGCGACAATAGAGCGAAGGATTCCGACGTCGATCCGGTATCGGGAAAGACGGAAGTTATTACTTTAACCGAAAATGATCACCGAACCGATATTGATGCCGGTATCGTTGACTTATATAAAGTAACGTATGACTTTAAATCCGGTACCGAAGATAAGGATCTACCTCAAGAAGTGATTAGGCTATTACCGGAAGATAATAAGAAGTATACGAACGGGACCAGGGTAACAGCTGAACGACCGAAATTTGACATGGTAAAAGTTGACGACGGCACTTGGAGATTTGAAGGCTATGACAAGAAGAGCGGCAAAATCGATAATGCGGACGAACACTTTATCGGAACATGGACATTTACTCCGAACAATACGGAAGAGCCGACGACAGATAAAGGAAGCGTCGATGTTAAGTATATAACGACGGACGGAAAGGTTCTGGAGGGTCCGACGAATGTCAAGAAAGATGCACCGGTAGGTGAAGCCTACACGACGGAGCAAAAGACCTTCGACGGCTATGAATTCGTCAAGATGGGTGAAACTTCAGCGGATGCCAGCGGAAAAGTAACAAAAGGCGATCAACACGTCATTTACGTCTACAAGCCGGTAGAACCGACGACAGATAAAGGAAGCGTCGATGTTAAGTATATAACGACGGACGGAAAAGTTCTGGAGGGTCCGACGAGCGTCAAGCAAGACGCGCCGGCGGGCGAAGCATATACGACAGGCGCAAAAAATTTTGAGGGGTACGAATATGTAAAACTGGCTGACGACTCCGCTGCGCCGACCGGCACGGTCAAAGCGGGAGAAACGCAGCACGTTATCTATGTCTATGAAAAGACAGAACCGACACCCAAAACCGGCAATGTCTACGTAAAATATATTGCAGAAGACGGAACAGTTTTGGAAGAAGAAAGTGCAGTTAAAGAAAATGCTCCTGTAGGTGAAGCATATGCAACCGAACAAAAGGCCTTTGAGGGATATAAATTCGTGAGAATGGAAGACGGTTCTGCAGAAAGAATCGGGACAGTCACTGAAGAAGATCAGTACGTCGTCTATGTTTACGAAAAGATACCTGAGAATGCCGAAACAGGAAGCGTCTATGTCAAATATGTGACGGAAGACGGTGACGTTCTAGAGGCTGAAAGTGCAGTTAAGGAAAATGCACCGGTCGGCGACGACTATACGACGGAGCAAAAGGCCTTCGACGGCTATGAATTTGTCGAAATGAAAGAAGGCTCTGCCTCCGCAGAAGGAAAGGTCAAAGTAGAAGATCAACATGTCGTTTATGTCTACAAGAGAGTGAAATTTAATGTAACCCATACATTTAAATCGAGCGATCCGAATAGAGTACTTCCGGAAGAAGTAAAAGCTCTGCTCCCGGAAGATCAAACCGGTAAGAACGGAACGACGGTTACTCCGACACAGCCGACTTCGACAACAGTTACGACACCTGACGGAACATGGACGTTCAAAGGCTACGATAAAGACCGTGAAACGGTCAATGGTGCTAATGTAAACTTTGTAGGAACATGGGATTTTACGCCGAACAAAGAAACCGGAAGCGTCGATGTTAAATACGTGACGACAGACGGAACAGTGATAGAAGGTCCGACGAGTGTCAAACAAGACGCGCCGGCGGGCGAAGCATATATGACAGGCGCAAAAAATTTTGAAGGGTACGAATATGTAAAACTGGCTGACGATTCCGCTCCATCCGTCGGCACGGTCAAAGCGGGAGAAACGCAACACGTCATTTACGTCTACAAACCGGTAGAACCGACGACGGATAAAGGAAGCGTCGATGTTAAGTATATAACGACGAACGGGAAGGTTCTGGAGGGTCCGACGAGCGTCAAGAAAGATGCATCGGTAGGCGAAGGTTACACGACGGAGCAAAAGACGTTCGAAGGTTACAAATTTAAAGAAATGCAAGCGGGCTCTGCACCGGCTAACGGTACGGTAAAGAAAGGTGATCAACACGTCGTCTATGTCTACGAAAAAGTAGAACCGACGACGGAAACCGGAAACGTCGACGTAACCTATATCACAGAAGGCGGAAAAGTGATAGAAGGCCCGACGAGCATTAAGAAAGACGCACCGATAGGCGAAAGCTACACGACGAGAAAGAAGACCTTTGACGGATATGAATTCGTCAGAATGGACAGAGACTCCGCACCCGCTAACGGCACGGTAAAGAAAGGCGATCAACACGTCGTCTACGTCTATAAAGCCGTAACGCCAGTAGAAGAAGGCTACAAGGTGACGTACGAATTCAAATCGGGTACGCCGGGCAAATCACTTCCGAAGCAGGTAACGGACTTATTGCCCTCGGATCAATCGGGTAAGAAGAACGGAGAGAAAGTCACTCCGATACAACCGACTGACAAGACGGTCAAGGTGCCCGATGGAGTTTGGACATTTGAAGGTTATGACCCGACGAGTCAAACTATCGATAAGAAGGACGCAAAATTTGTCGGTACGTGGAAATTTACGCCGAATCAAGAAACCGGAAATGTCGACGTGAAATACGTGACGGAGGACGGTAAGGTTTTAGAAGGTCCGACGAATGTTAAGAAAGACAAACCGACAGGCGAAAAGTATACGACCGATCTTAAGAAGTTTAAAGGATATCAATTCGTAAAATTGGAAGACGGATCGGCTCCGGCAAATGGAGAAGTAAAGAAAGGCGATCAACACGTTGTCTATGTCTATCGGGAGATTACGCCCGACACGAAGACGGGGAGCGTCTATGTAGAATATGTCACGGAAGACGGTGAGATTTTAGAAGGTCCGACCGATGTTAAGAAGGATGCACCGTTGGGTGAAAAGTATACGACAGAAAAGAAAGCGTTCGACGGATACGAATTCGTCGAGATGAAAGATGATTCCGATCCCGCGACAGGAACGGTCAAAGCGGAAGACCAACACGTCATCTACGTCTATAAGAAAAAAGCGGACAATAAAGAAGACGAGTACAAGGTCATCCACGAATTTGAATCGGGAACCGAAGGCAAGAAGCTTCCGAAAGAAATCATGGATCTGCTGCCGCCCGCTCAACTCCATAAGAAAAACGGAGAAAAAGTTACGCCGACCAATCCTTCGAAGATGAAGATAAAAACGGCCGACGGAACCTGGGAATTTAAAGGTTACGACAAAGCCGATAAAACCATCGACGGCGCGGATGCCAAGTTTGTCGGGAAATGGGTATTCACACCGAATAGTGCGAAACCGACCGATGCGAACTCGAAAAACGACGGCAAGGGAACACCGGGAAAGAACTTAGGAGGTTCTACCGCGAAAGGTGATTTATCCGGAAAGAACTTGCCGAAGACGGGAGACGGATTGGATCCGTCGTTCTACGTCATGCTTCTTCTCGTCGCAGGGGCAGGATTAACTGCTCTCGGAATGAAAGAGAGGAGGAAAATGAAAAATAAATTTTGAAAAAATCAGACATACTGATTAGTTTAAGAATAGTGCTAATGATTGTTTCATTAGCACTATCTTTTTTTGTAATCATTGAAAGAGAATGTTTCGACGAACGAAAAAGATGTGTGTCGAGACCGGAGCAATAATAGAGGAGATAGTTAAAGTTAGGCTGCTTTTTGTGAATTCAACCTATACGGGGATGATTTTTTAACATAAATATCGGTCGATAGCGGGTTTAGCGGAGTACAATTTGTTTAAATAAAAAATAGATTGTTATTTTTTGACGAATTGGTGTATCATATTGATAATGAGGTAAATCGATTGCCTCATTCCAAAATGTCTTTTGAGCGGACGATAAAGTGCATCGAAGTGATCGGTGCGCAATATACGCCCGCTTACGATTTGTATATAAAGGAGAGCCGCGTGGATTTGGGAAAAACCGGCGAGATCTTGGCGTCGCGCTTTTTGGAGGATCGCGGATACGACATTCTTGAGAGGAATTTTCGATTTGCCCGTGGTGAAATCGATATCATCAGTTACAAGGAAGGTGTGCTGGTCTTTACGGAGGTGAAGACGAGGAGCAGTCGTCGCTACGGAAGGCCGCTCGATGCGGTCGATGTGTTTAAGCGGAGACAGATTTACAAGACGGCCGAATACTATTTGTCGAGCCGGTCCGTAGGCTATCGCGAGGTGCGTTTTGACGTGATCGAGGTGTTTATCGGCGAGAAATCGATGATTCATTATATAAAGAATGCGTTTGACGGCAACGATTTGGAGGAATGAGATGTATGCCAGAGCAAAGACCTGTAGTCTGGAGGGACTCGACGGTTTTGTCGTCGAGGTGGAGTGTGATTTAAGCCGAGGCCTTCCGCGGTTTCTAATGGTCGGTCTGCCCGATGCGCAAATTCGCGAATCGAGCGAACGCGTCCACGCGGCGATTAAAAATATCGGCCTGCCCTATCCTCAACAGCGCATTACGGTCAACTTGTCGCCCGCCAATCGCAGGAAGGACGGATCTCAAATGGACCTCGCGATCGCCGTCTCCGTCTTGACGGCACAAGGCTTGTGTGATCCCGAAGTCGTCGATTCGTTCGTTTTTCTCGGCGAACTGCAGTTAAACGGCGAGATTTCGGGGATTAAGGGGGCACTCCCGATGGTCGCCTCGCTCAGGGAGTGCGGCTACCGGAAATTTATCGTTCCGGAAGAAAATAAGCAGGAGACCGCCGTCATCGGAGATGTGGACATCTACCCCGCGTCGAATTTAAGGGACGTGGTGTCGCTGTTAAACGGCAAGGAGAGTATCACCGTCGCGGAGCGCGTCGTCTCGGAGGAGGCGGGGCGCTCGTATGATTATGATTTTTCAGATATCAAAGGGCAGGCGCAGCTGAAGAGGGCGCTCGAGGTTGCGGCGGCCGGCGGACACAATTTGCTTATGATCGGCCCGCCGGGGAGCGGAAAGAGCATGAGTGCTAAGCGTTTGCCTACGATCCTTCCGAGGATGGACTTCGACGAGGCGATCGAGGTGACGAAGATTTATTCGGTCTCGGGAGAGCTTTCGGAGCATCGACTGATGACGGAACGGCCGTTTCGCGCGCCGCACCATACCGCCTCCGGCGTGTCGTTGATCGGCGGCGGACGCATTCCGAAACCGGGGGAGATCTCGCTTGCGCATCGCGGCGTCTTGTTTCTCGACGAATTACCCGAGTTTCAATCGCGGGTGCTCGAGGTGCTCAGGCAGCCGATGGAAGACGGACACATACATATTTCGCGGGCGTCGGCGCGGCTCGAATTTCCGTCGGATTTTCAACTCGTCGCGTCGATGAACCCGTGTCCGTGCGGGTACTACCAGGACCCGGGGCACGAGTGCAGCTGCAGTATGCAGCAGATTAAGACGTATTTGGGGAAGATTTCGCATCCGTTGCTCGACCGCATCGACCTGCAGGTCGAAGTGAGGCCCGTGAGTTACGACGAGATGAAGACGCACGAGCGGGGCGAGACGTCGGAGGTCGTGCGGGGGCGCGTAGAGAAGGCGAGGGCGTTTCAGGCCGAGCGGTTTAAGGATACGGGCATCAAGACGAATGCCGATATTCCGGATAACCTGGTCGAGCGGTACTGTCGATTGTCGCCGCAGTCTCAAAAACTGTTAGATCTCGCGTATAAAAAGTATAAGTTCAGCGGGCGCTCGATCCACAAGATCTTAAAGGTAGCGCGCACCGTCGCGGATTTGAAGTGTCAGAACGCGATCGGCGACGAGGACGTGTTGGAAGCGATTCGGTATAAGACTGTCGAGGGAAAATATTGGTCAGAATAAGTGAACGCGCTCGAAATTTGTTGCTTCATCTGTCGCTCGCCGGCATGTCGAACGACGAGCTGTTGCAAGTGTACGGTTCGATGGATGAGGATATGGGAGAAGAGCGACAACTTTCCTTTTCGCCCACGTTCGGCTCGAAGCGTTTGGCAAACAAGGTCCGGTCGTTGCTCGACGAGGATGTGTCGAAGCGCCGCGAAGTAATCGAGAACAGGGGGATCTATGCGCTCGTCGTGGGCGATGATTTTTATCCGGAAAAGCTCGCGCTCTCTCCGAATCCGCCGGTCGTGATGTATGCGATTGGAAATCTCGAGTTGATGGCGCGTCCTTCAATTTCGGTGGTCGGCGCGAGAAAGCACACGTCTTACGGTGCGAAGATGTGTAAAAAGTTCGTCGGAGAACTCGCCGAACGAGGTCTTGTGATTGTAAGCGGTCTCGCCCTCGGTATCGATAAATTGGCGCATCAGGCCGCACTCGAGGCGGCGGGCGATACGATCGCGGTCTTGGGAAACGGAATCGGCGAGTGTTACCCCAAGAGCAACAGGGATATCTACGAACGAATCGTGGAGCGCGGTCTCGTCTTGAGCGAATACCCGCCCTTTACGCCGCCGAAGCCGTTTCGCTTTCCCGAACGAAACCGCATCATCGCGGCGCTCGGAGACGGGACGCTCGTAGTCGAGGCGAAGGAGAGGAGCGGATCGCTCATTACCGCAAGGCTCGCAGCCGAATGCGGCAGAGAGGTCTTCGCCATCTGCGGGAATCTCGATTCGGTCTATAGCAAGGGGACGAATCGACTGATTATGGACGGAGCTCAAATGGTTTTGTCCTGTGACGATATATGTCAAAATCCGGTTTATCGACTCGAAGAAAAGAAAAAAGAACGCGATTTAACCGAACTCTCTTTGGAAGAAAAAACATTGTATGGTAGTATAGAAAACGGCAATCAGAATACGGACGCCCTCGTGGCGGATCTCGGGTGGAATATTACCGAGGTATTATCTGTCTTGACGGTGCTTGAACTCAAAAACGTCATTACAGGTGTCGATAGCGGATGTATTGAAATCATATAATGTTCGAAGGAATAGAGGGATATTTTGTCAAGGAATTTAATTATCGTAGAGTCCCCGACGAAGGCGAAGACGATACGGAAGATGGCGGGGAGCCACTATAAGGTCGTCGCCACGGTAGGTCACGTTCGCGACCTGCCCAAGTCGAAGCTGGGCATCGATACGGAAAATAATTACGAGCCGAAGTATATTAATATTCGAGGCAAGGGTCCTATTATCAAGGATTTAAAAAAAGAAGCGAAGAAGGCCGGAAAAGTGCTCTTGGCGACTGACCCGGATAGGGAAGGAGAGGCCATCAGCTGGCATTTGACGCATATCTTGGATATGGATCCGAACGAAAATGTCCGCATTTCGTTTAACGAGATTACAAAGGATGCGGTTAAAAAAGGGATTAAGAACCCGCGGCCGATCGATATGGAACTGGTCGATGCACAACAGGCCAGGCGTATCTTGGACCGCCTCGTGGGGTATAAAATAAGTCCCTTATTATGGAAGAAAGTGAAGTCTGGGTTAAGTGCGGGGCGCGTTCAATCGGTCGTCTTGAAGATTATCTGCGACAGGGAGGAACAGATCGGCGAGTTCGAACCTTCCGAATATTGGACGATTATGGCGAAGGTTTTAAAGAACCGCCGCTTCCTCGAAGCGAAGTACGCCGGCATATTGGAGGGGGACCGCATCAAGTCGGTCGAGCTGGACAGCAAAGAAGCCGCCGATGCCGTTTTAAAGCGCCTCGACAAGGAGTACTTTACGGTTCACGACGTGCAAAAAGGATCGCGCAAGCGCCGCACGCTCGCGCCGTTTACGACCTCGACGATGCAGCAGGAGGCGAACAAGCGACTGAATTTTTCGACGCGCAGAACCATGCAGGTCGCGCAGAGGCTCTACGAGGGGATCACGATTCCGGGGGAGGGTTCCGTCGGTTTGATCACATACATGCGTACGGACTCGACGCGTATTTCCGCGCAGGTCGTCGAAAAGACGAAAGATTATATCCTGTCGAATTACGGGAAGGAGTATTCGAACCCCTCGACGTGGTCCAAGAAAAAAGAGAATACGCAGGACGCCCACGAGTGTATTCGACCGGCCGATGTAACGCGCACACCTTACGAGTTAAAGGACAGCCTCGGACGGGACGAGTATCGCCTGTATCAGTTGATTTGGTCGAGATTTGTCGCCTCTCAAATGACCGCCGCGGTCTATGCGACCCAAAAGGTGAAACTCTTGAGCAAGAAAGAGGTCTTTCAATTAAACGGCAATACGCTCACCTTCGACGGTTTTCTGAGGGTGCTTCCTTCGAAGGATCAAAAGGATAAGGAGATCCCGGCGCTTGAAAAGGGAGAAAAGCTCAAGGTCAAGGATATTTTGCCCGAGCAACACTTTACGCAGCCGCCGGCGAGGTACAACGAAGCGTCTTTGATTAAATTGCTCGAGGAATTGGGGATCGGTCGCCCGAGTACCTACGCGCCCATCATCAACACGCTCCTCGCGCGCTACTATGTCGTCATGGAGGAAAAGCGATTTGTCCCGACGGAGCTCGGAGAGACGGTCAACGGCTTGCTCACGGAATATTTCCCGATGTTTGTCGACGAGGACTTTACGGCGAAGATGGAACACAGTTTGGACGCGGTCGCAGAGGGCGACATCAAGTGGCAAGATGCCGTCGATCCCGTCTATAAACAACTTATGGTCTATTTGGAGCAGGCGGAAAAGGAGATCGAAAAAGTCGAAATTCGCGACGAGCCGACCGACGTCGTCTGTGAAAAGTGCGGCCGAAACATGGTTATCAAGATGGGCCGCTACGGAAAATTTCTCGCCTGTCCCGGATTTCCGGAGTGTCGCAACACCAAGCCGCTCGTCGAGAAGATCGGCGTCAAGTGCCCGAAGTGCGACGAGGGCGAAATTGTCGTCAAGCGCAGCAAAAAAGGGCGAAAATTCTACGGTTGCGATCGATACCCCGATTGCGACTTTGTCTCCTGGGATCGCCCGATCGATGAGACGTGTCCGAAGTGCGGGAGTATTTTAACCGAGCGCGACACGCGCAAGGGGAAGAGGATCAAATGTCATAATCAGGAATGTGATTACGTCAAATGGGAGAAATCGGATGATGGCGAAAAATGATATTCAAGACATTGGCAGGCGCTTAGGCGTCCGTTATGTGAGTGAAAAAGACGACATCTTATATGTGAACGCGGACGAGCCGTCGCCGGAGCTGCGCGACGATCTTCGCGACGTCGTCGGCAAGGAGGTATGCTTTGTCGACGACGGTGAATTATTGAGACGAGAAGAGAACTGCAGCGGCGCGCGTGTCGATGTAGTTCGTTTGAGTGAGACAATTTTAGATGATGCGGTTAAAGAGTGCTGTTCCGACGTACATATCGAACCCGCCGACGCAGGTTGGCGGATTCGTATGCGCCGCAACGGCACTCTATTTTTATACGGACATTATCCGGAGGCGATCTATTCCGAATTTGTTACGCGCATAAAGATCCTCGCGCGCATGAATATCGGGGAGAGAAGACGACCGCAGGACGGACGGTTCACACACAACTACCTTGAGCAGACGGTCGACATACGCGTTTCCGCGATTCCCGTAAAGGGAAAGGAAAAACTGGTGTTGCGCCTACTGGACCGTGCGGGACTCGACTACTCCCCGGAAGGGATCGGCCTTGCCGGGGAGAATCTTTCCCTCGTCCATACGCTCCTGAGGCAACCGCTCGGCTTAGTTTTAATTTGCGGACCGACGGGTTCGGGGAAAACATCGACGCTCTATACCTTCCTTAAGATTCTCAATACCGTGGAGCGAAACATCCTGACGATCGAGGACCCCGTCGAGTTTGCAATCGAAGGCATTAATCAGATGCAGGTAAATCCCAAAGCGGACATCACCTTTACCTCCGGCCTCGAGGCGATGCTCAGGCAGGATCCCGAGGTGATGATGGTGGGTGAGATCCGTTCGAAGGAGACGGCGGAGATTGCACTGCGCTCGTCGATTACGGGACACTTGATCTTTTCCACGCTGCACACGACCGACTCGCCGTCCGCGATTATCCGTCTCATGGACATGGGAATCGAACCCTATATGATTTCGGCGGGCGTCATCGGCATTATCTCTCAACGGCTCGTTCGAACGCTTTGCCCGCACTGTAAGCGGGCCGTTCATACGAAAGATACATATTTTCAGATCGAGGGTACGACGTATGAGGGCGTCGGATGTCCTCATTGCACGGACGGTTACTCGGGGCGGGAGGCGATTTTCGAGATTATGCCCTTAAGCGAGTCGATGCGCGCGCTGATCAAACCCGGCGTGACGCTCGATACCTTGCGGCGCGCCGCGCGGGAAAACGGAATGGTGCCGCTGAAAGAGGCGCTTCGGGAAAAAATCGCGAAGGGAACGATCGATCTCGACGAAGGCTATAGGACAATTATGACGATGTAGGTGATTTATGAAATTTAAGTATAAGGCGATCGATCCGTCCGCTGCGGTCGTGAGCGGAGAACTCGTCGCCGAGACGAAAGAAGACGCTGAATTTCAGTTGCACGCGCAAAAACTTCGCATCGTGCACATGCGCGAGGCGCGATTTTTCGATCGCGATCTACATATAAAGCGCGCGATCTCCTCCAAAGATCTGTCGATCTTGTTTTCTCAGTTGGCCCTTATGACCGAGGGCGGGCTCGACATCGTCGCCTCGCTCGAGCTGATCGAAAGGCGCTCGAAGGGATTTGAGCGAAAAAAGCTCGCGGAGATGATGCGCTCGATCGAGCGGGGGAAGCTCTTATCGGAGGCGGCAGAAGATGCGGATTGTTTTCCGGCATTTGTGCCGGGGATGTTGAAGAGCGGCGAGGCGTCCGGTCGCCTGCCCGTGATCTTCCGGCAGTTGGCGGATTATTTTAAGGACGAACACGAGATGAAACAGACGATGACGAACGCGCTTGCTTATCCCGTCATCCTGATGATCACTTCGTTCATCGTCCTGCACATCGTCTTACAGACGGTTCTTCCGGTCTTTACGGACGTTTTCGACTCTCAAGACGCCCAACTGCCCGGGGCGACGCGCGCGCTGATCGCACTTTCCGAGCATCTCAAGGCGTACGGATTTGTGTATCTGGCCTGTGTAAGCGCGGCGGTTTTGGTACTTATCTTCTTAAAAAACTACGAAAGGACCAAGATACCGTTTCAAAAATTTATTTATTACTTCCCGCTTTCAAAGCCCTTTCACCGAGATCCGTTCGAACTTCGATTTTTGCGCACAGTCAAGATGCAAATCGACAACGGCGTCGACGTGCTCCACATTTTCCGACATGCCGAGGCCTCGGAACCCAATGCGTATATCGCCGAAAGGCTTCGCGGCGCCGTGGACGGATTGATGACGGGCGAGTCGTTTGCGCGCGTCATGTCGAAGAGCCGTCTGTTTAAGGACGATCACTGTGCCTTTATCGCTCTGGGCGAGGAGTCTTCGGCCCTTTCCGAGATGTTCGGCGTCGCAATTCATCTGGAGGAGTTCGAGCAAAAAAATCGCGCCGAACGCATCGCCGCTTACATAGAGCCCGTCTTAATTATTATTATGGCGGGGATCGTCGGATTTATCATCTTTTCGATCGCCATTCCCATGTTCGACATGGTCAATCAATTTTAGGAGGTATATTGTGAAGAAAAAGGCTTTTACATTGATCGAGTTAATCATCGTCATCGCCATCTTGGCGCTGCTCATCGCGATCGCCATACCGCGTTATCAAAATTCGAACCTGAGCGCGCAGGCGACGACGCATAACGCCAATGTGCGCGTGATCAAAAACGCGGCTATTCTGTATTCCATCGACCATCCGGACGATACCGACATTTCAGAGGATGAGATCGAATCGTATCTGGAGGGGAAAAAATTTCCGAAACCGGCCAAGGCATTGGGAAAGGGAAAGAAGTTTACCGTAAAAGTCAAAAACGGCGAAGTCAAGGTATCGCCCGGCCCCGTAAAAGTTGAGAAAAATAAACTGGTCGAAGACACGGCACAACCATGATGTGGCTGATAGATGCCCTTATCTTTATGATGGGGGCCTCAATCGCCTCTTTCTTCAATCTCTTTCTCGAGCGTCGGGAGAGGGGAGAAGGCTGGATCGCGAAGAGGAGTCATTGCGACGCGTGCGGAACCGAGATCGGAGGACTTTATCTGGTTCCCGTATTCGGCTATTTTCTGGCGAGAGGGACGTGTCGTTGTGGGGCGAGGATCCCGCGAAGACATCCGCTTACCGAATGTTTCGGCGGTCTCGTATGGGTACTCCAGATCCATATCATGACGATAAAGGGCGCATTTTCTTATGCCTATATAGTATGGATCACTTTTTTGCTCTATTTGGCGCTCGAAGATATTTTGTTTCGCGAGGTGTATACGCAAGAACTCGTCGTCGCATTCGCGCTATCTCTTCTCGCGACGTTTCGGTATGGCGAATGGCATATATTGAGCGGATTATTTATGGTCGCGCTTCTGGCTATGATTTATTTTCTTTTTAAGCGCGGATTCGGCGAGGGAGACATCTACTATGGCAGTCTCATCGCCCTGTCCGTTCCCGGCGTATGGCAGACTTATCTATATTTCACGGCGAGTGTCTGTCTCGCGGCTTCAATGGGCGCCATCTATCATGTAAAGTACGGATTAAAGGATGGAAAAGTGCCGATGTACCCTTTTTTTCTATTGGGCTGGAGCGTCGTTCGATACTTTTTTTAGTAAAATAGAAGCTTATCATAAAATCATCGCTCGACTGGGTTATAATACATACAGGAGGAAGAGATGGACTTATTTAATAAAAAGTTTACAATGATCTATCTTGAAGATCGGGTCTGTTATATAACGACATTCGATCGCGATGAGCAGAGTGAATCGCTTATTTCATTCGACATTCCCTATCACGTGATCGACGACGGGAGAATTGAAGACCCGTCTCAGTTACAGTACTTATTAAGGCAACAACTCGAAAAGGCAGGGCTACTGAAGTCGACCTGTCTTTTTATCGTGAACACGACCGATGCCGTTAGTCGCGCCATGCACGTACCGACGATGACGCAAAAAGAGATCGAGTCGCTCGTCGAAAACGAGAGCCCCAATTTGTTCGTTCAGGACTTGGACGATTATCGATTGGAATATGTCGATTTTGAGACCGGCGAGGATATGCACCACTTGTTGATTACAATTTGCGCCGAAGACTTGCTCCAAGGGTACTTCGACCTCGCGAGTGAGATGAAAATCAAGCTTGAAGGCGTGATCCCGTTTTCGACGCTTCTCATTCAGCACGCCCATCGTCTGGGCGGCGGGCGCATCGGCCTTATGTCTTCGAGTCATCTCGGCTTTTACTACGCCAACGAGAACAGATACTACAGTCGAAGCGAAGATAACGAAGCCGTTCGAGAACTGATGGAGAGATATCGCATCGAATTTTCACACCTCGGTCGCCTTTACAAGGGTCAGTACGACGAACGCCTCGTCGAAATCGACCGGGACGCCTTTCAACGCGACTTGGAAGCGTCCTTTTTCGACGCGCTGTCACATATCGAGAATATGGGAGCGGATTTCGCCCTCGAGGATCGAAAGCTCTTGACGGGTTCGATGGCCGAAAGCGGTCTGTACGATATGCTTACCTCGAGTAGGATGTATGCCGTCCTGCCCTTGAGGGACGTTTTTTCCGTGGCCTATGACAACCGCGAAGTATTAAAGACCTTTCAGAAAAAAGAGCGAAGGAAGACCGGAAAGGGCTATCTCTTGCCGGTTATCGCCGTCGTGGCGGCTTTTGCGATCTTGATCGGCACGTTCGTCTACGGCGAAAAGTTAAAACAGGAAAATAAACGGCTTATCGTCGAGTCGACGAAGCGGGAAGAAAGAGAAAATATCGAAAAAAATGCCCCGGCCCGGGAAAATGAAGACATCGCGGAGCTTATCTCCACGGTCAAATCATCTGTGCCGGACGAATTATCCGTGACGGGAATCAATTACGAGGACGGTATGTTGACGATATCGGGCGAAGGAAACGACGCCGCGGCCATCGAAACGTGGCGCGGGGAGCTCGAGACGACGCTCGGAAAAGACGTGACACAAGAGCCCTCGGCGACGATAGGCGACACGGTGTACTTCCAATTGTCTGTGGCGCTCAATCCCTCGTCGCAGGATACCTCGGATGCGCCCGAACATCCGAGCATGGATGAGGGCATTCAAGATCAGACGAACATCGCGCCATCCAACGACGGAGATGGAGACAGTATATAGGAGCGAGGAATGAAGATTTATTCAGAAGTAGGTAAACTTTCAAACGAAGAGTTGGAGAAATTAATCCTATCGAAGCTTAAAAATACGCGACCCGAGGTGATCGGGTCGTCGTCGGTGGGAGAGGATACGGCGACGCTGGATTTAGGCGGCGATTACGCGGTTTTGAGCAGCGATCCGATCACGGGGGCCGTCGACAACTTGGGAAAACTCGCTATTTACATCAGCGTCAACGACGTGTCGACAAAATCCGCAGATGCCGTCGGTGTGCTGCTCACCTTGTTGCTTCCGGTTGATACGACCTCCGATGAGATCGAAAAGATCATGGCCGATGCGCAACAGGCGGCGGAAGACGTCGAGATGGATATCGTCGGCGGACACACCGAAATTACCGACGCCGTGACGAAACCGGTTATGATTTCGACGGTGATCGGACGCGTCAAAAAAGAAAATATGCCCGACATAAACCGCATCGAGGCGGGAGATGTCGTGGCGATGACTAAATATGCGGGGCTCGAGGGAACGGCCATTTTATGTAACGATTTTCCTGAAAAACTTAGGAACATGGGCGAGGAGTTGCTCCTTTCGGGGCAAAATCTGGTCGAGGAATTAAGCGTCCAAACCGAAGGAGAAATGGCGGCGGCATATCGCGTCGGCTATATGCACGATGTGACCGAAGGCGGCATCGAGGGAGCTATTTGGGAAGCGTCGCAATTGATCGGAAAGGGCATGCGTTTAAATAGGAAGGATATCCCCGTACACGATGCGACCCGAGCGCTCGAATCGATGATCGACGTCGATATCTATCGCTTGATCTCCTCGGGATCGATGCTCGTCGTCTTGTCTGCCGATAAATTTTGCGAGATGAAGCGCGAGCTCGATGCGGAGGGTATTTTATTTACGAAAATCGGCGAGATTACCGAAAAAAAGGACGTCGTCTTCGTCGGAGAAGAGGGCGGCATCGACGCGCCGAGATCGGACGAATTGTATTCCGCCATCGCTCAATTACAATAAAGTTACAAATACGCGGCGGCGTTGACTTTATGGGGAATCGGATTCATAATAAATGGTGACAAAGTGTTACTTATTACATGAGGAGGTTCTCTTGAAACGATTTTTTAAAAGCCTTGTCTTGAGCTTGGCTCTGATCATGGGCGTGGCGTCGTTCGCTCATGCACAAAGCTCAAGGGTACAGATAAAGACAAACGGTCAAAAGAGAAATGTCGCCACGGCGAACGTCAAGGTGAACGGATTCGACTTGTATTCCCCATACGACGCTTACCTCGACGAAAATCGGACGTTCGTTCCGATTCGCGAATTGACGGAGCTGATGGGAGCCGACGTCAAATGGGATCAACGGACGAAATCCGTGTTGATTCGCTTAAATAACCAAGACGTTAAGTTAAAAATCAACAGTCGCATCGTCTATGTCGACGGGAAAAAGACACAGATGGATGCCGCATCGATCCCGCGTCTTACGCAATACATCGATCAAAAGGGCGCTTGTAAGACCATGGTTCCGCTGCGTTTCTTGTCGGAATCGCTCGGATTTAACGTCGATTGGGACAAGGACGGACGGCTCGCGAGCATTTCAAACGGCGTAGTGGAGGCTCCGAACAATCAAGGCGAAGCGGCACCCCAGCCGAACGAAGATCCTCAAGAGACACCGTCTCAACCCGATAAAGATCCGGGCGTCGTTCCGGAAGATCCGGCGCCGCAGGAAAACCCCCAAGTTGAACCTCAAAAACCCGATCGCTCGAAGACGACCGTCGTCCTTGATGCGGGTCACGGCGGACACGACAGCGGAGCCGTCGGAGTCGACGGGACGGCGGAAAAGACGTTGGCGCTTCGCCTCGCTAAAAAGGTCGAGGCCTCGCTCAAACAAGAAGGCTACAACGTCATCATGACGCGAACGCGCGACGAGTATCCCGAATTGTACGAGCGCTCGAAACTCGCCAATGACGCAAACGCCGCTATCTTTTTGAGCATGCACTTTAACTCGGCCGGCAGTTCGAAAGCCTACGGTATCGAAGTGCTCTACGCCTCCGAAAAAGACGTCAGTCGAAAGAAAGAGGCGGGCGATCAGACGCGTTTAGCCAACGAGGTGTTGGATTCCGTTATCAAAGAAACGGGCATGCATAATCGCGGTATTAAGAATCGCCCCGAACTCGCGGTTCTTCGCACGACTAATATGTCCGCCGTGTTAGTTGAAGGCGGATTTATGTCGAATCCGGACGAAATGGCGGAGATTAAGACCGACGCTTATCTCGACAAGTTGGCGCGAGGCATCGTCGAAGGCATTAAAAATTACGATCAAAAATATCTGTAAGGAAGGTGGAGAACCTTCCTTTTATTTTTAAAGGAGAACCTATGAGAATCATCGTATCGACGGACAATGTAAATAAGTTGAGAGAAATAAGAGAACTGCTCGGCGACGACGTCGAGTTATTGACCAAGAGCGACGCGGGTTACGGCGACGTGCACCCGATCGAGGACGGCGAGACGCTCGAAGAAAACGCCTTAATCAAGGTCGAATCCATCGAAGGGGACGAGGGAGACGTCGTCATCGGCGACGATACGGGGTTGTTCGTCAATGCGCTGGACGGTCGCCCCGGCGTGCACTCCGCGCGCTATGCGGGTGAAGAACACGACGATGCGGCCAATCGGGCGCTGTTATTGAAAGAGATGGAAGATACCATCGACCGGTCCGCCTACTTTAAGACGGTTATCGCGGTTAAGCGAGGAGATGCCGTCTATACGGTGGAAGGCGTATGCCCGGGACAAATTTTAATGGGCGAAAAGGGAGAGAACGGCTTCGGCTACGATCCGCTTTTTGTCCCCGAAGGCTACGACGAGACCTTTGCCGAAATGACGGAGGAAGAAAAAAATAAAATCAGCCACAGAGGGCGGGCGCTGCGCGCGTTTATCGACTCCTTGGAATTGAAATAAAAACATTTGACAATGTCTTAAAATGATGTTAATATATATCCATCGTCATTTTTGTGGTGGGTATGGCCTAGTAGGTTAAGGCGCCAGATTGTGGTCCTGGAGATCGTGGGTTCGATTCCCACTATCCACCCCATAATCCACTAGGATTTAACTCGCTTAAGCGAGTAAGCAGGAATGGCGGAATTGGCAGACGCGCTAGACTTAGGATCTAGTGTCTTTGACGTGGGGGTTCAAGTCCTCTTTCCTGCACCAAGACGATCTCACTGGCAAACAGTATTGAAATTGCACAGTCGAGCTTAAACGACACTTTAGACACTTTCTAGAGTGTCGTTTTTTTATGACTTTATTTCATAATAATCTTATGCAATAGTAAAAGGGAGTCGAATTCGGCTCCCTTAAAATAATTAGAATATTAAGTTTGGCTGCTGGATGCTGCTATTCATGTGAGATGCTTGATAAAATAGGTTGTAGATCTTCTTTTTTAACTTTATCCAGCTCGACAATCCTTGCTTTAGAGAGAGCTCTACGCTCCAGTTCTGCACATTCTTCGGGATTACACATCCATCGAGTCGGAGGGTAGTAAACTGTAATGGTGCCGTCGTAATTAGGGGCGTAGTCTATTGTCGTCATATTGGCTGAAAAGGTATCGTTATACAAGCTAGTGACGTGTCGAGGCCATGTTAAACTATCTTCGGAATATGTATTTATCGGTGAACCTTTAAATTGAATTGTTCGGGCGATCGCTCCATTTTCAAGGGAGGCCTCGCCTGCCCCACTTACGTACGCATAGTGTGTTTGAATATTGAACATCGTCAACCATACGATGGCCGCTTCGACATCTTTGTTGCTATAACCGATAAAGTATTTAGAGTCTCGCTCGCTGTTTGCCAGCTCAAATTCCATTTGCTTTGACAAGGGGAGTGCAGAGAGTTTGCCATCGTATAAATATTCGGGGACGATCGTTCCCGGCGGAACAATGACTTTGGGTGCGGTATATCCTTCTCCTATAATCACCGTGCGGTTTATCGAGTCCCAGTCAACTTGTTGGCTAAATGCTTCTGCGATAAAACGTAATGGCACGAATGTTCTATTGTTAATAATTCGTGCTGGCGTGTCCATTTTTTTGTTACTTCCTTTTACGAGGGCGTCGCGGCTACCGACGGCAAGCAATACATTATCGCTAGATGAAGTTTTTGAAGTGATCGAAATAGTTCGATCTCTATCATCCCACGTAACTTTATAGCCGAGTTCTTCGGAAATAAAGCGGATGGGAACTAATGTGCGATTGTTTTGAATAATGGGTGGTACATCCGAATTGACATAGTCGCCGTCGACCCATAATTGAACGGGTTTTTGAGCATATGCCGGGATGGAAATAGACAGCAATATAAGTATACCGATCCATAACTTAACTTTTTTCATATGTCATCCTTTCAATAGCATCGGGAGGTTCTTCTACAATCTCAGTATATCAGGTTACCGTAAAGAATTAGCGAAAGGTATCAATATTTTTTTACTACAACAACGTATAAAAGAGATTGATATGAAGATATATAACGGAGTCGTTTACAGAAGGTCTTATGATATAGTGATATATAGGTACAGAGTTTGTAGTAAGGGTATTTTAAGCACGGAAAGTTGAAGAGATTCGACGGTTTATATTACAATAAGGAAGATAGAAAACGAACGTATCGAACGAATGAATGTCTTTATATAAAGGGGAAAGTTATGAAAATAGCATATGATTGTCAAGGCGGCGACCATGCGCCGCATGCGATTGTAAGAGGCGCTTTAAAGGCGAAGACGGAGGATATCGAACCGGTCTTTTACGGAGATCGCGACGCGTTGATCGAAATCGACGGGGTCGATCCGGAGCACATCGTCCACTGCAGCGAGTCGATTCTTCAGGAGGAAAGCCCCGTCGTCGCCATTCGAAGGAAGAAAGACAGCGCCATCGTCCGCGCGCTCGCCGACCTGAAAAAAGGAGAGGTCGACGGCGTCGTCAGCGCGGGCAGTACGGGCGCGCTGCTCGCGGGCGGAATGTTTATCGTTAAGCGAAAGGAAGGCGTCGAACGCGCGGCGCTTCCCGTCATATTAAAGGTGGGTTCTCAAACGAAGCTGCTGCTCGACGTCGGCGCCAACGTGGACGTGGATCCGTCGACGCTCTTGAGTTTCGGTCATATGGGACGTGATTATTTAAGGCGCGTCGAAGGCGTCGAAGACCCGACGGTTTCTTTATTGAATATAGGAACGGAAGAGGGCAAGGGCAACAGACAAGTTAAGGAAGCGTACGAATTGTTTAAGGAGTCTATGCCGAATTTCGTGGGCAATGTGGAGGCGCGCGACGTCTTGTTTAAGAGTCCGGATGTCATCGTAAGCGACGGATTTTCGGGCAATATTTTGTTGAAGGGCATGGAGGGCGTCATCGGTTACGTCCAGGAATCGATCAAGACGCAGCTCGCGGGCGACATGCCCTCGGATGTCAAGCGACAAATTGTGGATATCATGCGAAACATGCTCGGTCAATTGGACTATCAACGCTACGGGGGTGTGCCATTATTGGGGCTTGAAAAACCGGTATTTAAAGTGCACGGTTCGTCGGACGAACAGGCGATCGTGGCGGCGACCGAGCGTTTAGTTAAGATGGTTCAGACGATGTAGGGAGTGGAGGTAGTGATTATGAGAGATAGAATATTGCAAATTATTTCCGAACAAGTAAATCGGGACGTTGAAGATCTCGATCCGAAGATGAACTTCGTCGACGACTTGAATATGGATTCGATCGAACTCGTAGAGTTGATTATGAGTATCGAAGACGAGTTCGAGATCGAACTCGACGAAGACAAGTTGGAAGACCTTCATACGATCGGTGATGTATTGGAACTGGCCGAGGAGTATGATCAGTAGTGGATTGGTCGCGACTGCAAGACATTATCGGCGTTCGCTTTAAGGACACGTCGCTCTTGGCGAAGGCGTTTACACATAAGACTTTTGCGCGCGAGAAACACGTGGAATCGTACGAGCGGCTCGAGTTTTTAGGCGACAGTCTCATTAATTTCATCGTAGGGGACTATTTGTTTCGGCTCGACTCGGAAGACGAGGGAACGCTCACGAAACGTCGCGCCGCGCTGGTGTGCGGAAAGGCGCTAAAGCAGGCAGCGGAGGCGCTGTCGCTCAATCAATTTCTCTTAATGGGAAGAGAATTGAAAGAGGATGAGAAATTTAATATGCACAGCGACGACCTGTACGAGGCGCTCGTCGCGGCGATTTATCTGGATGCAGGCCTTGACGAGGCGCGAGATTTCGTCGTTCGCACGCTGATTCACAGCGATATCCTCATGGAAATGGATTATAAGTCGAAGCTGCAGGAGACGTTGCAAAAGGAATATCGAGATAATGTCTTGTCGTATACGACCCGCGAGATCAATCCCCACGCACTGGGCGATGAGGATCGCTTCGAGGCGAGCGTCTACGTGTCCGAGAAGAAATGTGCGACGGGACGGGGAAGAAATAAGAAGCGGGCCGAGAACGACGCGGCGAAGCACTTGCTCCGGAGATTGGACCATGGCCAAGCGTAATATCATCCCCATTTTTATCCCGTTTTTCGGCTGTCCGGTGCGGTGTATTTACTGCGATCAAAATCAGATCACCGGCGCGCCGTCGTTTATTTCGGGAGACGACGTCGAGGCGGAAATAAGGGAGGCGCTCCGAAAAGCGGGGACACAATCGCCCGAAGTCGCCTTTTACGGCGGGACGTTTACGATGCTTCCCGAGGAACGTCGAGGGGAACTCTTGCGTGCGGTGAAGCCCTTTATCGACGCGGGAGAGGTTTCCTCGATACGGATCTCGACGCGGCCGGAGAAACTGGACGCGGAGGATTTTTCGCGCCTGTACGAGGCGGGGGTTCGAACGATCGAGTTCGGGATTCAGTCCATGGACGAGGCCGTCCTGCGATCGGCGGGGCGCGGGCTCACGCCTCGAGTGATGGAGGAGACGGTCGAACGCGCAAGGGAGGCCGGTTTTTCGATCGGCCTTCAGCAAATGATCGGCCTTCCCGAGGACTCGTCGAATAAAGATATCGCGACGGCAGAGTGGATGGCCGAGCGCGCTGATTTTGTGAGAATTTATGCGACGATTGTCTTTCGCCATACGGAACTGTATCGTCTATATCGGGAGGGGAGGTATCGTCCGCTCTCGTTGTCGGAGGCGATTAGACGCTGTGCGCGCCTGCTGGACCTTTACGAAGAAGCGGAGGTTCCCGTCATTCGCGTAGGGCTTCCCTATATGGAAAGGAGCGCCTATGTAGCGGGTCCATACCACGATAACTTCCGCGAGTTCGCCGAATCGAAGCGGACCGTCGAGAAGATCTTGAGGACGTACCCGACGGTGCGCTCGATCGAAGGATCCGCCGCGCAAATTAACCGCGTCGCGGGTCCTTACGGGGTCGGGCGCAAGTCTCTCGAAAGGGCCTACGGTCCTATTGTATTTCGCGTGACGGACGGCACATGCGTCGTACACGCATAGAAGGTTGATTCGAATATGCACTTAATAGAAATGGAATTATACGGCTTTAAATCGTTTGCCAAGCGTACGCGAATTCGGTTCTCAGAGGAGATTACGGCGATTGTGGGGCCGAACGGAAGCGGCAAGAGCAACATCGTCGATGCGATTATGTGGGCGCTCGGCGAATCGAGTGTGAAACAGCTGCGCGGAAGTAAGATGGAGGATGTCATCTTTAGCGGGACGGATCGCCATCAGGGGGTCAATTATGCGGAAGTCGTTCTTACTTTCGACAATAAGGACGGCTTTTTTGATTTACCCTATGAAGAACTTTCGATTTCCAGAAAGTATTTCCGTTCGGGAGAAAGTCAATACGCCATCAATAAAAAACGGGTACGTCAAAAAGATGTGCGCGAAATTTTTCTGGACACGGGGATCGGCAAGAACGGGTATTCGTTTATCGGTCAAGGGCAGATCGACGAGATCTTATCGACCAGACCGCAAGATCGCCGCAACGCCTTCGAAGAGGCCGCGGGCATTTCGAAGTACAAGCTGAAGAAGGAAGAGACCGTTCGAAATTTGGCGAAGACGACGGAACATATCGACCGCATCGACGACATTTACTTCGAACTGTTGAACCGTTCCGAGGAGATGGAGGGTCGTCGGGAGAAGGCCTTAAAGCTCGAGGAACTTCAGAAGAAAGAAAATATCTATAGCTACGCCTTGGCGAAGAGAGAAATCGCGTTATTTAAAGAAAAGCGGGACGCGGTCTCGACCAAGCGCGAGGAAGTCCAAAAGAGTCGCGACGAGAAAAATGAGATGTTCCGTAAAAAAGACGGAGAACGCGAGGCGCTCGAGAGAGAGTTGGATACATTCGACGGAGACGAGACGAGTCTTCGAAATAAGATGGTCGACGTCGTCCGGGAGAAAGAGCAGTTAGCCGCACTCATTCGCTCGAAGAGGGAGCAGAAGACGGCGCTTTTAAAGCGTCTGGAACAGTCCGATGCGCGAGAGCGAAGTCTTTCGCGCGATATAGAAATCGCAAGGGACGCGCTCGCCCGCCTGGAAGGGGAAATTGCCGGGGCAGATGAGAAGTTGCGCGCAAAGTCGTCGGATGTCGCGCAGTTGGAGTCGTCTCTCGAGGAGATGAAGGCGACATTTCAGCGAGAAAATTTAGGAATAAAGAGCCGCAAGGAGGAGGCCGAGCGCCTAAATGACGAAAAACATAGCGCCGAATCCAGACGGCAGGCGCTCTCGTACCTGATCGAAGAAAAAGAGGAGCGTTTGAAACGTCTGAGTGCGCGCCGCGAACAGATAAGGAAAGAGGAAGAGGAGATTTCGACATCGCTTGAGGAATATGCGGCAAAGGAAGAAGAAATCGGTCGTCGCGCCGACGAGCTGACCGAGACGCTCCGGGACGCGCAACAGTTGTGGGAGGCGCTAAAGGACGATTTAAAGCGATTTGAAGAGCGAGAAATGCCCCTAAAAGTTCAAATCGAGTCGCTAGGCAGAGAAAAAGAGTATCTGATGCGGCTAAAGGATACCCACGAGGGATTTCAATACGCCGTCAAGCAATTTTTGAAATCGTATGAGAGCGAAGGTTTTTCGAATACCGTGATCGGTCCCGTCGCCGACGCGTTTCAAATCGAAAAGGAATACGCGCTCGCGGTATCGACGGCGCTCGGTTACAGCGGTCAAAATATTATATTGAAAGATGATTCCCGTATCGGAGAGATCCTGTCGTATTTAAAGAAGAAGAAAATCGGTCGAATGACCTTCCTCCCGATCAACAGCCTGCGCCCTCGTTCGGTCGAGGCGAATCTTTCGCGAAAGACGCGCGTTCCCTACCGCGTCGCCTCGGAGTGTGTGCGCTGCGAGGGGGACTTGCGCGTCGTGGCGGAGCATCTCCTCGGCAGGGTCCTTCTCGTAGAGCGCGCGGAGGACGGAAAGCAGTTGTCCCGAGACCTCGAGCACCGTTATCGCGTGGTCACGAAGGCGGGCGATGTATTTCAAACCGGCGGGGCGGTGACGGGCGGCCAATCGAAGAATCATAATTTGGAGCTCTATAATCGCGAGGCCGGCATTAAAAAGAAGACGACCGAATTAAACGAGGCGCGCGAACAGTTGGAGCAACTGAACGAGGCGCGTCGAGGTGTCGAGGAAAAGCTGCGTGCGTGCGAATTGTCTTCGAAGGCGGTCGCCGAAGAATACCGACGCGTGGACGAAGACGTCGAAAAGATAGGCGAGACACTTAAGCGACTGGGAGCTGCGCGAGACCATTTGATCGAGCAGCGCGACGCGTTGGATGCGGAGATGCAAAAGGAGACGGCGTCCGTCAAAAAGGACAGGGCGGAGTGCGAGGAGATATCGCGCGCCATCGACCAAGTCGACGCCTCGCTGCAGGCGCTTTCGGGCGACGATGATGAGACGTCGGAGCGCCTGCGAACGGAACTGGAAATTTTACGCGATCGGGTGTCGGAGGAGAGACTCGCCAAACAAAAACTCGTCGCCGACGTGCGCGAAGCGACGCTTAAGCGGAATCAGTCCGAGAAGGACATCGAGACGCTCGAACAGGCGGCGGAAGAGTCCGAAGCGGAACGTCGAAGCGCACGGAAGGAACTCGAAGAGATTGAACATTTGTTGGCGTTAAAAGAACCCGACGTTCAAACGTTGCGCGAGGCCGAGACGCATATCGAGGACGACCTGAGGACGCTTCGTAAATCGTACGCGTCGAAACGCGACCATCTGAAACAATTGAAGGCGAACGTCGATGCGATACGCGACGCCGTTTTTTCCGAGGAAAAGGAATTGGTTAGGCTAAACGGCGAATGGGAGGAAGCCGAAGCTTCCTACGACGATGCCTCCGAGCGATTAGAAGAACTTACGGTCCCGGAAGAGGAAGACATACTCGAGGAGACGTCGATCGGAGCGCTCAGGCGCGATCGACGAAAGATTGTAAATGAGATCGATCGCATAGGTCCCGTCGATGCGGATACGTTGGAACAGTACGACGCGTGGAACGAGCGCGTGACGTTTTTGTCGACGCAGAGAGAGGACTTGTTCCTTTCAAAGGACAAGCTCAAGAAGATGATTAAAGAGCTCGATAAGAATATGCGCGAGCAGTTAGATGAGGCGCTCATCCTGATCAACGGATATTTTAACGACATCTTCAAGGAACTCTTCCAAGGCGGCGAGGCATCTCTCGCGTGGGAAGAGGGCGATATTTTGGAAGCGGGCATCTTAATATCGGCGAGACCGCCCGGAAAAAAATTGCAATCGCTCAGCTTATTGTCCGGCGGCGAGCGATCGATGACGGCTGTAGCGCTGTTGTTTGCGCTGCTTAAGATGCGCCAATCGCCTTTTTGCATCGTCGATGAAATCGACGCGGCGCTCGACGATGCGAATATCCGCAGGTATTCCAATTACGTCAAGAACATTGAAGATATGCAGTTTATAATGATTACACATAGAAAACAGACGATGGAAATGGCCAATGAAATTTACGGTGTGACGATGGAAGAAAAAGGTATTTCGCGTATTTTATTTCTGGAATTGGAGGAGGTCGAGGACCATGTTGGAATGGATAAAAAAGAAATTCGCTAAAAAGAGCGAGGAAGAACAGGACTCTCAAAATCGCGTGTCGACGGCAGACGAGACAAAAGATGTCGACGAATCGTCGGATGCAGGTGCCGGAATCGAGCCGGAGGAGGAGATCACACCCGAGGACGCCTTTGACGAAGAAGGTATCTCCGAAGAGGCCGTCGAAGATACCGAAGTTATGCCGGATGAGCCGGAGGAGATCACGCCCGAGGACGCCTTTGACGAAGAAGGTATCTCCGAAGAGGCCGTCGAAGATACCGAAGTTATGCCGGATGAGCCGGAGGAGATCACGCCCGAGGACGCCTTTGACGAAGAAGGTATCTCC